>NZ_SGIS01000031.1 GCF_004208535.1 Sphingomonas populi
CATGCTGGTGGGCGCGTACGATGGTGCTGTCGATCATCAGCCATTCAAGATCGGCCTCACGCGTCAGCACCGACAACATCGCGTCGAGAACGCCCATCTCGATCCAGCGATAATAGCGCCGTTTTACAGACCGATAGTCGCCGAGCCGTTCCGGCAGGTCGCGCCAGCGCCCGCCCGAGCGCGCCATCCACAGCAGAGCATCCAGAAATTTCCGGTTGTCGGTGCGGGGGCCACGCTTACCCTTCGTCCCGCCAGGCACGAACCCTTTGATCCGGTCCCATTGATCATCCCGAAGCGCATCGCAATCCATCGCTGATCTCCAAAAATCAGCCTTGAATCCGATTTAACAGCGATTGGGAATCCCTGATCCTTAAATCGTCACCACGTCCTAGTACACGCGTTTCTTGGGTTTGATGTACTCGGCGTCGTCGGTCAGCGTGTAATCGTGGACCGGGCGATAATCGAGCGTCACCTTGCCATCCGAGCCGCCCCAGCCGTCGAACCAACTGATCGTGTGCTTCATCCAGTTGGTGTCGTCGCGATCGGGGAAATCCTCGTGCGCGTGCGCGCCGCGCGATTCCTTGCGGGCTTCGGCGCTGGTGATCGTGGCGACCGCCTGGCACATGAGGTTGTCGAGTTCGAGCGTCTCGACCAGATCGGTGTTCCAGATCAGCGAGCGATCGGTGACGCGGACGTCCTGAAGGCGCTTGTTGACCTGCTGCATCTTGGCGACGCCTTCGCTGAGCAGCGCGCTGTCGCGGAACACCGCAGCATGCTTCTGCATCGTGCGCTGCATCTCAAGCCGGATTTCCGCCGTCGTCGAACTGCCGTCGGCATTGCGGAACCTGTCGAGCCGCGCGAGCGCGAGATCGGCCGAGTCCTTGGGCAGCGGCTGCTGCGTGGCGTTGGGCTTGAGCGTCTCTTTCAGGTGCAGGCCGGTAGCGCGGCCGAACACGACGAGATCGATCAGCGAGTTCGAGCCGAGTCGATTTGCGCCGTGGACCGAGACGCAGGCGGCTTCGCCGACCGCGAACAGGCCGGGCACCGACACTTCGGGATCGTCGCCGACCTTGGTGACGACCTGGCCGTGATAGTTACACGGGATGCCGCCCATGTTGTAATGCACCGTCGGCGTGACGGGGAGCGGCTGGCGCGCGAGATCGACGCCGGCGAAGATCTTGCCGCTCTCGGTGATGCCGGGGAGCCGTTCGGCCAGCACCTTGGGATCGATGTGATCGAGGTGCAGGAAGATATGGTCCTTGTGCTCGCCGACGCCCCGCCCTTCGCGCATTTCCAGCGCCATCGAACGCGAGACGACGTCGCGCGAGGCGAGATCCTTGGCGGAGGGGGCATAGCGCTCCATGAAGCGCTCGCCCTCGGAATTGGTCAGGTAGCCGCCTTCGCCGCGTGCGCCCTCGGTGATGAGCACGCCCGCGCCATAGATGCCGGTCGGGTGGAACTGGACGAATTCGAGATCCTGCAGGGGCAGGCCGGCGCGCAGCACCATGCCGCCGCCGTCGCCGGTGCAGGTGTGCGCCGAGGTCGCCGAGAAATAGCAGCGGCCGTAGCCGCCGGTCGCCAGCACCACCGCCTGCGCGCGGAAGCGGTGGATCGCGCCGGTTTCCATGCAGAGCGCGATCACGCCACGGCAGACCGGCACGCCGTCAGCGCCCTTCTCCATGATGAGATCGAGCGCGAAATATTCGATGTAGAAATCGGCGTCGTACTTGAGGCTCTGCTGATAGAGCGCGTGGAGCATCGCGTGGCCGGTGCGGTCGGCGGCGGCGCAGGTGCGCTGTACGGGCGGGCCTTCGCCCATGTTCTGCATGTGGCCGCCGAACGGGCGCTGGTAGATCGTGCCGTCCTCGTTGCGGCTGAACGGCACGCCGGCATGTTCGAGTTCATAGACGGCGGCGGGCGCCTCGCGCACCATATATTCGATCGCGTCCTGGTCGCCGAGCCAGTCGGAACCCTTGACGGTGTCGTACATATGCCACGTCCAATGGTCGGGCGTGTTGTTGCCGAGGCTGGCGGCGATGCCGCCCTGCGCCGCGACCGTATGGCTGCGCGTCGGAAACACTTTGGTGATGCAGGCGGTGCGCAGGCCGGCCTCGGCGCTGCCCATCGTCGCGCGCAGGCCCGAACCGCCGGCGCCGACCACGACGGTATCGTAGCTGTGGTCGATGATCTTATAGGCGTCAGACATCAGGCGGGCACTCCGGCGGCGGCGGTGAACGCCACTTTGAGAATCGAGAAGATCGCGATCGCCGACGTGGCGACCACGAAGAAGTTGAGCAAGAACATCAGCGCGACGCGGGTTTCGGCATGGACGTAATCCTCGATCACGACCTGAAGCCCGAGCCGGAAGTGCCAGAACACCGAGACGATCAGCAGGATCATCGGCACCGCTACCCATGCCGAGGCGAGCCACGGCCGTACCGTTCCGTAATCATAGGCCGGCAGCCGCGCGATCACGATGACGAACCACAGCATCAGGAAAAGGTTGGACGCCGCCGTGATGCGATGCGTCAGCCAGTGATGCGCGCCAGCCTTGGCGCTGCCGAGGCCGCGAACGCGACCCAGTTCCGTACCGCCACGCATTATTTGGCTCCCAACAGAAAGGCCCAGAACGCGATCGTCGCGAGCACCGAGAAGACGAAGGTCGCCATCGCCGCGCGCTTGGCGCTGTTCAGTTCATAGCCGGCGCCAGTGTCGAGGATGAAGTGGCGGATGCCGCTCGCCATGTGCTGGAAGAACGACAGGGTCAGCCCCACCCCGAAGATATAGCCGAGCGCGCCCTTGCCGAATTCGGCGAAGACCATGTGGAACACCGCATAGCTCTGCGGGCCGCCGGCGATCGCCGCGAGCCACCAGACCAGCAGCAACGTGCCGACCGTCGCCATGCCGCTGCCGGTCACGCGGTGGAGAATCGAGACCGTCATATGCGGTCCCCACCTCCAGATGCTGAGGTGCGGGCTTAACGGGCGGGCGGCGGGGCGTTGGCTGGCCAAGGGCTGATCCTCTTACGGGCTATGGGCGCCGTATTAGTCGGCACACGCCCCGATGCAAGCGCTGCGACGCAATATGAATCGGCGGCGGCCCGGCGTTGGTTCCTAACCTCACCTTAACCAGCTTCGCTCTAGCCGGGGCACTGGGCGCATATTCGCGTCCTTCGCCCGCATTGGGAGTCGCTGCTTGCCCCTCACGGATCTGCCCGCACCCGGTGCTATCGCGGCGACGTTCGATATCGGCGCGCGGCTGCGCGCGTTCGACATGGATCCGGCGGTGCTGGCGACCTGCCGCGAGCTGTGGGCGATCCTCGAACCCGATGCGCGCGCGATCTCCGAAGGCTATTGGGCGCAGTGGCTTCGCCGCTTTTCCGACGAGCGCGTGTGGGCGCGGCACGAGACCGAGCGGATGGTCGACATCGGCTGCACCTTCCTGCGCGACCGCTTTCTCGATCCCACCGGGCGCGCGTGGATCGAATCGATCGAGCGCGCGGTCGCTTCGGCGGCAAAGGGCGGAATCGCGCCGATGGCGCTGCGCGCGATGATCTGCGCGAGCGATCGGGTCGCGCTGACGGTGCTGCTCAAGCGGGTCAGCGCCGATGATGCGCGGCTGCCGGCGATGCTCGACGCGCTGATGCGGCTGTCCGCGCTGGAGGCCGACGTCACCGGATCAATCTATCGCAGTTACGATGAGCATGCCGCGCTCGTCGCGCGTGAGCGACTCGCCGCGCAGTTCCGCGAGGGGATCACCGAGGTGGTCGAAAGCGCGGCTGAAGGCAGCGCCGCGTTGCGCTTGCATTCGGTGCGGACCTCGGCCGCGACGCGCGGGATGCTCGGCAAGACATCGGAGGTCGCCGCCGCCGCCGAGCAATCGGCGATGGCGATGCGCGAAGCGGCGCGGACCGCCGCCGGGCTGATCCGCGCGATCGGGGATGCGCGCGGCGAAGTCGAGGCCGCCGCCGAGATCGCCACGCGCGCGTCCGCGCAGGCGAGCCAGGCGGTCGGCATGTCGGAGGCACTGAGCGAGCATGCCAAGTCGATCGAATCGATCCTCGGCCTCATTCGCGATATCGCCGGGCAGACCAATCTGCTCGCCCTCAACGCCACGATCGAGGCGGCGCGCGCGGGCGATGCCGGGCGCGGCTTCGCGGTGGTCGCGCAGGAGGTGAAGAGCCTCGCCAGCCAAACCGCGCGCGCGACCGACGATATCGCCGCCAAGATCGCCGCGATCCAGTCCGCGACACGCTCGACAGTGGTGACCAACGCCTCGATCCAGTCGACCGTCGCCGAGGTGCAGGACAGCGCCAACCGCATCCGTCGCGCGATGGAGGCGCAGGCGCAGACCGTCACCACGATCACCGCGGCTGTCGACGAGACTGCGCTCGCCGCCGATTCGATGTCCCACACCATCGCCACGATCCGCGAGGATACCGAGAGCGTCGCCGCCGATATCGACCAGGTCGGGCGCGGTTTCGAGACGCTCAACGGCAAGCTCGGCACGCTCAAGACCAGCGCCGCCGATTTCGTGGCGCAGGTCGCGGCCTGAGCGGTCTGCACGGCATCTGCACACGCGGATGACGGGAAACCCTTTGGACCGCACCCCCGGCTGCGCCTAGCGCTTGGCCTCCCTTGTCAGGAGGCTTTGCCATGCAGGACGACGCTATTCGGCCGGAGCGTACCCCGGCCATCAAGATGCTGTTTGCGATGCTGATCGCGGGCTTGCTCGCGGTGCCGCTCTTCACCGTCTATCTGCTCGTCTACGATCGCCAGTCGCAGTCGCGCACCGCGCGCGCGTCGATCGCCGAAGGGTGGGGCGGCGCGCAGGTGATCGCCGGGCCGCTGCTCGCCATCCCCTATCTCGCGCAGACGCAGGAGGCGGTGAGCGAAGGGGGCAAGCAGGTTACGAAGACCGCGAGCGTCTGGCGCACGCTGATGCTGACGCCCGATGTTGCCGCGATCGACTCGACGCTTGCGCCGCAGGTGCGGCGGCGATCGATCTACGAGACGGTAGTGTACGAGGCGCGCAACCGTGGCAGCGCGCGCTTCAGCCTGCCCGCTGATCTGAGCCGCTACGGCGTGTCGCGCGAGGCGCTTGCGCTGGACCGCGCCGAACTGCGCTTCGGAGTAAGCGATGCAGGCGGGCTGGTCGGCGCGCCGCCGGTGGTGGCGGTCGAGGGGCGGCGGCTTGCCCTGCAACCGGGCAAGGGGCCACCCGCCACGGGCGGATCGGGCTTCTTCACCGCGTTCGACGCGAGCGCGCTTGGATCAAAGCCGCTGCGCGTCGCCTATGATTATCAGGTGCGCGGCAATGGCAGCCTGGCGCTCGCGCCGCTGGGCGGCGATACCGCGTGGACGGTGCGGTCGTCGTGGGCGAGCCCGAGTTTCCAGGGCGATTTGCTGCCGGGCACGTCCAAGCTGTCGGCGAAGGGTTTCGCCGCGACGTGGCGAGTCGGCAACCTCGCGCTCGGCCGCGCGCTGGTCTCGACCGATGCCGATCAGGCCGCCGACAGCCTGCCGGTGACTCAGGCGCGAGTCGATCTGGTCACGCCGGTCGACGTGTACGATCAGGTCAACCGATCCGTGAAATACGGTTTCCTGTTCATCGGCTTCACCTTCATGGCGTTTCTGATGTTCGACCTGATCGGCGGCGCGCGCGTCTCACCGATCGAGCTTGGGCTGGTCGGCGCGGGGCTGGTGCTGTTCTTTGTGATGTTGCTGGCGTTCGCCGAGGTGACGGGCTTCATGATCGCCTATGTCGTCGCGGCGGCGGCGATCATCGGGTTGCTCACCGCTTATTCCTCGGCGGTGTTGCGGAGCCGGCGGCGCGCCGGGTTCATCGCCGCGTTGCTCGTCGCTTTGTACGGCGTGCTGTATGTGCTGCTCAGCCTCGAAGCCTATTCGCTGCTGATCGGATCGCTGCTGCTGTTCGCGGCGCTCGCCGGGGTGATGTACCTCACACGCGGCATGGACTGGGGCCGGCGCGGGTGAGCGGGATGGGGCATGCCGCAGGGCATGCCCCGGTCTCGTCAGGCCGAGAGGCCGCCATCGACGTCGATCGTCGTGCCGGTGATGAACGACGCCTCGTCGCTGGCGAGGAACGCCGTCACCGCCGCGATCTCCTCGCTGCGGCCGTAGCGGCCGATCGGGATCATCGCGGTCAAATGTTCGGCGAATGCGCTGTCGGCGGGGTTCATGTCGGTATCGACCGGGCCCGGCTGCACCACATTGACGAGAATGCCGCGCGGCGCGAGATCGCGCGCCCAGCCACGCGCCAGGCCAGCCACCGCCGCCTTCGAGGCGCCATAGGGGGCGAGGCCCGGCATGAGTGAGCGGTCGCCGTTGATGCTGCCGATGATGATGACGCGCCCGCCGTCGTTGATGCGCGGCGCGGCGGCGGCGGTGCCGGCCTGCACGCCGCCGACGTTGACCGCGAACATCCGCTCGAACGCGGCGCTGTCGCTCTGGTCGACGGGCGCGATCTCGAACACGCCGGCATTATGGACGAGGATGTCGAGGCCGCCGAGCGCATCGATCGCCTGTCCGATCGCGTCGGCCTGCGCGGCGGGATCGCCCGCGTTCGCCTGGATGGCGTGGCCGCGACGGCCGGCGGCGGTGATTGCGCCGACGGTGACGGTGGCGGCTTCCTGGTTGCCGGCATAGGTGATGGCGACGTCCGCGCCTTCGGCGGCGAGCCGCTTGGCGATGGCGGCGCCGATGCCGCGCGAGCCGCCGGTGACGATCGCCTTCTTACCTTCGAATCTGGTGCTCATGACGAACTCCGCTGCGCAGTCCCGCCGGATGGACGGTCTTTCCGCGTCGCGGCGAAGATGGCGGTGCCGGGGGGCATATCAAGCCCGCGCGGCGGGCGGCTGGTGGCCTGACCTCGCAGAATATAAAGCAATATCAGTATTGTAAGTCTCGCAAAAATATTATCTACCGATCGGTAGATAATCCGGCGCCGCGCGCCGCAGCCGCGTTGCAGCACGCGAGGGAATGTTTGCGAGGCGGCGCATGCTTGTGTAACGGCAGTGCAAAGTCCGGGCGCTTCGCCGCTCACCAGCCACGGGACACCGATCACAATGGCCGAATTCTTCCTTCCCGCGAACAGCAAGCCCAAAGCGACCGGCAAGGTCCACAAGGCAGCCGCGGAGGCGAAGCGCGTCAAGAAGTTCAAGATCTACCGCTACGATCCCGATCTTGGCGAGAATCCGCGCTACGACACGTTCGAGATCGATCTCGACACCTGCGGCCCGATGGTGCTCGACGCGCTCATCAAGATGAAATCCGAACAGGATTCATCGCTGACCTTCCGCCGCTCGTGCCGCGAGGGCATCTGCGGATCGTGCGCGATGAACATGGACGGCAAGAACGGCCTCGCCTGCACCACCGCGATCGAGGATATCCGGGGCGACATCCGCATCACCCCGCTGCCGCACATGGACGTCATCAAGGATCTCGTCCCCGATTTCACGCATTTCTACGCGCAATATTCGTCGATCAAGCCGTGGTTGCAGACCGTGACGCCCAACCCGGGCAAGGAGCGGCTCCAGTCCCCTGAGGACCGCGAGAAGCTCGACGGCCTGTACGAGTGCATCCTGTGCGCGTGCTGCTCGACCTCGTGCCCGAGCTATTGGTGGAATTCGGACAAGTTCCTCGGCCCGGCGATCCTGTTGCAGGCCTATCGCTGGCTCGCCGACAGCCGCGACGAGATGACCGGCGAGCGGCTCGACCAGCTCGAAGACCCGTTCCGTCTGTATCGCTGCCACACGATCATGAACTGCGCCAACGTCTGCCCGAAGGGGCTGAACCCGGCCAAGGCGATCGCCGAGATCAAGAAAATGGAAGCCGAGCGCGTCCTGTAAGACACGCGGCATGAGTAACGTTCTCGCCCGGTACAACGCGCTCGTCGCTTCGGGCGAGTTGCGGGTCGATGCCGAGCAGGCGGCGGTGGCGGCGCGGCTCGATTCGCTTGCGACCGAACTCCAGGCGGTGCCGAAGCGCGGCTCGACGCTGTGGAAGCTGCTCGGCCGCAAGCCGGATCCGGTGCGCGGGCTGTACATCTGGGGCGGGGTCGGGCGCGGCAAATCGATGCTGATGGACCTGTTCTTCGACAGCCTCGCCATCCGCCGCAAGCGCCGCGTGCATTTCTCCGAATTCATGCTCGAAGTGCATCGCCGCATCGCCGCCGAGCGCGCGAAGGAGGTCGGTGACCCGATCGTCCCCGCCGCGCGCGCGATCGCCGAGGAAACGCGCGTGCTCGCCTTCGACGAGATCATGGTGACCAACAGCCCCGACGCGATGATCCTGTCGCGGCTGTTCACGCAGTTGCTGGCCGAGGGCGTGACGGTGGTGACGACTTCGAACCGGCACCCGAGCGACCTCTACAAGAACGGCCTCAACCGCGAGCATTTCCTGCCCTTCATCGATCTGATCGAGCAGAAGATGGACGTGCTGACGCTCAATGGACCCGTAGATTACCGGCGCGACCGGCTCGGCAAGATCGATACCTGGCTGGTGCCCAACGGCCCGCAGGCGACGGCGTTGCTGTCGGGCGATTTCTTCCGGCTCACCGACTTCCCGGTCGAGGACCGCGCGCATGTGCCGGCCGAGGATATTCCGGTCGAGGGCGGGCGCACGCTGCATGTGCCCAAGAGCATCAAGGGCGTGGCGGTGTTCTCGTTCAGGCGGCTGTGCGGCGAGGCGCGCGGCGCGGCGGACTATCTCGCGGTGGCGCGGCGCTATCATACCGTGATCCTCGTCGGCATCCCCAAGCTCGGGCCGGAGAACCGCAACGAGGCGGCGCGCTTCGTCGCGCTGATCGACGCGCTGTACGAGCATAAGGTCAAGCTGCTCGCGGCGGCGGATGCCGAGCCGGAGCGGCTGTACGAGACCGGCGATGGCCGCTTCGAGTTCGAGCGCACGGTGAGCCGGCTGGAGGAAATGCAGTCGGACGAGTATCTCGCGCAGGGGCATGGTTCGGCGGGCGCGGCGTAACGCACATATGGGCCGCCGCCTTCGTTGGGGAGTGGCTTGCGTGTTGGTGTGATCGGTTCGCGATGCTATTCTTCTCCTGACGCCAAGGAGAGGCCAATATGCTCGTCACCACCACCGAAAACGTCCCCGGTCATGCCGTTCGCGCCACGCTTGGCCCTGTCTTTGGGGTCGTCGTGCGGAGCCGCGGATTGGGCGGCAACATCACCGCGAGCCTGCGCTCGATCGTCGGCGGGGAGATTCCCGAATATACCCGGCTGATCGAGGAAACGCGGCGCCACGCGATCGACCGGATGGTGCAGAACGCAACGCTGATGGGCGCCAATGCGATCGTGATGATGCGATTCGACTCGGGCGAGATCGCGCAGTCGATGAACGAGGTGGTCGCCTATGGCACCGCCGTCATCCTCGATCCGGCGCCTGAATGATGCTGCGCGTGTTCGTCACCGTTGCGGCGATGCTGGCGTTCACCGTGGCGCTGGTCGTGGTCGTGCTGGCGCCGTTGCAATGGCCGGTGCTGATCTGGACCGGGGTGGTGCTGGCGGGCGTGCTGTTCGAGCGGGCGCGCTATGGGGCGGCGCGTGCGGCGCCGGTCGGCGGGGACTGGCGCGAGACGCCGGAGCGGTTCATCGACGATGCTTCGGGCAAGGTGATGGTGGTGTGGGTCAGTCCGAGCAGCGGCGAACGTCGCTATGTCGCAGCGGACGACGACGTTAACGCACCTGCGAATGAATTGCAATAATAAGCGTGACGATGAAACCTTTAGCGGTTGCCCTTGCGCGCAAACCGGCCTAAGCCGCGCCGCGTCAGATGGCATAAAAGGCCGCGCGCGCGGCTCGTAACGATCCGGAAAGGATGACAATGGCCCGCAAGAAGATCGCCCTTATCGGCGCAGGCAATATCGGCGGCACGCTCGCCCATCTCGCTGCGCTGAAAGCTCTCGGAGATATCGTCCTGTTCGACGTGGTCGAGGGCGTTCCGCAGGGCAAGGCGCTCGATCTCACGCAATGCGCGCCGGTCGAAGGCTTCGACGCCAAGATCATCGGCACCAACGATTATGCCGATATCGCGGGCGCGGACGTCATCATCGTCACCGCTGGCGTCGCCCGCAAGCCGGGCATGAGCCGCGACGATCTGCTCGGCATCAACCTCAAGGTGATGAAGTCGGTCGGCGAGGGCATCAAGGCCAACGCGCCCGACGCCTTCGTGATCTGCATCACCAACCCGCTCGACGCGATGGTGTGGGCGCTGCGTGAATTCTCCGGGCTTCCCGCCGAGAAGGTTGTCGGCATGGCCGGCGTGCTCGATTCGTCGCGCTTCAGCGCGTTCCTGGCGGAAGAATTCCAGGTCTCGATCAAGGACGTCACCAGTTTCGTGCTCGGCGGCCACGGCGACACGATGGTGCCGGTGATCGAATATTCGACGGTGTCGGGCATCCCGGTTCCCGATCTCATCAAGATGGGCCGCTCGACGCAGGAGAAGATCGACGCGATCATCAAGCGCACGCGCGGCGGCGGCGGCGAGATCGTCGCGCTGCTGAAGACCGGCTCGGCTTTCTATGCACCCGCGACCAGCGCGATCTCGATGGCGGAGAGCTATCTCTACGACCAGAAGCGCGTGCTGCCGGCGGCGGTGAACCTGACCGGCCAGTACGGCGTCGACAACCTCTATGTCGGCGTGCCGGTGGTGATCGGTGCGGGCGGCGTCGAGCAGATCGTCGAGATCGCGCTGTCGGACGAGGCCAAGGCGAACCTCGACGTCTCGGTCGAGGCGGTCAAGGAACTGCTGGTCGCGTGCAAGGCGATCGACCCGTCGCTCAATTGATTGACCTCCGGCGGCGCGGAACTCTCCCGCGTCGCGTCCTCGTTTCAGGGAAAAGTGCCGCATGAGCATTCTCGTCGACAAGAATACCAAGGTCATCACCCAGGGCATGACCGGTGAGACCGGCAGCTTCCACACGCAGACCGCGCTTGCTTACGGCACGCAGATGGTTGGCGGCGTGACGCCGGGCAAGGGTGGCACCACCCACCTCGATCTGCCGGTGTTCAACACCGTCGCCGAAGCCGCCGCCGTCACCGGCGCGACAGCATCGGTGATCTACGTGCCGCCCCCCTTCGCGGCCGATTCGATCCTCGAGGCGATCGACGCCCAGATCGAACTGATCGTCGCGATCACCGAGGGCATTCCGGTGCTCGACATGGTCAAGGTGAAGCGCGCGCTGTCGGGCTCGAAGTCGCGGCTGATCGGGCCGAACTGCCCGGGCGTGCTGACGCCGGGCGAGTGCAAGATCGGCATCATGCCGGGCAACATCTTTTCCAAGGGCTCGGTGGGCGTTGTCTCGCGTTCAGGTACGCTTACCTATGAGGCGGTGTTCCAGACCACCAACGCCGGCCTCGGCCAGACGACGGCGGTCGGCATCGGCGGTGATCCGGTCAACGGCACGAACTTCATCGACGTGCTCGAACTGTTCCTCGCCGACGACGCGACCCAGTCGATCATCATGATCGGCGAAATCGGCGGCTCGGCCGAAGAGGAAGCTGCGCAGTTCCTGCGTGACGAGGCCAAGCGTGGCCGCAAGAAGCCGATGGCCGGCTTCATCGCGGGCCGCACCGCGCCTCCGGGCCGTCGCATGGGCCATGCCGGTGCGATCGTCTCGGGCGGCCAGGGCGGCGCCGAGGACAAGATCGCGGCGATGGAAGCCGCCGGCATCAAGGTGGCAGACAGCCCCTCGCTGCTCGGCGAGACTTTGGTCGCGGTGCTGAACGGTTGAAGTGACTTGCCCCGGCGGCAACGCCGGGGCCGCTGCGGTGCGGGGCGTAGCGAGCGTAAGGGTTTTCCGGCTAGGCCGGGCAAAGAAGGACAGTCCGATGGGCTACGAAGGCCAGGATTTCGGTGATATCGCAGCCGGGGTTAGCCCGGCGTTCATCGAGACGCTTTACGCACGCTACCAGACCTCCCCCGAAAGCGTCGAGCCGGCATGGCGGAGCCTGTTCGACGGGCTCGACGGCATCGCGCAGAACCCGAGCTGGGAGCGTGCGAGTTGGCCGCTGACCAGCACCGACGATCTGACTGCGGCGCTTGACCCGACCCAGATGGAAGCGGCGCCAAAGCCCGCGAAGGGTGGCGCCAAGCCCGCCGCCGCGCCGGCCTCGGCACCGGCTTCGCAAGCCGATATCGTCCGTGCCGCCGCCGATTCGATCCGTGCCCAACTGCTGGTGCGGACCTACCGCGTGCGCGGCCACCTCGCCGCGACGCTCGATCCGCTTGGCCTGTCCTCGCGCGAGCTGCCGGCCGATCTGACGCCGGAATATCACGGTTTCTCGGGCGCCGATCTCGACCGCAATGTCTATATGGGCGGCACGCTCGGCATGGAATGGGCGACCGTGCGCGACATCGTCGCGACGCTGCGCACCAATTACTGCGGCAATGTCGGCCTCGAATACATGCACATCGCCGATGTCGAGGAGCGGCGCTTCCTGCAGGACCGCATGGAAGGCCAGGACAAGGCGATCGAATTCACCGATATCGGCAAGAAGGCGATCCTCAACAAGGTGATCGAAGCCGAGCAGTGGGAACGCTTCTGCGGCAAGAAATATGTCGGCACCAAGCGCTTCGGCCTTGATGGCGGCGAGAGCATGATCCCGGCGCTGGAAAGCGTCATCAAGTCGGGCGGCGCGCTCGGCGTGCGTGAGATCGTGTTCGGCATGGCGCATCGCGGCCGGCTCAACGTGCTGTCGAACGTGATGGCCAAGCCGTTCCGCGTGATCTTCCACGAATTCGGCGGCGGCTCCGACAATCCCGATGACGTGGCCGGCTCGGGCGACGTGAAGTATCACCTCGGCACCTCGACCGACCGTGAATTCGACGGGATCAGCGTGCATATGTCGCTGGTCGCCAACCCCTCGCATCTCGAAGCCGAAGACCCGGTCGTGCTCGGCAAGGTCCGCGCGATCCAGACGATCGCGGGCGATCTCAACGAGCACAAGGCGTCGCTGCCGGTGCTGATCCACGGCGACGCGGCGTTCGCGGGCCAGGGCATCGTGTGGGAGTGCCTCGGCTTCTCCGGCATCCGTGGTTACAATACCGGCGGCTGCCTGCACTTCATCATCAACAACCAGATCGGCTTCACCACCAGCCCGCAGTTCGCGCGCTCGTCGCCATACCCGAGCGATGTCGCGAAGGGCGTGCAGGCGCCGATCTTCCACGTCAACGGCGACGATCCCGAGGCGGTGACCTTCGCCACCAAGATGGCGATCGAGTTCCGCCAGCGCTTCCACCGCGACGTGGTGATCGACATGTGGTGCTATCGCCGCTTCGGCCACAACGAAGGCGACGAGCCGGGCTTCACGCAGCCGCTGATGTACGCGAAGATCCGCCAGCATCCGCCGGTCAGCGAAATCTATGGCCAGAAGCTGATCGAGCAGAAGGTGATCGATCGCGCCTGGATCGACAGCACGGTGGGCGCGTTCACCAGCTTGCTCGAAGGCGAGTTCGAGGCGGGCGCTGCGTACAAGCCCAACAAGGCGGACTGGTTCGCCGGTCGCTGGTCGGGCCTGCACGCGCCAGCCGACGCCGAGACCGCGCGGCGCAGCGTCGAAACGGGCATCGAGCAGAAATTGTTCGATTCGCTCGGCCGCACGCTGACCACGGTTCCTGAAGGTCTGACGATCCACAAGACGCTCGCCCGCGTGCTCGACGCCAAGCGTGAGATGTTCAAGAACGGCGCCGCCTTCGACTGGGCGACCGGCGAGGCGCTCGCGTTCGGTTCGCTGCTGTCGGAAGGCTATGGCGTTCGCCTGTCGGGGCAGGACTCCGGGCGCGGCACGTTCAGCCAGCGTCATGCGGTGTGGACCGACCAGACTGACGAGCACAAATATCGCCCGCTCGAAACGATCCCGCACGGCACGTTCGAAGTGCTCGACTCGCCGCTCAGCGAGTACGGTGTGCTCGGTTTCGAATACGGCTATGCGCTGGCCGACCCGAAGACGCTGGTGTTGTGGGAAGCGCAGTTCGGCGATTTCGCCAACGGCGCGCAGATCATGATCGACCAGTTCATCGCATCGGGCGAGAGCAAGTGGCTTCGCGCCAACGGTCTGGTGATGCTGCTGCCGCATGGTTACGAAGGGCAGGGGCCGGAGCATAGCTCGGCGCGGATCGAGCGGTTCCTGCAGTTGTGCGCGCAGGATAATATCCAGATCGCCAACTGCACCACCCCGGCCAACTATTACCACCTGCTGCGCCGGCAGATGCACCGTCCGTTCCGCAAGCCGCTGGTCGTGTTCACGCCGAAGTCGCTGCTGCGCCACAAGCTCGCTGTGTCGAAGACCGCCGACTTCCTCGGCGACAGCCACTTCATGCGGCTGCTGTCCGATCCATCGGCGCCGGCGGATGCCGATGTGACTCGGCTGGTGCTGTGCACCGGCAAGGTCGCCTATGATCTGATCGAGGCGCGCGATGCGGCCGAGGACAAGACCACCGCGATCGTCCGGGTCGAGCAGCTCTATCCGTTCCCGAGCGAGGCGCTGACCAAGCGCTTCCAGAACCTGCCCAACCTCGAAACGGTGGTGTGGGCGCAGGAAGAGCCGAAGAACAACGGCGCGTGGAGCTTTGTCGAGCCGTTCATCGAGGCGAGCCTCGTCGCGGCGGGTGGCTCGGTGCAGCGGCCGCGCTACGCCGGCCGTGCGGCGGCGGCGTCGCCCGCCACGGGCCTGATGAAGCGCCATCTCGTCGAGCAAGGTGCGCTCGTCGCCGAGGCGCTCGGCCATAATGTGCGCGGTGAAATCCGTCGCACGCGGAAGAACTGACGCGGCTGGCCGCTCCCGCGCCGGGGGCGGTCACCGATGGATGCATTAGCGCACGATATTCCAGTGCGTGAACTTACCCCGGCCGCAGCCGGGAACGAGGAAGATAGCGATGGCAACCGAAGTCAAAGTCCCCGTTCTGGGCGAATCGATCACCGAAGCGACCTTGGGCGAATGGCTCAAGAAGCCGGGCGAGGCGGTGCAGGCCGACGAGCCGATCGCGAGCCTGGAGACCGACAAGGTCTCGGTCGAAGTGCCGTCGCCGGTCGCTGGCGTGATGGGTGAGTGGGCGGTCAAGGTCGGTGACACGGTCGAAGTCGGCGCGATGATCGCGACGATCGAGGCGGGTGACGGTTCGGCCGCCGCCAAGCCTGCGGCTGCTCCGGCTGCGGCCCCCGCCGCGACCGCTGGGCAGCAAGCGCCCGCGCAGCCCAGCTCAGACACGCCAGCCGCGTTGTCGCCGTCGGTGCGCCGCGCCGTGCTCGAGACGGGGGTCGATCCGTCGAACCTCAAGGGCACCGGCAAGGATGGCCGTCTGACCAAGGACGACGTGCTCGCCGCCAAGCCCGCGCCGGCGCCCGCCGCCGCGCCGCTGCCGGTCGCGCCTTCGGTCGCCGCCGCGACGGGCCGCAAGGAAGAGCGCGTCCGCATGACGCGGCTGCGCCAGACGATCGCCAAGCGCCTGAAGGACGCGCAGAACACTGCGGCGATGCTCACCACCTTCAACGACGTCGACATGACGGCGGTGATCGAGGCCCGCGCCAAGTATAAGGATCTGTTCGAGAAGAAGCATGGTGTCCGGCTGGGCTTCATGGGCTTCTTCGTGAAGGCCGCGACGATGGCGCTGAAGGACATCCCCAGCGTCAACGCCTCGATCGAAGGCGACGAGATCGTCTATCACGATTACGCCGATATCTCGGTGGCTGTGTCGTCGCCCGGTGGCCTTGTCGTGCCGGTGATCCGCGATGCCGACCAGATGTCGGTCGCCACAATCGAGAAGACGATCGGCGACTTCGGCAAGCGCGCCAAGGACGGCACGCTCAAGATGGACGAGATGAAGGGCGGCACATTCACGATCTCGAACGGCGGCGTGTTCGGTTCGCTGATGTCGACCCCGATCATCAACCCGCCGCAGGCGGCGGTGCTCGGGCTTCACCGCATCGATGAGCGCCCTGTGGTGGTGAACGGGCAGGTCGTGGTGCGCCCGATGATGTACCTCGCGCTCAGCTACGATCACCGCCTGATCGATGGTCGTGAGGCCGTCACGTTCCTCGTCGCGCTGAAGAACGCGATCGAAGACCCGACGCGCATTCTGATCGACCTGTAACTATATAGACGTCGCCCCGGCGCCAAATTTCTTTGGGGCCGGGGCCGCTGCGAGATGCAGCGCAACACCATAAGCCGGCCCCGGCCTTCGCCGGGGCGACGGAGATAAAAAATGGCTGATTTCGACTATGACGTTCTGGTGATCGGCTCCGGCCCCGGCGGCTATGTCGCGGCGATCCGCGCGGCGCAGCTTGGGCTGCGCACCGCTTGCGTCGAGAGCCGCGAGACGCTGGGTGGTACCTGCCTCAACGTCGGCTGCATCCCGTCCAAGGCGATGCTGCACGCGTCGGAATATTTCGATGCGGCGGCCAATGGCACGATGGCCAAGATGGGCATCAAGGTCACGCCCGAGCTCGATCTGCCGGCGATGCACGCGCAGCGGATCGATGCCGTCACGCAGCTCACCGGCGGCATCGCCTATCTGTTCAAGAAGAACAAGGTGACGTGGCTGAAGGGCCGTGGCGCCTTTGTCGACGCGCACACCGTTCAGGTCGGCGAGCAGACCGTTACCGCCAAGGACATCGTCATCGCGACCGGGTCTTCGGTCACGCCACTGCCCGGCGTCACCGTCGACCAGACGGTGGTGGTCGATTCGACCGGCGCGCTCGAACTCGCCAAGGTGCCAGAGCATCTCGTCGTGATCGGCGGCGGCGTGATCGGGCTCGAACTCGGCAGCGTGTGGCGCCGGCTCGGCGCCAAGGTGACGTGCATCGAATATCTGGACCAGATCCTGCCCGGTTTCGATGGCGATATCCGCAAGGAAGCCAACAAGGTCTTCAAGAAGCAGGGCATCGAGTTCAAGCTGTCGACCAAGGTGACCGGCGTTTCGGTGAGCGGCGACACCGCCAGCATCACCGTCGAACCCGCTGCAGGTGGCGACGCCGAGACGATCACCGCCGATTGCGTGCTGGTCTCGATCGGGCGTCGTCCCAACACCGACGGGCTTGCGCTCGACAAGGCTGGGCTTTCGGTCAACGCGCGTGGCCAGATCGACACCGATCACCGCTTCCAGACGACCGTCCCCGGCATCTGGGCGATCGGTGACGTCATCCCCGGCCCGATGCTCGCGCACAAGGCCGAGGACGAGGGCATCGCGGTCGCCGAGAATATCGGCGGGCTGACCGGCATCGTGAACCACGCTGTCATCCCGAGCGTCGTCTACACCTGGCCCGAAATCGCCGGCGTCGGCCTGACCGAAGAAGCCGCCAAGGAAAAGGGCGAGATCAAGGTCGGCAAGTTCCCGATGGCGGGCAACAGCCGCGCCAAGACCAATCACGAGCCCGACGGCTTCGTGAAAATCATCGCCGATGCCAAATCGGACCGCGTGCTCGGCGTCTGGGCGATCGCCGTCCCGGCCGGCACGATGATCGCGGAAGCCGCGCTCGGCATGGAAATGGGCGCGACCAGCGAGGACATCGCCTATACCTGCCACGCGCATCCGACGCATTCGGAAGCGATCAAGGAAGCGGCAATGGCGGTGCGCGGCAAGGCCATTCACATTTAAGCTAAGCGTAAATGTGAATCCAAAGGCCTTGCCCGGCCGGCGGCGCTCCAGCGCCGACCGACGGCGCGGGCTTTGCCCGCGGCGCTGCTCGACGTCGCCCCGGCTGAGGCCGGGGCCGGCTGCTGGCTTGGCAAGCGGTTCGCTTAACCCACAGCGGCCCCGGCCTTCGCCGGGGCGACGGGTGGTGGCGCAACGCCCCACCCGCGTCTAAACCCCTCCTTATGCACCCAGCACTTCCCTGGCAGGTCGGCTCGATCCTTCCGTGGCTCGATCTGTTCGGCATCGCGGTGTTCGCCTGTACCGGCGCGCTCGCGGCTACGCAGCGTAACCAGACGCTCGTCACCGCGACCTTCTTCGCGCTGATCACCGGTGTGGGCGGCGGATCGGTGCGCGATCTGCTGATCGGCGTGCCGGTGTTCTGGGTGCATGATCCGCTGGTCGCGGGCGTGTGCCTCGGCGTGGCGGTGCTGGTGTGGTGGACGCCGGTACGGTGGTGGCGCGGGGCGACGCTGGCGTGGCTCGATGCGGTCGGGCTCGCGGCCTATGCGGTGTTCGGCGCGGCCAAGGCGCTCGCGTT
The DNA here is from genome assembly GCF_004208535.1 of Sphingomonas populi. Classification (GTDB taxonomy): domain Bacteria; phylum Pseudomonadota; class Alphaproteobacteria; order Sphingomonadales; family Sphingomonadaceae; genus Sphingomonas; species Sphingomonas populi. The sequence continues at coordinate 18,208 of NZ_SGIS01000031.1, forward strand.
CGGGGTGCCGCCGATCCCGGCGGCGTTGATGGGGGTCGTCACCGCCTGCGTGGGCGGGATCATCCGCGATGTACTGGCGGGCGAACCGTCGATCCTGATGCGGCCCGAACTGTACGTGACGGCGGCGGCGCTGGCGGCGGGATCGCACGTCGCGCTGGTCGCGCTTGGCGTGCCGCCGACGATCGCGGCGCCGGTCGCCGCCGTCGCCGGCTTCACGCTGCGCGCGGCGGCGATCCACTGGCGGATCGCGCTACCGGCGTATCGTCGCGACGACGATCAGGCGACGCCCACGCCGCCCGCCAGATAATCCATCTTGCCGATGCCGACGCCCTTCATGCGCAGCAGCGCATAAGCGGTGGTGACGTGGAAGAAGAAGTTGGGCAGCGCAAAATCGGTGATGTAGCTGGCGCCGGTGAAGGTCAGCTCGGTCTTGGGCAGCTTGAGGATCACCTCGGCATCCTCGCGCCCGTCGAAGCCGGCGGGATCGACGCTTTCGAGATAGGCGATCGTCTTGCTGATCCGTGCGCGCAGCTCGGCGAGCGTCGTCTCGTCGTCGGTCATCGGCAGCGCCGGCGCATTGCCGACACGCATCGCGGCGAACTTGGCGGTGTCGCAGGCGATCTGGACCTGGCGGGTGAGCGGCAGCATGTCCTCGATCAGCCGCGCCTCGACCAGAGATTGCGCGTCGATTCCGCAATCGATCGCTTTGGCGAGCACGTGATCGAGGTTCTTCAGGCCACGGACGAAGATCGGCACGGACACGCTATAGAGGCTGGGCACGGATCGATTTTCCCTTCTTCACGCTCTCCGGGACGGTCCGGCGGCGCCGCGCCGACATGGGCGCGTGCCGCCGGGTCGGCAAGGGGTTAGTGCTGGTCGCGGCGCGGGTTTTCCGGTCGCGCGGGGCGGGGCGGTTCGGGCCGACGTGGCGGGTGGACCTGCGCGCGCTGTGCCAGTGCCTGCTGCCGCGCAGCCTGCGCCTGTTGCTGGGCGGCGGCGTGGGCCTGGGCGCGCTGGGCCTGTTCGGCGGCGCGGGCCTCCGCAGCGCGCTGTTGGCCCTGCGCGCGTTGCTGCTCGGCTGCCTGTTGGCGAGCGGCTTGCGCTTGCTGGCGCTGCTGCTGGAGATCGTTGCGGCGTTGCTCGATCACGCGTTGGCGTTCGGCCTGTGCCTGTCGCCGCTGTTGGCCGATGGCTTGCTGGTGGGCGGCTTGGGCTTGTTGCCGCGCGATATCGCGCTGGTGTTCGGCCTGTTGCCGCTCTGCCTGTGCGCGTTGGCCGGCGGCCTCGCGTTGCTGGCGGATCGCCTGTTGGCGGGCATCGAGCGCGTGTTGACGTTGCGCCTGAGCCTGCTGCTGCGCCTGCCGATGCTGATCGGCGCTCGCGCGCTGCTGTTCGGCGCGCTGGCGGGCCGCCTGCTGTTCGGCGACGCGCTGCTGTTGCGCTTGCTGTGCGACGGCGCGTTGGCGTTGCTGCTCGACGGCGACCGCCTGTTGCTGCCGCATGCGCTGTTGCTGTTGAAGCTGCGCGTCGCGCTGCTCGTCGATGCGAACCTGTTGGCGGTATGCGGCCTGCTGCGCGTAAAGCTGTGGCGGCGCGTTGCGGCCGCCCTGTTGTTGCCAGCGATCGAAGCGTTGCGCGGCTTGCGCGCGTTGATTGCGTTCGGCGGCGAGTTCAGCGGCGCCTTCGGCATCGTGGCGGTCGCGATAGGCGCGCCATTGCGCGTCGTCCCGGCGTGCGCGGTCCCAATCGGCGCGCTGGCGGGCGATCTGCTCGCGGCGTTCCGCCCATTGCGCGGCGACCACACCGCGGCGTTCGCGCTGGCCGGCCGCTACGTACAAGGCGCGCGCGCGGGCATAATAGCGCGCGGCATCGTCCGCCCGCTGCCGGGCCTGGTCTGCGGCGAGCGCGCGTCCGTCGCGATACACCGTGACGACACGCCCGTCCGAATAGCCGTAGCTGTAAGCGGGATCGCGCACGAGGTATGGTGCGTCATCACCCGGTTGGTAGTAATAATAGCGGTAGCCGCCATCGACCGGCTCCGCATAGGTGCGGTAGCCGCCCGCGAGATCCCAGCCATAGGGCTGGACGCCGCCGTCATAGTCGAACGCGTAGTCGGGCGGCGCGTCGCCGATCGTGTCGCTGATCCGGTCGGCGCGGTCGATCCAGGCGTAGGTGTCGGCCTGTGGGGCTGGGGCATAAGCGATCCGCCGCGTTAGCGGCAGCGCGGCAGCGGCGGGCGCGGTGCGGACGGGGGCGGCGGGGCCGCTGACGAGCGGCTGGACTTGCGGCAGCGGCGGCAGCGCTGCGGTGTTGCCGGTCGCGGCAGCGGTGTTGCCCGTCGCGGGCTGCTCGTTCTGTGAGGTTTGCTGACCGCACGCGGCGAGCGCCAGCGCGCTTGCGGTGATGAACAGTGCTCGCGCTCGAAACATCGCTCGTGCTCCTTCGTAGGTCGAAACGGCCTCGTAACGTCGCACAACGCATCTGAACGTGATCTGGCTTCATCGTTCATGTCGGGTTTGGGCAGCGCGCGCCTTTCCTCGTGCGCGCCCCGACGGCGCGGGAGGCGCTCGATCTGTCGCTGTCGGTGTTGCGGAGTCACGTCGAATACCCTCGGCGACCGCAACAGCTTCGCTCCTCCCTCCCTCTCCCGATCGGAGAGGGAGGGATGTCGATCAGAAGCCCGCGCTGACCGAGAACAGCACCTTGCCCGAGGCGATCGATTTGCCGTCCTTGGTGCTGGAGAAGTTCGGCTGGAGGTACAGCGAATCGCGCCATTTGATGTCGGTGCCGACGAAGGCGATACCGAGCGTGACCGGCGACAGCACGTAATCCGCGCCGACGAGGTAATCGACATAGCTGCCGGTCGGCGTGACGCTGGTGCCGTTGGGGCCGAGGCCGGGGTTGCCGTGTGAATAGCCGACATGGCCCTTCACGGTGAGGGCGGTGCCGGGGACGCCTGCGGCGGCATCACCCCACACGTAGAGATTGTCTTCCTTGTCGCCGATCCGGCTTTCAGGCGTGTTGCTCCAGTTGCCGAGTGCCTGCTGTTCGGGCGCATAAGCGACGCCGGCGAGCAGCGAGACCGGGCCGAGCGTGTGGCTCAGCTTGACATAAGGCTCGGCGAAGTCGGTCTTGTCGCTGCCGCCCGGATACATATACCACGTAAGGCCGACATCGACGGTGGTGCCGCCGAAGCTGTGCTTGTAGCCGCCGATCACATCGAGTTCCATGTTGGCGCCGCCGAACTGGCCCCATCCGGCGAGGTTCGATCCCCACAGCGCCGCGTAGAAGCCGCTCTCATGCGTGGCGGTGAGGCCGCCCTGAATGGCCATCTGCTTGTCGGTCTGCGAGACGCCGCGGAAGCGATAGTCGGTAACCAAGGCGACACTGCCCGAGACCGTGATCGGCTTGGGCGGCGCTTCTTCCTGCGCGAGGGCAGGGGTCGCCGCGCCCAAACCTACCGTAAGTAGCGAGGCGACGAGCGCGATTGCGTATTTCATTGGAAGACCTTCCCCTTTTATCGGTGAACGTCCCCGCCTGCGCCCGCGCGGTGCGCGCCTCTCGGTTGGTTGACCGGGGCGGCATCCGCTGCGGGAGCCCCGGATGTGACAGGCCGGCTTGGCTCAAGCGTTGCCGGTTCGTGACAAAATGTGTCTGGGGGAGGCGGTCCGTATGGACCACCTCCCCCAATGTCTCTCCGAACCTGTGGCGTGGTTCTACGCGGCCAGCCGGTACAGGTGCGCCGAGGAGCCGAGCAGTTCGACCTCGTAGCCGCGCTTGCGCTGGCGGCCGAGCCACTCACGCAGCAGTTCGGCGCAACTATGGTCGATCGCCGGAACGCCGTGGAGTTCAAGCGTCAGCGGCTTGCCCTCGGGCAGTGCGTCGAGCGCCTTGTTGAGCTTGGGCACGCTGAGGAAGGTCGCGGCGCCATCGAGCCGGACGTGGCTGCGTTCGGCGCTGTGGTTGGTATCGACCTTGAGGTTCAGGCGACGGACATGCGGCGCGAGTTCGATCAGCGAGAGCGCCAGGCCAGCGAGTACGCCGGTCAGCAGATCGGTCGTCACGACCAGCACGAAGGTCGCCGCCCAGATCAGCGCCGGCAACACACCGTAATGCGCGAACAGATGCGTGACATGCTTGAGGCTGATGAGCCGTGCGCCCGTCACCACCAACACGCCGCCGAGCGCCGCCATCGGGATCTCGCGCAGCAGCCACGGCAGCAGCGCGACGAAGCCGAGAATCCAGGCGCCGTGGAGGATGGTCGAAAGCCGCGTCGTCGCGCCGGCCTGCACGTTGGCCGAGCTGCGCACGATCACGCCGGTCATCGGCAGCGCGCCGGCGGCGCCGCACAACAGGTTGCCGATGCCCTGCGCGCGCAGTTCCTTGTTATAGTCGGTGCGGACGCCGTCGTGCATGCGATCGACCGCCGCCGCCGACAGCAATGTCTCGGCGCTGGCGATGAAGGCGATGGCGACCGCGCTGAGCAGGAGGGCGGGGTTGGTGAGCAGCGGGGCAAGGAAGCCGCCATCGGGCACCGCCACCGCCGCCGCGATCGATTCGGGGACGCTCACGCGCACTACGTTGAGGCTGGCGAACCACGCGACCAAAGTCGCGCCGACCACGCCGATCAGCGCGCCGGGGACGAGCTTCATCGAGGTCGGGCGGAGCTTTTCCCAACCGATCATCAGCGCGATGGTGAGCAGGCCGATGCCGAGCGCGATCTCGGTGCCGGCGATGTTGCTGGGATCGAGACCCATCACGCGGCTTGGGACGGCTGCGAGGTTGGCGAGGCCGCTCGACAGCGGCTTGGCGTCGAACAGGGTGTGGAACTGGCCGACCACGATCAGCGCGCCGATGCCGGCGAGCATGCCGTGGACAACCGCGGGCGAGATCGCGCGGAACCAGCCGCCGAGCTTGAAGATGCCGGCGGTGAGCTGGAGCAGCCCGGCCAGCACGAGGATCGGGCCGAGCGCGGACAGGCCGTGATCGCGCACCAGTTCGAACACGATGACGGCGAGGCCCGCCGCCGGGCCGCTCACCTGGAGCGGCGATCCGGCGAACAGACCGACGACGAGGCCGCCGATGATGCCCGTCACGAGGCCCTTCTCGGGCGGCACGCCCGATGCGATCGCGATGCCCATGCAGAGCGGCATCGCGACGAGGAAGACGACGACCGACGCGGCGATGTCGCGGGTCATCCAGCCCTTGGGCTTATCGGCGGCGGTCATCATTCCGCTGCCTCGGGCAGCGCGAAGTCGGCGGCGAGCCGCTGCGAGGCGGCATGCGCGATCGGCAGCGGCGACCCTTCGCGCATCGGCACGAAACGTCCGCTCGCGCCGTCGAGGCCGAGCACGAGGCCGGCATGGATATCGACGAGCCAGCCGTGCAGCGAAATCTGGCCGCGCGCGACGCCGGCCGCGACCGAAGGATGCGTGCGCAGATGCGCGATCTGCGCGACGACGTTCTCCAGCGCGATGGCGTGGACACGCTCGGTCGGCGAGAGTTCGGGATAGCCGCTCGACACGACGCTCTCCGCCGCAGCCGAATGCTTCAGCCACGAGCCGACGTTGGGCATCGCCTCAAGCCCCTTTGGATTGGCGACCGCCTTCATCGCGCCACAGTCCGAATGGCCGCACACGATGATGTCACGCACGCCGAGCGCCATGACGGCATATTCGACCGTCGCCGACACGCCGCCGAGCATCTCGCCATAGGGCGGCACGATGTTGCCGGCGTTGCGGCAGACAAACAGGTCGCCGGGGTTCGCCTGCAACACCTGCTCGGGCACGATGCGCGAATCGGCGCAGGAGATCATGAGGGCCTTGGGGCTCTGTCCGTCGCGGACGAGCTGGCCGAACAGGGCGCTCTGGTTGGGGAAGACGGTCTTTTCAAAGCTGAAAACGCGCCCGATCAATTCGTTCATTGCCGCACTCCTTTTGGAACGCGCACACACGGAGGTGCGCCAGATTTCCAATGTACGGAGGCAATCTTGCTGCGACGCAGCGGCGACGTGACAAAGTGTTTCCGGTCATTCGCGCCGGGAAAACGGGGTGTGCGGAGGTTTTAGGGGTTTCGTTTCAACAGGATCGTCGCCGTCAGCCCGCCCCCTGCGCGGTTCGCCAGCGTCAGCGTGCCGCCTTCGGCTTCGACAGCGCTCGCGACGATGGCGAGGCCGAGGCCCATGCCCTTGGTGTTGCGCGCCCGCGCTTCGTCGAGGCGGACGAAGGGCGTGAGCACGTCGCGGATTCGCTCCGGCGGGATGCCGGGGCCGTCGTCCTCGACGATGACGCACACGCGCGTCGCGTCGGCCTCCAGCCGCACGCGGGCGCGCTCGCCGTAATGGAGCGCGTTCTCGATGAGGTTGGCGATCGCGCGGCGCATCGCCGAGGCGCGGACGCGCAGTTCGAAATGGTCGGGGCCGTCGTAGGTGGCATCGAGGCCGCGGTCGGCGGCATTGTCCACCAGCGTGGCGACCAGCACGGCGAGATCGGCGAGGGCGGGCTTTTCCGGGTCGCTCTGCCCGCCGAAGAAGGCGAGCAGCGAGCCGAGCATCTCGCTCATTTCGGCGACATCCTCGGCGAGTTCGCCGCGCAAGGCATCGTCCTCGATGCCTTCGAGCCGCAAGTGCAGTCGCGCGAGCGGCGTGCGCAGGTCGTGGCCGACCGCCGCCAGCGCCTGGGTGCGGCTCTCGATCAATTCATGGATGCGGTCCTGCATTTCGTTGAACGCGTGGATCAGACTGCGGATCTCGGCCGAGCCTTCTTCCACGATCGGCGCGCGCAGGCCGAGGCCGACGTGATGCGACGCACGGATCAGCCCGCGCAGGCCGAGGCCGACGTGATGCGACGCACGGATCAGCCCGCGCAACGGCCTGAGCGTCGAACGGATCAGCAGCCCGGCGAGCATGGCAAGCAGGATCGCCGGGAGCAGCGCGCGCAGGATACGGTCGTAGGAGGGATTGAACGCGCTGGTGATGCCGCGCATCTGGAAGGTCATCCAGCTCCCGTCCGCCAGTTGCAGGTCGCCGAGTACGGTCGACCCATCCTGGTGGAGCGCGGGCAGCCGCAGCCGCAGGTTGGAGCGGGCGAGATCGGGCTCCCACGCGAGGATCTGGCCCTGCATGCTGCCGAGCTGCGGGCGGAACGTGCTCGTGTTGGGATCGACCGGGCTCCAGCCGATCCGGTAGCGATCGGTCGCCAGTTCGCGCGCGATCCGCACGCGCTGGTCCGCCGGCCATTCGTTGAGCAATTTGCGCGAGACGACGAGATGTTCGGCGAGGCGGTTGGCCTCGTCCTCGCGCAGCGACAGTTCCGACGCGCGCTCGTACAGCAAAGTGCTCGCGCCGAATTCGACGACGATGGTCAGCAGCAGGATGACGAGCAGCCGCCCGAGCAGCCCGAGCGAGATGCGCCGCGCGAGGGTCAGGACCGGGTCACCGCAGAGCGCAACATATAGCCGATGCCGCGTACCGTCACGATCGGCGCGTCCTGGCCGGTCGCCGAAAGCTTGCGGCGCAGGCGGCTGACCAGCACGTCGATGCTGCGATCCGAGCTTTCGCCGAGCCGCGTGCGCGACAATTCGATCAGCCGCTCGCGCGCGATGACGCGTTGCGGTTGTGCGACGAAGGTGGCGAGCAGATCGAACTCGGCGCCGGTCAGCTCGACCGTGGCGCCGCTTTCCGCGCGCAGTTCGCGGCGCGGGAAGTTGACCGTCCAGCCATCGAAATGCGCTTCGTCCTGGCGCTCGACCCCGCCGAGGCTGTCGCTGCCCGAGCGGCGGCGCAGCACCGCGCGCACCCGTGCGATCAGCTCGCGCGTGCCGAACGGCTTGGCGAGATAATCGTCGGCGCCGAGTTCGAGGCCCATCACGCGGTCCTCCTCGCTGCCGCGCGCGCTGACGAAGATGATCGGCACGTCGCTCTTGCGGCGGATCTGCCGGCACAGGTCGATACCATTGGTGCCGGGCAGCATGATGTCGAGCACGATCAGATCGGCGGGCACGTTGTCGAACGCGATCCACAGCTCGGGCGCGGAGCCGGCGGTGTGGACCGCATAGCCGTTTTCACGCAGCGCGCGCGCGGTGAGCGTGCGGAGCGGCGGGTCGTCTTCGACCAGGATGATGACGGGTTCGCTCACGCGGCGGCGGGTCTTTGAAACGCAAACATGGTGCAAGGTCTAGGCGCGACGGTGCGTGCGATCAACGGCTACGCTGCCGGTCGTTGGCGACGTGCGACGACGAGCAACACTTTGTCACGATGGCGCAACCGACCGGAACGGCACGCGTCATGTTTCAACACGAACCAGACAGGTGCGGGCAAAACCGGCGGGCTACCTTGGTCTCATTGCTCGATATGAGAGGATCGCCCGTGATGTACATGAAGTTCGCCCTGCTCCCGCTTGCCTTGATTGCTGCCCCCGTCGCGGCGCAATCGCTGTCCGACACGCACCAGATGCGCTGGGCGCCCGCTGGCAAGACCACGCCGCTGGTAAGCTATCACCCCAACAAGCGCGGCTGCACGCAAGCCGCCGCGCCGCTGCACCTGTCTGGCAAGACCCCGCACATGACAGCGGCGCCGGCATCGTGCGGCGCGGCGCTCGCCACCGTCGAGCGCAAGGCGGAGATCGCCGCGACCAACTAATCGCGGCGACTTTCGCAAGGATCGTGAACGCGTCGGCCGCATCAGCGCGCCGGCGCGTTTTGCCGTGTGCTACGCGTCTTTGCCGTCTTCGAGCAGTTCGGGGCGGATGTGGATCGCGGTCAGCGACATATGCACTTCGACGAGGAACGAGATCAGCCCGGCGATCAGCAGGATCATCGCGAGGATGAACGACAGCGCGACCACGGTGCCGATGTGCAGCTTGAACAGCACCGCGACGAACAGGATCGCGACGACCGTGCAGGTCATCACCGCGCTCGACACGGTGAGCACCAGCGCGCGGTTGATGACGCTCATGCGCCTGTCGAGGATGCGCAATTCCCAAACGTGACGATCGTGTTCCGGCCCGGCGGAGCGCGGATGAAGCGCTTCGAGATCGCGCGCGCGATCGACCACGCGTGACAGCCGCCCGGCGAGCACGTTGAGCAGCGCGCCGATGGCCGTCAGCATGAAGATCGGCGAGAGCGAAAGCTGAATCGCCTGCGCGATCGTCTGGATCGCGGGGATCGCGTTGGGCAGGGAATTCATGGTGCCGCTTTGTGCAAGCCGCATGCGCTATGTGCAAGTGAGGTTGCGCGAAATGATGCGGTGTGCACCAAGTCGCCGACCAGCCCGGCGCGTGTGCCGTGCGACGCTGGGGCCAGGCCTGCCGGCCAGTGCGGCGTTTTTCGTCTAGGCGGGGTTTGGCTACGCCTTACTGTCGCACATAGCGGAAATACCAGACCTCATGCCCCTGCCGGCGCGCCTTGCGTTCGTAGCGCGTCTCGGGCCAGTCGGCGGGGCGCTCCAGGAAATCGCGCGCGGTTTCCGCCAACCACCGAAAGTCGCGACGCTGGTTCATTACCATCATCGCCCAGCGGCAATAGGTCGGGTCGTCGGTGCCGAGGCGGAATTCGCCGCCGGGCTTGAGCTTGGCGGCGATCAGGTCGAGCGGGCCGTGGTTGACCATGCGGCGCTTGGCGTGGCGTGCCTTCCGCCACGGATCAGGGTGGAGCAAATAGAGCCGGTCGAGCGAAGCGTCGGGCAGCCGCTCGACGACCTCGAGCGCGTCGCCCATGTGCAGCCGCACGTTCTCCAGCGCGCCGTCGCGGATGTGGTTGAGCGCGCCGACCACGCCGTTCAGGAACGGCTCGCAGCCGATGAAGCCGTGGGTGGGGCGCATCGTGGCTTGCCCGGCGAGATGCTCACCCGCGCCGAAGCCGATCTCCAGTTCGAGCGGGCGATCTTCGCCGAACAACGTGTACGCGTCGATCGGGCCGGTTTCGGGAATGCTGACGCGCGGCAGCAAATCCTCGACCAGCGCGGACTGGCCTTGCCGCAGTTTGTGGCCCTGACGGCGGCCGTAGAGGCGGCGGATGGTGGTTGGGTCGTTCATGATCGCGCAGGCGATAGCGAAGCCGTCGCGTTCCGTCACCCTTTCGGAGTGGAGACATTCACGCGGCCAGCCGTTCCCCGCGATACAACAGGGAAGGACGGGTTTTGGCGGACGAAACAGGCGGCGTCGACGATCTCAAGGCGGCGAACGCGAAGGAATTGCATCGGGCGATCCGCGAGGAGGGTGAGGACGAGCTTCGCCGTCCGCTCGCGTCGCTGTTCTGGTCGGGCATCGCGGCGGGGCTGGCGATCAACGCCTCGCTGCTGGCCGAGGGCGTGCTGTACCAGAAACTGCCGACGGGCGTGTGGCGCGATCTGGTGGTGGCGATGGGCTATCCGGTCGGCTTCCTGATCGTGATCCTTGGGCGGATGCAATTGTTCACTGAAAGCACGATCACCGCAGTGTTGCCGCTGGTGAGCGATCCGACGCGCGAATCGCTGCTGCGCACGCTGCGATTGTGGGGCGTGGTGCTCGGCGCCAATCTGATCGGCACCGCGACCGGGGCGGCGGTGATCGCGTTCGGCGGACTCGGTTCGGCGGGCGCGCACGATGCGATGATCGCGGTCGCGCTGCCGATCCTCGACCATTCGCCGTTCGCGACGCTGGTCAATGCGGTGCCTGCGGGGTTTTTGATCGCGATCCTCGCCTGGTCGCTGCCCAACGCGCGCGAACAATCCTTCCTCGTCATCTTCGCGGTGACATGGGTGGTGGCGATCGGCGGCTTCTCGCATTCGGTGGTCGGGTCGAGCGAGGCGTTCCTGTTGTTCTATACCGGCCACGCCGATGCGCTGCGCACGGTGTTCGGGCTGATCGTGCCGGCGGTGGTGGGCAACCTGATCGGCGGCGCAGGCATCTTCGCGCTGCTCGCGCACGGGCAGGTGCGCGGCGAAATGACCGAGGAGACGCGGCGCCAACGCCGCGAGGCTCGCAGGCAGCGGCGGCTGGAGCGGCGGGCGCACTGACGCGCGTCATTTGTTAGGGAGCACCGTGCTCGCCACAACGTGCGGGCCGGTCACAGTCCACAGATAACGGTTTGATATCGTGGCGACGAGCACCGGCAGATGCGCCGCAAGCGACGTAAATACGTGAACCTCGGTGGGTGTTGGGTCAAGTAAATGGGTGACGAACAGGGAGGCCGGTGCTTTGCCTTTCACATCCTGCATGGAGGCGTTGATGCAGGTATTAGCGAACGCATGAACCGGACCGGCCTTGCCTGCGGACGACACTTCAACGCGGTAATGGCCCCCCATCGGGAAGGTGCCCATGTCCGGCTGGGGTGTTAGCAGGTAAACGAGTATTGGGCCGTCAGGCGTGTCCGGTGGAAGCACGACGGTGTTCGGCCTCTCCTTCGAACACAGCTTAACCTGCTGCTGGGCGAAGGAGAGGCGCGCGACTGCGAGCGCGGCGATCATGCGTTGGCGGATCGGCGAGATCGGCGCGGCATCATCGGGCTTGATGACGCGCGAGGACACGATTTTACCATCCTTGAAGTCGGCAATGTAGATGGCGCGGGGCTGTGCCGCCGACGTGTCGAAGAAAACGAGTTCGGGCGCATCTGCCGGCCCATCGACGATCCAGCCGCCCGATGTGAGTTTCGCGCGATCAATCTTGCCGAGCAGATCGTCGGTACCGTGCCACGCCGCCTGATCGTAGCTGTAGAGTAGCGCGCCACGCCGTTCCGCAAGTGCGACTGCGGCCCGTTCCGCGTCGGTCAGCTTCGGTGGTGTCGCCGCGACGGCGGAAGTGGATGCGGTAAGGAAAGCCGCAATCGAGAGCACAAGACGCATGAAAAAGCCCCCCGGAAACCCTGTCCCGGGAGGCTAATCCATTCACGCGAAAAGCGAAACGGCGTTACGCCACCGCCGCCTTGAGCGCATCGACCAGATCGGTCTTTTCCCAGGTGAAGCTGTCGCCTTCGGGCTTGCGGCCGAAGTGACCGTAAGCGGCGGTCTTCTGGTAGATCGGCGCGTTGAGCTGGAGGTGTTCGCGGATGCCCTTCGGCGTCAGGCGGACCAGCTTGGGCAGCACTTCCTCGATCTTCGCTTCGGAAACCGTGCCGGTGCCGTGCAGATCGACATACAGCGACAGCGGCTCGGCGATGCCGATCGCGTAGGAGAGCTGGATCGTGCAGCGGCGGGCGAGGCCGGCGGCGACGACGTTCTTCGCCATGTAGCGCGCGACATAGGCCGCCGAGCGATCGACCTTGGTGGGGTCCTTGCCGCTGAACGCGCCGCCGCCGTGGGGCGAAGCGCCGCCGTAAGTGTCGACGATGATCTTGCGCCCGGTCAGGCCGGCGTCGCCGTCAGGGCCGCCGATTTCGAAACGGCCGGTCGGGTTGACGTAGATCTTGGTCTCGTCGGTGATGAAGCCCTCCGGCAGCACTTCATGGAACACGCCGACGACATAGTCGCGCAGTTCCTGATATTTGGCCGCATCGCTACCTTCGCCGCCATCGTCGAAATAGCCCGGCGCATGCTGCGTGGAAACGACCAGCGCGGTCGCGCGCACCGGCACTTCGTTCTCGTACTGGAGCGTCACCTGGCTCTTGGCGTCCGGCTCTAGGAACGGCACGACCTTGTTGTGGCGATCCGAAGCGAGCTTCTCGAGGATGCGGTGCGAATAATAGAGCGTCGCGGGCAGCAGATCGGGGGTCTCGTCGGTCGCGTAGCCGAACATGATGCCCTGATCGCCGGCGCCCTCGTCCTTGTTGCCGCTCTCATCGACGCCCTGCGCGATGTGCGCGGACTGGCCGTGGAGGTTGTTCTCGAAGCGGAAGGTCTCCCAGTGGAAGCCGTCCTGCTCGTAGCCGATCCGCTTCACCGTCGCGCGGACGGCGGCTTCGATCTCTTCCTGAGCGCCCGGCGCCCATGCGCCGTCCTCATAGACGCCCTTGCAGCGGATCTCACCGGCGAGGACGACCAACTGCGTGGTGGTCAGCGTCTCGCAAGCGATGCGCGCATAGGGATCTTTCGACAGGAACAGATCGACCACGGCGTCCGAAATCTGGTCGGCGACCTTGTCGGGATGACCTTCCGAGACCGACTCGGAGGTGAACAGGAACGAAGCACGCATCAATCTTGCCCTTTGCTGGCGCGGTCCCGGACCCCGGAACGGCGATATAAAGCTTTCCTTATATGACCACCTAGCGGCGCCACCAGCGGAAGGCAACGGCCAACAGCAGCATTGCGGATGCAACGATCGCGGCCAGCCAATTGCCGAACTGTGCGAACAGCGTGGGCGGGAGGGGCGGGGGCAATGGCGCCTCGACCGCGCCGCGGGTGTTCCACGGGATCGACGCGAGCACGCGGCCGTGCGCGTCGATAATCGCGGACACGCCGGTTGAGGTCGCGCGCAGCACCGGCAGGCCTTCCTCGATCGCGCGCAGGCGGGCTTGCGCGAGGTTCTGCTCGGGGCCGGAGCGGCTGTACCAGCTATCGTTCGAGGGGTTGAAGAGGAAGTCTGGGCGATGTTTGGGATCGACGACATTGCCTGAGAAGATGATTTCGTAGCAGACTTGAAACCCCGCCTTGCCGAAGCCGGGCAAGGCGAGCGTGCGCGGACCGGGGCCGGCCGCGAAATCGATATCGCCGGGCACCAGCCGCGACAGGCCGATCGCCGACATCAGCGGGCGCGCGGGGAGGTATTCGCCCCACGGCACCAGATGCGCTTTGTCGTAGCGGCCGATCAGCCGGGCGCGCGCATCGATCGCGAAGATCGAATTACCCGCGCTGACGAGGTTTTCGTGTGTGTCGAACTGAAGCGCCTGTCCGCCCGAGAGCACGACGTCACGCGGCCCGAGCGGCGCGGCGATGGCGGCGCGGACTTCGCCCGGATCGGCGAGGTAATTGTATTGCGCCGGATAGCCGTCCTCGATGTTGAAGCGCAACGCGCCCTCGGGCCACAGGATCAGCCGCGGGGCGGGGCCGGGCGTGCCGCCGAGCTTCATCAGCGCGCGCAAATTGGCGATCGGATAATCGTCGCGCGGGCGCTGTTCCTGATCGAGATCGGGCTGGACGATGCGGACGCGGGGGGCGTCGGCCGGCACCACGGCCGGGGTAAGCGGCAGTTGGACGCCGCCGAGCGTCAGCAGCGCGAGCACGACAGCCGTTCCCGCCGCCAAACGCCATCGCCGCACCGCGAGCAACGTCAGCGCCCCCGAGGCGACGATCGTCAGGCCCGACAGGGCATAGGTGCCGATATAGGCCAGTAAGGCCGAGGCCCCCGGCAATGGCAGCCAGATTTCCGCCAGCGGGTTCCACGGGTAGCCGGTCAACAGCGTGCCGCGCAGATATTCGGTAACAATCCACGCGGCGGCGAACACCAGCACATAGGCAACGTCGGGCTGCGTGCGGCGGAAGCGCCACGCCACGCCCGCCGCCAGCATCGGGTAGATCGCAAGGAACAGCGCGAGCAGGAACGGCGCGACCGGGCCGAGCCAATGCGGCACGGCATCCTGATAGGAGAAGGCCTCAGCGATCCAGATGTTGCCGAGGGTGAAATGCGCCAGCCCGAACAGCCACCCGCGCCACAACGCCGCGCGGATGGTCGGCGCGGCGTGGACCAGCCACAGCCACGCGGCAAAACAGGCGAGCGTAACCGGCCACCACCCCCACGGCGCGAAGCCTAGCACCGCCAGGCCGCCGAGTAAAAGGCAGGCCAGGGCCGGGCGGTTCGCAATCATCGAGACGATTTTGTTTGCCACTCGGCACCTCACTTAACGCCACGTCGGTTCGTTCCTGCATCCACCGGACCGCCAGAGCCTCGGCAGGCGCGTATGCGGAACGGTGGACCCCGGAACAAGGCTCTCGTGAGCTTTGTCGAAGGGTGCGGGGTGACTGTAGAGGGCGAATCGCGCTATCACGTCAACCATGCCACGCCCGTTCCATCTCGCCTTTCCCGTCCATGATCTTACCGCCGCGCGCGCCTTTTATGGCGATACGCTTGGCTGCGCGGAGGGGCGCAGCGCGGCGGCATGGATCGACTTTGACCTGTTCGGGCATCAGATCGTCGCGCATCGCGATCCCGCGGCGAAGCCGGTCGCGGTGGCGAACCCGGTCGATGGGCATGACGTGCCGGTGCCGCATTTCGGCGTGGTGCTGACGATGGCCGACTGGCAGGCGCTCGCCGAACGGCTGCGCGCGGCGGGGACGCGCTTCGGCATCGAGCCGCACATCCGCTTCGTCGGCCAACCCGGCGAGCAGGCGACGATGTTCTTTTGTGACCCCAGCGGCAACGCTTTGGAGTTCAAGGCGTTCGCAAACGATGACATGATATTTGCGAAGTAGCCCATATCCGTTCGTCCCGAGCGAAATCGAGGGATCGAACCGGAGCGCAGGTGTTTCGACTTCGCTCGACACGAACGGTTTGAAAGAAACATATGCCCGACCCGATCACGATGGACATCCCGCACAAGCATACGCGCGCGATCGTGCGTGCGCGGCTGGAGGAAGGGATGCAGAAGGCCGCGACGATGCTGCCGGGCAGCACCGTCACCGAACATCGCTGGGATGGCGACTCGCTCCACGTCACCATCGTCGCGATGGGGCAGCGCGTGGCGAGCCGAGTCGATCTGCTTGATGATCGCGTCCATGCAGAGGTCGATCTGCCGCCGTTCCTGCGGCTGTTCGCCGACAAGATTCGCGCGAAACTGGCCAAAGAAGGGCCGAAGCTGCTGGCCTGAGCCAACAAGAGGTTGAAAACCGTGGCGGGCGCGTGTAGGGCGCTCGCCTTGCGGCGCGGGCCATGCCTCGCGACGACCGATTTCTATTGATCCGGAGTTTGAGCGTTTTATGCAAATCATCGTTCGCGACAATAACGTCGACCAGGCGCTGCGCGCCCTGAAGAAGAAGCTGCAGCGCGAAGGCGTTTATCGTGAGATGAAGCTGCGCCGCCACTACGAGAAGCCCAGCGAGAAGCGCGCCCGCGAGCGCGCCGCCGCCATCCGCCGCGCGCGCAAGCTCGAGCGCAAGCGCCTGGAGCGTGACGGCGCCCGGTAAGCGGGTGACGGGGGCGGTGACGCCCTCGTCCATCATATCGTAACGACCTGATTCGGCGCGCGCGCCGGGTGTTTCCGGGGGCTGCCCATGTCGATCACCGCCGTACCGATGAAGCCGATCCGCCGCAGCGTGCTGATGTATGTGTGGATCGGCGTCGCGCTGGCGCTGGTCGCGGCCGCAGCGCTCGCCATGCAGGCGCCGGCTGACCCGGTGACGAGCTTCCTCGCCAAGAACCGCCACGCCAAGGGTGTGGTGGAGACGCCGTCGGGCCTCCAGTACAAGGTGCTGTCGCCGGGCCAGGGCGATGCGAAGCCGACCGACGCCGACGTCGCGCTCGTCAACTATGAGGGCAAGCTGCTCGACGGCACCACCTTCGACAAGTCGCAGCAGCCCACGCCGATGCCCGTGACGGGCGTCGTGCCGGGCTTCAGCGAGGCGCTGAAGCTGATGACCAAGGGCTCGAAATACCAGTTCTGGATCAAGCCAAGCCTCGGCTACGGCGACAAGGCGAGTGGCCCGATCCCGGCGCATTCGGTGCTGGTGTTCACGGTCGACCTGCTCGATTTCATCCCCGAGGCGACGCTGCGCCAGATGCAGATGCAGCAGCAGATGCAAATGCAGCAGCAGCAGCAGCAGGGTGGCGCGCCGGGTTCGGCTCCGCCGGCCGGTGCGGCGCCGGGCGCGGTCCCGCCGGGGCAGTGATGCGGCGGGCGGCGCTTCGGCGCTGCCGCTTTCATCGACGGAATATCGAAGCGCCCCGTTCGCGAGAACGGGGCGCTTCTTGTGTCGGGAACCCCAATCGGTTCCGTGGGACGATCGGATGCGGCTACTATTGCAGCGGCTTGCCCGAGTCTTTCCAGCGATCGAGGATCTGTGAATCGCCGGGCTGTGCCTCGGCGGCGTGCGCTGGCGTGATCGGCGTGCCGCTTTGCGCATAGGCCGGCTGGATCGTTGCGGGCAGGGTGCGCGGCACCGGGAGCGGGACGGTCGCTGCCGCGAGTGTGATGGCCGGTATGGGCTGCGCCTCAAGGATGCGGGCATGTGGACCGGGGACGGGTTCGCCGCCGGCATAGATCTGGCGGAACGCGCCGGGCGTGCCCCACCAGCCCTGCCAGCGGTGGAAGAAATGCGCGCCGATCGCCGCCGTCATCACGAGATGCCGGTTCCACGCCGGGGTGACGGCATAAGTGTGGTAATGCGTCGCCAGCCCGACCGGCGCGCTGACATAGCCGCCGAGCGCTGCCGCCGCGACTCGCATCGCGCGCAGCCAATAGGCGCGTGATGGCTGGCCGCGCGCCATCGCGCCGTCGCAGGCGAAGCTGAACTGGCAGCCGCTCCGCTCGGAACCCTGATAGACCACGCCGCACACCGTCGCCGGGAAGGCGGGGTGGCGGACGCGGTTGAGGATCACCTGTGCGACCGCTTGCTGGCCAGCGTCCGACTCGCTCGCCGCCTCGTAATAGATCGCGGTGGTCAGGCATTCGAGCGCGCGGCTGCGATCGAGCGCAGTGGCGCGGCGCATATCGAACGGCGCGGCGGGGTGGATCGAGGCATCGGCGGTGAAGGATGCGGCCTCGGGCGGGAGCGGTAGATCGGGCAGGTCGATCGTGCCGGTCGTGCCCCGCGCCGGCGCGGCGAGCGCGGCGGCGGCGGTGTCGTCGGCGGCGTAGAGCAGTGCAGCGCCGGGGAAATGATCCTCGACCTCATAGCCGCGCGCTATGGTCATAGCCGGGGCCGCCGGCGTTCCCTGATCCTCAATCGCGCGATAGGCGGCGTGCGCGGATACGCCCGCGCAGACCAGGAGCGACAATCCGGCGACGTGTAGCCCGGTCAGCTTGCGATCACGTCGCGATTCGGGGGCGGGCGGCCGGGTCATGCGCTCGCGCATACCCGATCGGGCCTGGTTCGGCTCCCGGCATTTCCCGTGTGTCTCACGGCGAAACAGGTAATGGTTAAGGTAACGTCTCGTCGCCCCGGCGCAGGCCGGGGCCGTTACGTTTGGGGCACCCGGCTCGCCAGATTACGCGGCGGCCCCGGCCTTCGCCGGGGCGACGATCATTTTAGCCCTGCCTTCCCCAGATCGAGCGCGCTGGCCGGGATCACCTCGACCTGCGGATATGCTTTCTTCAGCGCATCGAGGAACAGCTTGGCGTCGCCGACCACGACGATGCTGGCTCGTGCGGGGTCGATCACCGCCTTTGCCGCCGCCGTCACCGCCGCCGGATCGACCGCCGTCACTGCCGGGATGTAGCGCTTGAGTTCGTCGAGCGGCACGCCCTCCAGTACATATTGGCCGAGCACCGCCGCGATGCCGCCGGTGGTTTCGCTGGTGCGGCCGAAGCCGCCGATCAGCACCGCCTTGCGCGTTTCCAGCTCCGCTGCCGGGACGGGTTCGGTGCCGAGGCGCTTCATCTGCTCGATCATGATCGCGACGGTGTCGGGTGCGGTCGGGTTCTTGGTCTGGGTGCGCGCCGAGAGCGTGCCGGGGCCGCGATGCGCGGTGAGCGAACTGCTCGCGCCATACGCGAGGCCGCGTTTGATGCGGATTTCCGAATTGAGCCGCGACGAATAGCCGCCGCCCAGCACCGCATTGGCGACGCTCGCCGGATAATAGTTCGGGTCGCTGCGCGCGATGCCGGGCCGCGCGACGACGACGCCAGCCTGTCCGGCATCGGGCATATCGACGACGATCACGCGCGGCGCCGGATAGGCGCTCGCCATCGGGCCGGCTGGCGCGGGCGCGGCGGTCGCGGACCAGCGCGCGAAATTGGCTTCGGCGAGCGTCCTGGCCTGCGTGGCCGTGATGTCGCCGACGAGGATCAGGGTCGCCTGACCGGGCCGCCATGCCTTGCCATAAGCGGTGCGGATGTCGCCCTGCGTGATCGCCTTGAGCGAGGTCGGCGTGCCCGACAGCGGATGGCCGTACGGCGCGTCCCCAAACACGGCGCGCGCCGCGATCAGCCCGGAAAGCTGGCCGGGGTCCTTGAGTGTCACCGTCACGCCGTCGATCGCCTGCGCGCGGGCGCGTTCGATCTCTTCGGGTGCGAACACCGGATGCTGCGCGACATCGGCGAGGATGGCGAGCGCGGGCGCGGCCTGATCCGACTTGATCGTGACGTCGACATCCGATCCGTCCCAGCCGGCGTCGCTGGAGATCGAGCCACCCAGCGCCTCGATCTCGCGCGCGATTTGGGTCGCCGAGCGAGTCGTGGTGCCCTTGGTCATCAGATCGGCGGTGAGATCGGCGAGACCGGCGCGGGTGGCGGGATCATCGGCGCCGCCGCCGGTCGTCACCAGTGCGGCGCTGAGCAATGGCAGTTCGTGGCGCTCGACCACCACCACGCGCAGGCCGTTGGCGAGGCGGAATTCGTTGGGGCTGGGGATCGCGGCGGTGACGGGCGTGCCCGGCTTGGGCGGCGCGATCCGGTCGGCCTCGCTCGCCAGCACCGGCGTGTCGATGTGCGCGGGGGCGGTCAGCGGCGCGACCTGCACGGCATCGGCGATCGCGATCGTGTCGCCCTTCGCGCCAGCGGGGGCGGCTTCGGGCGGCAGATAGGTGATCGCCGCCGAACGCTCGTCGCGGAGATATTTGCGCGCGACGCGCTGCACGTCGGCGGCGGTGACCTTGGCGATCTCGGCGAGCTGGCGATCGGAGGTGCGCGGATCACCGTCGATGATCGCCGACATGGCGAGCGCGCGGCCCTTGCCTTCGGCGGTCTCGCGGCCGAGCAGCGCCGAGGTGAGGATCTGGTTCTTCGCCTCGGTCAGTTCGGCGGTGGTGACCGGCGTATCGCGCAGCCGCGCGACTTCGGCGCGCAGCGCAGCCTCGCCCGCCGTGACCGGCTTGCCGCTCGCCATCGCCGCGAACAGGATGACGTTGCCCGGCCCCTGCTTGGTATCGACATAGCTCTGTGCCTGCGCGGCGAGCTGATCGCGGTAGACGAGCGTTTCGTAGAGCCGCGAACTCTCGCCCATCGACAGCACTGCGTTGAGGACGGTCAGCGCGGGGTTGTCGGGGTCTTTGTCGGCGGGCACCGGATAGGCGATCAGCACCGCCGGCAGCGGCGTGTTGGGTTCGTAGACGGTGTAATGCGTCGCCTTGGTCCGCTCGGGCTCGGTGACCGCGACGCGCGGGATCGGCGTCGTCGGGCGCTTGATGCCTGCGAAATACTGATCGACCCACGCGTCGAGCTGCTTGGGATCGAAATTGCCCGATACCACCAGCACGGCATTGTCGGGGCGGTAATAGACCGCGTGGAAGGCGCGGACATCGTCGATGCTGGCGCTGTCGAGGTTGGCGATGCTGCCGATCGTCGAGCGCGCATAAGGATGGCGGCTGTACGACACCGCCGAAGCATAGGCGGAGAACAATTTGCCGTAGGGCCGGGCGAAGTCGCCGCGCAACTCCTCCTTCACCACGTCGCGTTCGGAGGCGAAGCCGGCTGGGTCTACGACGAGACTCGCCATCCGGTCGGCTTCGGCGAACAGCAGCCGCTGGAGGTGGTTGGCGGGAACGGTCTCGTGATATTCGGTGTAATCGTCGCTGGTCGAGGCGTTGTTGTTGCCGCCGACATCTTCGGTCAGGCGGTCGAACGTCTCGGGCGGGAGGTTGCGCGTCGCCTTGAACATCAGATGTTCGAACAGATGCGCGAAGCCCGAGCGGCCTTCGGGATCGTCCTTCGAGCCGACATCGTACCAGACCTGTACCGACACGTTCGACGTGCCGGTATCGCGGATCGCGTAGACCTTGAGGCCATTGGGCAAGGTGCGCTCGGTGAAGTCGAGCGGCTTCAGCGCTGCGACGGGCGGCTTGGCGGGTTGGGCCTGCGCGGTAAGCGGGAGCAGGGCGGCGCCCATCAGAAGGGCGGCACGGAACAGGCGCATCAACATCTCCGGCGAACAGGAAGCACCATCTGTTCGCCGCGCGGCCGCCGCTGTCAACGCCTGCGGGTTACTTCTTGCGGCTGCTGTTGACGAACAGGAACGCCGCCGCCAGCGCGGCCGAGCCGACGCCAATCGCGATCGGCACGATCGGCCAGCTCTGGCGATTGTAGACGGTCGAATCGGCGGCGGCTTCGCGCGCGCGCTTGGCGTCGCGGGCTGCTGCGGCGATTTCGTTGAGCTCGTCGGTCATGTCACCCTCTCTTTGTGTCGGCCATAAGCCGATCGAAATCGATCCGCGAACGCGGTCAACGTACCCGCCGCGATCGCGCCGCGCAGATCCGCCATCAACGCCTGGTAGAAGTAAAGGTTGTGCTCGGTCATCAGCATGGCGCCGAGAATCTCGCCGGCGCGCACGAGGTGGTGGATATAGGCACGCGTCCATGTGGTGCAGACCGGGCAGGCGCAGGCGGGGTCGAGCGGGCCTTGATCCTCGGCGAATTTGGCGTTGCGCAGGTTGATCGGCCCTTCGCGCGTGAACGCCTGGCCGGTGCGGCCCGAGCGGGTCGGCAGCACGCAATCGAACATGTCGATGCCGCGCTCGACCGCGCCGACGATGTCGTCGGGCTTGCCGACGCCCATCAGATAGCGGGGCTTGTCGGCGGGAAGCTGGCCCGGCGCGAAATCGAGGCAGCCGAACATCGCCTCCTGCCCCTCGCCGACGGCGAGCCCGCCGACCGCATAGCCATCGAAGCCGATGTCGATCAGCGCGGCGGCGCTATCGCCGCGCAGCGTCTGGTCGAGCGCGCCCTGCTGGATGCCGAAGATCGCGGCGTTTTCGGCATGCGTGCCGCCGCCATCGAAAGCGTCGCGGCTGCGCTTCGCCCAGCGCATCGAGCGCGCCATCGCGGCGGCCTGCACCTCGGGCGTCGAGGTGGTCGGCACCAGCTCATCGAACGCCATCACGATGTCCGAGCCGAGCAGCCGCTGGATTTCGATCGAGCGTTCCGGGCTGAGCGTGTGGCGCGTGCCATCGAGATGGCTCTTGAAGGTGACGCCGTTTTCGTCGCGCTTGGTGAGATCAGACAGGCTCATCACCTGATAGCCGCCCGAATCGGTGAGGATCGGGCGGTTCCAGCCCATAAAATTGTGGAGCCCGCCCAGCCGCGCGACGCGCTCGGCGCCCGGGCGCAGCATCAGGTGATAGGTGTTGCCGAGGATGATGTCGGCGCCGGTCGCGCGGACATCGCCGGGCTTCATCGCCTTCACCGTCGCGGCGGTGCCGACCGGCATGAAGGCGGGGGTGCGGATCTCGCCGCGCCGCATCTGGATAGTGCCGGTGCGCGCCTTGCCGTCGGTGGCGCTGATGGTGAACTCGAAACGCGGGGCCGTCATGAGGTAGGCCTAGCTACTCGGTGATATTGTCGCAACTATCGTCTCGCCACTTGTTCCCCCGCGAAGGCGGGGGCCAGTCTGGACCCCCGCCTTTGCGGGGGAACATACTTGGCTTAGGGTTCAATCGACCCAGTCGAGGCCCATGTCGCGGTACACCTCGCGCTCGTCGTCCCAGCCGGGGCGGACCTTGACGTGGAGATAGAGATGCACCGGGCGGCCCATGATGCCGCTCAACTCGGCGCGGGCACGCGCGCCGATTTCCTTGATGCGGGTGCCGCCCTTGCCGAGCACGATCGCACGTTGCGTCGGGCGCTCGACGAGGATCTGCTGGTGGATCTCGACCGATCCGTCCTCGCGCTCCTTATACTGCTCGGTCTCGACCGCGCTGGCGTAAGGCAGTTCGGCGTGGAGCTGGAGGTAGAGCTGCTCGCGCGTCACCTCGGCGGCGAGCGCGCGTTCGGTCGCGTCGGAAACCTGATCCTCGGGATAATGCCACGGCCCCGCCGGCATCGCCCTGGCGAAATGCGTCTTCAACTCGGGCAGGCCATCGCCGGTCGTGGCGCTGACGAAGAAGGTCTCGGCGAACGGGGCGAGGCCGTTCAGCCGCTCGGCATGGAGCAGCAGCTTGGCCTTGTCGGCGAGATCGACCTTGTTGAGAATCAAATATTTAGGTTCGGGGCGCGTCGCGATCGCCTCGGCGATTTCGGTGACCTTGTCCTTGAGGCCGCCCTTGGCATCGACCACCAGCGCGAGGATGTCGGCGCCCTCGGTGCCGCCCCATGCGGCCTGCACCATCGCGCGGTCGAGCCGGCGCTTGGGTTCGAAGATGCCGGGGGTGTCGACCAGCAGGATCTGCGCGGTCCCCTCGATCGCGACGCCCATCAGCCGGGTGCGCGTGGTCTGCGCCTTGGGGCTGACGATCGCGACCTTCTGCCCGACCAGCGCGTTGACGAGCGTGGACTTGCCCGCATTGGGCGCGCCGAGCACGGCGACGAGGCCGCAGGTTTGATCGGTCATGAATCTGCTTTCTGGAATGTTCCGCCCCACTACCACAACCGTTCGTGTCGAGCGAAGTCGAGACACTTGCGCTCGGGGCGGCCCCTCGACTTCGCTCGGGCCGAACGGGGGGTGTTAGGCAGGTGAGGCCAATGTCACGATCGACACGCCCGGCGACAACGGCACGCGACCGACCAGGTGGCGTTCAAAGCGGAAAATCCGCTCGAACACGGTGTTGACCAGCTTGGGCGGGGGCGAATCGTCGCTGTCGTCCTTGCCGGTCAGCCGCCCGGCGATGCGCGAGGCGGCGGCGAGCGGGAACAGCAGCGAGTTGAAATAGCCGAGCTTGCGCGATTTCAACCCCGCCGCGCCGATCGCCTTGGCGAGGCTCGCCTTGGAATAGCGGCGGTGGTGGTGGTTGACGGTGTCGTGCGCGCTCCACAGCCATTGGTGCGCGGGCACGGTGATGAGGATCTTGCCGCCGGGCTTGAGGCATTCGGCCATCGCCTTCAATGCGGCGACATCGTCCTCGATATGCTCGACCACGTCGAGCACCGCGACGAGATCATAGGCGCCGCGCTCGACCCCGGTCAGCGCGGGCAGGGGGGCGGCTCCGACCGGCTTGCCGAGCCGCTGGCTGGCGATCTCGCGCGCGGCGGGATCGATCTCGATCGCCTCGACGGTGCCGAAATGCGCGAGCATCGGCAGGTTGTGGCCCGTGCCGCAGCCGATCTCGAGAATGCGCGCGTCCTTGGGCAGATGGCCTTCGCGCGTGAGGAAATCGGCAAGGATATCGCGGCGCGCGCGATACCACCAATGCGTCGAATCATGCGCCGCCATGCGGTCGTAAACGATGCGGTCCATTATCCGAATACCAGCCAGCGATTGAGGATGAAGGTGAAGATCGTAGCCAGCGCGACCGCCGGCAGCAACGGCACCCACGCCGGATAGCCGAGCAACGCGGTGCCGACCCAGGTGATGATCGCGTTGAGCGCCATGCCGGATGCCTGCACCATCACGAACTTGGCCTGTTGCGTGCCGCCGCTCTCGCGCGCGCCATGCCCTTTGAAGCTCCAGCGGCTGTGCAGGAAATAGCCCGCCGTCACCGCCACCGCGAAAGCGAACGGCACCGCATAGACGGCATGATGCCGCTCGAACACGTAGAGCGTGAGCGGCAGATAGACTGCGGAATAGATCAGCGTCGAGACGCCGCCGGCGATGCCGAAGCGGATCAACTGGCCGAGCATCCCGCTCGATCGCATGGTTTCCAACCGGCTTGTCCCCGGCTCAGTCAATGTCATCGCGTTCACTTGCCCTTTGCGTCGCGCCTAGTAGAGCGCGCCGATACACGTGGAAAGCTTTTTGCATGGTTAGCGCGCGGCCCAAGGATTTGGTCGATCACTATTGGGTAAGGCTGACGCTGATCGCCTGGGTGGTGATCGCGGCGTGGTTCCTGCATGACCGCTGGGCGCAGATGCACTTCCTGTCGCTGCCCGATACCGATGACAACATGCGGCTGATGCAGGTGCGCGCGCTGCTGAACGGGCAGGGCTGGTACGATCTGCGCCAGTACCGGATGAACCCGCCGGGTGGGTTCAACATGCACTGGAGCCGAATCGTCGATCTGCCGATCGCGGGGATGATCCTGCTGTTCCGCCCGTTTTGCGGGCCGGCATGGGCGGAGCGGCTGGCGTGCGGGATCGCGCCGCTCCTCCCGCTCAGCATCGCGATGCTCGGGTTGGCGGCGACGGTGCGGCGGCTGGTGAGCCCGGTGGCGTGGCCGCTCGCGATCGTGTTCCTGCTGTGCTGCTCCGCGACGATGCTGATGTTCATGCCGGAGCGGATCGACCATCACGGCTGGCAGCTCGCGATGCTGAGCTTGACGGTGGCAGGGCTGTCCGACCCGAACGGACCGCGCGGCGGGCTGATCGTCGGGCTGGCGAGCGCAGTGTCGTTGACGATCGGGCTGGAGATGCTGCCATTCTGCGCCGGCGCTGGCGCGATCATAGCTTTGTGCTGGGTGTGGGACCGCGCCGACGCGCCGCGGATGAGCGCCTACGGGCTGTGCCTCGCCGGCGGATGTGCGCTGGGGTACGCCGGGTTCGCGTCCTACGCCAACAGCGTGATGCGCTGCGACGCGCTGACGCCGGTGTGGTTGAGCGTGATGATCGTCGCGGGCGCATTGCTGTTCCTGCTCGCGCGGCTCAGCCCGCAGAACCGCACGCTGCGGCTGGTGCTGGCGGTGGTGGCCGGGCTGGCGATCGTCGCCGGCTTCGCTTCGGTATTCCCGCAATGTCTTGGCCGGCCCGAACAGGTGTCGCCCGAACTGGCGCGAAACTGGCTCGCCAATGTGCGCGAGGCCAAGCCGATCTATCAGCATCCGCTGCGCACCGCGATTCCCGTGGTGACGCTGCCGATCATCGGGGTGATCGGCGCGTGCGTAGCGACATGGCAGGCGCGGCGGCAGCCCTCGTTCGTCGGCTGGATGACAGTGCTGCTGTTCACGACGATGGCGGCGCTGTTGCTGCTGTGGCAGGCGCGCGCCGGGCCGGGCGCGCAGATGCTCGCGGTGCCGGGGGCGGTGGCGCTCGGCTGGCTGGTGTTCCCAAATCTGCTCGGCAGCCGTTGGGTGGCGGTGCGCGTGCTCGGCACGGTGGCGGCGTTCCTGCTCGTGTCGGGGCTGTTCGCGGGCTATGTGATCCAATATCTGCCGATCGCCCGCCCGAGCGCGCGCGTAAACACGGTGATGCGCGCGAGCGGATCGTGCAACACCAACGGCGCGCTGCGCCCGCTCGATCGCTATCCGGCGGCGACGATCTTCACCTTCGTCGATCTCGGGCCGCGGCTCATCACACTGACGCATCATAATGCCGTAGCGGGGCCGTACCACCGCAATGGCGACGCGATCCTCGACGTGCAGCACGCGTTCACGCGCAGCCCGGCCGAGTTCCGCGCGATCGCCAAGCGGCACGGCGCGACGTTGCTGCTGGTGTGCCCGAATATGGCGGAATCGACCCAGTACCGGGCGCGCCATCCGGGCGGATTCTACGACCAGCTCGCGCACGGCAAGGTGCCGGCGTGGCTGGAGCAATTGCCGCTGCCGGCGAAATCCCCGCTGAGGTTGTGGCGGATCAATTACTGAGCGGCTGCTGAATCTTCAGTGCGAACGGGACGGGGCCGACGCCTTACCCCAGGCTGATCTTCACCCCGTCGATCACGAATTGCACTGCCAGCGCGGCGAGCAGCACGCCGAGGATGCGCGTCACCACCGCTTCGATCTTGGCGCCGAGGATACGCATCAGCGGCCCCGCTGCGAGCAAGGCGGCGAGTGTCAGCAGCAGGATCGAGACCAGGGCGCCGAGGATCACCAGGCTGCGCTCGATGCCTTCGTTGCGGCTCATCAGCAGCATCACCGAGGCGATCGAGCCCGGGCCGGCGATCATCGGCATCGCCATCGGGAAGATCGACACATCTTCGGCTTCCGGGGTCGCGGCGACCTTGGCGGCGCGATCCTCGCGGCGCTCGGTGCGCTTTTCGAACACCATTTCCAGCGCGATCAGGAACAGCATGATGCCGCCGGCGATGCGGAAACTCGCCAGGCTGATGCCCAGCCCGCGCAGGAGATCCTCGCCGAACAACGCGAAAACGAGCAGGATCGTCGCCGCGACCAGCACCGCGCGCACCGCCATCGCGCGGGCGTGGGCCGGCGTCGCGGTGGCGGTCAGCCCGGCGTAGATCGGCAGACAGCCGGGCGGATCGATCACCACGAAGAAGGTGATGAGCGACGAAATGAACAGTTCGATCATTTTGGCGGCGCGACCACGTCGTTGATGACGCGCTGATATTGATCGCCGTCCCACAGTTCGACCGAGAGCGTGCGGCCCTTGGTGTAGGTGACGTTCCAGCGCCAGCGCAACGTCTGGTCGCCCGAGGAACCGAAGCCGGCATCGGCATCGACCCCGAACGTGCCGGTGCCCTTGCCGCTACAGGCGGCGTGGTGAACGACCGGCTTGGGCGGGATGATCCGCGCCGCCGCCGTGGTGTCGCCGTGATCGAACACCCAGCGCCAGTGACGCTTGCCGCGATGCCAGATCGTCGTGAAATAGCCGCTGGTGCCGTCCGGGCGCTGCCAGCCGCCGGTGTTGACCGCCCAATGGCCGTCGCACGAGACGTAGCTCACCGCCGGCTGCCAGCGGGTGGCGGTGGCGGGATCGTCGCGGTTCTGGAGCCATTCCTGCGCCTTCACGACATCGGGCACGAACATCACCGCGTCGGGCGCGGCGAAGCGACGGAACGCGGTCCATTGTCCCTCGCCGCGCGCCGCCTTGGCGAAGGCGAGTTCGGCATCGACGGCGGTCTGGGGCACGGCGGCGGCGAGCAGCAGCGTGAGGATCACAGCGCCACCTCGTTGATCGCGACGCCTTCGCGGCGTCCGGCCGAGACCAGGGTGTTGCGCAGCAACACCGCGATCGTCATCGGGCCGACCCCGCCCGGCACCGGCGTGATCGCACCGGCGACACTGGCGGCACCGGCGAAATCGACATCGCCGACCAGCCCGGTCGCGGTTCGGTTGATGCCGACGTCGATCACGGTCGCGCCGGGTTTGATCCATTCGCCCTTGACCATCTCAGGTCGCCCCACAGCCGCGACGACGATATCGGCGCGCTTGACCACGCTCGACAGATCGCGCGTGCGCGAATGCGCGATCGTGACGGTGCAGCTTTCCTTGAGCAGCAATTGCGCCATCGGCTTGCCGACGATGTTCGAACGCCCGATCACCACCGCGTCTAGCCCGGTGAGATCGCCGAGCTGGTCCTTGAGCAGCATCACGCAGCCGAGCGGGGTGCAGGGCACGAACCCTTCCAACCCTGTGGCGAGCCACCCGGCGTTGACCGGGTGGAAGCCATCGACATCCTTGTCGGGGTCGATCCGCGTCGTCACCGCCAGTTCGTCGAGATGGCCGGGCAGCGGCAGTTGCACGAGGATGCCGTCCACCGCCGGATCGACGTTGAGCGTATCGACCAGCGCGAGCAGATCGTCCAGCGCGACATCGGCGGGCAAGCGATGTTCGAAGCTTGTCATGCCGGCGGCGACCGTCGCCTTGCCCTTCGAGCGGACATAGACCGCCGAAGCCGGGTCTTCGCCGACCAGCACCACCGCCAGGCCGGGCTTGCGGCCCGCCGCCGCCACAAAATCCGCGACCTGTGCCGCGATGCGTTCACGCAAGCTCAGTGCGAATGCCTTGCCGTCGATGATGTTCGCACTCATGCCGTCACCCCATTCGCTCTGTGGCAATCACCCCCAGCGTCGCTGGATCGCCCGTAATGTGCAGACGCTTGAGCCGCGCGGTCGCACCGCCGGTCAGCGTCACCGAACGCTTCGCCACGCCGAATTCCCGCGCGACGAGCGACAGCAACGCGGCATTGGCGGCGCCGTCGACCGGCGGAGCGGAAATCCGCGCCGCGAAATGCTCGGCCGTTCCCGGCCCCAGCGCCTCGCGACCGCCGCGCCGGGTTACCCGGACGGCGATGTGGATGCCGTCATCGCCAGGCCGCCACGCGCTCAACCCGCTGAAACCGCCAGACCGTACAGCCACGGCAGCACCGCGAGATCGAGGATGCGGATGAGGACCAGCACCACCAGCGGCGCGAAATCGATCGCGCCGGTCGCCGGCAACATGCGGCGGACCGGCCGGTACACCGGCTCGGTGATGACCGTCAGCCCGCGATCGAGCGAGCGGACGACTTCGTTCGTCGTGTTGACCACGTTGAACGAGATCAGCAGCGACAGGATGAACTGCACGATGATGATGAAGCTCGCCACGTCCAGCAGGATCTGAACGATGTTGAGCAGCATGATGAAAAACGAGGCCAACGAAAACTCCCGATGCTGCGATCGTGCGATACTAGCTTAGACGGCGCGTTCGCGCGACCGTTTACGCGTGGACGAGCGTGCCCGCGCCGCGCTTGGTGAAGATTTCGAGCAGCATCGCGTGCGGCACGCGCCCGTCGAGGATCACCGCCGCCTCGACGCCCTGCTCGACCGCCATCACGCACGTCTCGAGCTTGGGGATCATGCCGCCGCTGATCGTGCCGTCGGCACGCAGCGCGGCGACGCCGGCGGGGTTGAGATCGGTGACGAGTTCCTTGTTCTTGTCGAGCACGCCCGGCACGTCGGTGAGCAGGAAGAAGCGCTTCGCGCCGAGCGCGGCGGCGATCGCGCCGGCCATCGTATCGGCGTTGATGTTGTAGGTCTGGCCGTCGGCGCCGTGCGCGATCGGCGCGATCACCGGGATCACGCCCGCGTCGGAGAGCGTGTCGATGATGCGCCGGTCGACCGCGACGGGTTCGCCGACGAAGCCGAGATCGACGTGACGTTCGATGCCCTGGAGCTTGTCGGGGGTCGAGCGGCCGACCTTTTCGGCGGTGACGAAATTGGCGTCGCGCCCGGAGATGCCGACCGCGCGGCCGCCGGCCTGATCGATCCAGCCGACGATTTCCTTGTTGATCGATCCCGCCAGCACCATCTCCGCGATCCGCGCAGTCTCGGCATCGGTGACGCGCAGGCCGTCGACGAAGCGCGATTCGACGCCGAGGCGCTTGAGCATCGCGCCGATCTGCGGGCCGCCGCCGTGGACGACGACCGGATTGATGCCGACCGCCTTCATCAACACGACATCCTCGGCGAAATCGCGCGCCGCCTCGGGATCGCCCATCGCGTGGCCGCCGTATTTGATGACGAAGGTCGTGCCTTCGTGAAGCTGCATATAGGGCAGCGCCTCGACGAGCGTTTCGGCCTTGGCGAGCAGCGATGCGTGGGGCGTATGATCGGTCATGCGGCGCCGCTTACAGGCTTCCGCGCGCGCTGAGTAGTCTTTGCGCGCGCCGAATCACGGTGTCGTATCGGCGGTGCAGCGATAGACGATCTTCTCATTGGGATAGGCGGGCAAAGCGGCGCGGATCGCGCCCTGCTGCGTCGCGAGCGCGGCGCGCGCGGCGGGATCGGCCGAGCAGGCCTTGAGCGGGATCTGCGAGCGGATCTTGCGCAGCGCATCCATCTGGTCGGCGCCGAGGAAGTAGCGCAGCGCGGTATACGTCTTCGTCGCGGGATCGAACTGCAACAGCGAGGCGGTCTGTTCCTCGTTGGGGACGAGGAAGCGATCCCACCGCGTACCATCCTCGGCATATTGGGTGCGACCGTTCACGCAGCCATCCTTGCCCCAGTCGAGATGCACGTCGTCGGTCGAAGACGACACGATGCGGCTGCGCTCGGGCACGACCGAGCAGACCAATTTGCCGGTCGCGGCATCGGCGGCGAGCGGGGCCGGGGTCGCGGTCGCCACCGTCTCGGGCGGGAGAACCGGGTCGCCGGTCGGGCGGTTGAAGAAGACGATCGCCGCCGCGACCATCAGCAGCAGCCCGCCCGCGCCGACGCCGATCGCCCAGCGGCGCTGGTTGCGCACTTCGAGCAGCCCGGCGCCGCCGATGGCGAGCGCGCCGAGCACGAGCAGCACCGCGGCGAGCGCCATCACGTCCTCGCGGTTGTTCTCGACATCGGCGCGCGCCTTGGCGAGCGCGGCCTCATGCGCGGCGGCGGCTTTGACGGCGGCGTCGCGCTTCGCCGCATCGGCCTGCGCGCTCGCCTGCGCGTCGGCGTCGCTGTCGCGCTTGAGCGTGTCGGCGAGGCTGGTGCAGGGCAGGCCGACCGCGCTGTATGGCTGCTTGGCGGCGGCGAGGAACGCGGTCAGCTCGCTGTCGGCGATCGCGAAGCCGAAGCTGGTGTCGCCCTCCTCGCTATGGGTGATCGCCGAATTGACGCCGAGCACGCGCCCGCACGGATCGAGCAGCGGCCCGCCCGAATTGCCGCGCGCGATGCCGGCAGTGTGGAGCAGCACCTGTACGCCGGTCATGATACGCCGCCCCGAGAACACGCCGCCGGTGCGGATCGGGGTGAGCGGGTGGATGTAATCGGTGGCCGATTGCGCGGTGGCGAGATCGACGTTGCCTGGATAGCCGAGCGCGGTGACGGCGCTGCCCTCGTCGATCGGGCCGCTGTAGACCGTGACCGGCGGCAACCGCGCGCCGGCAACATCGATGATCGCGAGATCGCGGGTGGCGTCGAGCGCGATGACCTTGCCCTCGTAGCTCTTGCTGCCTTCCGACGGCACGACGCCGACGACGACATTGTCGGGATAGCGCTTGGCGAGTTCGACGACGTGCGCGTTGGTGACGATGCGGTTGGGCGTGATCGCGAAGCCGCTGCCGTGGCCGAAACCGACGACTTCGCCATCGACCATCGCGATCGTGACGACGCGCACCACGCCGCGCGCGGTCGCGCCGACATCGTCCGCGCGCGCCGGGGCGACGAGCGCCAGCACGGCGAGCAGCAGTGCCCAAAAGCGGCTAAGGTTGCCTAGAACGCGCATGGGCGCGGAGACGATGCGGCGTGCGCGGGCGAGGGTGTTGGGCAGAACGGTCATCGCCGTGATTTTGACAGGAAGCGCCGGTGTAGGACAGGGCAAAAGCGATGGGCCGGCTGCGACTGCGGTCGGCGCGATCAGATGCGGAACACCTTCACCGCCGTGACTTCCCTGTCCTGCTCCGCGCGAAAGATGGCTTCACCGCTGCATAGCAAGGCCTTGGCATTGGCGGGCGCGTCGTCCGCTTCGCGGACGACGGCGACATGAACCGTGTTATCCGTCGGCACCGGTACGTGCGACCGGTCGAAGACGACGACGGTGGTCTCGCCGTCGTTGCCGATCTGGCTGGCCTGTCCCCACACGATTTCATTCCCCCAGATGAAGGCCGCGAGATCGTCCAGCCCCCAATCGGGGGAAGCTGCACCGATTGCCTTGATCGTCATTTGAGATCTCCCAGAAGATGGTTCGGATCGTCCCAGGTGGCCGCGACCTGCTTAGCCGACGCGAGATCGCAAACTTTGACGGTAATATACTGCCGGATGACGTCGGCGAGTTCTTGCGGAGTCTTTGCGGCGGGATCGGGAACCAGCCCGAGGTTGCCGGGGCCGACGATCTTGGCGAGAGTCGGCTTGCCGGCGTCGTTGGTCAGGCTGTTGAGATAGGTGATCATCTTGCCACGTGGCAGATAGACCTCGCTCTTGGGGAGGCAGCCCTTGAAATCCGCCGTATACAGCGCGTTGGCGGCCTCGACGTGGGCCGCAGCTGCGCCGGTGAGCTGCTGGAGCGCGGTGTCGAGATTGGCGGCATCCTGATATCGCGACAGATCGATATCGGCCATCGCGAGGTTGTACTGATCGGCCGTCCTGCCAATGCCGGCGGTGAGTGACGCCTGCGCTTTTGTACGCGCGGTGTTCATTTCGTCGATTAGCGCCGGCAAGGTGCGTTCGTAGAACAGATCCTTGTTGAACGCCGCGCGCCCGCCGACCACTGCGGTCGCCCCCGACGAGAGGATATGCGCGGTTTTCTGGGCCGCGAACGATGCGCCGCCGGTCAATCCGAGTGTGGCGACATCGAGAACGAGACTGGTGCCGCGCGATTGTTGGGCGAGGCCGGTCAGGAAGGCACGATATCGCGCATCGATCGCCCGCATCTGCAGGATGATATATTTATCGCGAACCGTGCGCTGGCCGTTGAGATCGTTAGCCAGGCCCCGCGTCGACCACTCCGCCATCGCCTTTTCGAACGGATAGTCCGTTGCCGCCTTCAATTCCGAAGATACGCTGCGTAGCGGATCTGGCTTTGCGCTGAAGGACGCGCATCCCCCGAGCATCAACAGTGCGGAAGCGCCCAAGGCCAGGGTGCTTCCACGAAGACGTGCCGCAGCTATCATCATAATCCCCATTGTCCGTTGGATGCTACGCGAATCCCCGAAACAATGAGATATTGTAATACTATCAGGCCCAAACGGTTATAGCAACTATAGTATCATTGACTTAAAGACCGAAGATATCTCACGAATATTACAAGAAACTATACGGGTCGACATCCACCACCACGCGCACCTTCGCCGACCAATCCACTCCGCCCAGCCACGCCCGGATCACGTCCTGCACGTCGAGCGCGCGCTTGGCGTGGACGAGGAGGCGGAAGCGGTGGCGGCCGCGTAGCATGGCGAGCGGGGCGGGGGCGGGGCCGTAGACTTCCATCGCGTCGATGCGCGGCGCGGCGCGGCCGATCGCTTTCGCGGCGTCCTGCGCGGCATTCTGGTCCTCGCTGGAGACGACGATCGCGGCGAAGCGGCCGAACGGGGGCGCGCCGGCTTCGCGGCGGCTTTCGGTTTCGGCTGCGTAAAACGCCTCGGCATCGCCGGTGATGAGCGCGCGCATCACGGCGGCGTTCGGGCTGTGTGTCTGGAGATAGACGTGGCCGGGCTTGGCGCCGCGCCCGGCGCGCCCGGCGACCTGCATGATCTGCTGGAAGGTGCGCTCGCTCGCGCGCAGATCGCCGCCTTCGAGGCCGAGATCGGCGTCGATCACCCCGACCAAGGTCAAATTGGGGAAGTGATAGCCCTTGGTGATGAGCTGGGTGCCGACGATCAGGTCGATGTCGTGCGCCTCCATCCGGCCAACGAACTCGGCGGCTTTGGCGGGGGACCAGATCGTGTCCGAGGTGACGACCGCGACCTTGGCCTCGGGGAACAGCAACTTCACCTCGTCGGCGATTCGCTCGACGCCGGGGCCGACCGGCACCAACGTATCCTCGGTGCTGCACTCGGGGCAGACGCGCGGCACCGGTTCGGTATGGCCACAGTGATGGCAGGCGAGCCGGCGCACCAGCCGGTGCTCGACCATCCAGGCGGTGCAATTGGGGCATTGGAAGCGGTGGCCGCAGGTTCGGCAGAGCGTCAGCGGCGCATAGCCGCGCCGGTTGAGGAACAGGAGCGCCTGTTCGCGGCGGCCGAGCGTCTCGTCGATCGCTTTCACCAGACGCGGCGCGATCCAGCGGCCGCGTTCGGGCGGTTCGGCGATCAGGTCGATCGGCGCGATCGACGGCATTTCGGCGGCGCCCCAGCGACCGGGCAATTTCACTTCGGCGTAGCGGCCGGCGGCGACCTGCTGGCGGGTCTCGATCGCGGGGGTCGCGGAGGCGAGGATGACCGGGCAGCTTTCGAACTTGCCGCGCATCACCGCCACGTCGCGCGCGTGATAATGGACGCCCTCTTCCTGCTTGAAGCTGGTCTCATGCGCTTCATCGACGATGATGAGGCCGAGATTGGCGTAAGGGAGGAACAGCGCCGAGCGCGCGCCGACCGTGACGAGTGCCTGACCGTCGGCGATTTGCCGCCAGGCGCGGCGGCGTTGCGATTGCCTGAGGCCCGAGTGCCATGCCACCGGCGCGCAGCCGAAGCGCGCGGCGAAGCGCTTGAGGAAGGGTTCGGTGAGCGCGATCTCGGGTAGGAGGACGAGGGTTTGTTTGCCTTGGAGAATCGCGGCGGCGACCGCTTCGAAATAGACTTCGGTCTTGCCCGATCCGGTGACGCCGTCGAGCAAGGTGGGCTGGAAGCGGCTCGCCTCGACATCGGCGACGAGGGCGGCGGAGGCGGCGCGCTGGTCGGCGCTGAGCGCGGGTGCGCCGTGGCTCGGGTCGGGAAGTGGGAACGGCTGGTCGATATCGACCGAGACAGGCTCGATCGCGCCCACTTTGACGAGGCCACGGATCACCGCGTCGGAGACGTCGGCGATCGTCGCGAGTTCGCGGATCAGGCCCTGATGCGCGCCGATCCGTTCGAGCGCCTGTTCGCGCTGCGGGGTGAGGCGATCAGGCACTTCGCCGGTGGCGCGATATTCGGTGACGAGCTTGGCGCCTTCGAGCGCCGAAGTCGAGGCGAGCGCCATCCGCGCGACGGCGGCGGGGGCGGCGAGGTAGTAATCGGCGGTCCATTCGATCAGCCGCCGGAGCGGCGTTGCCAGCGGCGGCACCGGCAGCACGGCGAGCAGGTTGCGCAGCCGGTTGTCGCCGACTTCGGCGTCGGACGGCATGCGATCGGGTTCCCAGACGATGCCGAGCAACTGGCGCGGCCCGAGCGGCGCGACGACGACCGAGCCCGGCTCGACATGCATGCCGTGCGGCACGCGGTAATCGAGCGGGCCGAGCGCTGAGTTCATGACGAGGACGCGGGCGCGGGACATTGGCGTGTATCTAGGGTGGGATGCGGGAAAAGGCGACTTGTACGTCGCCCCGGCGAAGGCCGGGGCCGCTGCGTAATTTGGCGACCCAATTGCCCCACACACAGCGGCCCCGGCCTTCGCCGGGGCGACGGATGTGCTAGAACGCGCCGGGATGACGCCGCAACAGACTCTCGACGCGATGATCGATCGCTTCACGCCAGCGGTGGCGGCGGATGCGCGCGCGGCGCTGGCGATGGTCGCGGCGCGGCTGCCGGGCGCGACCCGGCTGGTCTATGATAACTACAACGCGCTCGCGATCGCTTTCGCCCCGGGTGATCGGTCGAGCCAGGCGATCTGTTCGGTTGCGCTCTATCCACGCTGGGTCAGCCTGTTCCTTGTGAACGGTCCGGCGCTGCCCGACCCGCATGCGCTGCTGGCGGGCGGGGGCGGCACGATGCGTCACATCCGCCTGAACCCCGCGCTGATCGAGGATGCGCGCGTGGCGGCGCTGCTCGATGCCGCTGCGGCAAGCGTGGCTGTGCCGATCGACCCGGCCGCCGCGCCACGGCTGCTCATCAAATCGGTGTCGGCCAAGCAGCGGGCGCGGCGGCCGGCGGCATGAACCTTCCCCAGGCCTTTGCCGAGCATCTCGCGCGTGATCGGCGGCGGTCGGTGCATACCGTGCGGGCGTATCAGGCGACGGCGGAGCGGTTGCTGGGGTTCTTGCAGGCGCATACCGGCGGGCCGCCGGCGCTGGAGGCGCTGACCGCCGCCGATCTGCGCGCGTTTCTGGCGATGCGGCGCGGTGCTGACAGTGGCGGGGGGATCGGCAATGCTTCGGCGGCGCGCGAGCTGTCGGCGGTGCGGGCGTTTCTCGGCTTCGCGGGGGTGGCGGTGCCGCGCCTCGCCGGGCCGCGCGTCAAGAAGGGCGTGCCGCGGCCGATCTCGCCCGACGAGGCGGTCGCGCTCGCCGATGAGGTTGCCGAGGATCGTGACGAGGCGTGGATCGGCGCGCGTGATCTCGCCGTGTTGCTGCTGCTGTATGGCGCTGGGCTGCGGATCGGCGAGGCGGTCGGGCTGACCGGGGCGGTGCTGCCGCTTGGCGAGACGCTGGTCGTCACCGGCAAGCGCGCCAAGACGCGGATCGTGCCGCTGCTGCCGCAGGTGCGCGCGGCGGTGGAGGATTATGTGGCGCTATGCCCGTATGCGCTGGGGCGCGAGGCGGCGCTGTTTCGCGGGGCGAAGGGCGGGCCGCTGGCCCCCGGACTGATCCGCCGTGCGGTGCAGGCGGCGCGGGTGCGGCTGGGGCTGCCCGAGCGGACCACGCCGCATGCACTGCGGCACAGTTTCGCTACGCATCTGTTGGGGCGTGGGGCCGATCTGCGCGCGTTGCAGGAGTTGTTGGGCCACGCGAGTCTGGGATCGACGCAGGTCTATACGGCGGTCGATGCGGCGCATCTGCTCGACGTGTATCGGAACGCGCATCCTCGGGCGTGAATATCCGCTCGTGCTGACTTGATCGAAACCCCCAAACCGTTCGTGTCGAGCGAAGTCGAGACACCCTGCGCATCGCTTGGGGCTTGTCCCTCGACTTCGCTCGGGACGAACGGAGTGGGAGAACGCGGGGATCAGACCGCCAAATTTTCGGTCGGCACCGAATAATAACTGGCGACGCGATCGGCATAGGCCTGGTCGAAATCGGGTGCGTTGTTGGCCCAGCTCGGGCCGCCTTCGAGCACGCGGCGGTCGATCGTGACGACATAGGCGTCCGCGATCGGGTCGAAATCGAGCAATGCGAACGGCAGCGGGTAGAACGCCTTGCCCATGCCGAGGAAGCCGCCGATCGTCAGCACCGCATAGAGCGCATGGCCGCTGCGCTTGTCGATCATGAAGGCGTTGACCGAGCCGATCCGTTCGCCGTCACGGCTGCGCACCTTCATCGCGTCGCTGCGGTTGGAGGAGATCAGCAATTGCGTGGCGGGCTGGTCGGTCATGCGGGGTTCCCATCTGTGTCGTTTGCGTAACGGCTGATGGTGCCGGCGGTTCCTGATCGCGGAGGCGCGGCATTTCATCGCTCAGGTGACGCGGGTGGTTGAGCCGCGCGCGTGCATCGCCCATAGCGTTGGGATGCGCGCACGTTTCCTCTCCGGCATCGCCC
This sequence comes from Sphingomonas populi, assembly GCF_004208535.1. GTDB lineage: Bacteria > Pseudomonadota > Alphaproteobacteria > Sphingomonadales > Sphingomonadaceae > Sphingomonas > Sphingomonas populi. Next base: position 55,752 of record NZ_SGIS01000031.1, read on the forward strand.
TCAGTCTCGCCGTGGTGGGGTGCGTCGAACCGGCGCCTCGCCCGCAGCCCTCGCGCCCCGCGCCCGTGGCGCCCCGGCCCGCCGCGCCGCTCCCGCCGCCGCCAACGCCCGCCGCGTCGGACTGGCGCGACTGGTCGCTGACGCCGGGTGACTGGGTGTACCGGCAGGATGCGCGCGGATCGCTGGCGCTCTACGGTACGCCGGGTAGCGACGCGGTGTTGACGCTGCGCTGCGACGTTGGCGCGCGGATGGTGTATCTGTCGCGTGCCGGCGCGGGCGGGGCTGGGGCGGCGACGATCCGCACCACCAGCACCGCGCGCACGCTCAACCTGACGCCGACCGGGGGCGCGACGCCGTATCTCGCGGTCGCGCTGACGCCGCGTGATTCGCTGCTCGATGCGATGGGGTTCAGTCGTGGGCGGTTCGTGATCGAACAGACGGGCTATCCGACATTGGTGATCCCGGCCTGGGCCGAGATCGAGCGCGTGACCGAGGATTGCCGGAAGTAAGGCGCTTTCATCTCACGGGTGGGTGTTAGGTTCGCTCAGGGGTGGCTTGGCGGTACGTCCGCCGTGGGCAGATAGTGCGGCGCGACGCGGGCGTGTGACGCCTGTTCGTAGACATAGCCGGCATCGAGCACGGTCTGATCGCCCAGCGCCGTCGCGATGAAGGACAGGCCGACCGGCAGCCCTTTGACCAGCCCCATCGGCACGGTGAGGTGCGGATAGCCCGCCACCGCTGGCAACTGGCTCGCGCTCGGGCCTTCGCCGCCGTCGCCCGAGACGGTGTCGCTGAGCCACGGGAGGCCGTAGGTGGGCGCGACGATCAGCGTAGCGTTGGCCTGCGCGAGCATCGCGTCGATGCCCTCCTTGCCGGCCAGTCGCCGCGACTTGGCGAGCGCGCCGAGATATTCGGGGTCGGCGAGGCCTTCGGTCTTTGCGGCGGCGAGGAAGGTTTCCTGCGCGAAGAAGGGCATTTCGGCACCCGCGTTGGCCTCGTTGAAGGCGATCACGTCGGCGAGCGTGCGGGTTTTTACCGCAGGCGGGGTGGTGGCGAGATAGGCGTCGAGATCGGCCTTGAGTTCGGTGTGGAGCACCAGCGTTTCGGCTTCGCCGAGGCCGTCGAGCTTGGGCATCTCGACATCGACCAGCACCGCGCCCTGCGCCGTCAGCACGGCGAGCGCGGCGACATAGGTCGGCTTCATCGCCTCGGGCATGTCGGGGTGGAGGACGGCGATGCGAACGCCCTGGAGGGTCGCACGCTTGAGATCGGCGGCGTAGGAATGTGGCGCAAAATACTGGATGTTGCGGCTGGCGGGATCGGCGGGGTCGAAGCCGGTCATCGCGTCGAGCAGGATCGCGGCATCTTCGACGCTGCGCGCCATCGGGCCGGGCGTGTCCTGGCTGTGGCTGATCGGCACGACATGCGTGCGGCTCACGAGGCCGAGCGTCGGCTTCAACCCGACCAGCCCGTTCATCGCCGAGGGGCACACCACCGATCCGTCGGTCTCGGTGCCGACCGCCGCCGCCGCGAAGCTCGCCGCTACGCCTGCGCCCGATCCGCTCGACGAGCCGCAGGCGGTGCGATCGAGCGCATAGGGGTTGCGGACCAGCCCGCCGGTGGCGCTCCAGCCGCTCATCGCATGATCCGAGCGGATGTTGGCCCATTCGGACAGGTTGGTCTTGCCGAGAATCACCGCGCCGGCGGCGCGCAGCCGCGCGACCACGGGCGCGTCGCGGTGGGTGACATTGTCTTTCAGCGCGAGGCTGCCGGCGGTGGTGGCGATGGGATCGGCGATTTCGATATTGTCCTTGATGAGCAACGGTATGCCGTCAAGCGGGCCGAGCGGGTGGCCGGCGCGGCGGCGCGCATCGCTCGCCCGAGCCGCCGCCAGCGCATCGGGGTTGAGCGCGATCACCGCATGGAGCGCCGGCCCCTTGCGGTCCATCGCCGCGATGCGGACGAGATAGGCGCGGGTGAGGCTCTGGCTGGTTGCCGTGCCGGTGGCGAGGCGCGCGTCGAGCTGGGCGATCGAGGCGTCCTCGACAGGGGTCTGCGCGGCCAGCGGCGCGGCGGCGGCGACCGCGAGCACGAACAATCCAAGGCGCATCTTTTTCTCCCCGCCGATCGTAGCTCAATCCAGCCAGACGCGGCGCGGCAGATCATGCGGTCGGTTAGCCGATCCGGCAAGCCGCCAGAAATCATGGTGTAACGCGCTCCGACGATGCTATCGTTGCGAAAAGCCCGCAGGGGCATCGGAGAGGCGGGCCGTTTGCGGCCCATACGTTGGATCAAATCGAGCGATGTTCGACGCTTTCAGACGCCGCTATCTCGACGTGCTCGCATCGATCTACATTTACAACGAGCATCGCGGCTATACCAGCATCGACCGTGTGCTGGAGGCGGTGCAGGCGCATTGCCCCGACGATACCGCCTTTATCGCCGCGATCCGCAAGCACCGCGCCGATGAGCGCAAACATTATGTGATGTTCCGCCGCTGGTTCGAACTGCGCGGGCAGATGCCGCTCTCGGTGGATCGTGCATGCGGGCATATCGATCGCTTCGTCGAGATCGTGTTCGGCTCGACCATCGACGACCTCGATACCGAGGCGGTGATCGCGAGCGAGGCGATGTTCGAGCGGCTGTGCCGGGTCATCATGCTCACCGAGATGCGCGGCATGAAACAGGTCGATGTGCTGCTGAAATCGCGGCTGGTGCGATCGGACCCGGTGCTGATGAAGATCTTCCGTATCGTCGAGCGCGACGAGCCGAGCCATTGGCAACCCTATCAGGACTGGCTGGTGCGGACAGGCCGCCCGCAGGCGAAGCGGCGCGAGAAGCTGATCGACTTCTGGATTCACCGCGAATTGCTGTTCCTGAAGCTGCCTTTGTTGTTCCTCAACCCGTGGCTGCCGCGTAGCCGGGCCTGGGCGGATGCCGGGGAGGTGCAGGAGCACATCCAACCGCAGCGTCAGGTCGCGCCTGTCCCAGCCTGATGGCCTCACCATCCGTTCGTGCTGAGTAGGGATCGCGTAGGCGCTTGCGCCGTATCGAGAGTCCATATCGAAGCACATGTGGGACGCGTGGCATGTGCTTCGATACACGACCTCGATACGCCCTGCGGGCTACTCGACCGTTACTCAGCACGAACGGAGTAGGTAGCGGTATCCGCTACGCCATCGCCAGCCGGGGCACGAACGCGCGCGAGGGCACGCGGGCCGGGCCGAGCGCTTCGGCGATCGCCGCCGCCGCCGCGTCGGCGCCGTGTTCGCGGGCGACCTGCGCGCCGATCCGGGCGGCAGCCTCAGCGTAATCGGGTTCGTCGAGCAGCCGGGCGATCATGCGCGCGGCGCGGGCGGCGGTGAAGCGGTGCGCTTTCATCGACAGGCCGACGCCGAGCCGCTCGATGCGCTGGCCGTGATCGTACTGGTCGCCCATGTGGGGGACGACGAGCTGCGGCTTGCCGGCGCGCAGTGCCTGGCCCGTGGTGCCTGCGCCGCCGTGGTGGACCACCGCCGCCGCCGCCGGGAACAGCAGCGAATGCGGCGCATAGGCGCAGCGGAAGATGTCGCCATCGCGAACGGGTGCGGCGTGTCCGCCGGTGAGCAGCACCGCGCGCCGGCCGAGCGCGCGCGCCGCCGCCGCCGCCTCGGCATAGAAATTACCGGGGCAGTGGACCGCAAAGCTGCCGAGCGTGAAGATGATCGGCGCGGGGCCATCGGTGAGGAACGCGGCGAGTGCAGGATCGAGCGTTTCCTCGGCCCCGCTCTGGCTGTCGAAGATCGGGAAGCCGACCACCCGCACATTGGCCGGCGCATCGGGCGGCAGCGGGCTGAAATGGCGTGAATAGGTGGCGAGCGTCAGCGCCGAGCGCTCGCTGGTTTCGAGCAGCCGCCGCGCGCTCTTGTGCGGCAGCCGATGGGCGGTGCGGACGCGATCGATCTGCGGGCCGCATTTGAGCTGCACCGCGAGCCGCATCGTGCCGTAGACCGCGCGGTTCCACAGCCGGCCGAGCACGGTGTTGGGCGCGTGCTTCATCATCCAGAAATCGGGCGTGCAGGGCGGATCATAGGCGGACAGCATCGCCATCGGCTGGAGCACCACCGAGACGAGCGGGATGTTGAGCTTTTCGGCGACGATCGGGGCGGCGAACACGAAGGTCGAGGCGATGATCGCCTCGGCGCCGGTGGTGACCGCTTCGAGTTTGTGAACGCAGCCGGGCAACGCCGGGAGCAGCACTTGATCGAGCATTTCGATTTGGTCGCCCATGATGCGTTTGACCGCTTCGTCCTCGGCAAGCCCGAGCCGATGCTGGACCGAGTCGAACCCCGGCAGCACCGCCACCGCCTCGATCCCCGCCGCGCGGCACTTGGCGAGCTGGTCCTCCGCCACCGCGAGCACGGGCGCAAAGCCGTGGCGGCGCAGCGCCTGCGCGATGGCGATGAAAGGATGCAAATCGCCGAGCGTTCCGATGGTGGTTAGGACAATCTTGCGCATGCCCTTCGCTCCCTGTGGAATCATGGGGCGATCGTCAATCTCGGGATTGTACCGAGGCGGGAAATGCGACGTGTTGTGGGGTTGTGTGGCCGCCATGAACGGGGCGGGGCGCGCCCACCGATTTCTCCCGTTCCCACGCCAGCGATCGACACGACGCGCCGGAAAGCCGACTGGCAGGAGGCGCCCCAGTTGCGGACCTTCGATCGTATAGAATCTCTATTCCAATATAATGGTAAGTGTGTCAGTCGCTTCTGCTGAAGAAAGAAGAGGTTCACCGTGGATCGTCGTCGCTTTATCGGCTCCTCCGTAGCTGCTGCTTTCGGTTGTTCGTTGCCCGGACGATTGCTCGGTATTGAAAGTGACAAAGGTTGGCAGCGTCTCTTCGATAGTGATGCGTCACGAGGGTGGACCTTCTTCCAAGAAGGGGTTGGCAACAGCGACCTTCATAACGCCGTCACCGTAAGGGATGGCGTAATCCACTTCCTCGGTTCGCACTACACCGGAACGGACGCGGCGCCTGGACACATCTCCACAAAGAAGAGCTGGGGCAATTATCATCTGCGGCTGGAATACCGCTACGGTTTAGACCGTTGGCCTCCTCGCAAGCTACAACGCAGGAACAGCGGTATCCTCTATCATATGGGGCCTGAAACCGACCGGCTTTTCCCGAATTGTGTCGAGTTCCAGCTTGAAGAGGGCGATGTCGGGGACGCGATCATGGTCGACACGCTGGCGTTGATGGGGCCGTCACTCGGTGGAACACCATTGTGGCCGAACTGGATTCCCGCTTTTCCGAGCACCTATCAAGAACCGATTGTATCGGGCGGCATCCAACGCCAGTGGCACAAACACGCTGGTGAATACGAAAGGATGGACGATTGGAACACCGTCGATCTTTACGCCTTCAACGATCAGGCGGCACACCTCGTCAACGGTCGTATTGTGACGACATTATTCAAGCTTGCCACCCGCGATAAGAACGGCCGAACTACCCCGTTGACTGCAGGTCGCATCGCGCTTGAGCTAGAGTGGGCGGAGATCATGTTTCGTAACGTGATGATCCGACCCTTGGATGCAGTTGCGGTGGCCTCCATACTTAAGCGCGGATCGGATTGACATCTTCCTCCAAATAGGCGTCCTTAGGACAGCCATAATCGCCGGGACGATCACTCTTCGCCTCTCCAAAGCGGACGGACGGCAATCCACCAGTGCCCGTCACCCCAGCGCAAGCTGGGGTGTGGATTCACGTTTGAAGTGCACCGTTTGAGATTTGCGAGAATGCCTCGGCGGGGGTCAGGAAGTCGAGGCATTTCCGCGGGGTGTTGTTGAGACGGTCGGCATAGGCGCGCAGTTTCCTGT
>NZ_SGIS01000032.1 GCF_004208535.1 Sphingomonas populi
TCCTGGCGCGCTGGATATGCTTGAGCGAACCGTTTCGATCGGCGACCACCGACGCCAACCGCGCCGCATCTTCAGAGTTTACGATCACACATACGATCTGGGACATCCCGCCAGACTCGCACGAAACCAACCGATTGTGAATCACCCGATTGGGTCAGCGCACTAGGTGTTGATCCCGGGTTTTGATGGTGCATCATCCACGAACGAGTGGAAGGAAGCGCTATGGGCCAGATTCTACACGGGAGCGCCACGACGACAGAGGTCGTCCGTGGGCGATACAGCATAGTAAAGAGAGCCTGAAAACGCTGGCGAAGCGCTGACGAAGCGCCGCCTCCCAGCGCCCACAAGATTTTCCATGGCCGATGGAGCCGGCACGAGACACTCAACTGGATCGAGAACATAAAGAGTAGTGTTAACTGGACTCGACACCGCTGCGTCTATGTACGTCAATCTCGTCAATAGGAAGTGTGCACCCTCTCATTGATAAGTCCGACACCGTATGTTGATGACTGTGGGGCTGAGTGTGGGGCTGCAATCAAAAAAATTTATTTTTATAGATTTAACAGATATATATTTTGGAATTACGAATCCCTCCCGCTCCGCCAAAACTCATTGAAATCATTGGATAATTTTCGGGATACCGGCTCACGCCCGGGTCCGCGCCGGATCGATGCGGACCGCTGCGGCCAACGGTTGGGCAATTGAGGCAGCAGGCGTTACACTGCGATCGATTCTGCCGGACGGCAGCGCGATCCGCTCGATAACGGGGCAGCAACAGGCCCATCGGGCTACGCCGGACTTGCGGATCGGGTCCACGGGGGCCGTTTCAAACCCGACCTGCCCCCCAACCCTATATGCGGCATGATCGATCGCGTCAGAGGGCAAAAGCATGCCTCCTGCATCCCTGCCGGCATGCAGGAGGACTTGCGGGATGCGGCAAGTCGGCTGGCCTATGGCTTGCCAACGATCCGCCAGCCGGTGGCGCCCAATACCAGAATTTTCAGGTCAAACCTCCGAAGCTATGCCGATGAACCGGAATGCATCCAGCCGTGGGCGAAGGCCATCACGGATGGCGTTCGCCGATCCACCGCGCCGCGGCTTCCGCCGTATCCTCGGGACGGGTGTTGAATACGATCGCCGCCTTCGGTGCGCCTTGGTGGACCGCGTTCACCACTCTCTCGAAAAACGGCAGCCCTTTGGGCGGGAGGCGCAAGCCGCCACCGATCACGACGCAGTCATAGTCCGCGTTCGCAAGCTGCGCGGCCAGTACGGCGATGCCACTTTCATCGGGAGCGATCATGCAGAGATCGCCGTCCCAACCGCGCTCGGTCAGCATGGTCTTGGCGATGTCGATGCCCGCCTGGATTTTGTCAGCATTGAACCCCGGTGGCAAAGCGGGATCGGAAAAGTCGACGGTGTCCGGCTTCTGCCCGACAAACAATACGCGTGTCATGATCAAGCTCCTTTTCGTGCATTGAAGGGGACGTCGTCGTCGACCGGGGACTCAAGCCGCTGGCGCAAGAAATCACCGATGGCGTCCAGGGACCGCTTGGCCGCGAGAAACTGGCCAAGTGATGATTGGAAGACATGCGGCATGCCCTCCCAGATCGATAATGTGATCTCAACCCCGGCCGCCCGCGCCAGCTCGGTGTAGCGGATGGAGTCGGCGAGCAGCACTTCGTCGTCGCCGACATCGATGCGGATCGGCGGCAGGCCGCCGAGTGGCGCATAGAGCGGCGACGCCTTGGGGTTCGTGGCATCCTGGCCCTGAAGATACAGGTTGGCGAAACCCTGGAGCACGCCGCGCGTGAAGATCGGGTCGGCCTCGCTGCGCGTTTCGAAGCTTTCGCCGACGAGCGCCAGGTCGGTCCACGGCGACATCACCGCCGCGCCGGCCGGCTGAACCAAGCCATCGCGCTTATCAGCGGCGAGGATCGAGAGCAGCGCCAGCGTCAGACCGCCGCCTGCCGAATCGCCCGCAACCACGATCCGCTCGGCACCGTCCGCGATGAGGCCGCGATAGGCGGCGACCGCATCATCGATCGCGGCCGGGAACGGGTGCTCCGGCGCAAGCCGGTACTCCGGGACGAAGGTATCGGCGCCGACGCGCGCCGCGATCTGGCCCGCAAAGCTGGTAAGTGCCTGGGCCGAGCCGAGCACATACCCGCCACCGTGAAGATAGAGGATGCGCGCGCCCGGTCGTGCATCCGCCGGCCGGAGCCAGAAGCCTGCAATGCCTCCGATCGTCGCGGCCTCTACCCGGACATCTGCCGCAGCGGGTGTGCCGGCAAACATGGCATCGAACATCGGCCGCGCCTCTGGCCCGAGTTTCTCGCCCTTGTGGGCCGACGCGGCTTGTCGCATCGCGGCCGCAGCCGGAGCGTCTTCAGCCAAGAGAGGTTGGATCGTGATCATGGCAGGTCTCGCTGGTTGGAGGCGAAGTGCGGGCTCAGCCCTTCGCCCACTGAGTCGCGGCATCCCTGGCGAAAGCGGCATAGGAGCGTGGCGCGCGACCGAGAAGTTTGGTCAGGCGGGCGATGTCGTCAGCGGTCGCGACCGCGCCATCCGTCTGATAGCGGGCGAACATCAGGCGCAGGTCGAGCGCATGCCAAGCCGGCAGCATGGTCTTCATGCGCTGCTCCATCACGACGAGATCGTCCCCGCCGTAGCGGATTTCGCGACTGAGCGCTTCGCTCCAGAGAGTGGCGATGTCGTCGCCGGTCAGGCTGTCCGGCCCAACCAGGGCGTAGGTCTCGCGGCCGAGCGGCGCGGCAGCCTGATCACGGCGGAGCAGCTCGATCGCGGCGGCCTCGCCGATGTCGCGGATATCGACCATCGAGACACCTTTCCCGCCAATCGGCGAGGCATAGAGACCGGCTTTCTGAAGCACGTCCTTCTGACGAAGATCGTTCTGGATGAAGTACGCGGGGCGCAGAACCGTTGCAGGCAAGTCGAGTGCCTCGATCATGCGCTCGACAGTGTACTTGCCGGCAAAATGCGGCACGTCGGCATAGGCTTCGCCGCCGAACACCGAGAGATAGACGATGCCTTTGACGCCGGCCTCGCGCGCGACCGTCAAGGTCAGCATGGCCTGCGTCAGTTCATCGGCGACATTCGGGGCGAGCAGGAACAGCGTGCTGACACCTTGCAGGGCCGCGCGCACCGAGTCCGGGTCGGCGAGGTCGCCGCGGACCGCCGTCACCCCGGCGGGAAGCTGCGCCGTTTCGGGTGAACGCGTCAAAGCGCGGACGTCGGCACCGCGACCTTGAAGATGCGCCAGAACCTGCGCGCCGATGGTGCCCGTGCTGCCTGTAACGAGAATGGTCATGTCGAAATCTCCTCATGTTTGGTGTGAACCGCAGGTCTTGAGGAACAAGATAGCCGTCTCAGCATCGTTGAGGAGATCCCAATATCGAGATTGCTCGTTTCAAATACGGAACACAAGGATGGATCGTCAGGCTTTGTCGGATTTCGACCGTGTCGCGGCGCGTGGCGGGTTGCCGAACTCGAGCAAAGCCTCGGCGTGCGTTTGGTCGAGCGCGGGTGCCAAAGCTTGCGACTGACGGATGAAGGGCACTCGCTTCAGAGCGGACGCACGGGCTGCTCAGCGACATCGCGGAAGCCCGTGAAGCGGTCGTTCCGGCCGCATCCACGCCGAAAGGCAGGCTGCGGATCAGTGCGGAGGACGGACGGGACAAGAACGCCCCAAAGACGCCCAGGTCATTCCGCATCTGCTGCCGATCGGTGCGGCGCACCGCTATGTCGACCCGCTGACCGCCGGGATCAAAAACCCAAGTTTATCGGTAAAAGCCGTGGCATAAGCAGGTCATGCCAACCCGGAGAGGAAGCTGGCGCGCATCCGTTCCAGCTTTGCGGGGTGCCCGGTCATGATCTCGAAGGCAATCGCCGCTTGCGCGATCACCATGCCGCTGCCGTCAAGCACGCGACAGCCCCGTGCGCGCGCCTGCCTCAGCAATTCGGTCTCGAGAGGGAAGTAGACGATATCGGCGACCCACTGTCGCGCGTCGAGCAACGCGGTGTCGATCGGCGCACCGGGGTGCGCGGCCATGCCGAGCGGCGTCGCATTGACGATGCCGTCCGCCTTGGTGATCGGTAAATCGAGCATCGAATAGGGGCTCGCACGCCTGTCACCAAACACGGCAGCCAGCCGATCACACAGCGCTGACGCCCGTGTCGGATCGATGTCGGCGAGCGCCAAATTGGCCACACCCGAGTTGAGCAACGCTATCGCGACCGCCGCCCCTGCACCGCCCGCACCAAGTTGTAGTACGTGGCCGACAGCAACGTCGGGCAATCCGCTGGCGAGATTTTGGGCAAAGCCGGCCATATCGGTATTGTGGCCGATCAGTTTGCCGTCGCGGATCGCGATCGTGTTGACCGCGCCGACCCGTTCCGCGCTCTCGGCCAGCCCGTCGAGGAGCGGGATCACCGCCTGCTTGAACGGGAAGGTGACGTTGACGCCAGCGTATCCCTGCGCCGGCAACGCCCGGATCGTCGCGCCGAGATCGTCATCGGCCAGCCCGCGCTGGGTGAAGTCGATCAGGTCGTAGGTGAGATCGAGGCCCTGCGCCGCCCCCTCCTGCTCGTGCAGCCACGGCGACTTGGATGCCATGATGCTGCGGCCGACGAGTCCAGTTCTGATCATGTCCGTATCGTATCCAAGAGGGTCGCACGGCCCGATCCGGGCCGTGCGGGAGATGGTCAGAAGGTGAGCTTCACGCCGGCGTAAAAACTCCGGCCAAGCGGATCATACAGCGCCACATCGGTGCCGTTCTGCGAACTTGCCACGAACGGCAACCCCTTGTCGGTCAGGTTGTTGACGCCGAAGCGGAACTCATAGGCCTTGCTCACGCGGAAGCTGGTGAACAGATCGAACGTCGAATAATCCGCAACGCCGACCTGCGTGTTGCTCGGCGTCAGCACGCTGCTCACGTCGTCCATCGATCCTTGATACTTCCAGCGCAACCCGACGCTCACCGCTTCCGAGCGGTAGCCGAGCGTGGTCAGCCCTTTCCAGCGCGGCGTCGCGCGCGGCGGCACCGATCCGGTTCCCGCGCCACCGTTACTGATGTCGGTATAATTGAGGAAGGGCGCGCCCGGCAGCAACTGGACCTTGTAACTGCTCAGCCAGTTCACCCCCGCGTCGAGATAGACCTTGCCGGAGCTGGCGATGAAGGTGGCGGGCAGGCCGAGATGGAGTTGTGCCTCGATGCCAGCGGTCTTCAGCCCGCCGAGGTTGAGATAGGGCGTGCTGACCGACACGAGCTGGCCGGTATTGTCGCGCTGGACAAGCTGGCAATACGGGTTCGCCGCGCTGTACGTGCTGTTCGAGCCATCGAGGTTGAAGCATTTCGACAGCACGGTCAGACCCGGAATCGTCGAGATCACGTTGTCGATCTTGATGCTGTAATAATCGACCGACAGCGAGAAATCCTGGAGGAACCCGCCCTTGACCGGCGAACTCAGCACGATGCCCACGTTGAACGTATCGGCCTTTTCGGGCGTGAGCGCGGTGTTGCCCTGCACGATTTGCCCCGTCGCGGTGGTCGGGAAATTGTAAGTCGAGATCGCCGCCTGCGGAATTCCCTGCGCCACGCACAACGCCGCGACTTGCGCCCCGTTCGCGCCGGTTCGCGCCGACGAGCGCACGTCGCACGGATCGCCGAGCGAGCCGGGCGGCGTGCCGATCACGAGCTGCGTACCGGAGGATGGCGTGAACAATTCACCGATGTTGGGCGCACGCACCGCGCGCTGATAGCCGCCGCGGATCAGCAGTGCCGAGATCGGGCGCCAGCGGATATCGCCCTCATAGCTCGTCACCGATCCGCTGGTCGTGTAATCCGACACGCGCACCGCGCCGCCGATGCCGAGTTCCTGAAAGAACGGCCGGTCGGCAAGCAGCGGAATGTCGATCTGCGCCGCCGCTTCCTTCACCGCGATCGCGCCCGAGGCGGGGGCGCTGGCGATCACCGCCTCGATGTTCTGCGCCTGCACATCGCTGTCGGGCACGAAGCTGTAGGTGTTGCGCCGGTAATCGGCGACGATCGCGATCTGGGCCGGGCCGGCGCCGAGATCGAACAAGCGGCCGTTGATCTGCCCCTGCACCTGCGTCTGCGTGAGCTTCTCCTGCGCGATCGCATTCTTGGTGACATAGGCGACGCACGCCGGCGACATCGACCGCACGTTGGTCTCGCCGAACGGATTGTACCCGCCCGCGCACAGCGACGCACCGCCGTCAGCGGCGTTGAGCAGGGTCTGCACCTTGCTCTTGACCACGCCGTTGTGCATCGTCTGAAGGTGCTTCGACTGATCGTAGCCGACGAACGCGTCGAACGACCAGCCCGGCGCGATGTCGCCCTTCAATCCGCCGATATATTGCTGGATCTGGTAATTCTCGTCCCAGCTCTTGTACGGCACGCCGACGTACCGGCCGTTGATGGTGAACGGCGCGGCGGCATTGGGCCGCGAGGCGAGGATCGTGCGCAAATCGGCGGGGATGAACGGGTTGCTGACCGGCACGGTCAGCGGCACGCCGAACTGGGTGAGGCTGTTGCCGCTCGCCGTGTTGACGCTCAGATCGACGTACATGAACTGGCCGTAGGCGGTGATCCCCGGCGCGAGGGTGTAATCAGCCTTGACGAACGCGGTCTTGCGATCGAGCCCGTTGTAAAAATCGATCTGCTGGCCGACCGGCATACGCACGTTGCCGCCAACGATCGCATAGCCGTTGCTGGTCGGCCCCCGATAATTGAGCGCGCCGGTCTGCGTGAACAGCGAACCATTGTCATTGAAGCCGAGATTGAGCAGCGGGTTGACCGTGCTGGTCACCCCGTATTTCGCGAACACCGCCTGTTCGGCCGCCGCGCTCGGCGCATTGGTCGCGCTCGGAACATACGTGCCCGTGCCGATGAACGAGGATGGCGTCTTGTCGTTGAAGAACGACCGTGCCGCACCGTTGACCGGGTTCTGCTTGGAATAGGAGAAAGCGGCGAGGATATGCCCGCGATCGTCGGCGAAGGTGTTGCCGAACGCGAGCGAGCCGTTGAAGCGATAGCCGTCACCGCGCTCGCTGATCGTGTTCATCAGATCGACCTTGAACCCGTCGAGCTTGCGCGGCGTCTTGAAGTTGACCACGCCGGACATCGCGTCCGATCCGTAGACCGCCGATGCGCCGCCGGTGATCACATCGACACCGCTGATGATCGCCTCGGGCAGGATGTTGATATCGACATTGCCGTTGATGTCCGAAACCGGCAGCCGCCGCCCGTCGAGCAGCACGAGGTTGCGGTTGGTGCCGAGGCCGTGAAGGTTGATCGAGGCGCGCCCGCCGGTTCCCTGTCCGCCGGTGCCGCTGTTGCCGCCGGTGGTGAAGCTCGGCACCTGGTTGAGCGCATCCTGCAGATTGGCGGTGCCGCTCTCCTTGATCGCGGTATCGCTGACCGACACGATCGGGCTGACCGAGGTGTTGTTGGGCCGCTGGATCAGCGAGCCGGTCACGATGATGTCCTTGATCTGCTCGGCGCTCGGCTGATCGTCCGGGCGGGGCGCGGTCTGGCCGGCGGCGGCTTGATCCTGAGCCAGCGCCGGCGTGATGCCGATCGCGGTGGCGAGCGCGAAAAGTGACGCGGAAATAGCGAGACCGCTGGCGACGTGCCGCATGCCAATCCTCCCCTTTGGCCGACGTCCTGATGCGTCGGCTTCTGGGAGCGGAATATGGTACGAACTAGTACCTGTCAATAATCGATCGGACCGGATATCCGCATTCACTCTTTCTGCGTGACCCAGGCGAGGATGATGTCGGCGACCTGCTTCGCGCGCCGTTCGACCGAGTCGGGGCTCGACATGTCGATCCCGAAATTGTGCGAGAAAGTGAACTGATTGGAGACGTTGTAGAACGCCAGCGCGGTCAGGTTCATGTGCAGTTCGATCGGGTCGATGCCCGACCGGAAACTACCCTCGGCCTCGCCGCGCGCGATGATCCGCGACAGGATGTCGATGACGGTGTGGTTGTTCTCGCGCACGCTCTCGATCTGCTTGAGGTGTTCGGCGCGGTGGATGTTCTCGTTCATCACCAGCCGCACCAGCTCGGGATGTGCCGAGTGATAGCGCACGTCATGCTCGATCAGGCCACGCAACGCGTCGACTGCGGTGCCGGCCTCGATATCGACCTCACTTTCGCTGGCGCGCACGCGGCGATAGGCGCGCTCCAGCACCTCCCGGTACAGCTCGTCCTTGCCGCCGAAATAATAATAGATCTTCCGCTTGGTCGATTTGCCGGCGATCTCGTCGATCCGCGCACCGGCCAGGCCCTTTTCGACGAATTCGGCCGTGGCGATATCGACGAGTTCGCTGATCGCCTCCTCGCGCGCCTCGGCACGGGAACGCCGGCTGCTTTTCGCATCATCCGCCACTCTGATCTCCTGAACTCGCTGAAACGCTGTGCCGGACGAGAGATAGGCATGGACGCACGGGTGCATCAACCGCGCAAACGACAAAGCCATGCGATCCTGGCTACAAAAGGGACGAACTCGTTCCTAACATTTCGTCTTTTGCGAATCCGGCTGACGTGTTAGCCTTCGGCACAATCGTCGTCGGCGCGACCGGCGGCTACAGTGGAGGAGAGTCCCTTGGCACGCATGCTCGGTTCCTGTTTGATGATCCTGTCGCTGGTCGGTTCGGCCGCATCGGCCGCGTCCACCCCGGGCAGGCGCATATTCCCCGTGGCCGAAAAGCCAGTGCTCGAGGATCGCTTTCCAGCCGAGCCAGTGACCTTCCCTGGCGGTGTGAAGGCGTGGCGCGATGTCGTGTACCAGACGCTGCCCGGCTATCGCCCACAGATCATCGACATCTACGTGCCGCCGACGCCGGGGCCGCACCCGCTGGTGCTCTACATCCACGGCGGCGGCTGGATGGCTGGACATACCCGCCATTCGGGCGCGCTCGCCGATTTCCCCAAGGTACTCGCATCGCTCGCCGCCGAGGGGTTCACCGTCGCCAGCCTCGAATACCGGCTTTCGGCCGAAGCGCGCTTCCCCGCGCAATTGCAGGATTCAAACGCCGCGATCCGCTTCCTGCGCGCGCATGCGTCCGAATACCGCATCGACCCCAAGCGCGTCGGCGTATGGGGCGGCTCGGCGGGCGGGCATCTCAGCGCGCTCACCGCCGTCACCTGCCGCAACACCAAGCTCGATCCCGCCGCAGCGCAGGATGGCTGCATACAGGCGGCGGTGACATGGTACGGCGTGTACGACTTCAGCGCGATGAACGCGACGCCGGACGGCAATTCGGCGGGGTCGAGGTTGCTCGGCTGTGATGGCCCCTGCCCCGCCGACAAGATCGCCGCAGTCAGCCCGGTCACCTACATCGACAAGAGTGACCCGCCGTTCCTGCTGATCCACGGCACCGCCGACAAGACCGTGCCGGTCGCGCAATCGCATATCGGCGAAGCGGCGTTGCGCAAGGCCGGCGTGCCGGTCGAATCGATCTACATCGACGGCGTCGATCACAGCTTCATCGGCGCGACCCCGGAGGCGACCCGTTCCGCGACGCTGCGCGCCACCAACGCGACGTTCGACTTCTTCCACGACACGCTCGGCGTGCCGCGCAAATGAGGCGGCTGGCACCCATCGCACTCGCGCTTTCGCTCGCGACACCTGCCGCCGCCGCGCCGGTCGCGGTGACGGGTGGGCAGATCGACGGCACCGTCCTGCCCTCGGGCGTCGCAGCGTGGCTCGGCGTGCCGTTCGCCGCCGCGCCGGTGCGCGACCTGCGCTGGAAGCCGCCGCAGCCGGTCACGCCCTGGGCCGGCGTTTACCACGCCGATCGCTTCGCGCCGGAATGCCTCCAGCCGCTGCGCGGCCCTGCGCAGAACCATTATTTCGGCAACGAGGCGACGAGCGAGGATTGCCTCTACCTTAACATCTGGGCGCCCAAGACCGCGCGCAAGGCGCCGGTCGTGGTGTGGATCTACGGCGGCGGCTTCAACATCGGCTCGGCCAGCATGGCGAACTATTCGGGCGAGCCGTTGGCGCAGGCCGGCGTGGTGCGAGTCAACATCGCCTACCGGGTCGGCCCGCTCGGCTTCTTCGCGCATCCCGAACTCAGCCGCGAAGGCGGCGGCGCGTCGGGCAATTACGGGCTGATGGACCAGATCGCCGCGCTGCGCTGGGTGCGCGACAATATCGCCAAATTCGGCGGCGATCCCGCCAACGTCACCATCGTCGGACAATCGGCGGGATCGATGTCGGTCGCGCTGCTCCAGATGAGTCCCGCCGCCAAGGGACTGTTCGCGCGCGCGGTGGGGATGAGCGGCAGTCCGTTCGGCGGCATGCTTGGCCCCGCACCACTCGCCACCGCCGAGGCGCAGGGGCTGGCGCTTCAAAAGGAAATCGGCGCGGCCTCGCTCGCCGAGATGCGCGGGATGCCCGCCGACAGGATCGTCTCGGCGGCCACGCACCGCGACGCGATCACGCTCGACGGCCGGATCGTCACCGGCACCGCCGAGGCGGTGTTCACAGGGCGCCGCCAGAACGACGTGCCGGTCCTGATCGGTTACACCCGCGACGAGAGTTTCCGTCCGTTCGGGCCGATCGCCGATCGCGCCGCGCTGGTCGCCGCAGTGACCGCGCGGTTCGGCGATCGCGCCGATGCGATCCTCAAAGTGTACACTTCCGGCGATCCGGCGCGCGACGCGGCCGATATCGCGCGCGATTCGACCGTCGGGCTGCAAATGACATCATGGGCACGCCACCAGCAGCGCTATGGCACCAAGCCCGCCTATGGCTATGTCTTCACGCGCCGTCAGCCCTATGCACCGGGCGTCACCTTCAGCGATCATGATCCGGCGACGGTCGGCGCCTATCATAGCGGCGACGTGCCCTATTGGCTGCGCACCCGCCCCGCCTTCGACCTGTTCCGCCGGACGCGGGTGTGGGAGCCGGGCGACGTCGCGCTGGAAGCGGAGATGTCCGACGCGCTGCTATCGTTCGCACGCGGGCAAGCGCCGACCAGCCCGAGGGTCGGCGCATGGCCGGCGTTCGATCCCGCCGCGCCGAAGCTGGTCTGGCTCGCGCCCGAGAGCAAGACGATCGCCTGGCCGCATTACGCCGACCTCGATCTGCTCACCAAGGCCGCGCCCGCCCCGCCGCCCGCACGCGCGAGGCCACGCGATTGAGGATCGCGCTGTTCTCGTTGCTTCTGCTCTTGGCGGGCACGGCGCACGCGCAGGCGGCGTGCCCGGCCGATAGCGAGCTCGACTATGTCTGCGGCCCGCAAAAGCCCGAGGATGTGCTCGCCATCCCCGGCACGCGCTGGCTGATCGCGAGCGGGTTCTCGGATGGCGCGGGCCTCAAACTGGTCGATGTCCGCGCGCGCGCCTTCACGACATGGTTCGCACAGGCCCCGGAGCAGATCGCGTTCGATCGCCGCGCTTTCGCGCATTGCCCCGGCCCGGTCGATACGACGCTGTTCAACGCGCGCGGGCTTTCGCTCCGTCGGACAGGCAAGGATCGCTGGCGGCTGCTCGTCGTCAACCACGGCGGCCGCCAGTCGATCGAAGCGTTCGATGTCGATACGCGCGCCGACACCCCCCGCCTCACCTGGCGCGGCTGCCTGCCGATGCCCGAGGGGCAGGTCGGCAACGCGGTCGCGAGTTTCGCGGACGGCACGATCCTCGTCACTGTCCTCACCCGCCCCGGCACCACCATCGCCGATTTCGTCGCGGGCAAGATCACCGGCGCGGTGTGGCAATGGCGTCCGGGCGATACCGCCTTCACCCTCCTCCCCGGCACCGAACTGCCCGGCAACAACGGCCTCGAAGTCGATCCCGACGAGCGCCATTTCTACGTGATCGCGTTCGGCTGGCACGCCGTTCTCGTCTACGATCGCAGCGATACCAGCCAACCGGTCGAGCGCATCGACGCGCCCGATTTCATGCCCGACAACATCCACTGGAGCGATGGCCATCTGCTGCTCGCCGGGATGCGGCTCGACGAGCCGGCGTGCGGCGGCCTGCGTACGATCGTCGCTGGCGTCGCCGATCCGATGCTGTGCCATCGCGGCTGGGTGGTAGGTGAACTCGACCGCGCGCACCACCGCATATCGACCTTTGCTTATGGCCGCCCGCAACCCGGTTTCAACGGCCTGTCCGCCGCCGCCATCGCCGATGGCGCGTTGTGGCTCGGCTCGTTCCAGGCGAGCAGCCTCGCCATCGTCCGCGACTGGCACGCAGATATCATCAGGAAGCCCGCGCCATGACCAACGCCATCGCCACCGTCTCGATCAGCGGTACGCTCGAAGACAAATTGCGCGCCGCCGCCGAGGCCGGCTTCACGGCGGTCGAAATCTTCGACACCGATTTCCTCGCATCGCCGCTGTCGCCGCAGGAGGTCCGCGCATTGCTCGACGAGCTCGGCCTGCGCTGCGTGCTGTATCAACCGTTCCGCGATCTCGAAGGCATGCCCGAGCCGCTGCGCACCCGCGCGTTCGAACGGATCGCGCAGAAGTTCGAGATCATGCAGGTGCTCGGCTGCGACCGTATCCTGTTGTGTTCGAACTGCTCGCCGCAATCCTCGGGCGACCGCGCGCGTGCCATCGCCGATCTGCGCGAGCTTGGCGACCTCGCCGAGCGCTACGGCGTGACGGTCGGCTATGAGGCGCTGGCATGGGGCGTACATGTCAACGATCACCGCGTCGCGTGGGAGATCGTCGAAGCTGTCGACCATCCGCGCATCGGCATCCTGCTCGACAGTTTCCACTCGCTCGCGCGCGGCATCCCCAGCCAGTCGATCCGAGACATCGCGCCCGAGAAGCTGGTGTTTGTCCAGCTCGCCGATGCGCCGCTGCTCGACATGGACTATCTGTACTGGAGCCGCCATTTCCGCTGCCTGCCCGGCCAGGGCGGTTTCGACCTGACCGAGTATGTCGCCGAAATTCTCAAGCTCGGCTATACCGGCCCGCTCAGCCTCGAAATCTTCAACGATCGCTTCCGCGCCAATTCCGCAACGATGGTCGCGCGCGACGGGCTACGCTCGCTCGACGCGTTGCGCGATGCCGCGCGCCGCGCGATCGGCGAGACCCCCGCCATGCCGGCACGCGCGCATATCGAGCGCGTCGAGTTCATCGAATTCGCCGTGATCGAGAGCGACCGTGGCGCGATCGAGACTCTGCTGCGCTCGGCCGGGTGCGTGCCGGCGGGCCGGCACCGCGCCAAGGCGGTCGAGCTCTGGCGCAACGGCGGCGCCAATTTCGTGCTCAATTACGCACCGGAAGGTTTCGCCAGCGCCTATCGCGCGACCCACGGCACCGCGATCTGCGCGATCGGGCTGGTGGTCGCGGACGGCGCCGCGACGATGGCGCGGGCGCGCGCGCTCGGCATCCCCGAACATGCCAGCGACATCCGCACCATGCCCGCACTGCGCGGCGTCGCCGGCAGCCTCGTCTACGTGCTCGATGTCGAGGCGGCGCGGACGATCTGGGCGGACGAGTTCATCGCCGACGGCGGCCCAGCCGGCCCGGACATCGGCGTCAGCGGTTTCGATCATCTCGCCGCGACCGTGCCCAACGACGAATTCCTGTCGTGGCAGCTATACTGGCGCAGTCTGTTCGACGTGCAGGTGCAGACGCCGCAGGACGTGATCGACCCCAATGGCCTCGTCCAGAGCCAGGCGATCCAGAATGCGACCGGCAGCTTCCGCATCACGCTCAACAGCACCGATGCGCGCGATGCCTTGTCGGCGCGCTTCCTCCACCAGTCGTTCGGTGCCGGTTTCCAGCATGTCGCGCTGCGCGTCCGTGATCTTGAGGCGGCGGCGGTCGCGATGGCGCAGCTCGGCCAATCGCGGTTGCCGGTGCCGCACAATTATCAGGACGATGCCGCCAAACGCTTCGCGCTGAGCGACGCCGAGGCCGAAGCGATGCGCGCCAACGACCTGTTGATCGACGAGGATGCCGCCGGACACCGCTACCGCCAGCTCTATACCCGCGCGTTCGCCAAGACCTTCTTCTTCGAATTCGTCGAGCGCGGCGCCGGCTACGAAGGCTATGGCGCACCCAACGCCGCGATCCGGCTGGCGGCGCAGAACAAGTTCCGCGATCCGGTGATCGCGGACTGATCCACCAACCTCCGTTCGTCCCGAGCGAAGTCGAGGGACATGTCGCAAGCGCGGCGCTCAGTGTCTCGACTCCGCTCGACACGAACGGTTTGGGGGCGGTCAGGTGGAAAGCCCGACCGACCGCCTTACTCCAACACGATCCGTTTCACGTCGCCGAGCACGAAGATGTACGACAGCGCGCCCAGCAGCGCGATCACGCCGATGAAGGCGAGCGCGTAGAAGAAGCTCCCCGTCGCGGCGACGATCGCGCCGATCACGAGCGGGGTGACGATGCCGGCGAGGTTGGCGGCGAGATTGAAGATGCCCCCGGTCACGCCGAGCATCCCCTCGGGCGCGATGTCCGACACCAATGTCCAGCCCAGCGCCGCCATGCCCTGCGCGAAGAAGGCGAGGCTCAGGATCGCGATGACGATGCGATTGTCGTCGACGAAATTGGCCGAGACGATCGTCGCCGCCAGCAACAGCCCGAGGATGATCGGCAGCTTGCGCGCGATATTGGGCGATTTGCCCTGCCGCAACATCCGGTCCGACCACCAACCGCCGAACAGCACGCCGACCGATGCCGCCAAAAACGGCATCACCGCGAAGAAACCGAGCTTGAGCCAGTCCATGTGCCGCTCGGTGGCGAGATAGGTCGGGAACCACGTCAGGAAGAACACCAACGTCGAATTGCCCGCGAACTGGCCGAGGCAGATCCCCCACATCTGGCGCTTGCGCAGCAGCCGCCCCGCGTTGCGCCAGTCGAACGGCTGGCGCTGCGGCTTCGCGGCGAGGCCGCCGCCTGCGACGATCTCGGCGAGTTCGGCGGCATTGGCGCGGCTATCGGCCGGCTCGCGATATTTCCACCACCAGATCGCCGCGAACACCAGACCGATCGCGCCCGCACCGACGAACAAGGATCGCCAGCCGAGCACCGCCATCATCGCGAACAGCAGCGGGCTGAGGAAGGCGAGGCCGATATATTCACCGACCGTATAGACGCCGGTCGCGAATGCGCGCTCCTGGCGCGGGAACCACGTCGCGACGACCCGGCTGTTGGCCGGAAAGCACGGACTCTCGGCGATACCCAGCAAAAAGCGGAAGCCGAGCAACATGCCGATCCCGCCGACCAGCGACTGGCAGAGCGTGAAGAACGACCAGAAACCGACCGACAAACAATAAGTGAGCCGCGTGCCGAAGCGATCGAGGAACGCGCCGCCCGGAATCTGTGCGGCTGCATAGGTCCAGCTAAACGCCGAGAACACCAAACCCATCATCGCCGGATTGATGCCGAGATCATGCGTCAGCGCCGGCGCGGCGATGCCGAGGATGGTGCGGTCAAGATAGTTGATGAGCGTGCCGGTCGCGATCAGCGCGAGCATGACGAAGCGGACGCGCGTGGGGCGCTCCTGCGCCGAAACGGACACCGCCGCTGAAGCTGCGGTCTGGCTGGTATTCAGCACCGGATCACTCTCCCCGCCCATCTTTGTGGCTTATCGTTGTAGGAACTAGTTCGTAACGTAAATATGTGCAAGCGCGAGTTTACCGCACGCGTGTTTCACATTCGACACGTCCGACATGCCGCGCGATTGTACAACAGCCGCAATGACGATATCGATATGCATCATAACATAATTCAGGAGAGGCGCCCGTGCCCACCGATCCCCGCAACCTGATCGATCGCTCGCCGATGTCACGCTTCCAATGGGGCATCGTCGCCATCATGGTCGGCCTCAACGCGCTCGACGGGTTCGATGTGCTGTCGATCAGCTTCGCGTCGCCTGGCATCGCGCACGATTGGGGGATCGATCGCGGTGCGCTCGGCATCGTGCTGTCGATGGAATTGATCGGCATGGCACTTGGCTCGATTCTGTTGGGCGGCGTGGCCGATCGGCTGGGGCGGCGGCGCACGATCCTCGGCTGTCTGCCGGTGATGGCGGTCGGCATGCTCGGCGCGTCGAGCGCGCATGGTGTGCTGGCGCTGTGCCTCTGGCGCGTGCTGACGGGCGTCGGCATCGGCGGGATGCTTGCCGTCACCAACGCCGCCGTGTCGGAAGCCGCCAATGCGGCACGCCGCAGCCTGTGCGTGGTGCTGATGGCGGCAGGCTATCCGCTCGGCGCGGTGATCGGCGGCTCGATTTCGGCGGCGCTGCTGCACCATGCCGACTGGCCGATCGTCTTCCAGTTCGGTGCGATCGTGACCTTGGGCTTCATGCCGCTGATATGGTGGTGCGCGCCCGAATCGATCGCGTTCGAGATGCAACGCCGCAGCCCCCGTGCGCTCGCCAACATCAACGCGTCGCTTGCGCGGATGGGGCATCCACCCATCGCTGCGCTGCCCCCGGTCGCGGACGTGCCGCGCAAGGCGCCGCTCGCGGCTTTGTTCTCGCCCGATCTGGCGCGACGGACGATCCTGATGACGATCGCCTATTTCGCGCAGTTGATGAGCTTCTATTTCATCCTGAAGTGGACGCCCAAGATCGTCGTCGACATGGGCTTCGCGCCCGCGTCAGCGGCGGGCGTGCTGGTGTGGACCAACATCGGCGGGACCATCGGTGCGGTGCTGTTCGGCCTGTTGACGATCCGTCTGCCGCTCCGGCCGATGACGATCGCCACGATGGCATTCTCGGCGGTGCTGATCGTCGCGTTCGGTCACGGTCAGGCGGGGCTCGGCACGATGGCGGCGATGGCGGCGGCGACCGGCTTCTTCACCAACGCCGGCATCGTCGGGCTTTACGCGTTGATCGCGCGCGACTTCCCCACGTCGGTGCGTGCCGCCGCGACCGGGTTCGCCATCGGTATCGGGCGCGGCGGCTCCGCGCTTGCGCCCGCGCTGGCGGGGTTCATGTTTGCGAGCGGCATCGGCCTGCAGGCGGTGGCGATCGTGATGGCCACGGGATCGCTGATCGCACTGCTCGCTCTCGCGGCATTGCCCGCCGACGCGTCACTCCGGCCCGGATTCGAAGCCTGAAGGGGCTAAGCGTCTATGGCTGCCTGTAGCGACGGACCGGGATGACCGCATCACCGGGGGAGCTAAGTCCCCAGGATCATCTGCTTAGCCCGCCCGGCATACTCCACCGCCACGCCCGAGCTTACCGACAACGCGGAGTCGCCCGGGCGCATCAAATGCGCGCGGATCGCCCGGCTCGTCTTCATGCCGGGATAATTGCCCCGCCGCGCGCCCAGCGTGAGCACGCCCGCCGCCTGCTTCCACGCCAGCGTCGTGCGCGCCGCCGCGCCTTGCTCGTAGCGATAGGTGAGTCCGTCATCCTCGTACAACGCGGCGCTACCGTCCCGACCGGGATATACCAGAAGATCGAGTTCCCCACCCAGCAGCCGCGCCGTCGATTGGCCGACCGGCCCCAGCGGCACGATGCTGCCCGCGCGTACATGAAGCGGAATGCGGTCCAGCGCCACCGGAACGGGGTGCGTCCGCCCGCCCTCGCGATGCTCGCCGGTCCAGAAATCGTACCAGCCGCCCTCTGAAACCGGCAAATATACGTCCCATGTCTTCACGCCTGCGGCCAGCACCGGCGCGACATGGATGGCGCTGCCGAACATGTACGCATGAACCTGATCCAGCGCGTTTGGATCGTTTGGAAAGTCGAACACCAGCGGCCGGATCAGCGGCATTCCGGCCTCCGAAGCCTCGGCTGCCAGAGCATAAGTGTAGGGCAGCAAGCGATAGCGCAGTTCGAGGTAGAAGCGGGCGACGCGCTCCACCGTATCGCCATATCGCCAGAACTCGGTATCGGTCATGTAGCCGTGGACGCGCGTCATCGGCAGGAATGTCGCAAACTGGAACCAGCGCAGGAACCGTTCCTGATAGGCAGGGTCTGTGTACTGCCCCTTGCCCGGTCGGAAAAAGCCGCCTGCGTCGACGGTCCACCAGGCTTGTCCCGCCGCCGCCATGTTGAGCCCGGCGGGGATCTGCCGCTTCAGCGTCTCCCAATCGTGGCCGATGTCACCCGACCATGTCGCCGCGCCATAACGCTGCTGTCCCGGTGCCGCCGACCGGGTGAGGATCATCACCCTTTTGTCTGGATAGGCGCGCCGCTGTTCCTCATACACCGTTCGGCTGACCTGCAGCGGATAGAGGTTGCGGCGCGTCTCGCCCGGCTGGGTCCGGCCCGGTGCCGCATAAATCGGCCGTCCGGCGAGATCGTCATTCTCGGGTTCGGTCGCGTCCTGCCACCAGGCGTCGATGCCGAGCGAGGCGAGCTTCTGGTTCTGCTGGCGGCCATAGAAATGTGCGGCGACGGGATTGAAGAAATCGATCCATTCGGTGCCCGGAATGTAGAATCCTTTGGCTGCGACGTCCTTGCCCAGCTCTGTTTCCTTGCCGACCTTGGACCAGACCGACAGCATCAGCCGCATGTCCATCGCATGCAGATCGCGAACCAGCCCTGCGGGGTCGGGATAATGGTCCTCGTCGAAACGCATGGCGTTCCAGCCATACTTCCCCCAATATTGCCAATCCTGAACCATCATGTCGCAGGGCAGCTTGCGCGCGCGGAATTCGCGTGCCGTCGCCAGTATCTCGTCCGACGAGTGAAACCGCTCCCGGCAATGAATATAGCCCAGCGCCCATAGCGGCATCATCGGCTGCGGCCCGAGCAACGCGTGATAGCCCGCCATGACCTCCGCCGCCGTCGGCCCGGCGATCACGACATAATCGATCCCCTCGGATACCGGCGACGACCAGGTCGTGCGATCGTCGACGGGGGCGACGTGGAGCACCGGCACATCCTCGTCGCTCGCCCGCACCAGCACTGTATGCTCCCCCTCAGCCAGTTCACCGATGAAGCTGGCGGTCGGCGGCAGCCAGACATTGGTGAGGTCCGTCAGGGGTTTGCCGTCGATCTCCACATAATGGCGCGAAGACATCTTGCGGCCGAGATCGAGCAGGAACGCATAGCGCCCACCCTGCGGGACCGTGAACGTGCCGGTGAACTCGGCATCGCGGCGCTGGACGCGGGCATTGCCGGTGGAGGTGGTGACATCCGCCATCCGCGCCGCGCCTGCGGCCGCCTGCCGGGTCAAGACGATCGGCCGATCCGGCCGGTTCAGTTCCGCCATGCCGGGATTATGCCACAGCAGACCATAGCCCTTGCTCGACAGCACGAACGGCTGGCTGATCTGCGTGTTCACCTGCGTCAGGCGGCGTGGCAGGCCCCGAATATCGAGATGGCCGTCCTGAAAGCAGCCGGTGCCGTAGAGGCGTTCGTCGGTCGGGCTGGCGAAGCCTTGCGACACGGCGAGGGTCGGCTCGTTCCCGATCGTCGATTGCGCGACGTGGCGCGATCCGGGCGTTTCACTGAGAAGCACATTGCCGGCGCCGTCATGGAAGGACAGGCATCCTGTCGCTTCATCCCACACGCATTGCGCGTGCGGCAGCGTCAGCCGCGTTCTGCCGCCCTCCCGCGTGCGCTTGGGGGTTGGCGGTTTCGCGATGGGCGCCAGCATTTCGCTTGGCGTGGCGGGGGGCGCTCCCAACGGCGCGACGCGGACACGGAACGCACGATCGCTCAGTGCCGTGACGGCAATCGACAGTTCGCCGGAGCGGATCACAAAATCCGGGGAGGCAATCCTCGTCGCGGCTTGCACCAGGCCGCTCGACACGATCGCCGCGCCCGCACCGCTTCCGAGCAGCGCCCGGCGGGTGATGGCCCAGCTACGCGGCGTTTTCTTCTCGTTCACGCAACCTCCCGATCGCCGCGTCCCCGCGCAGCGCGGCCCTAACGTGACCGCTTGTTTTCATTTATGCAACCACCGTTCTTCCTATGAAAGATATGATCCCTCACACATCCTGTTCGGGAAGGTGCCTGTCATGCGCCGATCGTCAGCGGGCCGGCCCGATCCTTCCAAAGTGTAAGCGAGGGTGGCGCTGGATCAGTCGGATCGTCCGTCTTCCTCGATAATGGCAACGTCCCACGCGGCAAGGTCGATTGGTTCGCCACGCTTCACCTTGCGCCCATGCAACAGTTCGGTGCCGGCGGCGGGGGCCGCCATGTGCTGTGGCGAGGGCGAATAGTTGAGCACGTACCGGACCGTGTGGCCGTTCTTCAACGTGCCGCCGCGCACGATTATCGGGAATTGCACGCCCGCAACCGATGGCGCGACACCTGCACGCGTGACTTCGGCGGCGACGATCTTTTCGGCCAGCGCGTCGCTCGGCATGAAGCCGACGTAGCTGACCTCGCCTTTGCCCCAGTGGTTGCGGGTCATCGCGGCGGCAGCCGGCCACGACGGATGCTGATAGCGCGCCACCACCTCGGCGGTGGTGGGCTTCAACATCTCCATCCACCAGCGCGGCGCGTTGTCGGCATCCGAAACCCCGAACGGATTGCCCGCCAGCGTCACCCCGACGGGAATCGTGAACTCCTGATAGGTGACCCCCGCCGCTTCGGCGATCGCACCCGGCTGCGCGGCATAGCGGACCTTGGTGTTCTCGTCCGAAAAGCCGCTTTTGAACGTGTAGAGCAGGTGGCCGCCGCGCTTGGCATAGTCGTTCAGCCGCGCGATCTCCGCGTCGCTCGCCGCATAGAGCGCCGGCACAACGATGAGTTTGTAATCGTCGAGCTTCTGCGTGCTGTCGGGCGACACGATGTCCGCCTCGACGTTCATCCGATAGAGTGCATCGTAGAAGGGGCGCAGCACCTGGTTATATTCTATGCCCGCCGGCTTGAAGGAATTGAACGCAGTCTGGGCGGCGTTGCTGACATAGACGGCGACCTTATTGTGCTTCGTCATTCCCGCCAGCTTCGGGCCGAGGCGAGCGATCTCCGCGCCGATCACCTTTGCGTCCGCATATTCCGCATTGGGCTTGTAGTCCTGCGACAGCAGCCCGCGCCAGTAGGTCTCGACCGCGTTTGCGGTGGTCGCCCAGTGCCAATATTCGACCATCTGCGCGCCTGAGGCGAGATGGCTGAACGCCTGCAGACGAAGCTGGCCCGGATAGGGCGTCCATTGCGGGAAACCCTGCGCCTCGGTTTCCAGCACCAGATAATTCTGTCCGTTGCGGATCGAGCGGGCTTCGTCGCCGCCAAAGGCAATCTCCGCGCCGGTCAGCTTGTCCTGGGTGGGATGATAGATGTCGATGCCGGCGATATCGAGCGCCCGTGCCGCCTTCCAATGGTCGACCTCCGGCTGGATGCCATAGGAGCCCTCACGCCAGCCCAGGTCGAAATTCTGCGTCATGAACTGGCCGGGCCGGGCGTGGGCGCGCACGAGCTTGGCCTGCCACGCCAGGAAGTCAGTGACGAGGCTGCGCTGGTAGGCGGCAAAGGCGTTGGACATGCTGGCGTTGATCGAGCCGTTGGTCGACGGGAAGTCCTCCCACCGGTTGATCCGGTTCGACCAGTAATTCAGGCCCCACGCCTGATTCAGTGCATCGAGGCTCGGCCATTTCGCCTTTAACGACTGGACGAACGCCGCCTGCACCGCAGGGCCGCTGGTGCCATAGGGCTTGGTCTCGTTGTCGAGCTGGTAGCCGATCACCGCCGGATGATCCTTAACATGGTCCACCAGCGCGACGATCACCCGCTGCGCCGCCGCCCGATAGTCGGGATCGGTGATGTCCATGTTCTGCCGCGTGCCATATTGCGCGCGGACGCCGTCGCGGCCGACGACGAGGATATTGGGATGCTGGCGCGCCAGCCAGGTCGGCACAGCATAGGTGGGCGTTCCGACGATTACCTTGATGCCCTGCTTATGCATCGCGGCAAGCGTGCGATCGACATGGCTGAAATCAAAGACCCCGGGCTGCGGCTCCAGCGTGCCCCAGGTCGATTCTGCGATGCGGACGACACTGATGCCGGCGGCCTTCATCATGCGCGCGTCTTCCTCGACGCGGTCGACCGGCGTGTACTCGTCATAATACGCGACGCCGTAGAGAATGGTATCCGGCACCTGCGCCTGCGTCGCTGCCGGCAGCGCCACCACGGCCAATGCGAGCGCTTTCACCAACCTCTGCATGATCCTGCCTTCCATCGCCAACTCCTCCCTGCCGTATCGTTTCCAAGCTATCGGGCGCATCGTGTGGGAAGCTTCTCGCCGTCCGGCCCGCATAGCCTCGCCGTTCGACAATAGTGCCGCTCCACACCACCGATCACAACCTGACGCGCACCCCGACAGTATAGCATCGGCCGACGTCGCGATATTCCTGCGTATTCTGAACGGCTTTTTTACAAAGACTGATGTCGGCCGTGGACGGCGCAGACAAAGCGCAGGAGCGCCTAACGCTGTTCGGGGGGACAACGGGACGGTTCGAGGATGAGCAACTCGCTGATCCCTTCTGCCGTCGGCCTTCCCATCCGCCCCGACAATAGGAAATGGCTTGCGCGGCAGCATATTGACGCTGCGCTCACTCGCTTCGCCCCACCCATCACGAACTGAGCGAGCAACGTGAACGGCCCTTCGACAAGCGCCACGAACTCTAAAAAGTCGTTGAGGACATTAGGCCCCAAATTTAGGACACGTCTGAAAACGATAAAATTATCGTTTAAAATCAATATGGAATGGTGGAGCCGAGGGGGATCGAACCCCTGACCTTTCGCATGCCATGCGAACGCTCTCCCAGCTGAGCTACGGCCCCATTCGTCCAGACCTTTCGGTCTCGGGAGGCGACGCCACTAGCGGGGCGTCGCTGGCTTGGCAAGCGGCGAAATCGCCGCTTGCCGCCATTTTTTACAAGATCAGTGTTCTTCGTCTTCGGTCGGCGCTTCCACGCCGAGATCGTCGTCGCCGCCGAGATCGACTTCGTCGTCGGGCGAGGGCTCTTCGTCCTCGCCGATGTCCAGCGCCTCGTCGTCACCGGCGAGATCGTCGTCCTTCTTCAAGGCTTCGGGCTTGGGCGAATCGAACGGCAGCGGCTGCTTCGACTTGAGGATCGGCTCCGGCTCCCACGTCGACCCGCATTCGATGCAGGTGACGGGATCGTCCTTACCGAGATCGTAGAAACGCGTTGCGCACTTCGGGCACGATCGCTTCGTGCCCCATTCCGGCTTAATCATGTGCCGTTTGGACCTTTCAAACTTCGGATAACCCTGGGGGTGGACCCCGTCAAAGTGGCGCGCGCCTTGCCATAGCGCAAGGGCGCTGTCAAAAGCCCGGCCCCGATGCCCCATGCCAATCCCACCCCCCGCCAAATCCATCCCTCCGGCCCGTTGCGGGGTCGCGTCGCCGTGCCCGGCGACAAATCGATCAGCCACCGTGCGCTGATGTTTTCCGCGCTCGCGGTCGGCGAAAGCCGCGTCGAGGGACTGCTCGAGGGCGAGGATGTGCTCGCCACCGCCGCCGCTTTGCGCGCGATGGGCGCCCAGATCGAACGCGGCGCGGACGGCATCTGGCGAATCCACGGCGTCGGCGTCGGCGGGCTGCTCCAGCCGCAGGGCGCGTTGGAAATGGGCAATTCCGGCACCTCGACCCGGCTGCTGATGGGGCTGATCGCGAGCCATGCGATCACCGCCGCCTTCACCGGCGACGCGTCCTTGACCAAGCGCCCGATGGGCCGCGTGATCGAGCCACTGTCGCGGATGGGCGCGAGCTTCACGTCCTATCCGGGCGGTCGCCTGCCGCTGATCCTGCGCGGCACCAACCCGGCGGTGCCGATCGACTATACGCTCCCCGTCGCCTCGGCGCAGGTGAAGTCGGCGGTGCTGCTCGCCGGCCTCAACACCCCCGGCATCACCCGCGTCATCGAGCCGATCGCGACGCGCGACCATAGCGAGCGGATGCTGCGCGGCTTCGGCGCGACCGTCGAGGTCGAAAACAGCCCCGCCGGACGAATCATCGCCATCACCGGCGAGGCCGAATTGAAACCCCAGCAGATCGTCGTGCCCGGCGACCCCTCCTCCGCCGCCTTCCTCGTCGTCGCGGCGACGATCGTTCCCGGCTCGGACGTGGTGGTCGAGAATGTCGGCCTCAACCCGACCCGCGCCGGCATCTTCACCGCTTTGCGGATGATGGGCGCCGACATCACCGAACTGAACCCACGCGAGGTCGGCGGCGAGCCGGTCGCCGATCTGCGCGTCCGCCACGCCCAGCTTAAAGCGATCGAAGTACCCGCCGAACTCGCGCCGAGCATGATCGACGAATATCCGATCCTGTTCGTCGCCGCCGCCTTCGCCGAGGGCCGCACCGTCGCGCGCGGAGCCCACGAGTTGCGCGTCAAGGAATCGGACCGGATCGCCGCGATGGCCGCCGCGCTCGGCGCGTGCGGCGTCGAGACGCACGAATATGAAGACGGCCTCGCCGTACAGGGCAATGGCGGCGGCGCCATCGCCGGCGGCGGCACCATCGCCACCCAGCTCGATCACCGAATCGCGATGAGCATGGCCGTCGCCGGCCTCAACACTCGCACCCCGCTCACGCTCGACGATGCCGCGCCGATCGCGACCAGCTATCCGATCTTCTTCGAATCGCTGGACAAGCTGCGCGGCGCCAACGAGATGCAGCCGGCATGATTATCGCCGTCGACGGACCCGCCGCCTCGGGCAAGGGCACGATCGCCCGCGCGCTCGCCAGCCACTACCGCCTGCCCTATCTCGATACCGGGCTGCTCTACCGTGCAGTCGCGGCCAATGTCGCGCGGCACGATCTCGATCCCGCGATCGAGGCCGATGCGGTCGCCGCGTGTGATTTCGATGAGGCGTTGCTCGACGATCCCGCTTTGCGCGACGACGAGACCGGCAAGCGCGCCTCGATCGTCTCGGCGCATCCGCTGGTGCGCGCGGCCCTGTTCCACCGCCAGCGCCGCTTCGCCAACCAGCCCGGCGGCGCTGTGCTCGACGGGCGCGACATCGGCACGGTGATAGCGCCGGAGGCCGACGCCAAATTGTTCGTCAAGGCGACCCCGACGATCCGCGCGCGCCGCCGCCATTCCGAACTGCGCGAGCGCGGCTCGAACGTCAGCATGGACAAGGTGCTCGCCGACATCCGCGCCCGTGACCTACGCGATTCGATGCGCAGCAGCGCGCCGCTGGTCGCCGCCAACGATGCGGCACTGCTCGACACGAGCTTCCTGTCGATCGAAGCCGCGCTCAAGCGCGCGATCGAACTGGTCGAGCGGCAAGTGAAGCTGAAGGCAGAGCGCGCGCGGGGATAAGCGCGGCGCGCCCGGTCGGGACGCAAGCGGCGTACGCTTGCGTCCACACCTTAAACCGAGACCAGCGCCGCCTCGACTGGACGATTGGTCGCACGCCGCGCCCTTGCGAGCAACACCGTGCTGACACGAATCTCCAGCGCAATC
This sequence comes from Sphingomonas populi, assembly GCF_004208535.1. Taxonomy (GTDB): domain Bacteria; phylum Pseudomonadota; class Alphaproteobacteria; order Sphingomonadales; family Sphingomonadaceae; genus Sphingomonas; species Sphingomonas populi. Next base: position 25,363 of record NZ_SGIS01000032.1, read on the forward strand.
ACGCCACCTCGCTTGCACCGCAGCAACATCCCCACCCCCTATCGCGACCCATTATATCGGCTTGCGCCGGCAGCCCCGTCGACGCCGCCCCCCGGCGGTCGGCGACTGTGCCGCACAGCAGGCATAGCGACAAACACGTTACCTTGCCACTGTAGGGATTCTACACTGTCGGGTTGTCGTCAAGCGGGCAGGTGATCACGGCGAACGCCTGAATGGACTCCTCCTTGCGCCCTTTCCGCGCTCAAAGAGTTTCCCTCGCTGCGCTTATCCGTTTGCTCGGATTCAACGAGCCGCATCTGCGCGCCGTTTCCCCTTTGCTTTCCGCGTGAACGCGATAGGCTGCATGCTGCTGTCGAGGAGGGCGTGATGGGCGTGACCGGCGTGGGTGGCATCTTCTTCCGGGCCGACGATCCCGATGCGTTGCGCCACTGGTATCGCACCCATCTCGGCGTCGGCGGCGAGGGCTATATGCCTTGGGAGCAGGTTGCCGGGCCGACTATGTTCCTCCCCTTCGCCGCGAACACCGATATGTGGCCGCGCGAGAAGCCGTGGATGCTCAACTTCCGCGTCGATGATCTCGACGCGCTGCTCGCCACGTTGCGCGCGGCGGATATCGCCATCGAACGCGATCCCACCTGGGACACGCCCGAGACTGGCAGCTTCGCCCGTATCCACGATCCCGAAGGCAATCCGATCGAGCTTTGGCAGCCGCCGGCCGAATAGGCTCGGGCCGCAGCGCGACGCCTTGCGCGGCCCCGCCTCGCCTTGCCTTTAAGGCCGCCGCGCGCTATAGAGTCGCGGTCCAGCGGGCAGGTGCTCGCGGAGGAAGGCGCGGAGGTTTGTCCTCTTGCGCCCGTTCGGCTTTGATCGGGCAATTCTCCGCTTCGCTCATACGTGCGGATGCTGCGGTGGCATGAGGCTTCCGTGGCGTATCGGCTAGAAGACCGCCGGAGACAACCGGCCGGCCGGAAACGTAAGACTAGGAACCGACTCCTTTATGGCCACTATGGCATCCCCCACGCGCGACGATTTCGCAGCCCTTCTTGAACTGACGCTCGGCGGAGCAGACAGCTTCGAAGGCCGCGTCGTCAAGGGCACCGTCACCGGCATCGAGAATGATCTCGCCGTGATCGACGTGGGCCTCAAGTCCGAAGGCCGCGTGCCGCTGCGCGAATTCGCAGCCCCCGGCCAGAAGGCCGATCTCAAGGTTGGCGACGAAGTCGAAGTCTATGTCGATCGCGTCGAGAACGTCCACGGCGAAGCGATGCTGTCGCGCGACCGCGCCCGCCGCGAAGCCGCATGGGACACGCTCGAAACCGAATTCGCCAAGACCGCGCGCGTCGAGGGTGTCATCTTCGGCCGCGTCAAGGGCGGCTTCACGGTCGACCTCAACGGCGCCGTGGCGTTCCTGCCCGGCTCGCAGGTCGATATCCGCCCGGTGCGTGACGTCACGCCGCTGATGGACATCCCCCAGCCCTTCCAGATCCTCAAGATGGACCGCAAGCGCGGCAACATCGTCGTGTCGCGTCGCGCGATCCTCGAAGAGACCCGCGCCGAGCAGCGTTCGGGCCTGATCCTGAGCCTCGCTGAGGGTCAGATCATCGACGGCGTCGTCAAGAACATCACCGATTACGGTGCGTTCGTCGATCTCGGCGGCATCGATGGCCTGCTGCATGTCACCGATCTTTCGTACAAGCGCGTTGGTCATCCGAGCGAGGTTCTTAACATTGGCGATACCGTCAAGGTTCAGATCATCCGCATCAACAAGGACACGCAGCGCATCTCGCTCGGCATGAAGCAGCTCGAGAGCGATCCGTGGGATGGTGCATCGGCCAAGTATCCGGTCGGCGCGAAGCTCACCGGCCGCGTCACGAACATCACCGAATATGGTGCGTTCGTCGAGCTGGAAGCGGGCATCGAGGGCCTCGTCCACGTTTCGGAAATGTCGTGGACCAAGAAGAACGTCCATCCGGGCAAGATCGTTTCGACCTCGCAGGAAGTCGATGTCGTCGTGCTCGAGGTCGATCCCGACAAGCGCCGCATCTCGCTCGGTCTCAAGCAGGCCCAGGCCAATCCGTGGGAGGCCTTCCTCGAAGCGCATCCGATCGGCTCGACCGTTGAGGGTGAAGTCAAGAACGCGACCGAATTCGGTCTGTTCATCGGCCTCGACAACGACGTCGATGGCATGGTCCACATGTCGGACATCGCCTGGGGCGTGTCGGGCGAGGACGCGCTCAACCTCCACCGCAAGGGCGAGGTCGTTCAGGCCGTCGTGCTCGACATCGATGCCGAGAAGGAGCGTATCTCGCTCGGCATGAAGCAGCTTGAGCGTGGCGCTCCGGCAGCCGGTGGCGCAGTCGCCGCAGGCGGCGGCAGCGGCTCGGGCCTCAACAAGAACGCGGTCGTCACCGTCACCGTTCTCGAAGTCCGCGACGCGGGCCTCGAAGTTCAGGTCGGCGACGATGGCGCGACGGGCTTCATCAAGCGCACCGATCTCGGTCGTGACCGCGACGAACAGCGCCCGGAGCGTTTCCAGGTCGGTCAGAAGTTCGACGCGATGGTGACCGGCTTCGATCGTTCGAAGAAGCCGACCTTCTCGGTCAAGGCGATGCAGATCTCCGAAGAGAAGCAGGCCGTGGCGCAGTACGGTTCGTCCGACTCGGGCGCGTCGCTCGGCGACATTCTCGGCGAGGCGCTCAAGGCGCGCAACGAGAAGCGTTGATCTAACGAGGTGGGTCGTCGGCAGCGCCGGCGGCCCACCGTCCTTTTTGTGCTTGCACCACAATGGCCCTTTCGGCCATATTTGCGTTTACACCCGCTCCCCATTGATCTACGTCTATTTTACATCGCCCGATCTCTATCCTGTGAGGTCGTGGTAAGATCGTAAACGTATTTTGGCGGGAGCTTACGGCGTAATGATCCGATCGGAACTGGTCCAGATGCTGGCCGAACAGAATCCGGATCTGGCGCCCCGCGACATCGAAGCAATCGTCGCAACCTTTTTCGATGAAATTTCAAAGCGTTTGGCTGCCGGCGGACGAGTCGAGCTGCGCGGCTTCGGCGCTTTCTCCACCCGCGCGCGCGATGCCCGCACCGGCCGCAATCCCCGCACCGGCGAGCTGGTCGATGTGACCGCGAAGCGAGTCCCCTATTTCAAGCCCGGCAAGGAAATGCGCCTCCGCCTCAACGTGTGAGTCGCGCACAATCGCGCTTGGCTGATCCCGACTTGGCGTTTATGCACGCCCCGATGATGCGGGCGTGGCGAAATCGGTAGACGCACCGGACTTAAAAAACTTGAGTGCTCACGGGGAAACCCGCGAAGTAGAACTGCTCAAATTCGGGGAACCCTGTAAAATGGCGATCCCGAGCCAAGCCCGCCCATCCCGGCGGGAAGGTGTAGAGACTAGACGGGCAGCACCTGTACCTCGCTCGGATGAGCGGGGCATGGTGAAGGGATAGTCCAGACCACAAACGCTTGTCCCTATCGGGCAGGCGGCGGCGAAAGCCGTAGCGGGTACGAAAATCCGTCGGGCCGCGAGGCCCTTGGGGGTTCAAGTCCCCCCGCCCGCACCATCCCTCCGAGTCTCACATCGCCGCGAGCAGCCCGTCGATCGAAACGATCGCGAAGCGCGTGAAATCGTCCGCCACCGCATAGGGCAGCAGCATCTCGCGCCCACGCACCAGCGCGCCGCAGCTATACACCACATTGGGGACATAGCCGTTGCGCTCATGGTCGCTGGGCTCGAGCAGCGGCTCGGCGAGGCGTCCGAGCACCTTGCCCGGATCGTCGCGATCGAGCAGCACCGCGCCCATGCAGTAATTGCGCACCACACCGACACCGTGAGTCAGCACCAGCCAGCCTTCATCAATCTCGATCGGCGAGCCGCAATTGCCAATCTGCACGCTCTCCCACGGATACAGCGGCTCCAGCACCTTGCCCTGCGCCCGCCAGGTGAGCAGATCGTCCGACTCGGCCAGCCACAAATTCTCATTGTCCTGCCGCCCCAGCGCCAGATAGCGCCCGCCGATCTGGCGCGGGAACAGCGCCATGCCCTTGGCATCGGCCAGATCGCCGCGCACCGGATGCATCTTGAAGGTGCGGAAATCGTCGGTCTGAAGCAACTCCTGCCGCGCGCCCGCCGCGCCGACCGCAGTGTAGGTGCCGATGAAGGTCAGCGGCCGGTCGGGGATCGCGAACGGCGTGAGCCGCAGATCCTCGATGCCGCGGCTCTGGCTCTCCACCACGGGGAACAGCACCGTCTCGGACGGCTCGCAACTGCCCGAGCAATCGAGCTGAATCGTGTCGGCATCCTGCCAGCCCTGTACCGGCGTGGTGATCGGCGGCACGCCGCTCGGCGCGGGCGCTGCAATCTCGACCTCGCCATCGGCACGCCACACGCCGGTGCGGAACGTCACCGAGGAGAGATGCCCTTCGCCGATCCCGCGCAGCGACAGCACGAAGTCCGTATCGCCCACCGGCTTCACGCCGATCGGCCAGGCGACGATGCTCGGATTGAACAACGCCGCCGATTCGAACGAATATTCCGCGCTGAAATACGCGCCGATCAGCAGCCGGCGATCCTCGTCGAGCGCACCCACGTCGAGCCCGGCGACTCGTCCGGCGAGATCGGAACCGCGCGCGAGCAGCGTAGTCTTCGCGCCGTGCTCGGCGTGACCGATCGAATCCCACAGCCGATCGATCTGCCGCGCCACCGCCGCATCGTCGAACGCGAGCACGCGCCGGATGATCCGCGTCGTGCGGTCCTCGGGCTGGTGGTCGAAACCGGCGGGGTCGGACGGCAGGAACGGCCGGATAACGGTGCGGCTGGCATCGGGGCGCAACTCGATGTCGAGCTTGCGCAGGCAAGGGTGGGTCTCAGCCATGATATTCTCCGTCAGGCGACCGCGACCTCTTCGGTATGCACGTCGAAGCCGACCAGCCGGGCCGGGCCGAAGGTGGTGGTCAGCGCCGTGTCGGTCGCGTCGCGCCCGCGCGCCATCAGGATGCGCCCGATCCGCGGCCGATTGTGCCGCGCGTCGAACGTATGCCAGCGCCCGCCGAGATAGACGTCGAACCACGCCGAGAAGTCCATCGGTGCGTCGACCGGCGGGATGCCGATGTCGCCGAGATAGCCGGTGCAATAGCGCGCCGGGATATTCATGCAGCGGCACAGCGTAATCGCGAGATGCGCGAAATCACGGCACACGCCCCGCCGCTCCTGATACGCGTCCCACGCCGTTTTGGTCGGGCGGGCGTAATTGTAACCGAACTCGATCTGGTTGTGTGTGAACTCGACGATCGCCTGCACGCGCTCCCAACCGGACGGGACATTGCCGAACAGCGACCACGCCACCTGAGAGAGCCGATCGGTTTCGCAATAGCGGCTGCCGAGCAGGAAAATCAGCACGTCGTCAGGCAGATCCTCCACCGCGTGCTGTTCGGCGTCCAGCGCGACGGGATCGGGAAGACCGTCATCCTGCACGGTGAAATCGCACGACAAGGTCAGCCCGCCCGCCGGCACGGTGATGCGCGTACACATGTTGCCGAACGAATCGGGGTAATCGTAGATCGGCACGTCGGGCGTCGCGACGATGCGGTGCGGTGTCACCAGATCCTTGTTTCGCGACGGGTGGATGCCGAGCAACGCCAGCATCGGCGTGGCAACCTCGGTTTCATAACGGATTTCATAACCGGCGCGGATCAGCATCGTCGTTTAGGCTCCCGCGCCAGGCGCAAAGGTTTTTACGGGTGTCGTAACGCGATCCTCGACGGAAATGTCCACGCTCACCGTCATATCGCGGAAACTTCCCGGAAAACCGGCCCATGTCCCGGAGATCGGCACCGCCTGATAGATGTCGCGCGCCACCGCGACGCGGATCAGCCCGCGATTGCCGACGATGCCGTTGGTCGGATCGAACTCGACCCAGCCCGATCCGGGCAGATACACCCGCACCCACGCATGGGTGTTGCCACCACCGCGCCGCTCGTCGCGCTGCGAGGGGTTGTAGACATAGCCCGACACGAAGCGCGCCGCGAAGCCGAGCGCGCGCACCGCCTCGATCATCAGCATCGCATAATCGCGACAGGTGCCGCTGCGCTTGGTCAGCGTCTCGATCGGCGTCTGCGTACCCTTTTCGTGGCGCGCGACATAGGTGAAGTCGCGCCGGATCGACGCGGTCATGTCGGAGAGCATCGCCAGCGTGTCGGTCTGGCCGGTGGTGCTGAGGAATCCCCGCGCCCATTGGTCGATCTGCCGGAGCGGATCGAGATGCTGGCGCTCGATCGATCGGAGCAGGTCCGGCATCTCCTCCGAATTGTAGGTAAAGGGGTAGAGCCGCGCATATTGCTCGATATCGACGGTCTGGAGATCGGCTGGTTCGTGCCGCAGGCGGATGTGGCTGTCGATCACCAGATCCTTCGCGCGCCGGTCGAACGTGGCGATCGCGACCGAATTGCCGAACACGTCCTGCAACCAGCGCACATCGGCCGGTTCGGGCGTGATATGGAGTTGCGCATCGACCAGATGCTGGTCGTAACTCTCGCGCGGGCGCACCATGATGCGGTGCTCGCCGAATGACACGGGCCGACTGTAGCTATAGGTGGTGACATGGGACAGAGTCAGCAAAGGCATCGCGCTTCTTCACATGAATAGCCAGCCGAGCCAATCACTGCTGGGTGCGGACGAGCCGTCGCCCGTGCGTATCATCAACCCGGAGGGGCGCGCATCGTTCCTGCTGATCGGCGATCATGCCGGCAATCGCGTGCCGCGCGCGCTCGAACCGTTCGGCGTCGCGCAAGCCGATCTGGAGCGCCACATCGGCTGGGACATCGGCATCGCCGCGCTCGGCGAGGTGCTGGCGGAAAGGCTCGACGCGACCTTCATCGCGCAAACCTATTCGCGGCTGGTGGTCGACTGTAACCGCGCGCCCGGCGCCATCGACGCGATGCCTGCGGTCAGCGACGGCACCCCGATCCCCGCCAACACCACGCTCGACGATGCCGCCCGCGCGGCGCGGATCGCGGCGATCCACGCCCCCTATCAGGCAGCGATCGCCGCTGAACTCGCGCGACGGGATGCCGCCGGTGAAGACACTGTGCTGGTCGCGCTGCACAGCTTTACGCCGGCAATGCGCGGCTTCGCGCGACCGTGGCAGATCGGCATTCTCCACGGCGGCGGCAACGAGGCGTATGCGCGCCGCGTGCTGTCGGCGCTCGAAGCGCGTGGCGATCTGGTGGTCGGCGACAACGAACCCTATGCGATGGACACAATCGATTTCACCATCCCGAACCACGCCTTCGCGGCGGGCCGGCGCTACGTGGAAACCGAAATCCGCCAGGACTTGCTGGTAAGCGAAGCGCAAGTCCGCGACTGGGCCGAGATATTGCAACAGGTTCTGACCGCAGCCCTCTGATCCTCCCCGGCACGGAGTTTTGGGTCGGATCGTCCCCCGGACGATCCTTGGCCATGCGGGGCATGGCCAACCCAAAACTGGGGACCGCGAGCGAAGCGAGAGGTGGAGGGGGGCTTCCACAAACGATACCGCCCGAGGAAGCCCCCCTCCGTCGCGCTATGCGCGCCACCTCCCCGTGCCGGGGAGGATCAGGGTGCGTAGGTAATCCTCGCCTGCCCCGTCGCCCGAACTGGCATGAACAGCCCCTTCCCCGTCACCGCCAGCGTACCGTTCTCCACCTTGGTCACATCCGCCGACAGCAGAAAATCCCCTTCGCGCCGCTGCCCGATCGCCTTGCGCGCCGCGCGCAGCACCTTCTGGTAATCCGGCGCGAAATCGTGGCTCAGCCCCTGGGCGATGCTCGCGCGGATCGAACCATCCTTGAACAAAGCGATCAGCAGGTTGGTCACCTGGCTATCGGTATCGGTCGCGATCCCGACATCGCGGGCACGCACCAATTGCGATCCCGGCACGTTGTACGGCACCGCCGTCAGCCACACCTGCCCCTTGGTCGACAGCAGCGACGCGTTGCGCGCCTTGGCCTTCGCCACCACGCCCACGGCGAGACGCCCGCCCGTGGTCGCATAGACCGTCACATCGCCGAATTCGACATCGACCGGGCCGATCCCCGCCAGCGAAATGCCCTTGTTGGCGCGCTTCACCAGCGTGCGCTTCACCACCGGCTCCAGTTGCGCGTAATCGGCCAGTACGGGGATGAAGAAGTTGATCCCTCGCTTGCCGGTCTTCGGCGCGGGCGGCGGCAGCGGCGTCGCGACCGGATCGCTCGGCCGGTTGCCGACGAAGGTCTCGGTCAGCGCGTCGGCGGACAGCAGCAGGGTCAAAGTGCGGCCCGAGACATGATAGCCGCCGACGCCGAGCCGCTTTGGCGTCACCCGCATCCAGGCCGGCGGCTTTTCGCGGTTGAGCATGATCGAGGTAAAGCCCTGCGCCCACGCCGAGGCGAGCTTGGCATGCAGATCGAGTTTGTTGAGCTCACGCGGCAGGCTTTGCTCAAGGCTCGCGATCACCGGCTTCAGCCGCGCGTCGGCCTTGCTGGCGAATGCGATCCGCTGCCCCAGGAAGTCGATCCCCGGCGCGTTCGTCCAGTCATAGGTGATCCGCACCTTGGCGGCGGGCTTCCAGTCGCCCGCGATCGAGAGCCGCGCCACCGCATGCACCACCGCATCGCCGGTCGCGGTCTTGGAAACCACCCCGCCGACCTTCTCTGCGGCGATCGTGGCATGCACCGGAAACGTGATCGTCAACCGGTCACCGCTGCCGCCAAGCACCAGTGGCCCGCGCGTCACTTCGCCGACCACGCGACAGCCGAGATTCGGCAGCACTTTCACTTTGGCGAACTTGAGATCGACGCGCTGCGCGCCGACGCATGTGTCGAGCCGCTTGTCGATGCCCCACAACCGCCGCGGCGTCTTCGCCTCCAGCGCGCGTTGCACGGCGTCGAGCGAACCCGAGATCGGCACGACGATCGATGATGTTTCGAGCGGGAAATCGGGCGCGGTATCCACCTTCGGCGGCGGCGGCACCTGCACCTTATGCCCGCACGCGCTCACCAGCAGCGACACACTCGCCAGTACGACAATCGAACGTGATCCCAAAACCGATCCTTTCGGATGGGCAACGTTCCAGCGGCGTAATGGTGCCAAACTTACGTCGCCCCGGCGAAGGCCGGGGCCGTTGCGTAACTTGGCGAGCCGGGTGCCCCAAACTCAACGGCCCCGGCCTCCGCCGGGGCGATGCCTATCAGCCCACGAACGCCCGCTCGATCACGAAATCGCCCGGATGCGCGTTCGAGCCTTCCTTGAAGCCTTCCGCCTCCAGCATCTTCGCGAAATCATGGATCATCGCGTTGCTGCCGCACAGCATCACCCGGTCCGTCGCGGGGTCGAGCTTCTTGGGGCCGGTCAGCGGCGCTTCGAACAAGGTCCCGTCCTCGATCAGTCCGTCGATGCGCTTGCTCGTGCGGAACGGCTCGCGGGTCACCGTGGGGATATAGTGGAATTGCGCCGCCGCCTCATCCGCGACGAGCGGATCGTCGGCGAGCTGCGCAGTCATCTCGTCATGATAAGCGAGGTCGCTGACGCGGCGCACGCTATGCACCACCACGATCTGCGAGAAACGCTCATATACATCGGGGTCGCGGATCAGGCTGAGGAACGGCGCGAGGCCGGTGCCGGTCGACAGCAGGAACAAACGGCTCCCCGGCAGCAGCGCGTCGCACACCAATGTGCCGACCGGCTTGCGGCCGAGGTAGACCTGATCGCCCGGCTGGATCTTCTGCAACCGCGAGGTGAGCGGACCGTCCTCGACCTTGATCGACAGGAACTCCAGTTCCTCGGAATAGGCCGGGCTGGCGATCGAATAAGCGCGCATCAGCGGCTTGGCGCCGTCGTCGAGCCCGATCATCACGAACTCGCCCGAGCGGAACCGGAACGACGCCGGCCGCTCGATCGCGAAGCTGAACAGATGCTCGTTCCAATGGCGGACCCACTTGACCTCGACCGAGTGGAAGGCCGCATTGTCCGGGATCAGCCGCGGGGTGGTGACAGGCGCATTCATTGTAACAGGATTCCGTTCAGTCAAACCGTAGAGACGTGCTCGCCGCCTCTACAGACCCATCGAACAAGGTCAACAATATGATCCTCCCCATGCAGGAAGGATAACTTCACCGCGACGCCGCGCGATTCCAAACCATGCCTAATCGCCTTCCCCCGCTTTGCCGGAGAAGTGACGAGCGAATTTATCAGGCACGCCGCGCCACGCGTCAGCATCCACTGGCGAATCACGCTTGCGCGTGATCTCGGGCCATGAGGCCGCGTGCGTCGCATTGATGCCAATCCATTGTGAGGCGCCAACGTCCGTATCGGGCAGAATGGCGTTCGCCGGGCATTCAGGCACGCAGATCGCGCAATCTATGCAATTGTCTGGGTCGATCACCAGCATGTTGGCACCTTCCCGAAAAGAGTCGGTCGGGCAAACTTCGATACAATCCATATACTTGCAGCGGATGCAGGCATCGGTGACCACGAAGGTCATCGTGCGAGTCCTCTCACTTTTCCCAAGAACCGCAGACCGCTCCAGTCATTGCCATTGAGAACGAGTTTAGCGCGCAGGCTTGCCATATCGATGCTCCAAAGGATGAAGCTCAGATACTGACATTCAGATCATCTAACAAACTGGTAATATCGCTGAAGATCATCGATAAAGCCGCTATGCGCTTCAGCCTCCGCCACCTTCAGATCTTCGTCGCCGTGGCTCACGATGGCAATGTTTCCGCCGCCGCCGAGGCGCTCGCGATGTCGCAATCGGCGGCGAGCGCGGCGCTGCTCGAACTCGAACGCCGCTACGGCAAGCCGCTGTTCGACCGCGCCGGCAAGCGCCTGCGCATCAACGAAACCGGCCGCGCGCTGCTCGCCCCGGCGCGCGACCTGCTCGATCGCGCCGGCGAGATCGACGCGCTTCTCGCCGGCCGCAAAGGCCCCGGCCCGTTCCGCCTCGGCGCGACCCAGACGATCGGCAGCCACGTCGCGCCGCGACTGATCCACGCGTACACGCAGCGTCATCCCGGCCCGGCGCCGACGCTGGAGATCGACAACACCGCAAGCATCGTCGCGCGGATCGCCGATTTCTCGCTCGATCTCGCGCTGGTCGAAGGCGAATACGCGCATCCCGATCTGCTCGTGCGCGACTGGCTCGGCGACGAACTCGTGGTGATCTGCGCGCCCGGCCATCGCCTCGCCGGGCGCTCGCCCTGCCCGATCGACGATCTGCTCGCCGAACGCTGGGTGGTGCGCGAGACAGGATCGGGCACCCGCCAGACGCTCGACCGCGCGATGCACCCGCACTGGAGCGCCTGGCAGATCGCGATGGACGTGCAGCAGATCGAGGCGGTCATCGAGATGGTCGCGGTGAGCGACCTGATCGGCTGCGTCTCCGAACTCGCCGCGCGCGATGCCGTCGCCCAAGGCCGCGTGGTGCGGCTTGAAGCCGCCGACCTCGATCTGCACCGGCGCTTCTACATCGTCTCGCATCGTGAGAAATACGTCACGCCCGGCGTCCGCGCCTTTCTCGATATCTGCGACGAAGCGATGTCCGGCGGCGATTGACGGACCGGCGCATCGCGTCATCGATTCGGCGCAAGGGCGATTGCCTATGCGCGTGATAGGAATATCATCCGTGTCTTGAACTGGAGTCGCGGCCCACCCGACCCGAACGGCGCAAATCCCTTGAGGAGTCCGGTCATGACGTTGGAGAGCGAGTTTTTCGGTAGCCATCCGTTCCTTACGGTGGCGGTGGCGGGCGACCGCGCGCCTGAGTGGCCAGCGGCGGGTCGCAAAGACGTCCGCACGCTGACGCTCGATATGAGCCACAAGCATCATCGCGGCTTCTGGGCGATGCAGCTCGACGAGGCAGCGCGGGCGGCGGGCGAACCGCATGTGATGGTAGCGCGCGGGCTCGCCTGTCTGGCGGTGGTGCGCTGGGCGCAGCTTTCGCCCAAATCCTACCTCGGCAACATCGCCGGCGCCTGCCTGTTCTCGCCGCTGTCGTTCACCCCAGCGCAGGCGCCGCTGGCGCAGGCGCTGCAACCCAGCCCAACGTTGCCGCTGCCGTTTCGGTCGCTGGTGGTCGAGCATCGAACCGCGCCGCTCGTCGGCCATCTCCTCACCCTGGTCGATAGCTGGGGCAGCCGCTTCGTCGATATCGAGGATTTCGCCACGCCTGAGCTCGCGACGTCGATCGCAATTGAACCGCACGCGCCCGTCAACGCGCTCTGGCGTTAGCGTCTATTAAAACTGTGTTTGCGACGTTTTAACGGCGAAAAAGCTCTGCGGTGCGCAATTGCCACACCCGTTCTTCCCCGATATGGTAGCGCTATCGTATCAATCGGGCCTCTTCAGAAGGCTAAGAGGGTGGTGAACGGCATGCTACTTCGGACATCGATCACAATCGCGGCTCTGCTCGGCACCAGCGCAGCCACCGCACAGGCCCATGAGGACAGCAAGGGCGCCGACGCATCGCGTTTCCTGTCGCAGCCGCTCGTCACGTCGATCTATACCGCCGATCCATCGGCGCATGTCTTCAATGGCAAGATTTACGTCTATCCCTCGCATGACGTGCCGACCGACATCCCCGACGACGATCTCGGCAACCAATATGCCATGCACGATTACCGCGTGCTGCGGATGGACCGGATCGGCGGACCGGTCACGGTCGGCCCGGTCGCGCTCGACGTGAAGGACATCCCGTGGGCGTCGAAGCAGGTGTGGGCGCCCGATGCCGCGTATAAGAACGGCACCTATTATCTGTACTTCCCGGCGCGCGACAAGGTGAAGGACAAGAACGGCCTCGGCACGTTCCGCATCGGCGTCGCCACCTCGAAAAGCCCGATGGGTCCGTTCAAGGCCGAGCCCAGGCCGATCGCCGGCAGCTTCTCGATGGACCCCGCCGTGTTCACCGATACCGACGGCAAGACCTATATGTATTTCGGTGGCATCTGGGGCGGCCAGCTCCAGCGCTGGGCGACCGGCAAATTCGATCCCAACGGCAGCGACACCGATCTCGGCGATACCGAGAAGCCAGCTTTGTCGGGCAAGGTCGTGCGGATGAACGCCGACATGAAGAGCTTCGCCGAAAAGCCGCGCGACGCGGTCATCCTCGGTGAAGACGGTCAGCCGGTGAAGACCGGCGAGCACGACAAGCGCTTCTTCGAGGCATCCTGGATGTTCAAGCGCGGCGGCACATATTATTACACGTATTCGACCGGTGACACGCACTTCCTCAACTACGCCACCGGAACCAGCCCCTATGGCCCCTTCAAATTCCGTGGTCATTTCCTGCTGCCGGTGCAGGGCTGGACGACGCACCATTCGATCATCGAAAATGCCGGTAAATGGTGGCTGTTCTATGCGGATACGCAGCTCAGCAACAAGAACCACCTCCGCAACGTCAAGGTGACGGAGTTGTTCTTCAACCCTGACGGCTCGATCAAGACCATCAACCCCTTCGTGAAGTAACCGCATGTTCCTCGGCATTGATATCGGCACGTCGGGCGTCAAGGCCGTCGTCATAGACACGCACGGCACCGTGGTCGGTCAGGGCACGGCGGCGCTCACCGTGCAACGCCCTCATCCGCTCTGGTCCGAACAGGACCCCGATAGCTGGTGGGCGGCGACGACGGCGGCGGTACAGGCGATCGATGCCGACGTGCGGCGCGCAGTGCGCGGCATCGGCCTCGCCGGGCAGATGCACGGCGCGACCCTGCTGGGCGCGGACGACACGCCGCTGCGCCCCGCGATCCTGTGGAACGACGGTCGCAGCCATGCCGAATGCGCCGAGCTGGAAGCGGCGACGCCCTTGTTCCGCACGGTCGGCGGCAATATCGTCATGCCCGGCTTCACCGCGCCCAAGCTGGCGTGGGTGCGCAAGCACGAACCGGAGGTGTTCGCCGCGACCAAGCTGGTGCTGCTGCCGAAAGACTATGTCCGGTTGCTGATGACCGGCAACAAAGCCTCCGACATGTCGGACTCGGCGGGCACGCTCTGGCTCGACGTGGCCGGTCGCAAATGGAGCGACGAATTGCTCGCCGCGTGCGGACTCGATGTCAGCCAGATGCCAGCGCTGGTCGAGGGACCACAGGCGACTGGACGTCTGAGTGCCGACGTGGCGGAACTCTGGGGCATGCCACAGGTGCCGGTCGCAGGCGGCGGCGGTGACAACGCCGCCGGCGCAGCCGGTGTCGGGGTCGTCAAGGACGGTGACGCGCTGCTTTCGCTCGGCACGTCCGGCGTCATCTTCGTCGCGAACGATGCCTTCCGGCCCAATCCGGGTCGCGCGGTCCACGCCTTCTGCCACTGCCTGCCCGACATGTGGCATCAGATGTCGGTACACCTGTCCGCCGCATCCTGCATCGACTGGGTCGCTCGGCTGACCGGAGCCGCCGGCGCCGCCGATCTGTTCGCACGCGCCGAAAAGGCCGGGCCGGCGAGCGGGCCGGAGCTGTTCCTCCCCTATCTCTCAGGCGAGCGCACGCCGCACAACGATGCCGAGGTGCGCGGCGCGTTCCTCCGTCTCGACAATGATACCGGCCCCGAGCGGCTCGCGCAGGCGGTGCTCGAAGGGGTCGCGTTCGCGCTTGCGGATGGGCTCGACGCGTTGCGGGGCGCTGGCACCGAGGTCGCGCAATTGTCCGTGATAGGCGGCGGTGCGCGCTCGCGCTACTGGGGCGCGACGCTTGCCGCCGCGCTGAACACGCCGCTGGTCTATCTTCAGGGCGGCGAGGTCGGCCCTGCGCTCGGCGCGGCGCGGCTCGCGCAACTCGCGGTCGATGGCGGTTCGCCCGCCGAGGTGTGCGTCGCGCCGCCGGTCGCGCACGTCATCGAACCCGATGCCGCGCTGGTCGATCGCCTCGCCCCCAAGCTCGCCGCCTTCCGCGACGCCTATCCGCATATCACCCCCCAGAATATCACCTCCCAGAATACCACCCCAAGGAGTGCCTGATGGCCATCGACTTCTTTGCAAACATTCCGACGATCACATACGAAGGCCCGGACAGCAGCAACGAGCTGGCCTATCGCTATTACGACAAGGACAAGGTCGTGCTCGGCAAGCGGATGGAGGACCACCTCCGTTTCGCAGCTTGTTTCTGGCACACCTTCGTCTGGCAGGGCAGCGACGTGTTCGGCGGCGGCACCTTTAACCGCCCGTGGCACAAGGGACCGAACGACAGCGCCGCCGCCGCGACCAAGCGCGAAGTGGCGTTCGACTTCTTCTCGAAGCTCGACATCCCCTTCTACTGCTTCCACGACATCGACGTGATGGCAGACGCGCATAACGTCACCGAGCATCGCAAGTTCTTCGCCGAAGCGGTCGATCATCTCGAGACGCTCCAGGCCTCGTCAGGCCGCAAGCTGCTGTGGGGCACCGCCAACCTGTTCAGCCACCCCCGCTTCGCCGCCGGCGGCGCGACCAACCCCGATCCCGAAGTCTATGCGTTCGGCGCGATGCAGGTCCGCGATGCGCTCGAGGCGACGCATCGGCTCGGCGGCAGCAACTACGTGCTGTGGGGCGGTCGCGAGGGCTATGAGACGCTGCTCAACACCGATCTCAAGCGCGAACTCGACAATTTCGGGCGTTTCCTCAGCCTCGTCGTCGAGCACAAGCACAAGATCGGCTTCAAGGGCACGATCCTGATCGAGCCGAAGCCGCACGAGCCGACCAAGCACCAGTACGACTTCGACACCGCTACCGTGTACGGTTTCCTCAAGCGCTACGGCCTTGAGAATGAAGTGCGCGTCAACATCGAGGCGAACCATGCGACGCTCGCTGGCCATACGTTCGAGCATGAGATCGCCACGGCCAACGCGCTCGGCCTGTTCGGCTCGATCGACGCCAACCGCGGCGATCACCAGAATGGCTGGGATACCGACCAATTCCCCAACTCGGCTGAAGAGCTGACGCTCGCGATGGTCGAGATCATCCGCGCGGGTGGCTTCACCGATGGCGGCTTCAACTTCGATTCGAAGGTGCGTCGCCAATCGATGGACGCAGTCGATCTGTTCTACGGCCATATCGGCGGCATCGACACCGTCGCGCGGGGCCTGCTCGGCGCCGCCAAGCTGATCGAGGACGGTCGCGTCGATGCGATCAAGGCTGAGCGTTATGCCGGCTGGACGGGCGACCTGGGCACGCAGATCGGCGCGCTCGACCTCGCCGGCATTGCCGATCTCGCGGTCGAGAAGGGTCTCGACCCCAAGCCGCGTTCGGGCCAGCAGGAGCGGCTCGAAAATCTGATCAACCGCTTCATCTGATCGCGATCGGCCGCCACTCGAATGGTTCGGGTGGCGGCCGAGTGCTTTCCAATCGCACCCGGCCGTGGCACGTAATGCCTGACACGGAACCGGGGGCGTCATGAGCGTATTTGCCGATCTGAAATCGCTCACCGGAGCGCAAAAAAGCTCGATCTGGGCGAGCTATCTCGGCTGGACGCTAGACGCGTTCGATTTTTTCCTGATGGTGTTCATGTTCTCGGCGGTCGCCAGGGAATTCGGCACCGACGTCAAGACCACCGCCGAAGCGACCTTCTTCACGCTCGCCGCACGGCCGTTCGGCGCGTTCGTGTTCGGTCTGTTGGCCGATCGATACGGCAGGCGCCCGGTGATGATGATCGTCATCCTCGCCTTTTCCGCTTTCTCGGTCTTATCCGCCTTCGCCTGGTCGCTGACCTCGCTGTTCGTGATCCGCGCGCTGTTCGGCTTCGCGATGGGCGGCGAATGGGGCATCGGCGCGAGCCTGGTGATGGAGAGCATCCCGGCGAAGATGCGCGGCTTCGTCTCGGGCCTGCTGCAAAGCGGCTATCCTTCGGGCTATTTCCTCGCGAGCTTGGTGTTCTTCCTGATGTTCGATCACATCGGCTGGCGCGGCATGTTCCTGATCGGCGTGGTGCCGGCGATCCTCGTCTTCCTGATCCGCATGCACGTCGAGGAAAGCCCGGCCTTCGAAGCACTCGCCGAAAAGCCGCGCGTCAATCCGATCACTGCCTTGCTCAGCAACTGGAAGATCGCGCTGTACCTCGTCGTGCTGATGACCGCGTTCAACTTCTTCAGTCACGGCACGCAGGATGTGTATCCGACCTTCCTCAAGGAGCAGCATCACCTCTCCACCCAAACCGCCGGGCTGCTCGCGATGGTGATGAACGCGGGCGCGATTGTCGGCGGGATCGGCTTCGGCATCTGGTCCGAGACGATCGGTCGGAAGCGCGCGATCATCATCGGCGCGCTGTGCGCCTTGCCGGTCATTCCTTTGTGGGCATTCTCTACCACGCCACTGATGCTCGGCGCGGGGGCGTTTCTGATGCAGGTCGCCGTGCAGGGCGCGTGGGGGATCGTGCCGGTCCACCTCAATGAACTGTCGCCGGCGGCGGTGCGCGGCATGTTTCCGGGCTTCGCGTATCAGCTCGGCAATTTGATCGCCTCACGCAACGCGGTGATCCAGGCGAGTGTCGCCGAGAGCCACGGCGGCGATTACGGCTTCGCGTTGGCGCTGGTGGCGGGGATTACCGTCGTCGTGATCGTGATCTGGACCGCGATCGGCCCCGAGCGGCGCGACGTCGATTTCGTCGAGCAGGCGAAAGCGTAGCGCGGTTCAGTTCTTCTCGCTCTTCGCCGCCGGGGTCGCGGAGGCGGTGACGATCGGCGGCCCCTTGGCGATCACCGCGCTCAACTGCGCGATCTCGGGGCAGCTCCGCTTGGCGCAGACGGTGCGCAGCTTGGTGAGGTTGGTCTTGGCGCGCTCGACCGCGCCTTGCTGGACGAGCGCTTCGCCCTGCTCCTTCAGCGCGGCGACGTCGTCGGGCTGTAACTCTAGCGCCTCACGGTAAAAACGGATTGCCTTGCCCGGCAGGTCGCGCGTGCGGGCGACTTCGCCAAGCCCGATGAACGCCGCGCGGGTACGCGGATCGACCGCCAACGCGCTCTCATAGGCGTCGATCGCGCCGTCGAGATTGCCGGCGGCTTGCGCTGCCTTGCCCGTCTCGACCAGCGCGAGCGAGCGCGCGTCAATCGCGTCGTCGGGGCGCTGGCCGTGGACCGCCGTCGACACCGTCAACAACGTCATCGCGGCGGCAGCGGCGACGGACAGATAGCGCATGATCCACTCCAGTTTCGGCACAATACCACCAAGCTAACACGGGGCTTGCAGGCGCGCGACAAAAAAGCCGTCGGTGCCGTCATGCGCTGGCGTCAGTCGCACGCCATCGCCGTGCGCGCGTCCGGCGGGGAGCGCCAGCGGCTCGGCACGCCAACCGGGATGGCCGCCAAGGAAGCGCGCCACCTGCCCCGCGCCCTCGGCATCGAGCAGCGAGCAGACGATGTGGACGAGCGCGCCGCCCGGCTTGACCAGCGCCGCGCCGACGTCGAGCAGGCGCGCCTGCGTCTCGACCAGCCGCGCGAGCCGGTCCGGTGTGAGCCGCCAGCGCGCCTCGGGGTTGCGCCGCCATGTGCCGGTGCCCGAGCACGGCGCGTCGATCAGTACGCAATCGGCCTCGCCCGCCCAGTCGGCGAGCGCTTCTGCCTCGCGGCCGGGATCGAGCAGGCGCGTCGTGACGATCGATGCGCCGGCGCGCGTGGCGCGGGGCGAAAGTCGCGAAAGTCGCCCACGATCGCTATCGCTGGCTAAGATCGCACCGTCATTCATCATTGCCACGACAAGCGCGAGCGTCTTGCCGCCCGCGCCCGCGCAGAGATCGAC
Organism: Sphingomonas populi; assembly: GCF_004208535.1. Lineage (GTDB taxonomy): Bacteria > Pseudomonadota > Alphaproteobacteria > Sphingomonadales > Sphingomonadaceae > Sphingomonas > Sphingomonas populi. The sequence continues at coordinate 44,077 of NZ_SGIS01000032.1, forward strand.
GATGCGCTGGCCCGGCGCAGCTTGCGCGGCCAGTGTGACGATCTGGCTGCCGGCATCCTGTACCTCGATTGCACCCGCAGCCCATTCGGGTAGCGCCTCGACATTGACGCCGGAGGGCAGCCGCAGCGCGTCGGGCAGACCGGGGATCGGTTCGGCGTCGGGGATCGCGACGGCCACATCGGCGAGGCGGTTGATGCGGATATCGAGCGGCGCGCGCTCGACCAGCGCGGCGAGTTCTGCGTCGGCGAGGCCCGAGGCGGCCAGCGCCGCGCGGAGCCATTCGGGCGCGACGCCCTCGGCGGCGGCGGGTTCGTCCGGCATGATCCGCGCGGGGGCATGGCCCTCGCCCGTGAACAGCGCCGCCAGCGCCGGATCGCGCGCCGCCACCGCCAGCATCGCCGCGCGGCCACTGGCCGGCGGCTCACCGCACAGCCGGATCGCCGCATAGGCCAGCTCACGCACCGCGCGCCGGTCCTTGCTGCCAGCATAGCGCCGCGTTGCGAAATAGCGTGCGATCAGCGTGTCCGCCGCCGCGCCGCCGCGTTTGGCGGCTTCGAGGATTTCGTCGAGGAGGTCGATCGCCGCCTGTACGCGGGCGGAGGGGGTCATGCTTGGGGTCCGGTGGAGTGGCGTTGGGCGGCGGGCGCGCGTGTGGGAGAGATCATCCGCACGTCCTTGCCAGCTTTATGGTGGCAAGGACAGATCGCGGCGCAAAGAGGCCGCATCAGTCCGCAGCAGATACGCAGGACGACGACATCCGCGACGTCGCGTTTTGTGACGGAAGCCACGGCACCAACGCGGTGGACCCTATTACCCATTCGTCATAGACAAACCTCAGGTGGTGCCATGGGGGGGGGCTGGAGCGTCGTGAGCTGGTTCGAGAAATTGCGCGGTCGACGCACGGGAGCAGGGAACCGGGTTGTCATCCTCTCGCATGGCTTCGGCACCGATCAGGATGCCTGGACGTCGCTGCGGCCGTGGTTTGAAGCGCGCTTCGACGTCGTGTCCTTCGACCTAGCCGGTTGCGGTCCGATGGGGGCCGAGAGCTACGACTTCGAACGGCACGGATCGATGTTCGGCTATGCCGACGATCTTGTGGAACTCATGGACGAATTGGGCCTGCAGGGATGCACGTATGTCGGCCATTCGATGAGCTGCATGATCGGCGCGGCCGCAGCCAGCGCAAGGCCTGATCTTTTCGAGCAAATCGTGATGATCGGCGGCTCGCCCCGTTACCTCAACGATGCAGACTATGTCGGCGGCTTCGAGCAGGAGAATCTGGACCAATTGTTCGAGAGCATGGCTGCGAACTACCAGGCCTGGGTCGCCGGATTCGCCCCGATCGTCGTCGGCGTCGATGATCGTGAGGCTGTCGCCGACTTCTCACGCACGCTCTTCCAGATGCGGCCCGACATCGCCCTGAACACGTCACGCACCATCTTCGAATCCGACATGCGACAGGCGGTGCTGCGCGTCGCGACGCCGGTACACCTGATCCAGACGTCTTCGGATGTCGCGGTCCCGATCCAGGTCGGCGAATGGCTTGCCGGTGCGATCTCGAACGCAAGCCTCGACATCATCGATGCCGCCGGTCACTTGCCGCACATAACGGCGCCGGCCGAAGTGATCCGTATTCTCGAACGCCGTCTGGGCTGACACCGCATCATGATCCCGACCTTCAGCGAGGCGCTGTACGAACTGTGCGGCTTTGCGCGTGTGGCGTGCGACGCCGCGCTGGTGATGGCATTGGAAGTGGACGACGCAGGGCGGGCGACCCCGGTCGCCTCCTCGCCGCCCCATCATTTCACCGGTTTCAACCTGGACAGAAGCGGCGTCTTCGACACCGGCTGGTCGCATCTGCCGCTGGCCGCCGACAGCTTTCGATTGCCGACAGCGGTGGTCCATGCACTCCCCGACAGGCCCGCCAGCCTGCTGTTCGTGCCGGCACCTGTCGATCATGCGCCCAAAAGCGGTCTTCTGTTATTCTGGACTACGATCCCGCCGACAGCACCGCTGATCCAGCATGTGCCGCTGCTCGCCAGCAGTGTCGCCAATACGCTGATGACACGCCGCGAGGCCGCCCGGCAAATGGCGATGCGCGACCAGTTCAACGATCTTCTCGATAGCGTTCCGTCCGGCATCGTCCTGTTCGACGGCGATGGGCAAAGTGCCGTGATCAACCAACGCGCCGCAGACTTGCTGGCCGCCATGCCCGGCCCGCATCGGGCGAGAGATCTGGCTGCACCGATGCGGGCGCTGCGCGCGCGGTGCGACAACCACGCCGCGCTCGACACCGCCTATGCGGCGCATGTCGGAAACGTCAATTATGCCGTGAGCATGCACTGGATCGTGGGGGAGCGGACATATGAAGTGGACACCCACCCGGTCAGCGGCGACGGGCAACATGGGCGTATCTGGCTGTTCACAGACGTCACGGCGGAATTGCAATTGTCGGCAAGACTGCGCGGTCTTGCCGATTCGGATTCGCTGACCGGCCTTTCAAACCGCCGTTACTTCGAACAACGCTCGGCCCAGATCATAACCGCTGCGCAAGGCGATGGGCGGGGCATCGCGATTCTGATGGTCGATGTAGACCATTTCAAGCAGATCAACGACACCTACGGGCATCCGGTCGGCGACGAGGTGCTCAAAGCCGTGGCGGCACGCTGCCAGGAAGCGCTGCGTGAGCACGATCTGATTGCGCGCTTCGGCGGCGAGGAATTTGTCGTCCTGCTGGCGACCTCCGGCAATGACGAGGCCGGTATGGTGGCGGAGCGTCTGCGTCAGGCGATCGCCCGCGTGCCGATTGCGGTCGGAGATGTCGACATAACGGTCAGTGTGAGTATCGGCGCCGCGACACGCGATGCACTGGACGGCAATGATCGCAATGTGCTGCAGATGCTGGTGGCCCGCGCCGACAGCGCATTATACGATGCGAAACGTGACGGCAGAAACTGCGTGCGAATTTCACCCGGCACCTAACGCGTGACCTGCGGCGACCTTTCAATACCCTAACAGGTCGCGTGCAGACGTAGATGATCGCAATGCGACATCGCCCAGCGATCCGCCGATGTCGGCTAAACGGCGTGCTCGGGCGGCTTGACGCCGTTGCCGCCGGCGGCGGCGCTCTGGACATGGGCGATCGAGACGGACGTACCGGGTTTGCTGCCCGTCACCGCCACACGCGCCTTCAACTGACGGGCGAGCGCCTCGACAATCGTCGTGCCAAGTCCCGGTGTCGCTTCGCCACCCGCCTCGGGCATGCCGACACCATCGTCGCCGACCGAAAGGGTCCAGTCCGCCCCCCGGGATGTGTAATCGACGATGATCTTCCCGGCGCGGTCGCCCGGGAAGGCGTGCTTGAGGGCGTTGATGACCAGTTCGGTCACGATCAGGCCGAGGCTGATCGAAACGTCGGCTCCGACCCGGCTCTCGTCGCCGCTGACTTCGATCGACTGCTTATCGTGATCGCGGATCATCGACGCGCCGAGGCTCTGGCACAATTGGGTGAAATAGGGACGAAGCGCGACATCGCCCTGCCCCGCCTGGGCGAGCTGCTTCTGCACCGTCGCGATCGACATCACCCGGTTATGTGCATCGGTCAGATGCGTTCGGGTTTCCTCCGAGAGCACCCCGCGCGCGCTCTGCATCAGCACGCTGGCGATGATCTGAAGACTGTTGGCAACGCGGTGTTGAACCTCCTGGAGCAAAACCGCCTTGTCGCGCAGCAGATCGTTCTTCAGCCGCTCCGCGATGCGGGCGTCCGTCACGTCGGATACCGTCATCAGGATGCGCGGCGCGGCGGCATCGGCATAGTGGAGCTTCTGGGCCTTGATTACGAGCCGGCGAGTTCCGTGGTCGGGCCTTGCCAGATCCATCTCATAGGCATCGATCGCCGCCTGTCCCGACGCCGTCGCGGTCAGCAACGAGCGAAGCTTCGGCGAGCGCCATTCGCCAGCGCCCAAATCGAAGACCGGGCTGCCGGACGCGGTGGTGACATCGACCGCGAACGCTCGCCCGAAAGAGTGGCTGGCGGCGATGATCGTCAGATCGCCATCGAGGAGCAGAAGCGGCGCATCCGATGACGCGACCATCGCCAGCATGAGACTGTCGGCGACGTTGGGCGGCGGCGCTGCGGTATCGGCCATGTCGGCCTTTCGAACTGAACCGAGACTCGCGGTGTGAGAGCCCTTCCGGGAGAGGCGATGAGCAAAGCGCGAGAGAAACCGACTCGAGCGCAGCCTAGCCCGCTTGCGCATACAAAGATACGGACGCGCCGGGATTGGCCCTGCGGCGCAACCGGCGACGTACCGCCCGCGTCAATCAGTCGATCGACCATTCCCACAGTGCGGCTCGACCGTCGGGGAAGGTGAGGCGCAGGTATCGCGCGTCGGTGCGGTGACTCACCGTAATGGGCGAGCCGCGATGCGCGCCGACCGGCACGATCTGCCGCCACGTCCTGCCGTCCGACGACGACTCGACACCGAAGCGATAGTCGCGCGTGGCATATTCCGGGCGCAACCGGCTACCGGTAACGGGCCGGACACGCCCCAGATCGGCGACCAGTTGGGCAGGGCCGGCTGCCGGTTTCCAGAGCGTCGCGTAATTATCATCCGCCGCGCGCGCCGGGCCGTACAGCGCGTCGGAATCATTGCTGCCGGAAGCGCGCCACGGCAGGCCACGATCCCGCGCCGGAGCAAACCCGGCGACAGCCGTACCGTGCGATGGGTCCACCTTGCCGATCGTGCCGTCCGCGCCGATACTCAGCGGGTCGACGGCGACCTGGCGAAGCACCTCATCCCCGCCGCGCGGCCACGGCAGCGCGGCGCGATGGTACAGGATATAGGCCTGCTTGCCCGAGCGGAACACGGCATGGTGGCCGGGACTCACCACATCGCGCGCCACGCTGGTTTCCAGCACCGGACTGTTCGCGGCCTCCCGGAATGGCCCCAACGGCGTGTCGCCGATCGCGTAGCGGACCTTGTACGTGTCCTTGGTGGTGTTGCCGTCGCTGTACGTGAGCAAATAGTGACCACCTGACTTCACCATGAAGGGCGCCTCGAAATAGTGCGCTGGCGTCACGTCGCGCGGCGGCCCGTCGAAATGCACCATGTCGGGCGCGAGCCGGACAGCGAAGCAATGGCCGTTGACCCAGTTCAGCCCCGAACCCCAGTAGAGATAGGCGCGCCCGTCCGTATCGACGAACGCCTCGGCATCGATCATGTGGTAGGCGGGCGCGAAGCTCTTGGACACGAGCGGCCGGCCACCGTTCGCGTCGCGCCACGGCCCCGCCGGCGACGGCGCGGTGCCGACCCAGATTTCGCTGCCGACCGAAACATACATGTACCAGCGCTCGTTCGCGGCCTTCACCACGGACGGCGCCCACACCTTCGAATCGCCCGAGGTGGGGCTGGTGGCGGCGGCTTTGGTCGGCCAGTCGGGCGTCGAGAAAGTCCAGTCGCGTCCGTTCGCGGATGTCCACAGGCCGAGCCGGTCGTCGCCCCACGGGTCGATCGTCGCGAACACATACCAGCGACCGCCATCGTGGACGATCGACGGATCGGCGAAATAGCCGGGCAGCAGCGGGTTGGCATCGCCGGGCGCATCCCAGCGCGGCCCCGCCGGCGCGGCCGCAGCCCCCTGCCCCGCCGCGAGCATTGCCAGCACCAGTCCCGTCACCCATTTCCGCATGTCGTTCTTTCCCATATTCATCGCGTCGGCACTGGCCGCTCGTGCGCGGATGCCGCGTTCGAGACCTACACGTTCGCAGCGAAGACGCCGTAGCGCTCACGCCATGCGCCCACCTCGTCCTGCAGATGTGCAGGTGCGACATCCCCCGAGAGCACGAGGCGCGCCACGTCATTCTCGGGATGCATCAACATCTTCTTCGATCCATCGCTGAACCAGACGGGGACCAACTGATCGCACACGCTGTCGAGTACGGTGGCAGCCATGCCGTTCTGTATCGCTTCGCTGCCGGCGAGCGCACGGACGTTGATCGCGACACCTTCGAAGCAGTTCTGCGGCTTCTGAACGAAATTGAGCGATACAAGCAGGCCGGATCGATCAGGCCGGGCCGCATCCGGCATGGCCGCGACCCGTCGCCAGGCGCAGAACCATGTGCGGCAGATGTGCGGACGCATGTCATAGATATCGCATCCGCCTGCGGAGCGGTGGGCGCACGGCGTTTCCGCAGGCTTCTTGAAATCTTGCGTATCGATCGCAAGCACCGTGCAGCAAACGGTGCAATCCCCGCAGGCACGATCCGCGAGGACCGGCCCCAATATCATGGTTTCGAGATCCGTCTCGGTGTGCATCCGCGCCGGGTGCCTCTACTCCGACCGGAAAACAAGGGCCTGACGCGGGGTCACGCCTCAGTTTCCTTCGGCATCCACCGTGAAGACCATCGGCCGACCGCGCGACATCGGCTCCCACCCCGCAGACAACGCCGCTCGCACGCCGCGAGAAAGCGTTGCGTCATCAAGCTGAAGGCGCCCGCGTGGCAATCCCTTCAACAGGCGCTTGGGGGCAGGAAATTCCAGCAACGCTTCGCGCTGGGCGTCTCTCTGCAACAGGGAGATCACCATCCCTTTCCAGCCTTCATCATCCGACCATTGGGGCTCGCGCTGGAATCGCCAGTCGTATTTGAGGCCGTCGACGTCGACGGTGCCGGTGGTGCTTCGGGAGTTTGACATGTGGCTCCCCTAGCATGCCAACCGCGCCAAGCCACGCCTTCGGCATTGAGACGCGGGGCGAGGATGAGGGTATCCGTATCATCCCGCATATCGGCGCTACCGCCCGCTTTCCTATCGTCACCGTCGAAACATTGGAGGTGGCCATGAAGAACATTCTCTTGCTGGTGCATGACGACAGCGGACAGGAGGCGCGCCTGCAAGCCGCGCTGGACATCACCCGTGCGCTGGAGGGGCATTTGTCCTGCGTCGATGTCTCCATCCTGCCGATTCTGGTCGGTGATTATTATGGCGGGGCCGAAGCGGAAGCGATCCTCTTCGCCGACGAATGCGAGCGCGAAACCAAGAACAAGGCCGCGCTCGAAGCGCGACTGGCGAATGAAGACGTGCCGTGGGACTGGTGCGATACCACCGGATCGATCGAGCGTTGCCTGCAAGACAAGGCGGCGCTGGCCGATCTTATCGTGCTCAACCGCAAGCTCGACGTCGCCGGTCCCGATATGCGCGACATCGTCAGCGAGCTCTTGATGCACGCGCGTGCGCCCATCCTCGCGGTTCCCGAAACGCTCAAGAGCATGCGGCTCGACCGCGCGCTCATCGCCTGGGATGGTGGCGGGTCCGCAGCCGCGACGATGCGCGCCAGCCTGCCGCTGCTCAAGCGGGCGAAGGATGTCGAAATCTTCATGGCGCAGGGCAGCGGGCATGGCGTCGCGCCGAATGAAGCGGCCGAATATCTCTCGCGCCACGATGTCCACGCCACCGTCCGCATCGTCGATACAGCGCGGCACACGCCGGACGCGCTTATCGAGGACGAAGCCGCGCGCTGGCGTGCCGATTATGTCCTGATGGGCGCCTATGGGCATGGCAGGCTGCGCGAAACGTTCGGCGGCGTGACCAAACGCATGCTGTCCAGCAGCACGCTTCCCTTGATCTTGGGCCACTGATCCTCGGCCACGGAAGCACGATCGCTTGGCCCCCGCGCGCGGTGCGGGGGCCAAGCCGAAAGCGCGGGGTTCACCCCCCGCTCCGGGATCGCGGCGCGCACCCGTGCCTGCGACGATCTGCTCGAAATGGACATGACGCGCCGACCGCAGGCCGAAGGCGTGAAGCTGAAAGCGCGTGAAGGAACCGCATCTGGTCGAACGCCAGAAAGCTATAATCGCCCCGCGTCATCATCGCGAGGCGATCATGGCCGACGCGATCGCGGCGATGCCGTTGCTGAGTCATGCCGCGTCGGTCACTGTGCTGGAGATTGACGACGGTTCGTTCGGCCTACCCGCGCTGGAGGCGACCGAGCGTCACACTTTCTCGAAGTCGATCACGATCCGTCCCTCGATCTCGCCACGATGCATCCGCCCGAAGATATCGTTGATATTTTCGAGCGTGTCGGTGGCAACGGTCGCACGAACCTTGCCGTCGCCGGCGAAATCGAGCGCTTCCTGAAGGTCGAGCCGGGTGCCGACGATCGATCCGCGCACGGTGATGCCGTTGAGCACGGTATCGAAGATCGACAGCGGGAAATCGCCCGGTGGCAGGCCGTTGAGCGCGACCGTCCCGCCGCGACGCACCATCCCCATCGCCTGCGCAAAGGCGATCGGCGAGACCGCCGTCACCAGCACGCCCTGCGCGCCGCCGATCTCCTTCTTGATGAACGCGGCAGGATCGGTGTTGCGCGCATTCACCGTCAGCGTCGCGCCAAGCTCCTCGGCCAGCCGCAGCTTGGCATCGTCGATATCGACCGCGACGACATTCAGGCCCATCGCCTTGGCATATTGCACTGCCATGTGGCCCAACCCGCCGATGCCCGAGATCGCCACCCAGTCCCCCGGCTTGGTGTCGGTGACCTTGAGGCCCTTGTAGACCGTTACGCCCGCGCACAAGATCGGCGCGATCTCGACGAATCCAATGTTGTCAGGCAGATGGCCGACGTAATTGGGGTCGGCGATGACATATTCGGCGAAGCTGCCGTTGACCGAATAGCCGGTGTTCTGCTGGTCTTCGCACAACGTCTCCCACCCACCGAGGCAATGCACGCAATGCCCGCAAGCGGTGTAGAGCCACGGCACGCCGACACGGTCGCCTTCCTTCACATGCGTGACACCCGCGCCGACCGCAACGACATGGCCGACGCCCTCATGGCCGGGGATGAACGGCGGGTTGGGTTTGACCGGCCAGTCGCCCTGGGCGGCGTGCAGATCGGTGTGGCACACGCCGGTCGCCGCGATCTTGACGAGGATCTGGCCCGGACCCGGCATCCGCACCGCCACTTCCTCGATGACCAGAGGTTTGCCGAATGCGCGGACGACGGCGGCTTTCATTGTCTTTTCCATGATCCCTGCCCTCGTTCAGAACGGCGCATCGATGTCGACGACATCGATCAGCTTGTGGTTGACGAATTCCTTGAGGCCGAGACCGAGCAATTCGCGGCCATAGCCGGAGCGACGGACGCCGCCGAACGGCAGGTCGGCCTTCACCATCGTCGGATGGTTGACGAACACCATCCCGGTCGAAATCCGCGCGGCGACCTCGGCGCCATGTTTGGGGTTCGACGTGAACACCGATCCGCCCAGTCCGAACGGCGAATCGTTGGCGATGCGAACCGCGTCGTCCTCGTCCTTCGCGCGGAACAGCATCGATACCGGGCCGAAAAACTCCCAATGGCGCGCCGGATTGTCCTCGCCGATGTTGGTGAGGATCACCGGCTGGACGAACGCGCCACGGTTGGGCGCCTCGGGACCGACCGCCGTGGCGGTGGCGCCATGTTCGACCGCTTTCGCGACCATCGCCTTGAGATCGTCCGCCGCCTTTTGCGACGACAGCGGCGCGAGCGTGGTTTCGGGATCGAGCGGATCGCCCATCCGCAGCCCCGCAACGCCCGTGGTATAATGTTCGAGGAACGCGTCGTAGACCGGATCGACGATGATCATGCGCTTGGACGACACGCAGACCTGCCCGCCGTTCCAGTGGCGGCCGAACACCGCCCACGGCACGGTCTTTTCGAGATTGGCATCGGCGAGCACGACGAACGCATCCGCGCCGCCCAGTTCCATCGTCGATTTCTTGAGCGCCCGGCCCGCTTGCGCCGCCACCACCGCGCCGGCGGTTTCCGAACCCGTCAGCGCGACGCCGTGAACGCGCGGATCGTTGATGATCGCCTCGATCTGGTCGTGATTGGCGTACAGGTTCTGGAACCCGCCCTCGATCAGCCCGGCGTCGCGCATCAACACCTCGAACGCCGCCGCGCATTGCGGGACGTTCGCGGCGTGTTTGAGGAGGATAGTGTTGCCGGCGGAAAGCTGCGGCGCGATGATGCGGGCGATCTGATAATATGGGAAGTTCCACGGCTCGATCGCCAGCAGCAGCCCAAGCGGCTCGCACACCAGCGTCGCTTCGCCTTCGCTCGGGTCGGCGACCGGAAGCGGCTCGGGAGCGAGCAGGCGCTCGGCATTGTCGGCATAATAGTCGAAGATCGCGGCGGAGAGTTCCACCTCCCCCATCGCCTCGCCGAGCAGCTTGCCCATCTCCAGCGTCAACAGCCGCGCGAAGCGGTCGGCGTCGCCCCGTAGCAGGGTCGCGGCGCTGCGCATCACGGCGGCGCGATGCGCGAACGTCGTCCCGCGCCACACCTTGAACGCAACATCGCCCTGCGCGATGGCGCGGTGAATCTCGACGTCGCTCGCCTCGGGAAAGGTCTCAAGAACGTCGCCAGAATAGGGATTTACAGTCGCATAAGCCATTGCGCGGTCCTTGTTGCCGATCCGAGACGCCCACCAATCGGGGGCTGACCACGGGCAGCTTTGTTCGCATCCCGGCAAGGACCCAATACGGATTGCTACGTAGTTACCCCCCCACGCTGGAAGGCACTGCCCACGCGCGCTCAGGTGACCGATCGATACCGGCTCCCCACGTCACTGTGGTCCGAGAGGCGCGCGTTTCGATCGCCCAATCCGCGCGCAGCGTCATCTGCCGGAGACGGTCGAACGACCGATCCCGAGCCGCCATCCAGGGAAACGCTCCCAACGATGTGTTTCTTGCTATGTCTAGCGGCTGACGCCCTGGCAGCTTACAGGTTGACGATCCCATATGGCACCGCGATCATCGCCAATATCGCTTAGAATATCAAAGTGCTTCGGTGGTCATAAACTTATGACCATCAACGCGCTCCACAACACCAGCCTTCTCGCACCCGTCAGGCGCGAGAACACAACTCTCGAACCGCTAACGGCCCGGCGCCCTATGCGCAGAACTTCGCGAAATACTCTTTCAGGCCCGTGGCGTCCGGGAGCGGGGTCTTCGTCGCTCCGGTCTTTCCATCGGTCGTCTTCACCGTGAAAGACAATGCCTTGCCAGCGATGACCGCATCGCGGAACGCCGTTGCTTGATCGTCGGCCACGTTGAAGCTGGTGCGTGAGAACTGGACTGCACTGAAGGGCTTACCATCAACCTCGATCGCCATGGTGCCGCGATCCTTGCTGTTTGAATCATAAGACACATCGGTGGGCAGATCGATCGACGCACCCCATTTCTGGTTGCTTGGACCGCCCCAGTCCACCGGACAGCGCAGCAAGATGCGCGTATTACGGAACGCCATCGGCCCCTCGTTGGGGAGCGAAGCCAGCGTCAACGTAGCGGTGCCCTGGAAGCTGTCGCTCCCGCCCGGACTTGGCGCCGTGATCTGCCAGCGCTTCCCGCTCATTACGTCCGCCGCGCCAGCCAGTGCCTCGACTTTCGAGACGTCGCTTTTATCCTTGAAACCTAGCGCGGCATAACACGCCAGTTTCTCCTTGTCGTCCGCGATGGCGACGCAGCTCGCCAACGAATACGCTTGGGCAGAGAGCGCGCGCGCGGCTGTGTCGAATGCGGCTGGAATATCCTGTTGCGGGGCTTTGCCAGACCCGCTGTTGCCACCGCACCCAGCCAGCGTGAGGGCGGTAGCGGCTATCATGCTCGCTGCCATGCTCCGCATCGCATATACTCCGACACGCTCGCTGCGGTTCAAGATATCCTGCATCAGCACTCTCCCGTTATCCAATGAGCATGGCCGATACTCTGCACCCTTGCAACGCGAACGAAGGCTTGAGAGAGGTAGCTCAGGCGCTTCAACGGCGCGGCAGTGCCGCGTATCACTTCGGATAGAAACGTCGCACACTGGCGAGACGATGGTGGCGCTGCGCTGAGCATTTGACAGGAGCGGCGTTTCGGCACCAGCCGTCACATCCGCACCCTGCCGTAAGGCCGAACGGGGGGGGCTTATTCCTCCCCGGTCGTCGCGGTGGCGGGGCGCGCCTTGTCGGGTGTCGTCCCCTCGCCTGCGAACCCGGTCATCCGAAACGTCACCCGCGTCGGCGCCAGCGGGACGCGATATTTCGGCAGCGGCTTGCCGACATCGCTCCACTGGGTATCGCCGCCTACGCCCCATTGCGCGCCATCGACGAGCAGCGTGACCTGATCGTGCGGCACGACGTCAGTCGACTTCCATGTCCCCGGCGTGTGCCGGTCGAGATCGGCATAGGGGAACGCCAGCACGTTCATCATCAGCGGCGTGTCGCCAGCGACACGCAGGCCGCGCCCCGCGCCGCTCAGTTCCATCCAGCGGACATCGACCTTGTTGCCGGTCTCCTGCGGCCGGATATAGTCGTGGTTCTGCGCCGCGATCGGCCCGCGCCACAGCCCGATCGGCGCGGAGGTCTTGCGATCGACATAGCTTTCATGCGGTCCACGCCCATACCATTCGGCGGTGGTGATGTCGGTCGGCAGCGCGAACGCGAAGCCGACGCGGAACGGCGGCGGCAGATCGGCGCGGACCGGGTCGAGCGCGCCCGTCACCGTCACGCCACCGTCGCGCGCCATCGTGTAGAGCGACTGGAAGCGCGCCGCGCCGTCGCCGAGATCATAGTCGATCCGCACCGCAGCCCCGCCTTCGGGTGAATCGACGCGGGTGACGCCGCGCACCGTCCGCGTTTCGCTCATCGCCTTCCACACCGCGAGTTGCCGATCGGTGCCGATGCCGATGTCATTGTCGGTCACCGCGCGCCAGAAATGCGGCGCGCCACCGCTCGCGAGCGGCGTGCCGCCCCGCGCGTAGCTGCGCACCAGCCCGGTCTTGCGATCGATCGTCAGCGTCGCATCCGCCGCCGAGAGCGTGATCGCGTCAGCGGCCTGCCGCACCGCCACCGCCTGCCCGGCCGCCGGGGCCGCCGGGGCCGCCGCCCGCTCACCGAGCGCGAACTGTTCCCAGCCCACCACATAGCCCGCCGGCACCAACGGCACCGCGCCGGGCCTGGCGACCGCCCGCACGGTCACGAAATATTCCGATCCCGGCTTGCGCGCGATACCGCCGAGCGGGACCGTCAGCGTGTCGGTGGCGTGCGCGGCGGTCGTCAACGATGGCAGCGTGCCATGCGCGACCGCGACGCCATCCTCCTGCACCTCCCAGTCGAACGCGAAGCCCGACAGATCGCGGAAATCGTGCCGGTTGCGGAGTGTCACGCGCCCGGTGGCGGGATCGAATGCCTCGAACTGGATCGGCGCATACACTTTGCGCACTTCATACAGCGCCGGATTGGGGGTTCGGTCGGACTGGAGCAGCCCGTCACCGAACTCGATCTCGCCGCCCGGATTGGGGCCGTATTCGCTGCCGTCGCCCCAATAGCGCCGCCCGTCCTTGGTGTAGCGATACATCGACTGATCGACCCAGTCCCAGAGGAAGCCGCCCTGCAGCTTGTTGGGATGGGCGTAGATCACGTCCCAATAGTCCTTCAGGTCGCCGCCCGAATTGCCCATCATGTGTGCATATTCGCACTCGATCAGCGGCTGCTTGAAGTTCCAGTTGGTCGCGTAATCGGCGAGCTTCTCCGCGCTGTCGTACATCGGCGCGTAGATGTCGGCGTAATCATTGGGCCGGTGGTCACTCACCCCCGGCCATGTGCCCCAGCCGAGATAGCTGATCAGCCGGCCGGGGTCGCGCGTCTTGGCGGCCTTGGCGGCGGCGGCGAAATTGGGTCCGATCCCGGCTTCGTTGCCCATCGACCAGAAGATGATCGAGGGATGGTTCTTGTCGCGCTCGACCATGTTGGCGACGCGACTGACATGCGCGTCCTTCCACGCCGGATCGAAGCCGATCTGATATTTGGCGCGCTCGTCCTGATGGTTGTTCGCGTAATCCATATACGCGTGGCTCTCGATATTGGCCTCGTCCATCACATACAGGCCATATTCGTCGGCAAGCGCGTACCAGCGCGGGTCATTGGGGTAATGCGACGTGCGGACCGCGTTGATGTTGTTCCGCTTCATCAACTCGATGTCGCGCCGCATCGTCGCTTCCGAGACGACGTGGAACGTCTCGGGATCATGTTCGTGGCGGTTGACGCCGCGGATCACGATCGGCTTGCCGTTGACGCTGACGAGGCCGTTCTTCATCTCGACGGTGCGGAAGCCGATCCGCTGCGGCGTCGCCTGGATCACCGTGCCGTCAGCCCCGACCAGTTCGATCAGCAAGGTGTAGAGGTTGGGCGTCTCCGCCGACCACGGCTTGATTCCCGGCACCGGCGCGGCGAGCGTGACCGTCCGCGCAGCCGATCCGGCGGCGACCGTTTGCGCGCGCACCAGCAGCGTGCGATCCCCGTCGAGCAACGTCATGCGCGCCGTGACCGGCTTCGCCGAGGGCGAGACCGACACGTCGGCCGACAAAGCGCCGTCGCGATAGGCCGCATCGAGCCCGGCGCGGACGAAGATGTCGTTCACGCGCGTCTTCGGCGCCGCCATCAGATAGACTTCGCGCTCGATCCCCGAGACCCGCCAGAAATCCTGATCCTCCAGGTACGAGCCGTCCGACCAGCGATGGATCTGGATCGCGATCGTGTTGCGGCCCGGCGTGACGAAGCGGGTGACGTCGAACTCGCTCGGCAGTTTCGAATCCTGCGAATAGCCGACTTTCTTGCCGTTGACCCAGACATCATACGCCGATCCCGCCGCGCCGATGTGCAGGATGACGTCCTGACCGCTCCAGCCGGCGGGAAGCGTGACGTCGCGGCGATAGCTGCCGACCGGATTGGTCGCATGCGGGATCAGCGGGCGGTTGGCCGGGAACGGATAGGTGACGTTGTTGTAGCGCGCCTGATCGAACCCCTGCGCCTGCCAGTCCGCCGGCACCTTGATATCGGCCCAGGACGCGACATCGTAACCCGGCTGTTCGAACCCCGCAGGCGTCGCATCCGAGGAGGGCGACAGCGCGAACTTCCACGTACCATCGAGGCTGAGAAACCGCGCCGACCGCGCCTGATCCCCGGCGAGCGCGGCAGCGCGGCTCTCGAACGGAAAGCCGGTGGCGTGCGCCGGCAGCTTGCCGCGCGCGAACACCGCCGGATTCTCCCAGTCCGGGCGCGACGAATCAATCTGCACCGGCTGCACGCGCGGCGCATCTTTCGCCAACGCTGGCGACGCGAGGACGAGCGCGCTCGCGCCGATGAGAATGCGGTTGAATTTCATCTTGATCTCCTAACCCCTCCGGCAGCACGCACGCCAACGCAGTGGTGTGGCAACCGCCACCCCTACGCCCTTCGCACACCGCGAACGCCTGCTTACCGCCGATACTCTGATGCGACGCGCCACGGCTTCGCGACAATCGTATCCTGAAGCAAGGTGGTTGTGGAGGCATGACGCCGCCAGACATAGAATATTACAGCGTCGGCGAAGGTTTGCAGGTTTACCGGCGTCTTACGGCGGGGACATACCCATCAAAGGTATGGGCCCATCAAAGGTATGGGGAGTTGCACCATGTCGATGGTCACAACGGTAGCGCTTTCGCGCAAACCTCTGACCGGCTTTCGCAGGTCAGAGGCAACGGCCCGATCGGCCAAAGAAGAAGTGGTGCACCCGGAGCGATTCGAACGCCCGACCCTCAGATTCGTAGTTAGCAGACGCGAGCCATACTGAGTTTCCCTGAGCCATACCCCGACATAAAACGCACGCAAATCCGCCATTTCTACTAGTACGCTGTACGCTTGAGTTTCCCTGAGTTTCCGATATGGTGGGTACACCGTGGGTTCTCGGAGACGCGCTGTGGCGACTGGCAAGCTGACATTGAAGACAATCGGGGCGCTGGTGAAAACCGACCGTACCGAGTTTCTGTGGGATGAGGATCTTGCCGGTTTCGGCCTGCGCATGACGTCGAACGGAGCGAAGTCCTACATCTACCAATACCGCATGGGCGGGCGCGAGGCGCAGAAGAAGCGCTTCACCATCGGCAAGCATGGATCGCCTTGGACACCGGAGACGGCACGGACGGAGGCTAAGCGGCTCGCCATGATGGTCGGCCAGGGCATCGACCCCGCCAGCGCCGACAAGGAACGCCGCCGCATCGCCGTCGATCTCGCGTTTGAACCCTACGCGAATTCTTTCGTGGACGGCTACCTAAAGGCGCACTGGAAGGACTGGCAGCAGGGCAAGAGCTTGCTCGACCGCGAGGCGGTTCCAGTCCTCCAGCGCACCCCCTTACCCCTTATCAAGCGCTCGGACGTGTCTGCCGTGCTGGACAGGCTCAAGGATCGTCCTGCGGTCGCGCGGCTGATGCACGCCACCCTCCGAAAGCTGTTCAAGTGGGCGGTCAGCCGTGGCGACATAGAACGGTCGCCGATCGAAAGCATGGACGCGCCGCGCGGCCCGGCTTCGCGCGATCGCGTCCTTACCGACGCTGAGTTGGCGACGATTTGGGAGGCCTCCGACAAGCTGGGCTATCCCTTCGCGCCGATGTACCGGCTACTGATCGTCAGCGGGCAGCGCCGGGAGGAGATCGCAGCGCTTGACTGGTGCGAATTGGACCGAGACACGGCGACGTGGACCCTTCCGGCCGATCGCGCGAAGAATGGCAAGGTGCATATCGTCCCGCTGAACGCGCTTGCGGTTGCTGAACTCGACGCGCTGGCGACGCAGGGCGCCCCCGAAAACGGACAACCTCCCAAATGGCCTAAGCGCGGGCTGGTGTTCACGACCACCGGCAAGACGGCGGTTTCCGGCTACTCGCGCGGCAAGACGCGGCTCGATCGGGAGATCGCGCTGTTGCTGGCGCAGCAGGCGAAGGAAGCGGGCGAAAAGGCACATGATATGGAGCCGTGGCGCGTTCATGATTTCCGCCGCACGGTGGCGACAGGCCTTCAACGCTTGGGTGTGCGGTTCGAAGTCACCGAGGCAACGCTAAACCACGTCAGCGGGGCGCGCAGCGGCGTTGCAGGCGTGTACCAGCGGCACGACTGGAAGGAGGAGAAGCGGACGGCGCTGGACGCTTGGGGACGGCATGTCTCCGCCATTCTCGACGCTCCGAATGATACGAACGTGACGACGATCGTGCGGAGGGCAGCAGCATGACACAGAGCGATCCGAAAGGTCATGACGAACCCGCACAAGAGGATGATTTCAGGATCGAGAGCGCGCCTCCTCGTTTGCCGCGGATCACGCTTATGGATTTCGCTGCATATGCGAGCGCGTCAGAGGACGTACAGAGGCAGATCTTAGACTCCGGCTACGCTGATGCCCGGCTTATCGAACCCGTCGAAGCCATCCGATGGATTGCTACCGGGCGACTGAAACAGGCAGACCCTCGCAGAAGGTGGATGGATTGCGAGCCTAGTGGATTGATTCCAACGTTTGATGCCCGCGCCTGACGGCTGCGATAATCTGATCGGGATTGGCCTTCCAGACGAACGGCTTCGGTTCCTGATTATGCTCTTTTATGAAGCGGTTGATGGCGGC
>NZ_SGIS01000033.1 GCF_004208535.1 Sphingomonas populi
GCGGTCGCACCGGTCTTCGCCGGACGGGGGTGGCCGCCGTGTCAACGCGGTGCGTAGCGGCGGAATCATATATGCGGGGTGTTGATGTTCGAAGATGGCATAGTGTGCCGGGTTTCCCGGCGCGTTCAGGTCGCGATGAAAATCGCTGCAATGCTGGGTGTCGCCACGAGCCTCGCCGGCTGCGGCGCAACCAAGACTCCAGGGCAGCTCATCGTCAAGGGTGACAAGTTCGAGGTCACTTTACAGGAATATGACCAGGTTTTGCGACAAATGCCGCCGGTCATGAAGGAGTCGGTCGCGCCGATGCGGCGGATACTGCTCCAGCACCTCATCGACGAGAAGCTGCTCGCGGAAGCTGCGGTTTCAGCGGGGATGGACGACGATCCCGAGACCAGCCAGGCGGTCGCTGCCGCGAAGCGCGCGATCCTCGCGCAAGCCTATCTCCGCAATCTGACCGGCAAGTTGCCGAAGGCGGATCCGAGGGAAATCGAGACCTATTACAAGACGCATCCCGCATTATTCTCGAACCGGCGTCGTTTTCTCATCGAGGAATATGTCCTGACGAGCAATATCCCGGATATCCGCAGCTATACAGATGCCTTCGACCACGGCGATTTCAATGCGCTCTCGGCGATGATCTCGAACAAGATACCCTTTTTGCAGCCGGCGGTCGTCGCGCGGTTCAGCGATGAACTCCCGGAAAACCGAGACGGGGCGCTCGAGAAGCTGACCCCGGGATCGAACATCGTCTATCAGTCACCGGGCCAGGTCCACCTTGGCCGCATCCAGTCGATCACGGTCGAGCCGGTTCCTTTGGAAGCGGCAACCGGGCGGATTGAGCAAAGCCTCGCGGCCGATAGGGCGGCGGACATCGCGCAAGCCACGGTGAAGACGCTACGCAAATCCCGCAACGTCGAAATTCTCAACGCCAATTTGAAACAAGCGGTCGCCGAAGTCTCGCCCAAGGCGCCACAGTCGTGAGGCGGGTCGTCTGCGGGCTCGCGCTCTTCGTATCGGTGGCCTCTTCCGTGGCGCAGGCGCAGACCGCCGCGCCCGGCGCGGTCCCTGCCGTGAGCCACGCCAACGACGCCGCCTATCTGGTCGGCGCGGGCGATGTGCTGGCGGTGACGGTGTATCGCGCGCCCGATTACAACAGCGTCGTCGAAGTCGCCGAGGATGGCACAATCGTGCTGAACGCGGTCGGTCGGGTGCAAGCGTCGGGGATGACGCCGGCGCAGGTCGGCAACGAGATCGTGCGGCGGCTGCAATCGGGCGGGATTTTCCGCGATCCGCTCGTCAACGTGATGGTGCAGACCTATCGCAGCCGCACAGTGTCGGTGCTGGGTGCGGTCGGCAAGCCGGGCGAATATCCGCTCGATCGCGGCGGCCTGACGATCACCGAGATCCTCGCGCGCGCCGGTGCGACGCTGGGCGTCGGCGGTGGCACGGTGCGGGTGGTGCGGCGGGATGGCACGCAGCAGGATCTGCCTGCCGAGCAGTTGCTGGCGGGCGCCGCCAATCAGATGCTGCAACCGCACGACACGCTGATCGTAACCGAGAGCGCGACCTTCTACATTTCGGGCGAGGTGCAGCGACCGGGCAACTTCCCGCTCGAACCGGGGTTGACGATGGAACGCGCGATCGCGCTGGCCGGCGGCATCACTCAGCGCGGCGCGCGTAGCCGGCTCAAGGTGACGCGCCACGAGGGCGCCGCCGACGCGATCGTCCGCGCCAAGCTGCAAGACCCGGTGAAGCCGCGCGACCTGATCCTGGTCGGCGCGCGACTATTCTAGGCGAGGGGCGAGAGTGTGACTCCCAGGCATATCGGCAGAATATTGTTCGAAAAGTGGCGGATTATCGCCGCCTGCGTCGCGGTGTCGCTGGCGCTGGCGGTGCTGAACCTGGTGGTGACGCGGCCGATCTACAAATCGACCGCGACCGTGGTGGCAGGGGTGCGCGCGCCGGAGACGATCGGGCCGCAATCGGTCGCCGAGCAGCTTTCGGCCGACTATCTGCTGACGCAGGAGGACATCCTCAAGAGCGACCGCGTCGCGCGGCAGGTCGTCACCGATACCGGGTTGGCGAGCGTACCCGACGCGGCGCGCCAGTTCGGCTGGAAGCCCAAGGACGGCGCGCTGCCTGACTTCCTCGCGCGCCAGCTTCGCGCCTCGCTGATGATCGATTCGAGCGCGGTCAATTCGCGGGTGATGGAGATCAGTTTCCTCAGCGGCGATCCGCGCTTCGCGGCGACGATGGCCAATGCGTTCGCGGCGGCATTTATCGACGTCAACATCCAGCTCCAGGCCGATCCGGCGCGTCGCACGGTCGCATCCTATACCCGGCAGCTCAATGACATGAGCCGCACGTTGCATGAGATGCAGGCGCAACTCGTCGCCAAGGAGGGTGCGCTCAACCTCGTCGCCGGCAGGGGCGAGGCCGATCCCGACAGCGCGCGGCTCAACGCGCTGTCGACGCAACTCGCGACTGCGCAGGCGCAGAGCGTTGCTGCATCGTCGCATGTCGGTGGCGCGGCACTGCCCGATACGATGGCGAGCGGGGTGGTGATGGGCCTGCAAAGCGAGATCGCCCGGCTGGAAGCGCAACGCAGCCAGCTCAGCGCGACCGCCGGCCCCAACAATCCCGATTATCGCCAGCTCGTCGCGCAGATCACCGCGATGCGCGGCCAACTCGCCGGGCAGGAAGCGCTGATCCGCCGGTCGGCGGCGGCGAGTGCGGCGCAGGCGCGAACCATACAAGCCGGGCTGAGCGGCGCGGTCGCCGCACAGCGCGACCGCGTCACCAAGGTTCGCGCGGCGCAGAGCGAAGTGTCGATCTTGCAGCAGGACATCACCAATCAACAGGCGTCCTACGACCAGATCGCGCAGCGCCGCGCGCAATTGCAGGTGCTCGACACCACCGCGCAGACCAACATCTCGATCCTCTCCCCGGCGACACCGAGCGAGAAGCCGGTGTTGCCACGGCGCTTCGTGACGATGGTGTTTGGTCTCGTCTTCGGCGTCGCCGCGGGCATAGTGCTGGTGATCGGCATCGCCTTCTTCGACCGTCGCATCCGCTTCAGCGGCGAGATGGAAACGTGGCTCGGCATCCCCGACCTCGGCAGCATCCGCATCAGCCCGCCGCAACCGCTGCGCCTGCCGAGGATGGTGGCTGGCCTGCTGCCGAACATGAGGGTTGAGGAATGAAGTACAACAGCCGCGAGTGGGACGAGCTGTCGGTGCGGATCGCCGACCTGCTCGTCGCCGAGGCACGGGTCGACGATGATCGGCCAGAGGAGGCGGCGAGATTGTCGCAGGATCGGACCGTCTTATTCCGCCGCGCCGCTGCGATGCTCGGCGACGCCTCGGTCGGAGCCGGGCAGAGCGCATGGTCGCCGGCGACTGGAACCGGCAGCGCGAACGTTGCCGACGATCTGTTCGTGCTGAAAAGCCCGCATTCGCCGCGTGTCGCCGATCTGCGGCGCGTCGCGCAGACGTTGGCGATGCGTTGGTTCCTGGCCGAACCCAAGCACAAGGCGCTGTCGATCATCAGCGCCGACCGGCGCGAAGGGCGCACCGCCGTGGCCAGCAATCTCGCCTGCATCTTCGCGCAATCAGGCGTTCGCACGCTGCTGATCGACGCCGATCTGCGCAATCCCGCGATCCATACCAAGTTCGGCTTGGCGGACCCGGCGTCCGGGGTGATTCACCGGCCCGTGCGTGGTGTCGAGAACCTGTCGGTGATCCCGGCGGCGACGCTGACCGAACTGCGGTACGACCGATTCATGCAGTCCGCGCTGCAATCGCTGATCGAAGCGATGGGCGACGCGTTCGAGGTGATCTTCGTCGATACGCCGGCGGCGGCGACCTCGAACGAGTATCAGATCGCCGCGCTCGCCACGACGGGCGCGTTATGCGTGACGCGCGCCGGCGCGACCCGCGCGCGCCGCTCGTCGCGGATGCTCGATCTGTGCGAAGACGCCGGCATCGCGATCGTCGGCGGCGTGATGTTGCGGTCATGATGCCGGGCGCCACCGCCACGCTAGACTCGGTCTGCGCGCAGAAGGATGCCGTGCCGCCCGCCGTGCTTGGGCGCAGCAATGTCGCGCTCGGGCTGATCCTGTTCGGGCTGATCGCGCTCTACGTGCCGGTGCTGATCGAATATGGCGCGTTGCTGCTGTGGAGTGAGGACGACAATCATAGCGGGTTGCTGCTCGCTTTGGTGCTGTTCGGGTATTGGCGCGATCGGCGCGCCTTCACCTGGTCATCGACCCAGCGTGAACAGATCGCCGGGGCGGTGGCGATCTTCGCCGCTCTGATCCTGTACTTTGTCGGCCGCGTTACCGATTCGGTGCAACTTCAAGGCGTGTCGCTGCCGATCGTGATGACCAGCCTCGCGCTTGCGACCGGCGGGACGGCGCTCGCGCGACGGTGGCTGCTGCTCGCCGTGTTGTTGATCTTCATCGTGCCGTGGTTCGGGCCGATCGCCGACGCGCTGCTGGTGCCGCTGCGACTGGCGCTGACGCATTCAGCCGCGCGGCTCGCTGCGGTGCTGGGCTTTCCGGTGACGACCTCGGGCGTGTTCATCTATGTCGGCTTCGTCCAGCTCAACGTTGCGGGCGCCTGCGTCGGGCTGCGCGCGATGGTGTCGATGACGGCGATCGGTTTCCTGTTCCTGCATTTTTTTCCGGCAAGGTCGCTCGGTGCCGGATTACTGTTCGTGGTGCTGATGCCGGTGATCGCACTGGCGGCGAATTTCTTCCGTGTGTTCGCATTGATCCTCACTGCGGCGCTGTTCGGTGTGTCGGGTGAAGCGATCGTCCATGATGTCGCCGCTTATGTCGAAGTCGGTGTGGTGCTGACCGCGTTCATGGTGCTCGGCCGCGCGTTGGGGCCAGTGGAGGCGCAGGCATGATCCGCCGTCGCGATCTGTTGGGCGCCGGGGCGTTTGCCGGGCTTGCTGGTGTCACGTCCGCAGGGGCGATCGGCTTTCGGCGGGCGCAGCGCACGGTGCCGCCGGGGGGCGATGTGGTGCTGACACAGTTGCCGCCGCGCCTTGGTGTGTGGCAATTGCAGGCGTCCAGCGCGGACATGGTCGATCCGATCGAGATCGACGTGGCCTTCGCGGCAGCGCTCGACATGTACGACCGCGTCGTCGAGCGCGATTATGTCGCGCCAGCGCTGCCGCGTATCATGCTCAACATCGTCTACAAGCGCGAGCTTCGTCAGGAGGACAGGTTCCACTGGCCCGAATTCTGTTACGCGACCCAGGGCTTCAAGGTGCGCCGACTGGCGCCACTCGCGCTGGCCAATGGGCCGGTGGTGACGCGCTTCATCGGCGATCGCGCCGGGCGCAACGAACTGGTCGGCTATTTTATGCGGATCGGGGACGCGCTGCCGGCGGGGTCGCTGGCGGTGCGCGCCGCCTTGTTCCGCCAGAGTCTGGCGCTGCGCCTGCCGGACGGGGTGATGGTGCGCGCCTCGTTCCTGACCGACGAGCTCGAAAGCAACGATCCGGCCGACGCGGACAAAATGCTCGCCGGGTTTTTCCGGGCGCTGCTTGCCGGCGCGGAACGGCCGCTTTGGGAGATGCTGGTCGGTGATGCGCGTGGGGCGATACAACAGCCTGCGACCGGTTTTCAGTTCTGACGCCGTACCGGCAGATCGGTGCTCGCATGCGTTCATACGCACGGATCAAATGATTCCGTATTGGCATGTTGCTGGATGTCGATTTTAAAACTGAGTGTAGGCCGAAGTCGATACGTCCAAAATGGCTAAGTCACACGCTTAAATGCGGCTTAGATCATTGACGTAAAACTGCAAAAATCATAAAAATACGTCCAAGATCACTGCAATAGTGGTCGCGATACTTACAGTAATTCAATCTCAAAATGAAAATGCGATGCGCGTATTGCGAATTGCAGGTAACGGTGCGCGAAAATTGGGGAAATCCGTTATGATACATCGAGCGCGGGAGAATGTCGCACGGTCGGTTCGCTTCGAGCAGCCGCTTGTCATCGCGCATGTCCAGACGCGGATGAACCGATCTGGGGGGGCGGAGGAGAATACCTGGGCATCGTGTGTCCATCAGGCGCAATCCGGGCATGTCGTGCATCTGTTTTGCGGACGATCATCGGATGTCGAGGAATATGCGGCGCGCGGCACGCCGGTCCGGGTGCATCTTGTCGACGAGATGGTCCGCGACGTGTCCGCGCAAGGCGACATCGCCGCTTACCGCCGGCTGTCGGCCCTGTTCGGGGAAATCCGGGCCGACGTCGTGCATACCCACACCAGCAAGGCAGGTATCGTCGGCCGTCTCGCGGCGAGCAACGCCAAGGTGCCGGCGATCGTTCACGGTGTCCACATCCTGCCGTTCAGCAATGTCGGCCTGGCCGAGAAGGTGGTCTATCTCGCGGCGGAACATATCGCCGCGCCGATGACCGATCATTTCATCCACGTCAGCCACGGCACGCGCGAAGCCTATGCGCTCGCGCGGCTCGGCGGGAATCGGCTGCACTCGGTGGTGCGCTCGGGAATGGACATCGACCGGTACCAAAACGCAGCATGGCCCGAAGACTGGCGGGGTTTGATCGGGGTCGCACCAGACGCCGCCAAACCGCGCACGATCCTGATGATGGCAGTGCTGGAGGCGCGCAAGCGGCAGGCCGAGTTCATCACCGGTTTCGCCCGGGTGACACAGCGGGGTGAGGACATCCGGCTGCTGATCGCCGGGGACGGACCCGATCGCGACAGGCTCGCCGCGTTGGTCGCGGAGCTCGATGTCGGCGACCGGGTGAAATTGCTCGGGCATCGCTCGGACCCCGAGCGCCTCGTCGCGCTTGCCGATCTTTGCGCGCTCGCGTCGCTTCGGGAAGGCCTACCCCGGACGATCGTGCAGAGTCTTGCAGGCGGCAAGCCCGCAGTGGTCAGTCCGTTACGGGGTATCGAGGAAATCATCGAGAGCGGCGTCAACGGGATCGTGGTGCAGCGTACCGACGCGGAATCGGTCGCGCGCGAGGCGGCGAACTTGGTGCGCGATGACATGCGGCTTGCACGGATGACGCATGCGGCGTCGTCTGTAACGGTCGACGGCTGGAAGTTCGCGTCGATGTTCGCACAACTCGACCAAGCCTATCGCGAGACCCTGGCGCTGCCGCGCGTCGCGGCGCGACTGGCTGCGCGCGACGCCGCGCGCGGGGAGCAGGAAGTCTATCGCTGGGCATGATGCGGCGTGGCGGCGAGGTTCGGGAGAGGATGCCGATTGGCAAAAGCCACGGTGACAGGGGTTTCGAGACATGAAGGCATTGGACATTCGCGGCGTGATCGGCAGTGCCCGATCGTCGCTGGCCGCGCTGCTGCTCGCGCCGATGCTTGGGTTGTGGCCGTCCGTCGCGTCCGCCGACAATGGCTGGAGCGAGGCATTGCGCGGCAGCGGGTTCGCGTTCGGCACATCGAAGCTGATCTTCGAAGACACGTTCGGCAGCGCGCACACCTTCAAAGGGCCGATCCTGTGGGCGAAGCAACATGCCGATATCGGGCTGGAAAAGTTCGATTCGGCAGGTGGCCTTGCATATGCGACCTCTGGGGGAATTCTGACGCTGCGCGCCTACCAAGCTGCGGACGGAATCCACAGCGGCACCGTCCAGTCGACCAACGCCAATCAGGCCTATCAGGGCGCGCAGATTGTGCCGGGCACGAACGGCTTCACCTGCGTGGGCTGCTATTTCGAGGCGCGCGCGCGCTTCCCGAATGCGCGCGGCACCTGGGCGAGCTTCTGGCTGCTGACGCCAGACGATCCGCGCCAGCGCGGCCATCTCGAGGTCGATGCGATCGAATATTTCGGTGCGGGTGACAAGCGCGGGCATCATCACTCGATACATCGCTGGGGCCCGCAGGAGCCGGGTGGCCATATCAAGCGATCCGATTACACCGGCATGGACGCGATCGCCGATTTCGGCTGGCATATCTATGGGGTCGATCTGCGCGGGATCGCGACGCTCGACGGAAAGCGGGCTTTGGTCGTGTACATGGACCGCAAGGAAGTCGCGCGGATCGCCGCGGACGCCGACTATTTCACGCGACCGTTTTACGTCAACATGACCCTGTCCATCAATCCTCAGGATAGTGTCAGGACACTGCCGCAGTCGGTCTCCTTCGATAATGTGCGGGTCTACAAATAGCGATGTATCCTTCGTCTGAGGGGGCGGCGATGCGCTCGATATACGACGGCAGCGAAGGCGGCGCGGCGCGTTCGGCCCTGCACCCAATCGCCGGTACAATGGCGGATCGATCCTTGATCCTCGCCGTGGCGACCTATTTCCCCGACAGCTATGGCGGTGCGGAGCGGCAGGCGCGCATTCTCGCCGAGGCGCTGGGGCGCAAGGGCGTGACGGTGACGTTGGTCGCGCCGACGCTCGCGCGCGACGTGCCGCTGGAGGAGCCGACCAGCTTCGGGTGCATCGTGCGCAAACGCGTGCGTGCCTGGCCCAACCTTGGTGGCCGCAACATCCTGTCGTTTCTGGCGTGGAGCCTGTGGGTGCCGTGGCGGCTGCGCGGCCCGGAATGGCGCGGCGTTCCGGTGTATGTGTTCCACGCGCGGCTGCACGCGCTGGGGCCGGCGCTGGCGGCGTGGCGCAACGCTTCGCCGCTGCTGGTGAAGCTCGGTGGCGGCGGCGAGGCGTCCGAGTTCGCGGCATTGCGCGGCAAGAAGTTCCTGTACGGGCGGCTGGTCGAAGGGTTGCTGCGGCGGCGGGTCGATGTTTTCGTCGCGAACAGCAAGCAGATCGCGACCGAATTGCGAAAACTCCGGGTCGCGCCAGCTCGGATAGCGGAGTTTCCCAACGGCGTCGCCTTGCCGCCGCTCGACGACCTGCACCGGGCGCTCGCCAAACGCGACGGGCGGGGTTTCATCTATGCCGCGCGGCTTCACCCCGACAAGAATGTCGGTGTGCTGCATGATGCGGCGACGGCGCTGGCGGCGGCCGGTGTAAAGCTGCGCTTGCGGCTCGTCGGCGACGGCCCGGAGAAGGACCGCTTAGAACCGCTCGCGTCCGCCGGATCGCCGGTGACGTTCGCGGGCTTCGTCGCCGATGTCTATCCCGAGTTGCAGGCGAGCGACTTCTTCGTGTGCGCGTCGCAGCGGGAGGGGCAGTCGAACGCGTTGCTGGAAGCGATGTCGGCGGGCGTCATCCCGATCGTGTTCCGGGCAAGCGGCGTCGCCGAGGTCATATCGCACGGCTGGAACGGCTTCATCGTCGAAGAGGCGACGCCGGATGCCTTTGCGGAGGCGATGCGTCAGGCGCTGGCGCTCAGCCCGGCGGCGCGGCGTGAAATGTCGCTCGCCGCGCGGGGCTTCGCGCAGGACAATATCGGTATCGACGCGATTGCGGAACGCACGCTGGCGGCGATCGCCAGCGTGCGACCTGACCCGCGCGCGAGGGCGCCCCAGCCGGTGCGCGGTAGGCTGATCGGGGAAGGCGGGGCATGAGGTTTCACGCGCTCGATTCCTGGCGGGGCGTGGCGGCGCTGCTCGTGCTGTTCTTCCATTTGTCCGCCAATGGCGCGTTTTATGCCTTCCCGCCGGTGCGGCATGGCGGCCTGTCGGTGCCGTTCTTCTTCGTTCTGTCGGGGTTCGTCATCACCCATGCTTATGGCGCACGGCTGGCGGGCGGAGGTGAGGGCCGCCGGTTCGTCGTGCGGCGGATCGGGCGGCTGTACCCGTTGCATATCGTCACGCTCGGCGCGCTGGTGGCGCTCGAACTGGTCAAATGGGCGCTGGTGCGGATCGGCTTGCCGAGTGGCCAGCCACCGTTCGTCGGCGCGAACGGCATTGGTTCGCTGATCGCCAATCTGTTCCTGTTGCAAGCGATCATTCCGCTGCCCGACTATAGCTGGAACGGCCCGAGCTGGTCGATCAGCGTCGAATTCTACACCTGCCTGCTGTTCGGCGCGGTCGCCGTGACGTTTCGCGGGCGGACGATCGTGCCGGCGGTGCTGCTGGTCGGCTTGGCGGGCGCCGCGCTGGTGGCGCTGGAGCTGTACCGCCCGGACTGGCACGAAACGGAGTTCAAGGGGCTGGCGAGTTGCATCTGCGGCTTCTTCGCCGGGCACGTCGTGTACCGTATCTTCCAGAGCCTGCGCGGAGTGCGGCTTCCTTATGCGACCATGTTTGAGGTGGCGGCGGTCGTGCTGATCGCCGGGCTATACTGGTTCGCGCCGCTCGATGGTTTCTCGTCGATCCTCGTCTTCGCGCTGGTGGTGCTGGTGTTCGCTTTCGAGGGCGGCGCGGTCTCGCGCGTGCTTGCGGGGCAGCCGTGGGCGTTGCTCGGCAAAGTTTCCTATTCGGTGTATCTGCTGCATTTCGTGCTGCTGTCGGTGCTCGGCGGGGTCGTCCGTGCGGCGCAGAGCGTGCTGCATGTGCCGCTGTATCGCG
The DNA here is from genome assembly GCF_004208535.1 of Sphingomonas populi. Lineage (GTDB taxonomy): Bacteria > Pseudomonadota > Alphaproteobacteria > Sphingomonadales > Sphingomonadaceae > Sphingomonas > Sphingomonas populi. Next base: position 10,429 of record NZ_SGIS01000033.1, read on the forward strand.
ATGTTGGCGGCGTTACGCTGATAGACTTTGGGCCGCCGGGGACGATGGACCTGCTGGCTTTGGCCTATGCGGGGTCCGTGATCGGGCTGGCGGTGCTGAGCTATCGCTGGATCGAGCTGCCCGGGCAGCGGCTGTTCGAACGCTTCGCCCGACCGAACCCGGTCGCGCCGACGCGGTCGGTCGAAGCGCCGGTCGCCTGAGCGATGGCCCTGTCCCTGCCAGATGCCCGGCCAATGCCGGAGCCTGTCGCGCCGCCAAACGTGGCGGTCATCATGACGTGCTATAACGAAGGTCCGTATATCGGCGCGGCGGTGCGCAGCGTGCTCGACCAGAGCCGGGCCGAGTGGATCACCGCGATCGTGATCGCCGACGACGGATCGGACGCCGAAACGCTGGCGGTGCTGCGCGAGATCGAAGCGTGGGATGCGCGCATCCGCGTGCTGTACGGGCCGGGCGGCGTCGGTCTGCCGGGTCAGCGGCGCACGGCCATCGCCGAGACCGATGCGCCGGTGCTGGCGATCCTCGACGGCGACGATCTGTGGACGCCCGACAAGCTCGAACGGCAACTGCCGGTACTTGCCGGCGATGCCACGATCGGGCTGGTCTATGCGGATTTCTGCGTCTTCCCCAACCACAACCTCGCCGCCGCACGCCGCGCCGGCGTGCTCGACATCACCGGCCATGCGCGGCTGTCGCACACCTATTTCCTCAAGGACCCGCCGATCATCCCGTCCACCACCTTGCTACGCCGCACCGCTTATGATGCGGCGGGCGGGTTCGATGCGGCGGTGCGCGTGTTCGAGGATACCGATTTCTACCTGCGGCTCGCGCGCGTCACGCGGTTCGCGCTGGTCGATGCGCCTTTGCTGTACAAGCGGCAGCGCGGCAGCAGCATCACCGGCGGGCGCAGTGACCTGATGGCGCACCACGCGTTCGTCGCCTTGAAGGCGGCGGCGGAGGAGCCGGCGCTGTTGCCGCTCGTCCCGCGCCGGCTGGCCGAGCGGGCGCGCAAGCTCGGCAACCAGCGCTTCCTGCTGGGCGACCGCGCCGGCGCGGTGCGGCTGTTGCGGCTGGCGGTTCGGCTCGATCCGCTCAACCGGCGGGCATGGCAATCTTTGCTCGCCGCGACCGTGTTTCCCGCGTTGGCCTTGCGGTTGCTCGGCAGCGGCGGGCGCGCGCGGCAAGCCGCGCTGGGGGCGATGTGATGTTGCAGCGGTCGGGGCGAACCGTCGTCATCATCACCTGCGAATATGCACCGTTCGCTGGCGGGATCGGCACCTATTCGGTCGAACTCGCGCGTGCGCTCGCCGACGCCGGATGCTGTGTCGTCGTCGTCGCGCCAGCCTATGACGCCGGCACGGCGGCGTTACCCGAGGAGGTCGAGCATCATCTCATCCTGCGCCACCACGCCATCCCGCCGCGCGCGGTGCTGGCACTGCTCGCAATCCTGCGGCGCTTGCCCGCCGGCGCGATCGTGCTCGCCGCCGATATCCGCAGCCTGTTGCTGGTGCGGATGCTGCAACCGCTGCACCATCGCCGCTACCGCGTGATGGTCCACGGCAGCGAGGCGAGCAAGTTCCGCAGAGGCGGCGTCATGTTCGCGGCCGCGCGCAACGCTTATCTCGGCGCCGAACTGGTCGCCTATAATTCGCGCGCGACGCGCGACATCTTCCGCGCGCAGCTCGGTCAGCCCCGGCGTGAAGCGATCACCTATCTCGGCGTCGGGGGCGACTGGTTCGATCCGCCGGCGCGCGGCGTGTTCGGCGATCCGGCGCTCGCCGCGTTGCCGCAGCATGCGCCGCTGTTTTGCAGCGTCGGCCGGCTGGAGCCGCGCAAGGGACATGTCGAAACGCTGGCAGCGCTCGCGATGGCACGCGACCGGCACGGCATGGTGGACCCGGTCTATGTCGTGATCGGTCGCGCCGAGGATGACGGCTATGCGCGCGCGATCCGCGATGCGGCGCGCGATGTCGGTGTGCGGATCGTGATGCCGGGGCGGCTCTCGATCGATGATATCAAGCGCGTCTATCGCCGTGCGGCGGCGCATCTGCTGTTCGCACGCGCGCTGCCGGGCAAGATCGAGGGCTTCGGTCTCGTGCTGCTCGAAGCGGCGGCGCAGGGCTGCCCATCGATCGCCGCTGCGACTGGCGGCATTCCCGAAGTGCTGGGGGATACCGGATCGCTGGTCGCGGACGGCGACATCGAGAGCTTCGCCGCGAAGATCGCGATGTACGCGGGCGACGCGGCGTTGCGCGCCGAATGCGGTGCGGCGGCGCGCGACCGGGCCAGCGGCTTCACTTGGGCGAAGTGCGCGCGGGACAGCGTCCCGGAACTGCTCGGCGGGATCTCCGCATGATAGGGAGAGACAGAATGCCGACGCTGACGAACGACGCGAGTCCGCGTGCCGGAAGCGCCCATGCGGCGTGCCTGCTCGCCGGCCTCACGCTGGCCGCGCTGCCATCGGTAGCGCAGGCGCAAAGCCACGATCTCGCGGCGACCGCGTCGATCCGGTATGACGACAACCTCTATCGCGTCCCCTCGGGCTTGCGGAAGACGCTGCCCAACAGCGGCGAGGAAGTCGTCACCTATCTCGTCGTGCGCGGCGGGGTGGCGACGCGGATCGGCGTGATTGCGGTCAACCTCAAGGGCACGGCGGGGCAGCGCATCCATGCCTACAACCCGCGCTTCAACGCGCTGAATTATGCCGGCAGCGCATCGGCGACGTACAAGACCGGGCAGGGCCAGGTCGATGCGACGGCATCCTATCTGCATGAGCCGGTGGTGTTCGACGACGCGTTCATCACCCACAAGACATTGCGCTCGACCGCCGATGTGACCATCGTCGCCTCGCGCAATCTGCTCGGCAATTTCCGCGCGGTCGGGCGCGGCGGCTATCAGCGGTCGGCGATCGGTAGCCGCGAGCTTGAGGCGAACGGCACCCGTATCGTCCGCGTCTCGGGCGGGTTCGGTTATTTCTCGCCGACCGGCAACAGCATCACGCTCGAATATTCGGAGCAACGCGCGCACGGTCTCGCCACCACGCAGGTTCAGACCGGGGCCGGGCTGGCGGCGTATCGCAGCGATTTCCGGGAGCGGTCGATCGTCTCGTACATCGATTATCAGCTCACCGGCATCACCAGCCTACGCGGCAGCTTCGGCTATGCGTGGCACGACGATCGCTCGGTGCTCGACAAGGATGGCCGGGGTATCCAGGCCGATATCGCCCTGGTCTGGTCGCCGCTGCCGGGCCTTGTCATCACGCCGAGCTTTCGCCGCGGCTTCTCGACCGAGAGCCGGGTGTTCTCCAACGGCGTCCAGGTGACGAGCTACGGCATCAGCGCGAGCGAGACGTTGTTCGGCCGGGTCAATTTCAATCTCGGCGTGAGCCGGGGGAGCCGGCGTTTCCGCTACGACGTGCAGGCGCCGGCGGCGCTCGCGCTTGACCGCAACGAGGTGACGACGCGCGCCAGTGCCGGCATCTCCTATGTCACCGGCTCCAAATTCGCGCTGAACCTCGCCTATGAACATGCGCAGCGCGACTCTACCAGGGTCGCCTTTCCCTATGTCGCGGATGCGGTGACGTTTTCCGTTACCCGCGCGTTCGGCTCGTGATGCGACCGACATCGCGCCAAATCTGTAACCTTTTACCCATATCGCACACACAACCGGGGGAATAATCCATGAAGGTCACGATGATCGGTTCAGGCTATGTCGGCCTGGTATCGGGAGCCTGTTTCGCCGATTTCGGGCATGACGTGGTGTGCGTCGATAAGGATTCCGCGAAGATCGATGCGCTCAAGGCGGGGCGCATCCCGATCTTCGAACCGGGGCTGGATCAGCTCGTCGCCAGCAACGTCGCGGCCGGGCGGTTGTCGTTCACGACCGACGTGACGGCGGGCGTGGCGGGCGCGGATGCGGTGTTCATCGCGGTCGGCACGCCGTCGCGGCGCGGTGATGGCCATGCCGATCTGTCCTATGTCTATGCCGCCGCCGCCGAGATCGCGCAGGCGATCACCGGCTTCACCGTCATCGTCGACAAGTCGACCGTGCCGGTCGGCACCGGCGACGCGGTCGAGCGAATCATGCGCGAGGCCAACCCCGACGCCGATTTCGCGGTGGTCTCCAACCCCGAATTCCTGCGCGAAGGCGCCGCGATCGACGATTTCAAGCGGCCCGACCGCATCGTCATCGGCGGCGATGATCCGCGCGCGCTGGAGGTGATGCGGCAGGTGTACCGCCCGCTCTACCTCAACCGTTCGCCGATTGTGGAGATGAGCCGGCGCGGCGCGGAGCTGACCAAATATGCCGCCAACGCCTTCCTCGCGGTGAAGATCACCTTCATCAACGAGATTGCCGATCTGTGCGAGAAGGTCGGCGCGGACGTGCAAGAGGTCGCGCGCGGCATCGGCCTGGACAACCGGATCGGTGCGAAGTTCCTCCATGCCGGGCCGGGCTATGGCGGGTCGTGCTTCCCCAAGGATACGCTCGCCTTGCTCAAGACCAGCCAGGATTACGACGCGCCGCAGCGGATCGTCGAGGCGGTGGTCACCGTCAACGACAACCGCAAGCGGGCGATGGGGCGCAAGGCGATCGCGGCGATGGGCGGCGACGTGCGCGGCAAGACGGTGGCGGTGCTCGGCCTCACCTTCAAGCCCAATACCGACGACATGCGCGATTCCCCCGCAATCTCCGTCATCCAGACCTTGCAGGATGCCGGCGCGACGGTACGCGCGTATGATCCCGAGGGGATGGAACAGGCGAAACGGGTGCTGAGCGACGTCGACTATTGCGGCAACGCTTATGAAACGATGGAGGGGGCCGATGCGCTCGTCATCGTCACCGAATGGGATGCGTTCCGCGCGCTCGATCTTGATCGGGTGAAGGGCTTGTTGTCGCAGCCGATCCTGGTCGATCTGCGCAACATCTATCCGCGCGACATGGTCGAGGCGGCGGGCTTTTCCTATACGGGGGTGGGCCGGTGAGCCGTTCCGACCCAGTGCTCGTCACCGGCGCGGCGGGCTTCATCGGCCACGCCACCGCACATGCTTTGCTCGCGCGCGGCGAGAGCGTGATCGGCGTCGATATCGTCAATGCGTATTACGATCCGGCGCTGAAAGCGGCGCGATTGGCGACATTCGAAGGCGTGCCGAATTTCAGCTTCCACAAGCTCGACATCGCCGATGCCGCCGCGATCGCCGCGCTGGTGCGTGACAATACAGTAAAGCGGATCGTCCACCTCGCCGCGCAAGCCGGGGTTCGCTACAGCATCGAGAACCCGTTCGCCTATGAACGCTCCAACCTCGCCGGGCATCTGTCGCTGCTTGAGGCGAGCCGGCACGCGCCCGATTTCGAGCATCTCGTCTATGCCTCCTCCTCGTCGGTCTATGGCGACAAGCCGATGGGCGGGGCGGGCTTTACCGAGGACGAGCCGGCGACCGATCCGGTCTCGCTGTACGCCGCGACCAAGCGCGCGTGCGAGTTGATGAGCCAGAGCTATGCCAAGCTCTACGGCTTCCCGCAGACGGGGTTGCGGTTCTTCACGGTCTACGGCCCGTGGGGTCGGCCCGACATGGCCTATTTCGGCTTCACGCAGAAGATCCTCAAGGGCGATGCCATCGACGTCTACGGCGAAGGCAAGATGGCGCGCGACTTCACCTATATCGACGATATCGTCGATGGCATCATCGGCGCGCTCGATCATCCGCCGGCAACGGGCGGCCACCGTGTTCTCAACATCGGCGACAGCCGCCCGGTTGGGCTGATGGAGATGATCGACGCGCTTGAGGCCGCGCTCGGTCAGACTGCGAAGAAGATCATGCGGCCGATGCAACCCGGCGACGTAACCGCGACCTACGCCGACGTGTCCAAGCTGCATGCGCTGACCGGCTACCACCCGCAGGTGATGCTGGAAGATGGACTCAAGCGCTTCGCCGCCTGGTATCGCGCCTTCTATGCGGTGCCGGGATAATATCGAAAGGGTGTCGATCTCCTCCGATCCGTGTCATACGAGCGCTCCGGCGTAACGAGCGCTTTCAGGGATCGGTGTATCGGATGGCGAAGTCGCGGAAAGAGTCCATGTCTCAAGCCGGGTCGTCGGTTGTCCGGTTGCCCCGTCCCGGCCAATCCGGCGATGCGCGAGGGACGGCACGCACCGCCTCGAAGCGGCCGCAGGCATCGCGGCGTAAGCCCGGCGGCATGTGGGAGTCGGTTCGCGGCAAATGGCTGTACCCGGCCATCCTCGCGGGCATGTCGATCGCCGTGCGCCTCGTCAGTCGCAAGAAGGACGAGCTACGCTGATCCGCTGACGGCCGATGGCGTGGACGGCCAGTGCGCCGGATTCGCAACGTAGCTGGAACGTGCGGGGCCGTCGCGTTCGCGGCCGTTGAGGACGCACCAGATCGCGAAGGCGTCGAGATCGATGATGACACGGCGCGAGACGAACCCCTCGCGTTTTAGCCTGTCCTCGATCGCCTTCGCCTGCCGCTTCCATGCATCGAACGTCTCAGGGAGGTCGTGCGCGTCCGCCATCATGTCGAGCGCACGCGCATAGTCGGCGCGGCGATACCAGACGAGTCCAACCGTAGCCGTCGGCATACTGTCCTCCATGTCACTCCGCTGCGGGTGCCGAGACCGAGGCGCGGCGGATCAGGGTCGAGCGGAACAGCGACGGTTCGCTCACCGCCGCATCACTCTCCTGCGCGGTCATGCCCGCGATCAGTTTCAACGCCGCCGAGCGCGCCATTGTTGCGATCGGCCAGCGCACCGTCGTCAGCGGTGGCCACATATGCGCCGCGATCGGCGTGTCGTCGAACCCGATCACCGACAGGTCGCGCGGCACGGTAAGGCCGCGCTGGCAGGCCGCGTGGATGACACCCGCCGCCATCTCGTCGTTGCACGAGAAGATCGCGGTCGGGCGCGGCACGACGTCAAGCAGCCGGTCGGCCGCGACCAGCCCGGATTCGAAACGATAGTCGCCGTCGGCGATCATGCTGCGCGGGAGCGCGATACCGGCGTCGCGCATCGCATCCTCGAAGCCGAGCCGGCGTTCGCGCGCCGAGCGGAAGCCGTGCGGGCCTGATACCAGCCCGATGCGGCGATGCCCGAGGTCGATCAGATGGCGCGTCGCGTCGCGCACCGCCTCGCGATCGTTCGAGGCGACCATATGCTCGTCGCTGTCGAGCTCGGTCGATCCCATCCGCACATAACGGCAGCCAATATCGGCGCACAATTTGGCGATCACGTCATTCTCGCTGATCGGCGGCATCAGCAACACGCCGAACGGCCGCTGGCGTTCGAGGAAATGGCGCAGATCGTCGAGCATGGTCAGCGAGCCGCGGTTGAGCGGGCGTACGATCATCTCGAATTCGGTATCGTACAGCGCTTCGAGCATGCCCTGCTGCACGTTCATCACGGTCTGCGCGTTGGGATTGTCGTGGACGAGGCCGATCAGGAAATTGCGCCCCAGCGCCAGCGCGCGCGCCTGCGGGTTGGGGATATAACCGAGGTCGCCGATCACCTCCTCGACGCGCTTGCGGGTATCTTCGTTGAGCAGCGGCGAGCGGTTGATGACCCGGCTGACGGTCTTTTTTGACACGCCGGCGATCCGCGCGACATCGTTGATGGTGGGCTGGCCGGTCTTCTCCATCCCGCTTGCATAGACGCTGCTAATGGCGGGAACCAGTCTCGGCGGGATGCTTGTCATTGACACCGGTTTCCATTACACATCTTTGCCATATCGGACCGAGAAAGGGATGCGGTGACGCCGGACAACAATGCAGAGCGGATCGCGCGATCGTTCACGGACGCGCGCCGCGCCGGCGTGGCCCTGCCGGAATTTCCCGGCCGTTTCCCGGACTCGCTGGCGCAGGCCTATGCCGTGCAGGAGCGGGCAATCGCGCTGTCGGATGCTCGGATCGCCGGGTGGAAGGTCGGCAAGATCAGCCCGCCGTTCGACGGAGTCGATCGGCTCGCCGGCCCGATCTTCGCCGATCATGTCGTGCCGGCGACCGACGATCTTGCCATGCCGATCTTCGCGCAAGGGTTCGGCGCTGCCGAAGCCGAGTTCCTGCTGCGCATCGGCACCGCGCCCGACCCAGCCAAGATGCGCTATACCACCGAGGAGGCGACCGCGCTGATCGACGCGGTGCATGTCGGCATCGAAATCGCGAGTTCGCCGTTTCCGGGCATCAACGATCACGGCCCGACCGTCACCGTTTCTGATTTCGGCAACAACAACGGGCTGATCGTGGGCGCGGCGATCGACGATTGGCGCGACGTGGATCTCGATGCCTGGCCCGTGGAGCTGTGGATCAACGACGCGCTGATCGGCAGCGCGACGACCGCGACGATGCTCGACGGCCCGTTCGGCGCGGCGCGGTTCCTGTTCGAACTGCTCGCCGCGCGCGGCATTCCGGTCGAGGCCGGGCAGTGGATTTCGACGGGCGCGGTTACCGGTGTCCATCCCGTCGCCGCAGGGGACCGGGTGCGCGCGGATTTCGACGGGCGGCTGGCGGTGACGTGCGGGATCGTTGCGCTATAGCCTAGCGAACTCGATCCATATCAATCAGGTTTTGCGGAACGCGGCACGTTGCAAAGTGTTGAGGACACAGGCTTTCGAGCGCGTCTGCGGAACCGCCGACGTCGCATCGCGGCCCTTGTCCATTGACATGACGAGGCCTTCCATGACCGACGAAACCACCCGCCGCGCGATGTTAAAAGGCGCGGCTGTAGCCGGCGCCGGCCTCGCCGCCGCGCCTGCGCTGGCACAGACGGGCCGCACCGCGCCCGATCCCACGACCAAGTTCCCCAGCGAGCCGTTCCCCGAGCAGAAGCAGCCGTGGCCGGCGCTCCAGCGCGACATGAAGCCGGTGCCCGATTGCGGCGAGGCGAGCTATCGCGGCAGCGGGCGGCTGGCCGGGCGCAAGGCGCTGGTGACGGGCGGCGATTCGGGCATCGGCCGCGCGGCGGTGATCGCCTTTTCGCGCGAAGGCGCCGATGTCGCGATCAATTATTATCCGACCGAGGAGCCGGACGCGCAGGATGTTGCCAAGCTGCTGCGGGGTGAAGGCCGCAAGGTGGTGCTGATCCCCGGCGACCTCACCGATGCGGCGTTTTGCGACGGCCTGCCGGCCAAGGCGGCGAAGGCGCTGGGCGGGCTCGACATCGTCGTCAACAACGCCGCCTATCAGCAATCGAAGGCGTCGATCGCCGAGATCACGGCGGAACAGTTCGACCGCACGATGAAGACCAACGTCTATGCGATGTTCCACATCTCCAAAGCGGCAGTGCCGCTGATGAAGCCGGGCGCGTGCTTCATCAACACCGCCTCGGTCAATTCGGTCGATCCGGGCGAAGAACTGCTCGATTATGCGACCACCAAGGGCGCGATCCTGGTGTTCACCAAGGGGCTGGCCAAGCAGCTTGGCGCCAAGGGCATCCGCGTCAACGCGGTCGCGCCGGGGCCGGTGTGGACTCCGCTTCAGGTCGCGGGCGGGCAGTTGCCGGGCAAGATGGGCGAATTCGGGCAGGACACGCCGCTTGGTCGCGCCGGCCAGCCCGCCGAACTCGCCTCGCTCTACGTCACGCTGGCCGAGAGCGGCACCAGCTTCACCTCGGGCAGCGTGTTCGGCGCGAACGGCGGCACCGGCGTGATCTGAGGCTCAGTCGGTTTCGCCGCGCGCGAAGGCGGCGGCGGCCTCGACCTGATCCGGCGTGGGCGTGACGCCGGTGTAGAGCACGAACTGTTCGAGCGCCTGCAATTGGGCGACATCGGTGCCGGTGATGCGCTGCTTGCCCGCCGCAGCGGCGGCTTTTAGGAACGGCGTCTCCGCCGGCAGCGCGACCACGTCGAACGCGGCGGTGCAGGCCGCGATCATGTCCTGCGGGAAGGCGAGCGCGTCGGCATCGGCGCCGGCCATGCCGAGCGGGGTGACGTTGACGAGCAGCGGTGCGCCTTGGTCGCCGGTCTCGGCGCGCCATGCGAAGCCGTAGGTGTCGGCGATCGCGCGCCCGGCGGCGGCGTTGCGCGCCACGACCGTGCCGGTGGTGAAGCCCGCGTCGCGCAGCGCGGCGGCAACCGCCTTCGCCATCCCGCCCGATCCGCGCAGCAGGAACGGCGTGTCCGGCGCCAGACCGCTGTCCTCCAGCAACGTCCGCACCGCGCTGTAATCGGTGTTGTAGCCGGTCAGCCGGCCGTCATCGTTGACGATCGTGTTGACGCTGTCGATCGCGGCGGCGGACGCTTCGAGGCTGTCGAGCAGCGGGATCACCGCTTCCTTAAACGGCATCGAGATCGCCGATCCGCGAATCCCGAGCGCGCGGATGCCGCCGACGGCAGCGGGCAGATCGGTGGTGGTGAACGCCTTGTAGACGAAGTCCAGCCCGAGCATCTCGTACAGGCGGTTCTGGAAGCGCGATCCGAACGTGCCCGGCCGCGCCGCCAGCGACATGCACAACTTGGTGTCGCGCCCAACCATCGGCTTGGTCATTTCCGGTTTTCCCATGTGGTGAAGCGTACGATAGCGGCACGGCGCCGCCGCTAGAAGTGGTGCGATACCGAGAGAGTGATCGCGCGTGGCCGTGCCGGGGTGAATTGCGGCGTAGTCCGCACCGAAAACGGGTTGCCGAACGCGAAGGTGTCGGCGCGCGCGTCGAACAGATTGTCGATGTCGAGCCGCACCGTCACCGCATCCGAGACGGCGGCGACACCGGCGCGGGCGAGGCCGTAGCCGGGCATGTGGCGGTCCAGCCCGGCATCGAAGCTCAGCCGCGACGCGCCGATATAGTTCGCCGCCGCATAGGGCGAGATCCGCCACGCGCCGGCGGTGATGTCGCGCCGGATCTCCAGCCGCGCCGACAGATCGGGCACCACCGGCAGCCGCGCATCCTTGATGAGATGCTTGCCATCCATCGCCCGGTCGAGGCGGGGGCGCTGCCATGTGACGCCGCCCTTGATGTGCCAAACCGACCGCGGGCGCCATTCCACCGCGAGTTCGCCGCCCGGAATCACTGCGTCGCCGACATTGTGCGTCGCGGTCAGCCCGTTCGCCTCGAGATAATCCGACTGGAGATGCGTCCACGCCGAACGGAACAGATCGGCCTCGACCGAGAGCCGGTCACCGACGCGCAGCCGCCCGCCGAGTTCGAGCGTGCGGACCTTGTCGGCGGCATAGCGGCCGGTGACGGTGTTGGTCGAATCGAGCCCGCCCGAGCGGAACGCCGATCCGAAGCGCAGGAACACGAGCTGGTTGCGCGCGAAGCTATAGGCCAGCGATGCGCTGGGGGTGAGCCCCAGGGTCGCCTTGGCGTCGGCCTGAAGCTTGCGCCGCTCGCGCCGGCTGTCCTCGGTGGTGGCGCGGAAGGCGCGCGCGCCCACCGACGCGCGCAACCGATCGAACAGCGGAAAGGAGGTGTCGGCGAACAAAGCGATTTCGGTCGCCTGGCGCGACAGCGCGAAGATCGGGCGCACCGGCCGCCCCGGCTGCGCGAGTTCGCCATCGGCAGCGGTGGTCGCCGAAAGATAGGACGCGCCGACCACCCAGTTGAAAATCTGTCCCGGCGGTGCGGAGAGCCGCACCTCCTGATCGAACACGCTGTAGGCGCGCGTGTCTTGATAGCTGGCCACAGATCCGCGCGGCAGGCCCAACGGCACCGCCGATGCCGAGGCGTCATACGTCTCGCTCTGGTCCTGTCGCGTATAGCCGGTGACGAGCACGAGTTGGGCCGCACCGATCTGCCCGGCGACCTTGCCCTCCACCACGCGCACGCGCCCGTCGCGCGGTTCCAGGAACGCGACGTGACGCGTGAGATCGTCGGCGTTGAGATCGACATAGGCGCTGTCGCGCGCACCCGTCGACTGCTGGGTCGCGACCACGTCGATCATCCAGCCGGACACCGGCACGATCCGTACCGACACGCGGCCGCCATAGGTCTCGCTACGGTTGGTGCCGCGCGCGCCGCCGGCCACGTTCACCCAGCCGGGCATGACCGAGGCATAACCGACCAGCCGGATCGCGGCACGGTCGTCGATCACCGGCAGGTTGAACGTCGCTTCGGACGACGCACCGATCCCGCCGTGCTGGATCGCAGTGAAGGCCGCGCCCGCCGATCCCGCCACCGATCCGAGCACGGGTGGATTGGTGACGATGCGGTACACCCCGCCCAGCGATCCCGTTCCGTAGAGCGGCCCTTGCGGCCCCTTCAACACCTCGACGCGGGCGACGTCGATCAGGCTCAGCCCCGGTTCGGCGGCGTCGTAGGTGATGCGTGCGTCGTTGAGCTGGACGCTGACGGTCGCCTGGCTGAAGCCGTTGAACGGGCTGTCGGCGATGCCGCGCATGAAGGCGCGGTCGTGGCCGGTGCCGGCATGGGTGACGACCATGCCCTCGACGCTCGCCGCGACGCCGTGCGTATCGTTTCGGGACGGGGCGGCATCGGCACCGGGCACCCAGGTGGCGACCGGCGCGGCGACGGTCGACAAGGCCTCGGGCTGTTTGCGCGCGGTGACGATCACGTCGGGCATCGTCTCGGGGATGTCCGTGCGGGGCGCGCCACCGGGTCCGGTCTGGACGAGCCGGAACGTGGTCGGCCCGGCGCGGACCGCGTGGAGGCCGGTATCGCGCAACAGACGGTCGAGCGCGGCGCGCGCGGTCATCTGTCCGGTGACCGCAGCGGCGGAGGTGCGCGGCAACGCGCCGTCCCAGCCGAACGACATGCCGGTCTGCGCCCCCAGCGTTTCCAGCGCGGTGGCGAGATCGCCGCGTGCGACCGTGACCCGGTAGCGTGCCTCGCGCGCGGCTGCGCCGTGCGCGCAGACCATGCCGCTAACCGCCAGTGCGGTCGCCAAGACGGATCGCGTCGCCTTCGGTCGTGCCATTGAGACCCGTCAACTGCTCCAGATTGCGGACCATGACCGCCCGCGACCCCGGCGCGATGATCCCGGAGAATCGCCGCCGCGCCAGGACGCCGTCGATCAGCACCGGAGCGCCCGCATAGCGGGATATGTCGGCCGCCACCAACCCCAAAGGTTCGTTATCGTAGCTGAAGCGTCCACCCCGCCACGCGGCCATCGGCGCGGGCGGGGTGGGGCGCACTTCGGCGAGCTGATCGGCGGCGAACGCGGTGAGCGTCTTGCCGGCCCCGACCGTCACTTCGCCGTCCGCGGTACGGGAGGTTACCCCCACGATACCCTCCGCCACCGCGACGCGCAGCATGCCCGCGTCCGACACCACTTCGAAGCGGGTGCCGATGTCGCGGATTCGGTAAGCTCCGGCCGTCACCGTGAAGGGGTGCGCGGGATCATGCCGGATCTCGAAATAGCCTTTGCCTTCCAGCGCGACGTCGGCGCCGTGCGACACGCGCAGCGTTGCGCCGGGCGCGAGCGTGGCGCGCGACCCGTTGGCGAGCGCGACCGCGCGGGTCTGCCCGGCCGGCGCGCGGTATAGCGCGATGTCCGAGGCGCCTGGCTGCGGGGTATGCCATGTGCTGAAACCGATCGCGCCGACCAGCAGCGCAGCCGCAGCCGCGCTCCAGCCGACCAGGCGGAGGTGCCGGCGCGGGGCGACGGGTTCCTCCTCGGGCAGCAGATCGCGCAGCGCCGGGATGGCGCGATCGATCCGGTCGTCGAGCAGGGCGACAGCGTCATAGGCGTCCCGATGCGCCGGGCTTTCTTCCAGCCATGCGGTGAAGCCGTCCCAGTCCATCGTGTCGTGGTCTTGCGCGGCGTGCCAGCGTGCGGCGGCCTCCGTAATCGCGTCGGTCATGCGGTGCCCCCGTCGAGCGCCCGGCGCAGATGCGTCATGGCGGTTGCGATATGTTTTTCCACGCCGCTGCGGCTGATGCCGAGCCGTGCCGCGATTTCGGCATGCGGCAGTCCGTCGATCTTGTGGAGACGGAACACCATGCCGGCCTTTTCGGGCAGCTTCGCCAGCGCGGCGGCGAGCGCGGCGGCATCTTCGCGCGCGGCGATCTCCGCCTCGATGTCGGCGCGCGGATCGGCCGGTTCGGACGTGGCGCCATCGTCGCCATAGCCCGACCATGCGGTTTCGCGCACCAGCCGGCGCTGTCGTGCGCGGGCACGGTCGAGAACCAGATTCTGCGCAGCCCGGTAGAGGTACGAGCGGCCATTGGCGATCGGCCCGGCGTCGCTGCTCTGGATGCGGAGCCAAAGATCGTGAAGCAAATCCTCCGCTTCGGCGCGGTCACCGACGCGTGCCGTCAGGAAACGCAGCAGCTCGCCACGCGACTCCTGATAGATTTGCATAAGGCCGGACAAATGCGTGGTAACGGGCCGGTATCCCTCGACAGAGAAGGGGGCGATGTGTGGCGTGGTTTGCCGGGCCGGGCAAGGCCATGACACGGCATTGTGCATGCCCGCGCCGTCAAGGGGTATGGCGTGCCCGGCTTGCACAGCGTCAGGCCGCGAGCCGCTGCGGCTGCCAGACCGGCGTGGGCGTCTCGCGCAGGCGCTCGCTGGTCAGCCGGCGGCGGGCGAGGCGTGGCCCGAGGAAGCCGGTGAAGAACCAGTCGCCGACGCTATCGGACAGCAGATGATAGGCGATGCGCTCGACCAGCGTCCAGCGCGTCGAGGGGCGCTTGCGCTCGCGTGGGGAGGGCGCGCACCACAAGGTTTCCGCATAGTCGACGCGGCCATGCTTGAGCATCTGATGGATGATCTCATGATCCTCCAGCACCAGATTCCAGCGCGCCGGATCGAAGCCGCCCGCCCTGCGGAGCGCAGCGGTGTCGAACACCTGACCGGCGCCGCCGGTATGGCACTGGCCGGGCAGCAGCCGCGACGCGAGCAGGATCTTCCGTGCGGCGCGCTCGGCGCGTTCGATCGGCTGATCGGTGCGGACGTAATAGGCGCCCGCCGCGACGCAGCCATCTTGCGCGAGCAAAGCGCCAGCGGCTTCGAGATAGTGCGGCGGATACCAGGTATCGGCATCGCAGGTGGCGACCCAGCGCGTCGTCACGGCCGCAAGCCCCATCGCCAATGCCGAGACCTTGCCCGGCCGCCGCTGCACCAGCAGCCGCCAGTCGAGACCGAACCGGCGCGCGGCGGCGCTTGCGATCTCGGCGCTGCCGTCGGTGCTGCCATTATCTACCAGGATCAGCTCGAACGCCACGCTCTGGCTGGCCAGTCCGGCGATCGTGTCGGCGAGATGCTCCGCTTCGTTGAAGAAGGGCAGCACGACGCTCCATGCACAGACGCGCCCCCGCGCGTCGCCAATCCGAACCATCGACGCCTTTTCGTCGCTTCCGAAACTTTGATACATTCGGTCCCACTCGCTCCCGTCGGGTGGATCAGCCCACCCTTGCCCCGAGCGTGAGACGTCGCCTGCGGAACAAACCACAGGTTGCGGTCGATGAATAATTTGTCATCAAATTGGTATGCGGTCATGGTGATCGGCGGCGTCTAACGAGCAGACGCAAATACCGAGGCGCGATGATGCAACCAAAGATGGCGAACACACACTGATGAGCGTTGCATTGTCCATAGCCGCGTTAATGCTTTCGCCGGGGTCTCCCGATGCCGACGCGCCTGCGCCGGGCGCCATCGCGCCGGTCGCGCTGCAAGCCGCCGTGCCAACGGAGGAGCCGGTCCAAGACCCTGTCGTCAAACCCGCGCCGCATCCGGCAGAGCCCGAAGACATTGTCGTCAATGCGCGCCGCAACGTTCCCGGCGATCCGTTCGTCGCGCTCAACGCCAAGAGCTTCGAACTGACCCAGAAGTTCGATACGGCGGTGGTCGAGCCGGTGTCGATGGGGTTCGATTCGGTGGTGCCGGTGCCGATGCGCGACGGCTTGGGCAATTTCATCAAAAATTTGCGCGAACCCGCCGTGTTCATCAACTTCGTGCTGCAGCACAAGATCGGCAAGGCGACCGAGACGGTCGGGCGTTTTGTCATCAATTCGACGATCGGCGTCGCCGGGCTGTTCGACATCGCCAAGCGCAAGCCGTTCCATCTGCGCCGCCGGCCCAACGGCTTCGCCGATACGTTCGGCTTCTACGGGATCGGGACGGGTCCGTTCTTCTTCCTGCCGATTGCGGGGCCGACGACGCTGCGCGATCTGATCGGCGGGACGCTCGACCGGCTGATCCTGCCGACGCTGATCGGTTCGCCGTTCACCAGCCCCTATTACAACATCGGCACCGGCACCGGCGTCACGCTCGATCGCCGCGTCAAGTTCGACGACCAGCTCAAGGCGTTCCGCGCGACCAGCGATCCGTATAGCGCACGCCGCGATTTCTACCTCAACGGGCGCAAGGCCGAGATCGACCATCTGCGCGGCAAGGACACGCCGACTGTAGGGGGCGTGAGGCCGTATTGAGGCGGACGACCTTCTCCCCTCCCTGGAAGGGAGGGGCGGGGG
Source organism: Sphingomonas populi (assembly GCF_004208535.1). Taxonomy (GTDB): domain Bacteria; phylum Pseudomonadota; class Alphaproteobacteria; order Sphingomonadales; family Sphingomonadaceae; genus Sphingomonas; species Sphingomonas populi. The sequence continues at coordinate 26,803 of NZ_SGIS01000033.1, forward strand.
TGGGTCATTCGCGTGGGAACGCTGCGCCCGCCCCAAGCCGACCCACCCCCGCCCCTCCCTTTCAGGGAGGGGAGCTTGTTCGGCCTAAGCCACGCCGCCCGGCAGGCTCAGCACAACCGCCAGCCCACCCGCCGCACTCACGCCAAGCTCCAGCGACCCCCCATGCAGTTCGGCGAGTTCGCGGCTGATCGCCAGGCCGAAGCCGTGGCCTTCGCCGCGCTCGTCGAGGCGGTGGCCACGGGTGATCTCGGCGATTTGCGCGGGCGTCATGCCGGGGCCGTCGTCGGCGATCTCGATCCGCACCATCCGATCCGCCGATCGTGTCGTGATCCGAACCTGCGTGCGGGTGTGTCGCCACGCGTTGTCGAGGAGGTTGCCGAGCATCTCGTCGAGATCCTGCCCGTCGCATTGCACCTCCAGCGCCGGTGCGAGATCGACCAGCGGCGTAATGTCGCGATCGGCATGGATGCGCGCCATCGCCGCGATCAGATCGTTGAGATGCGGCGCCAGCGCGACCCGCGCCGCCGCCGCCCCCGGTTCGGCGGCACGGGCGCGGCCGAGGTGGTGGCGGATCTGGCGTTCCATCCGTTCGACCTGATCACGCAAACGCCCGTCACCCTCGGCGAGATCGAGCTTGAGCGTCGCGAGCGGCGTCTTCAGCCCATGCGCGAGGTTGGCGACGTGGCCGCGCGCGCGCGACACCGCCGCTTCGTTGGCGTCGATCAGCGCGTTGAGTTCGGCGACCAGCGGCAGCAATTCAGTCGGCTCCTCGACGGTGATGTGGCGCACCCGGCCGGCGCGGACCTCGGCGACCCGGTCACGCAGTTTGGCGAGTGGGCGCAGGCCAATCCGCAACTGCACGACCAAAGCCAGCGCTAAGAAGCCGCCGAGCAGCAGCACCGACAGCAGCAACGGCAGCATCGCCGCGCGGATCGGCCGATCGACGATCGCGCGCGGCCCCGCCGCCAGCACGAGCGCATCGCCGCGCAGCGTCGGCAACCGCATGATCCGGTAATGGATGCGCAGGCCCGAGGCGTCGGTGCCTTCAAGCGGGTGCGGGCGTTCGCGCACGCGCTCGCGGGGCGGGGGCGGGCCGTCGTCGCGCGGCAGCGGCAGGTCCGCGCCTCGAAGCGAGGCCGAGCGCAGCGTTTTGGCCGGGCCGATCACTTCCCATGCCCAGCCCGAGCCGGGCTGGTCGAACGGCGGCAGATCGACCGCCTTGGCCGCGTCGAGCGTACCATCCGGCCCGACCGCACGCGCGACGATCGCGATCTGCGCGTCGAGCCGGTCGTCGAGCCCGCTCATCACGAAGCGTTCGAGGACTTGGCCGATCGCGGCGGCGGCGAGCGCCAGCGCGATCAGGATCGTCACGGCGGCGGTGGCGAGCAGTCGGCCTGACAGCGAGCGCGGGAGCAGCCTCATGCCGGCCCCGCCGTCAGCCGGTAGCCGAGGCCGCGCACCGTCTCGATCAGCGACGCGCCGATCTTGCGGCGCAACCGCCCGATGATGACTTCAAGCGAGTTCGAATCGACATCGGCATCGCCTTCATAGACGCGCTCGAGCAAGTCGAGCCGTTCGACCACCGCGTCCTTGCGCAGCATCAGGCAGGACAGCACGCGCCATTCGAACGCGGTGAGCTTGAGCGGCATGCCGTCGAGCTGGAACTGGCCGGTCTGCGCCTCGAAGCTGAGCGGGCCGCACTGGATCACGCTCGCGGCATGTCCGGCGGCGCGGCGGACCAGCGCGCGCAGCCGCATCACCAGCTCCTCGACGCGGAACGGCTTGACGAGATAATCGTCGGCACCGGCCTTGAAGCCGAGCACCTTGTCCGACCAGGCATCGCGCGCGGTGAGGATCAGCACGGGCAGGGTGCGCCCGCCAGCGCGCCATTCGGCAAGAACCGACAAGCCATCACGGCGGGGCAGGCCGAGATCGAGCACGGCGACGTCATAGGCTTCGGTCGACCCGAGATGGCCGCCGTCCTCGCCATTGTCGGCGACGTCGACCGCGAACGATTCGGCGCGCAGCGCGCGCGCGATCGATTCGGCCAGCGCGGCATCGTCCTCGACCAGCAATACCCGCATCGTCTCGCTCCTTCGCGGCACCCGCTATGCCACGGGCCTAAACCGAAACTGAACGCCGTGGTTCAGACCGCGTCGGCATGGCGGCTGTAGAAGGAGGCATCAACCACGAACGGAGCATCCCATGACCGATACTTTCACGTCACGCCGCAAGCTTGGCCTCAGTGCCGCCGCGATCGCACTGCTCGCCGTGGGCGGCGCTGCCGGTGCGGTCGCCAGCCACGCCATCCAGCCGTCGATCGCGATGGCGCCGACGCACGCGGTCGCGATCAAGAGCCTCTCCGATGACGGCGGCATCGTCACCGTCAAGGGCCGCGTCGCCGAGACCTATGGCAACCAGTTCACCATTGAGGACGGCACCGGCAAGGCGCTGATCGACGGCGGCCCGGCGGTCGAGGACGGTTCGCTTGCGCCCAAGGGCGCGATCGTCAGCGTGCAGGGCCGCTTCGATCGCGGCACGCTGCACCCGATGTTCTTGATCGATCCGTCGGGCAAGGTGGTCGAGATCGGGCATGGACCACGCGGCCCCGGTGGCCCGGGCGGTCCCGGCCCGCATGGCCCCGGCCCGGGCGAAGGCCCCGATCGCGCCCCGCCGCCCCCGCCGCCGGCTGGTGTCGCTCCGGCCGGTACGGCTCCCGCACCCGCAGGCGCGGCGGCCCCCGCGCCTGCCGTGCAGAACGCGAACTGAGCCGATCAGCGCGCGCCATGCCCCCGGTGGCATGGCGCGCGCTGACTATCCGGCTTGGCGGTCGCGCATCGCCCAGCGCGCGACCATCAGTACCGCCACCGTGGCGAGACCGGCGGCCAGCCCGACCCACACGCCGACGCCGCCCCAGCCGAGCCAGAAGCCGAGCACCACCGCCGTCCCAAGCCCGACGATCCAATAGCCGATCAGCGCGAGCAGCATCGGCACGAACGTATCATGCAGCCCGCGCAACATCCCCGCGCCGACCGCCTGCGCGCCGTCGAAGAACTGGAACAGCGCCGCCACGCCGAGGAACGACACCGCCAGCGACACGACATGCGCCTCGGCGGGCGTGTCGGACGCGAGGAACATGGCGACGAGCGGATGGCGGAGCGTCAGCAGGATCGTCGCGGTACACGCCATCACCGCCATCGTCAGGCCCAGCGCTGCCGCGCCGGCGCGACCCACGCCGACTGCATCGCCGCGCCCGAAGGCAAGGCCGACGCGCACCGTCGCCGCTTGCGCGAGGCCGAGCGGGATCATGAAGCACAGAGCGGCGAGCTGGATCGCGACTGCATGCGCGGCGAGTTCGGGCGTGCCGATCAGCCCCATCAGGAACACCGCGCAGTTGAAGATCGTCACCTCCAGCCCCACCGTCACCGCGATCGGCAGGCCCAGCCGCCACAGCGCGCGGTAGCGCGGCCAGTCGGCGCGCCACCACCTGCCGAACAGATGATAGCGGCGGAAGCGCTTGTGCCGCGCCACCACGACGGCGAGGCCGACGAACATCCACAGGTTCGACAGCGCGCTGCCGAGGCCGGCTCCGAACAGCCCGAGCGCTGGCAGGCCGAATCGCCCGAAGATCAGCGCATAGTTGAGCACCGCGTTGAGCAGCACCGCGATAACGCCGATCACGAACGCCCAGATCGGCCGCTCCAGCGCCGAGACGAACGCGCGCAGCACGTAATAGCCCATCAGCGGCAACAGCCCGAGCATCATCGGGTGGACCAGCTTCACCGCATCGTGGGCGAGATCGGGTTGCTGGCCGAACGCGAGCAGGATCGGCTCGGCCTGCCACAGTAGCAGCCACATCGGCACGACCAACGTGACCGATACCCACAACGCCTGCCGCACCGTGCGGCGCACGTCGCGCACCGCGTTGCTGCGCTCGCCGAGCGCGCGCGCGATCATCGGTGCGGCGGCGGTGACGAGGCCGGTTCCGAAGAACACACAGGCGTTGACGAGGTTGACGCCGAGCGATGCCGCCGCCAGCGGATGCGGCCCAGCCCAGCCGAGCAGCACCACATCGGTGGTCGCGATCAGCGCCTGCGCGAGATTGGTCAGCACCAGTGGATAGGCGAGTACCACCATCGCCAGCGCTTCGCGCCGCCACCAATGTTGTTCGTCGCGTGCCATAGGTCGCCGATGGACGCGTCAGGCCGGCGGGGCAAGTCCGGCATGATGGGGCGAGGGCGGATACATAACGTCAAGTATCAGCAACGCGCCTGCAACATCCGCTCGGCTATGCTGGAGCGAATGATTGTAGCGCTACCACTTACCGCTTGCGATCCTCCCGGGTCTGGTGTTCGTTGCCCTGTGTCGCGATGAACGGATTGCGACAGGGGGATCATAGGGGCGGGTATGGCGCAGGACGCAATCGAAAGTCTGTCGAAGACGATCGCGGGAATCCTTTCGCCGCACGGGCCGGCGGTGCAATCCGCGGCCAGCTATACGCCCGGCGATTTCAGCGTGCATTTCTTCCTGCAACTGGCGGTGATCCTGCTGACCTGCCGTGTGGCGGGTTGGCTCGGGCAGAAACTGCTCGGCCAGCCGCAGGTGGTCGGCGAGATGATCGCCGGTGTCATTCTCGGGCCGTCGTTGCTCGGGCTGCTGTTCCCCGATTTCCAGCTCGCGTTGTTTCCCAAGGAAACCCGCAACGTGCTGTATGCCGGCGCGCAACTTGGCGTCGGACTCTATATGTTTCTGGTCGGGCTGACGCTCCGGCTCGATCACGTTCAGAGCAAGCTGCGCAGCGCGAGCATGGTTTCGGCTGCCGGCATCATCGTGCCGTTCCTGCTCGCCGCACTGTTGGCGCCGTGGCTGACCGGGATCGACGGACTGTTCGCGCCCGGTATCAGCCAGGCCAATGCCACCTTGTTCCTCGGCGCGTGCATCGCGCTCACCGCCTTTCCGATGCTGGCGCGGATCATCAACGAACGCGGACTGGCGGGATCGTCGCTCGGCACGCTGTCGCTGACGGCGGGCGCGTTCGACGATGCCGCATCGTGGTGCGTGCTCGCGGTGGTGCTGGCGACCTTCGGCGGTGGGCCGGGCGTGGCGGTGCTCGCGATCGGTGGGGCGATACTGTATGTCGCCTTCATGATTCTCGTCGGGCGGCGGCTGCTGAGCCTGCTCGGCCGGGCCGTCGAGGCACGCGGCGAGATGAGCATGACGGTGCTCGCCATCACGCTCGCGCTGTTCTGCCTGTCGGCGTTCCTGATGGACGCGATCGGCATCCACGCGATCTTCGGCGGCTTCCTGCTCGGCGCGTGCATGCCGCGCGGGGCTTTCGTCGCGGAGCTGAAGCGCAAGGTCGAGCCGCTCGCGGTCGTGCTGCTGCTGCCGATGTTCTTCACCTATTCGGGGCTGAACACGCGCATGGACATGGTCAATTCGGCGCAACTGCTGCTGGTTGCGCTCGTCATCCTCATGGTGTCGGTGCTGGCGAAGTTCGGCGCGTGCTGGGCGGCGGCGCGACTGTCGGGCGAGGACAATCGCACCGCGCTCGGCATCGGCGCGCTGATGAACTCGCGCGGGCTGATGGAACTCATCATCATCAACATCGGGCTGCAAAAGGGCATCATCGGGCCGACCTTGTTCGCGATGCTGGTGCTGATGGCGATCGTCACGACGATGATGGCCGGGCCGCTGTTCGAACTCGTCTATGGCCGCCGCGCGCGCGCCGAAGGCGAACTCGGCACGCTCGACAGCCAAATGGTGGCCAAGGCCGCCTGAACCGGGAGACTTCATGAAAGACGTGGTTGCGAGCGCATTGGCGCTCGCCGCCTGTGTGGCGGGTGCGTCCGCCGCGCAGGCTCAGGAAATCGTGCTCAAGCCGCTGATCGATGCGCGGCTGCGTTATGAACATGTCGACCAGCAGGGCATCGCCGACACCGCCGATGCGGTGACGCTGCGTGTGCGCAGCGGCGTGCAGGCGAGCACTGGGCCGTTCTCGGCGCTGGTCGAGGCGGAAAGCATGCTCGCGATCGGCCCGCACTATAACGACGGCTATAACGGCAAGCCGCTGCCGGTGGTGGGCGATGCGCAGAACATCGAACTCAACCGCGCGCAGCTCCGCTATGCCGATCACGGCGTCGCGCTCACCGCCGGCCGGCAATTGGTCACCCTCGGCGACCAGCGCTTCGTCGGCTCGGCGAGCTGGCGGCAGAACCAGCGCACCTTCGATGCGGTGCGCGGGCAATGGACGGTGGTGCCGGACCTCAGCGTGGATGCGACCTATGCCTGGTCCGAGCGCGATATCACCGGCATCCAGGGCACGCCGGCGCGTCCACAGGCGATCGGCGGCAATTTCTGGTTCGGCAATGTCGCGTATGCGATGCCGCTCGGCACGCTCACCGGATTCGCCTATCTGATCGACGAGCGATCGAACGGCATCGCCGGCGCGCGGCTGTCGAGCCAGACCTATGGCGGGCGCTATGCGGGCAATCACAAGCTGGGCGGGGGCGGGTGGACGCTCGGCTATATCGCCAGCGTCGCGCGGCAGAGCGACTATGCCCGCAACCCCAATCGCTATGCGGCGACCTATTGGCTCGGCGAGGCGACGCTGTCGCGCAAGGCGCTGAGCGGCACGCTCGGCTACGAGGTGCTCGGCGCCGCGCGGGGCGGTGCCGCAGGCACCGCGCTGACCAGCGTGCAGACGCCGCTCGGATCGATCTTCGGCTTTCAGGGCTGGGCCGACAAGTTCGCCACCACCCCGCCCGATGGCGTGCGCGACGGCTATGCGACGCTCGGCGCCACCTGGAAGCACGCCGGGCTGGTCAGCAGCTACGGCATCGGCGCGACCGTCCACCGCTTCGACAGCGATCGCGCAGCGCGCCATTATGGCGACGAACTCGATCTGATCGCGCAGGCCAAGATCGCGCGCTATACCGTGGCCGCACGCTACGCGCATTACCGCGCCGATACGTTCGCGACCGATACTGACAAGCTGTGGCTGTCGGTGGATTGGGTGTTCAACTGACGCGCACGCAAAAGCTCAAGGTCTATCGCACCCCGATCGGCTTTCACGACGCCTATGTCGCCGCGCCAAGCCAGAAGGCGGCGCTGGCGGCATGGGGCAGCGACCATGATCTGTTCGCGCGCGGCATCGCGGAGCTGGTCGAGGACCCAGACCTGACTCGCGAGCCGCTCGCCAAGCCCGGCGAGGTGATCCGTCGGTCGCGCGGCACCACCGCCGAACAGATCGCCGCGCTTCCGCCCGATCGCCCGAAGCGTGCGCGCGAAGCTGCGGCGGAGCCACCCCGGCCCGCACCCAAGGCCAAACCTAAGCCCAAGCCAAGGCCGGATCGCGCGCCGCTCGACGCGGCCCGCGCCGCGCTTGACGACGTGGCCGCCCGCCACCGCCGCGAACGCGACACCCTCGGCGAGCGTGAGGCGGCACTGGCGCGCGAACGGCGCGAAACCGAGAAGCGCCAGGCAGCCGAGGTCGCCGCGTTGCGCGCTGAGGCTGAGCAGGCGCAGACGGCTTACGATGCGGCGATGCAGGCGTGGCGCGGCTAGGCCGTATCGATAGCGGGTTGAATGTGCCGCAGCGGCTGCGATGACGCCCGGGTAACGATCGCGGCCGAGCCCCGGCCCGGCTGGCCGATCGCCCCCAATCTTCCTATCGGTATGTCGGGCAGGCGCGCGTGGATAGATGATCCACGATCTTCCCAGGAGTATCTGATGTCGACCAGAGTGCCCGTGGATACACAAACACCGCCCGCGCAGCCGCTGACCTATGGCGTCACGCTGGCGATGGCGGCGGCGACGGGGATCGGCGTCGCCAACATCTATTACAACCAGCCGATGCTCGGCATCATCGAGCGCGACTTCCCCGGCACTGCCGCAGGGATGATCCCGACCGCGACGCAATTGGGCTATGCCGCCGGGCTGTTTCTGCTGGTGCCGCTCGGCGATCTGGTCGAGCGCAAGCGGCTGATCCTGATCCAGTTCGGCGTGCTCGCGCTGGCACTGGTCGCGGCGGCGGCGGCGCCTACGGTCGGTCTGGTCATCCTCGCCTCGCTGCTGGTCGGCGCGGCGGCGACGGTCGCGCAACAGATCGTGCCCTTCGCCGCGCATCTTTCCGCGCCCGAACGGCGTGGCGCGACCGTCGGCGTGGTCATGTCCGGGCTGCTCTGCGGCATCCTGCTCAGCCGCACCCTGGCGGGCTTCGTCGCGACGCATTGGGGATGGCGGGCGATGTTCTGGGTCGGCGTGCCGATGGCGATCGCCGCCGCCGCCCTGATGGCGCTGCGCCTGCCGCGCAGCCAGCCCGACAGCGGCTTGCGCTACGGCGCGTTGCTGCGCTCGCTGGTCGATCTGTGGCGTGAGTTCGGTGCGCTGCGGCTGGCGGCGGTGACGCAATCCCTGCTGTTCGCCGCGTTCAGTGCGTTCTGGACGATCCTCGCGCTGCACTTGCAGGAGCCGCGCTTCGCGCTCGGCGCCGAGATCGCCGGGCTGTTCGGCGTCGTCGGCGCGGTCGGGATTCTGGCCGCGCCGATCGCCGGCCGCGTCGCCGATCGGCGCGGGCCGCATCAGGTGATCGCGCTCGGCGCGGTGCTGACCTTGGCGTCGTGGGTGGTGTTCGGCCTGTGGACGTCGGTCGCGGGGCTGGTCGCTGGCGTCATCCTGCTCGATTTCGCGGTGCAGAGCGCGCTCGTCTCCAACCAGCACATCGTCTACGCGCTGCGGCCCGAGGCGCGCTCCCGGCTCAACACCATCTTCATGGGCGGGATGTTCCTCGGCGGCGCGGTAGGATCGGCCGGGGCGACGATCGCCTGGAACGCGGGCGGCTGGACGGCGGTGGTGCTGCTCGGCGGCGGTTTCGCGCTGGTCGCGGCAGCGTTGCAAATCGTCAGCCTGCGCCGGCGGGCCTGATCCACGCGGATCAGCAAGCGGTCTTCACCGCGCCCGCCGCCCCGGATCAGTTCATCCCACGCTGCAATACCCGCATCAGCCGCGCCGAAAACGCGCGCGGATCGACCGGGAGTTCGCCGTCGGCGATGCGCGCTTCGTCGAACAGCAGATGCGCCGCATCCGCCCGCACATCGGCGTCACCGGCATCGGCCGCGCTCAGCCGCTCGACGAGCGCGTGGCGCGGGTTGATCTCCAGCACCGGCTTCGCCGCCGCGTCGAGCCGGCCCGCACCCGCGAGCAGCTTTTCGAGCTGGCGGTCCATGCCGTGTTCGGGCGCGACGAGGCAGGCCGCGCTTTCAGTGAGGCGGTCGGACGCGCGCACGTCGGCGACGGCATCGCCCAGCGTCTCCTTCACGAATGCGATGAAGTCGTTGACGGCATCCGAGGCCGCCGCCGCTGGCTGCTCGCCATCCGCGAGCGGGATCAGGCTGAGATCGGCGAGCCCTTGCGTGACCGACTTGAACGGCTTGCCCTCATAATCCACGCCCGACGTGACCCAGAAGCTGTCGACCTGATCGGCGAGCAGCAGCACTTCGATCCCGCGCGCGCGGAAGCCTTCGAGCTGCGGCGAGGTGGCGAGGCGTTCGAGATCGGTGCCGGTCGCGTAATAGATCGCGGTCTGATTGTCCTTGAGATCCGCGACATAATCCTTGAGCGAACGCCATGCGCCGCCCGACGTGGTGGACTTGAAGCGGGCGAGGCCGAGCAGCGTCTCGCGCCGTGCGAAATCCTCGTAGAGACCTTCCTTCAGGACCGGGCCGAAAGTGTCCCAGATCTTGAGGTAGCGCTCGGTGTCGCTGGTGGCGAGCTTGTCGAGTTCGGACAGAATGCGGTTCGACACCGCCTTCTGGATCGCGGCGAGGACCGGGCTTTCCTGGATCATCTCGCGCGAGACGTTGAGCGGCAGATCGTTCGAATCGACCAGACCCCGCACGAAGCGCAGGTAGCGGGGCAGGATCTGCGCCTCGTCGGTGATGAACACGCGGCGCACGTAGAGCTTCACGCGGCCGGCGCGATCGGGATCGAACAGGTCGAACGGCTTTGTCTCGGGCACGAACGCGAGCACGGTATATTCGTGCAAGCCCTCGGCGCGGTAGTGCAGCGTCAGCGCTGGCGCGTCGAACTGCCCGGCGGCGCTGCGGTAGAAGTCCTGATATTCCTCCGCCGTGATTTCGGACTTGGGCTTGGTCCACAACGCCGCACCATCGGCGATCTGCTTCGGCTCGGCGTCCGGCGCGTCCTTGAGGAAGATCGGCACCGGCACATGGCCCGACTGGGTCTTGATTGTGCGCTCGATCGTGTAGCTCTCGGTATAGCTCGCCGCATCTTCCTTCAGGTGCAGCAGCACGCGGGTGCCGCGCGCCGGGGCATCAGCGGTATCGACCGGCTGGATCGTATAGGTGCCGAGGCCGTCCGACGCCCAGGACGCGGCGCTATCGCTGCCGGCGCGGCGCGAGACCACCTCGACGCGGTCGGCGACCATGAACGCGGAATAGAAGCCGACGCCGAACTGGCCGATCAGATGGCTGTCTCCCGAGTCCTTCGCGCCGGCAATCTTGTCCATGAACGCCTTGGTGCCCGAGCGCGCGATCGTGCCGAGCGCGTCGGCGAGCTCGGCCTCGCTCATGCCAATGCCATTGTCCTCGATCGTCAGGCGGCGCGCTTCGGCGTCGAGCGTCACGGTGATGCGTGGCTGGCCGTCGTCACCCAGCAATGCGGCGTCGCTCAGCCCCTCGTAGCGGAGCTTCTCGCACGCATCGGCGGCGTTCGAGATCAGTTCGCGCAGGAAGACGTCTTTGTCCGAGTAGACCGAATGCACCATCAGGTGCAGCAGCTTGGCGACATCGGCTTCGAAGGAACGGGTTTCAGGCGCGGCTTCGGTCGTCGTTGTCATGGTGTTTTCCAATGATCTCCAAGGTGAGCGTGCGCAGCAGATGGCCGATGGAACCGGCGCTTTCAAGGTCATGGCGCGCTATCAGCGCCGGACGTAGAAGACATGGGAGCCAACCCGCGCGATCTTGGCCAGCGAGTCCCGCCAATAGGGAACCATCCAGTCGGCATGATAATGCGTGGCGCGCCCGACCTCCGCGAAGACGCGGCCCGCCAGCGCGCGCTTCGCCGCCCGCCGCGCCGCCGCCCAGCCGAGATGCACTGGCCGTCGATCGAACGATCTGTCGCAGGTGAAGGAAAACTGGCAGCCGGTGGCGCGGGTATAGCCCTGATAGACCACGCCGCAGATCGTGCGCGGAAAGCCCGGCGCGCGGACGCGGTTGAGGATCACCTGAATCACCGCTTGCTGCCCGCGCGCGTCATCGCCGGCTTCGTAGAGCGCTGCGGTCGCGAGGCATTCGGCCGCCTGCTCGCGCTGGGCCGGGCCGCCCCGGAAACGATAGGGCGCCGCAGCGAGGCGGCGGCGCGTATCGATCGGCACCGCCGCGTTCGAGGCGCGCGCTTGCGCCATCGTCATCGGCTTGGGGCGGGTGTCGGGCGGGTGCGTCGCCAGTGGGCTTAACACACCGGCGATCAGGGTGACGGCAGCGACGATGGCGAGCAACACCCAGCCGTCCGACGCGGCGCCACGGACGGCGCTGACGGATTGCGTCTTTCGGGTCGCGGACGTGCGTTGCTTCGCCATCGTGTCGATATCTGGCCGCAACCGCCCGGCGCTTACCGCCCGGCGGCCCGCCGCGTCGGCCCGGTAACCGACATTCCGGCGGCTTCGAACTGCCGGCGAAGCGTGTCGAGCACCGGCTGGGGCACCGGGGGAAGCTCAGGGGTCGGCTTGCCCTTGAGCAAGCGCTGCCGCTCGGTCTCGGAGGGTTCGATCCGGCGCACGCGCACCGCCGCCTGACCGGCCGCGCGAATGCCGAGCCGCTCGGCCGCGCCGCGCGACAGGTCGATTATGCGTGGCCCTGGAATGAACGGGCCACGGTCGTTGATCCGCACGACGATCCGCCGCCCGGTGGCGAGCGCGGTCACCTCGACATAGGTCGGCAGCGGCAGCGTCGTGTGCGCGGCGGTGATCCAGTCGGGCCGGAACCGCTCGCCATTGGCCGTCCGGTTGCCCGATTCGCTACCATACCAACTCGCATAGCCGAGCATGTCGTAGCTTGGGTCGGCGGCCGGAACGAAGGTCGCGCCGCGCACGACATAGGGCTTGCCGATCCTGACCGGAACGTCGCTCGGGGTACGGAAGCCGCCGCCGGCGCAGGCCGACAGCGCGAGCAGCGCGCCGCCGAGCGACGCCGTTCGGATGGACGCGAGACGAAACATCGCCCGCCTTTAGGCGAGCCCCGCGCCGGCGGGAAGCAGCCTTCAATCCTGCAGGACGTCGCTCGCGCCGAATTCGTGAAGCACGTCCTCGACATCCTCGGCCAAGTCCTCGTCGTCGAGCGTGACGGTTACTTTGACGCTGCCGTTCAAGGCGGCTTCGTCCTCATTGCCGTCCTCGAAATCGGTCTCGAGATCCGCGCCGCCCGCTTCGTTGCCGGCGCTGTTCTCGTCCGAAGCGCTCTCGATCACGATGTCGCCGCGTTCGATCTCATGCTCCTGGACGAGATGTTCCACCGCAAGTTCCGCCTCGCGTCGCGTGTCGAAGGTCGCCGTGATCGTCGCCATGTCAGCCGCCTGTTCTCATGAAGATTTCAGCGCCAACGCACGCGCGCCGATTTGGTCCCACGCGACCTCCATCGAAATGGCGACGTCGCGCGCATCGCGTCGCGCTGCTTTCGTCGCGCGACCGCCGGTTGACGGCGCGTTTGGTCGGACTATTGTTAACGCTAACGAAGACCGGGAGATGATGATGAAACGGACAATCGGTGCGGCGGCTCTGGTGGTGCTGGCGGCGTTGACGGCGGGGCCGTCCGGCGCGGCGGATCAACCCCGCGCCGCGCCCGGATCGAACCCGATTATCCGCGACAAGTTCACCGCCGATCCCGCGCCGCTGGTGGTGGGTAACACGCTCTACCTCTACGTCGATCACGACGAGGCGCAGCGTGACGAGATGTTCAACATGCGCGAGTGGCTGGTCTATTCGACCACCGACATGAAGACGTGGACCGAACACCCGCCGGTCATGAAGGTCACCGATTTCAAATGGGCCAAGAAGGACGCCTGGGCGCCGCAGGCGATCGAGAAGAACGGCAAATTCTATTTCTACGCGCCCGTCGAGCACGACAATACGCATCCCGGCAAGGCGATCGGCGTCGCGGTTTCGGACAAACCGACCGGCCCGTTCGTCGATGCGCGCGGCTCCGCGCTCATCACCAACGAGATGACCCCCAAAGGCCCGCACAGTTGGGAGGACATCGACCCCACCGTGCTGACCGATACCGACGGCACCACCTGGATCGCGTGGGGCAACCGCAACTGCTACATCGCCAAGCTCAAGCCGAACATGATCGAACTCGACGGGCCGATCACCGAGATCACGCCGCCGCATTACGAAGAGGGGCCGTGGCTGCACAAACACGGCAAGCTCTATTACCTCACCTATGCCTCGCTCGACCGCACGACCCAGCGCGACGAGCATGTCTCCTACGCGACCGCGCCGGCGATCACCGGCCCGTGGACCTATCGCGGCGAACTGACCGGATCGGGCAAATACAGCTTCACGATTCACCCCGGCATCGCCGAGTTCAAGGGCAAGTCGTATCTGTTCCTGCATAATGCGAACATCGCGATCGGCGATCAGAGCGGCGCGATCGGGCGGCGCGCGGTGACGGTCGAATATCTCCACTACAATCCCGATGGCACGATGAAGCCGGTGGTCCAGACCGAGGCCGGCGTCTCGGTGCCGTCCCGGTAGATACCTCGGCGGGTGCGTGCCTGCCGGGCGTTTCGCGTCGTTGCGGCACGAACAAGGGGAAGGTCATGAAATTGCTAACGATCCTGCTTGCCACCGCCGCCGCGCTCGCACCAACGATGGCGAGCGCGCAGACGCCGCCCGCCGTCGTCTCGCCGGACGGTCGCACCCGGATCGAGATCGATTCCGCTTCGGGGCTGCGCTACCGTGTGGTGCGCGACGGCAACGTGGTGATCGCGACGTCGCCGATCGGCATGGTCACGAGCGAGGGCGCTTTCGGCACCAGCGAGTCCGCCGTCACGTCTTCGGAGGCGAGCGCGGTCAACGACAGCTATGTTCCGGTCGCGGGCAAGGCCAGCCGTGTCGCCGACCGCTACAATCAAATCGTGTTCCACCTCACCCGCGCCAAGGACGGCGTCACTTACGATCTCATCGCGCGCGCCTATGACGACGGCGTCGCCTTTCGCTTCGCGGTCGCGGCGCAGCCCCGCTTCCAGGCGATCGACGTATATTGGGAGACGACCGGCTTCTATTTTCCGGCCGATTATGGCTGCTGGGGCGCGAACAGCGGCCGGTTCGAGAATTCGCACGAAACCGAGTTCGATCCCATCAAGGCATCGGCGATGCGCGGCTTCCACCTCTATGACGCGCCTTTGCTGTGCCGGACCGGCAAGGGCGAGACCAGCTTCGCCATCGTCGAAGCCGACAAGCGCGACTATCCGGGCGCCTATTACGCCGGGCGCGCCGATGCCGGCCTAGGTGTGAGCGTCGCGCTAACCTCGCGGCGCGACAATATCCCGGACAGCCCGGCATTCAAGGTATCGGCGCATGCCGCGCTCGCGGCGGGGCCGCTGCTGACGCCGTGGCGGACGGTGATGATCGGCGACCGCCCGGGCGACCTGATCCAGTCGAGCCTCGTCCAGCTTCTCGCCGCGCCTTCCGCGATTGCCGACACGAGTTGGATCAAGCCCGGCAAATCCGCGTGGGACTGGTGGAACGGCTGGGCGGTCAACGTGCCCAATGCCGGCATCAACACCGCGACCTATCAGGCGTATATCGATTTCGCGAAGTCGATGAACCTCGAATACATCCTGATCGACGAGGGCTGGTACAAGGGCAGTTCCGAAGGCCCGCGTCCGGCCGACGTGACCGTGCCGGTGCCGGCGGTCGATATCCCCGGCCTCGTCAAATATGGTGCCGAGCGCAACGTCGGCGTGTGGGTGTGGCTGCAATGGAAGCAGCTCCAGCGCCAGCTCGATGCCGCGCTGCCGCTGTACGAAGCCTGGGGCATCAAGGGCATCAAGGTCGATTTCATGGACCGCAACGACCAGGAGATGGTCGAATTCTACCATGAACTGCTGTCCAAGGCGGCGGCGCATCACCTGATGGTGGACCTGCACGGCGCGTATCCGCCCGACGGGCTGCTGCGCACTTATCCCAATTTCGTGACTCAGGAGGGCGTGCTCGGCGCCGAATACAACAAGTTCGGCGCGCGGATCACCGCCACGCACAACGTCACGCTGCCGTTCACCCGCATGCTGCTCGGCCCGATGGATTATACGCCCGGCGGCTTCCGCGCGCTCCCGCCTGCCGAGTTTGCGACCAGGCACCGGCTGTTGCGCCCCTATGTCCAGACCACACGCGGGCAGGCGATCGCGATGTATGTCGTCTATGAATCGCCGCTGGTGATGCTGTCGGACAGCCCCGACGCCTATATCGGCGCCGATGGCCGGCTGACCGATGGCGCCGACTTCCTGAAGCAGGTGCCGACAAGCTGGGACGAAACCCGCTTCATCTCGGGCGAGATCGGCCAGTCGATCGTGCTGGCGCGGCGCAAGGGCGACCGCTGGTATATCGGCGCGATGACCAACGAGCAGGGGCGCAAGGTGTCCGTGCCGTTGTCGATGCTGGGCGCCGGCAAGCGCTGGCGCGCGCGCATCTGGCAGGACGGCGCCGACATGAACCACCTCAGGACGTCGACCACGCAGGTCCAGTCGCGCGACCGCATCCAGCTCACGCTGGCGCCATCGGGCGGCGCGACCGTGGTGCTGGAGCCGGCCGGCAGCTAAGCGCGCGCGCCGAACACCAGCCGACGCCGACGCAGAACAACAGGAGCAGGATTGGTGAGTTCAGAACAGGAGCGGCTGGCTGGCGTCGACCGGCGCGGATTTTTGGAAAGCGTGGCCTTGATCGGAGCGCTTGCCGGTCTCGGGGCGGGCGCATGGGATCAGGTCGGCGCCGCTGATGCCCCTGCAAGCGACGCGCGCTTGCCGGATGGCACCCAGTTTCCGCGCTGGGAGCAGCCGCTGACCTTCTCCAGGACCTATTACGTCGACAACACCGCGCCGAATGCCGACGATGCCGGCCCCGGCGACGCGGCCCGGCCGTTCCGCACCATCGGCAAGGCCGCCGAAATCCTCCAGCCCGGCGAGCGTGTCGTCATCGCGGCAGGCACTTACCGCGAATGCGTCCGTCCGCCGCGCGGCGGCACCAGCCCGACCGAGATGATCAGCTACGAAGCCGCACCGGGCGCGACGGTCCATATCACCGGGTCGGAGGTGCTGAAGGATGGCTGGCAGCAGCAGACGGTCGCGCCCGGTTTCGCCTTTCCGGGAAGCCCCGTCGGGCCGGGCGTCACCGTCTGGCGGCACGACCTTACGGGCGCGCTGTTCCCCGATGCCTATAATCCGTTCGCGTTGCCGAGTATCATGGGGTCATGGGGCTGGCTCGACGGCGCGACCGCCGATCTCGGCCCGTATCTGCGCCGGCGCGGCCTCGTGTTCGTGGATGGCAAGCCGCTCGAGCCGATGGAGCAGCTCCGCGAGCTGGCGATGGCCGATCTGCCACCAATGCCGGACTTCACCCGCCCGGCGACGCCGCAGAGCGGAATGCCGGCGCGGCGGCGCGGCGGGCCGATCATGCAGGAGATCGGCGGTACGCCGACCGCGCGTTTCTGGGCCGATCATGCCGGCACGGCGGTGTACGTGCGGCTGGCGTCGGGCACGCCCGCCGATCACGAGATCGAGGTCACCACCCGCCAGCATGCTTTCATCCCGGCACACAGCGGCATCGGCTTCATCCGGGTCAAGGGGATCACCTTCCGTCACGTCGGCAATGCCTATCCGTTTCCGCAATATGGCATGGTGTCGCTCGCCGGTGGTGATCACTGGATCCTGGAGGACAATGTTTTCGAATGGGCGAACGGCATCGGTCTCGCCATCGGCAGCGATGGCGACAGCGCCGGTGCGCCGCATCCGGGCACGGCGATCATCGTCCGCCGCAACACCATCCGCTACTGCGGCGTCGAGGGGATCGGCGGCATGGGCACCACCGATGCGCTGATCGAGGACAATCTGATCGAATGGTGCGGCTGGGCCGATGCCGAACGCGGCTGGGAAGCGGCCGGCGCCAAGTTCCACCGCGCCAAGAACATGCTGTTCCGCCGCAACGTCATCCGCCACATCCGCCACGCCAATGCGGCGTGGTGGGATGTCGATAACGTCAATTGCCGCGTGACGCGCAACGTCGTCGCCGACGTGCTCACGGTCAGCGCCGCAGTCCATTTCGAGATGACGCCGGCGCGCAACATGATCGACACCAACATCATCTGGGATGTGCGCAACGCCGAACCCGGCACGCCCGGCCAGCGCGGCTGCGCAGGCTCGGGCATCTTCGACAATGCGAGCAGCAACCTCGTCATCGCGCAGAATTTGATCGGCCGCTGCGACAATGCCGGCATCTTCACGATCGTCCGCCCCGATCGCCGCCGCCCGATCGCGGATAACAATCAGGTCGCCAACAACATCTTCGTGGCGTGCAAGTCGGCAATCGTTTTCCTCAGCACGAACAATACGTCAGACGGCAACGTGTACGTCGATATGCCGAAAGAGTTTCTCGGCGTGCTGGCGGAGCCGCAGACCGTGGCGTCCGCACCCGATGCGTGGCGTCGCGTTCAATATAGCGATCTGGCGACGTGGCGGGATGCTCACGGCTGGGACCGCACGTCGCTGATGGCGGAGGCGCGGATTGCGTTCGATCCCGCCACGCTCAAGCTCACCGTAGCGGCGGCGCCGCCGTTGCCACGGGTGCGTGCGCTCGACGGGGTCGAAAGCGACATCCGTGGCAAGGCGACCGGCCCGACCCGCGTCGCCGGCCCGCTGGCCGATCTCCGCGCGAAACAGGCGTGGACGATCGATCCGCGAACGAAATCCTAGCGGGGCGGCTCACGTTCCCAAGGAGAAGCCGCCCGCGCTCTCACATCATGCGCGCACGAGATAGGCGTTGCGCAGCTTGGTCAGGTCGGCGGCGGAGAGGCCCATTTCGTCACGGAAATAGCCTTTCGCCCCGTCCTTGTGTGCGTCGACCACCGCCAGCGCCGCCTCGATATAGGCGGCATCGGCGGCCATCAGCGGCTTGGCGGTCTCCGGCGGCAGGCCGGCGAGCGGGTTGGCCGGGTTCGGCGTGCCCTTGGTCAGCGCGCTTGCGTCGAGATAGCGGTTGGTGAGCAGATAATCCGCGATCACGTCCTTGCGCGGCACGCCCAGCGCGGTGAGCAGCAGCGCGGCGGCGATGCCGGTGCGGTCCTTGCCCGCCGAGCAGTTGAACGCGAGCGGGGCGTGGCCGGCGAGCAGTTCCGCGAACATGCGGCGATACTGGCCGTTGAACTGGCCGAGCATCGCCGGATACGCGTTGGTCATCGCCGCGCGGACCTGGTCTGGCGTCCAGCTCTTCGGGCTGCCGGCGGGCAGGAAGTGCATGTCGAGATCATAATCGTCGCTCAGCACGCGCGGCGCGCCCGGTGCCGGCCAGGTGGCCGGCTCGTTCGCCCGCTCGCGCCGGTCACGGAAATCGCACACCACGCGGATGCCGCGTGCTTCGAGCGAACGGTAGTCCGCCTCGGTCAGCCCGTGCATCGATCCCGACCGGAACAGCACGCCCCATTTCACGCTGCGGCCATCGGCGGCGCGGTAGCCGCCGAGATCGCGAAAGTTGCGGCCACCCTGCAACGGCAGCAGGCGCTCGTGCGCTACTGTCCCTGCAGGAGTTGGTCGGGCGATCACCGGCACGCCTGCCGCCAGCGACAGGATAAGGATCGGCGCGGCGATACGCCGCAGGCGGTTGGAAAGACGCATCATCGTGGCTCCCTGGCTGGCGATCATCAGAACTTCACCTGCACTTGGCCGCCGAAGGTGCGCGGTTCGTTGAAGAAGCCATTCACGCCGCTGGTCGGGCTGAGCGATTTGTAGAACATGTGCTGTTCGTCAAACAGGTTGCGCACCCAGAAGGACAGCGAGACCTTCGCGCCGGTATCGGCCATTTCGATATCGGCGAGCGCGATGTTGCCGTTGAACACGGTGGCTTTCTCGCCCTTGGGCTGCGGCACGTTGCCCGCCGCGCCGACGCCCAGATACACCGGATCGTTGGCGTTGGCGTAGAAACCGGAGTCAAAATTGCCGTCGAGATGCGCGCGCACCGTGAAGCCATCGAGCGGCAGTTCGTAATCGGCCGATACGCTGCCCGAATGCTCGGGGGTGTAGGTCTGGTAGATCGGCACCGCGATCGTGCTGATCGCGCCTGCCGCATTCGGATACGGGTTCACCGTCGCCGGGATGCGGACATAATTATAGGCATAGGAGCCGGTCAGCGTCAGCCCGCGCACGGGCAGCAGCGTGAGTTCGGCCTCGACGCCGTGCAGGCCGCCCGTACCCGGTGCGTTGATCGTTGAGGTGGTGGTGCGGTTGGTGCGGACGCCGCCGGTCTCATACGGGCGGCTGAAATCGACCTGGATATCCTTGTAGCTGCCGGCATAGGCGGCCACGTTGAAGCGCGCGTGGCGATCGAGGAACTCGGTCTTCGCGCCGATCTCGAACATTGAGACGGTCTCGGGGTTGAACGGGTCATAATTCTGCGAGCGCGAGTTGGCGCCGCCCGATTTATAGCCGGTGCTCCACTTGCCGTACACCATCACGCCGTGCGCGACATCGACGGCGACGTTGACCATCGGATCGATCCGCGACCAGCTATGGTCGAGGTGGATCGCGCCCGACACGCCGTTGCGATCCACCGGCGGCAGATTGTTCACGGTCAGCAGCTTGCCGTGCTTGATGTCGCGGGTCCAGCGTAGGCCACCGGTGATATGGATCGCATCGTCGAGCAGTGGCGGCGTGTACGTGCCCTGGCCGAACACGCCCATGCTGGTGGTCTGGACATAGCTGGCGCGGTCAACCGATTGCTGGGTATAGTCGAGGAACTTCGGGCCGGTCAGAAGCGCATAGGCGCTGCCGTCCGCGTTGGTGAAGGTGTTGGTGTTGAACGCCTGCGCATTGTCCTGAACGTGCTCCTGATAATACAGCGCGCCCACCACGTATTTGAAGCTCGGCAGATCGCCGACCGCCTGCACTTCCTGGCTGAACTGGTTCTGGCGGAACTGCGCGAGGCTGTAGCGGGCGAAGCCGATGTTTGTGAAATTGCCGGTCGGGTTCGTCGCGGAGAGCGCCACCGACATCGTCGTCGCGGCCGAGCCGTTGTCATACTGGCTCTGCGTCAGTTCGCGGTATGCGGTGATCGACTTGAGCAACAGGCTCGGCGCGATCTTGTATTCCAGCGTGAGGCGGTGGCCGCTGACGTCGCCGACGCTCGGCTGCTCGGGCACGCCAACGTTGGCGACGCTGGCGCGCTTGGACTGGACGGTGCCGAGCACCGCCTGCTTGTTGGTGCCGGGCGCGACCAGTTGCAGGTACAACGACGTCGATGCGTCGCGTGAAACATCATACGAATAGTCCGCGCTGAAATCGCTGGTCGGCTGCCACAGCGCTTCGACATGCGCGCCCTGTTTGTCGTAGAAATTGAAGCCATAGGCGCCCTGCAGCGGGTTCTTCACCAGCGGACCGCGATGCGCGGTGACGCCATCGAGCTTGATGCTGATGTTGTTGAACTCGGGCAGATCGACGTGCAACTCGCCCTTGTAGCTGCCGTAATTGCCGACGCCGCCGATCGCGTTGACGTGGAACTCGCCGCTCGGCTTCTTGGTGGTGATGTTGACCGCGCCGCCTTCGGTGTTGCGGCCGAACAACGTGCCCTGCGGACCCTTCAGCACCTCGATGCTGTTGATGTCGAACAACGCGGTGCCGAGGCCCTGCGCGCGGCCCATATAGACGCCGTCGACATAGACGCCGACGCCCTGGTCGCGTGCTGGCTGGTTGCCGTCGGACAGCACGCCGACGCCACGGATGTTCACGATCAGCGCCGAGTTGCGCGAATAGAAAGGCGCAACCTTGAGCGACGGAATCGCACCGTCGCCGAGATCGACCAGCGACACGACATGGCGGTCCTGCAACCCTTCCGCGCTGATGACGGAGATCGAGATCGGCGTCTTCTGGAGGCTTTCCGGGCGCTTCTGCGCGGTGACGACGATATCGGTGAGGCCCTGCGTGTCGCTCGCATCGGCGGGTGCGGGCGCGGCGGGTGCCGGCTCTTCGGCGAAGGCCGGCGTGGCGGCGAGGCTCAGGCAGAGTGCGGTCGCGGCCAGCAGGCGGCGCGACGATGACAACGAGTACGGCAACATGGATCAGTCCCCCAGATCAGTTCGGGGCGCTGTGGGTGTGATGTATTTCGCCGCCGTGACGTTTCTGTCACGGTTTTAATATTGTGTCGCAGTGCAGCAATATCGCCGCCGGTTCGCGCCTGCCTTCAGCGCGGCGCGGCAAGCCTATCGCCACGCCGCCAATTTCGGCTATCGCTTTGGTGGCCGCGGCGACGCTGGTGGCTGATGTCTGGGGGAAGGCGTGATGAGACCGTGTGTTCGGATTGCCGCTCTTGCAGCTTTGTCGGCGCTCACCTGCGCGGGCAACGCGCAACAGCCCGCACCCGCAACCGGCACCCCGGCACCGGGCCAGCCGCTCGCCACGATCGTCGCCGAACCGGCCGCGATGATGATCGCCGCGTGCGACGCGAACGGCGACGCGATCGTCAGCCGCGCGGAACTCACGGCCTGCGTGGCGCACAGCTTCGCGAGCGCGGACACCGGCCACAAGGGATCGATCGGCTATATCGATTATGGCGATTGGGCGCGGACATGGCTGGGCGACGCCAACGCGCTGCCCAGTCCGTTCGAAGTCGATAGCGATGGCGACAACCGCATCACGCCCGCTGAATTGCAGGCGCGGTTCGCCGCGATCTTCACCCGGCTCGACCGCGACCATGATGGTAACCTCACCCGCGCCGAGCTGCTGACGATCCGCAGCGGCGTCGGCAGCGGCGACCGCCCGCCCGGCAAGCGCGGCAAGACGCGCGGCGGGCCGGAGGCACCGTGACCCAGATGCTCGACCCGACCGGCCCACGGCCTGCGCGCTATGCACTCGCGATCTTCGATTTCGACGGCACGCTCGCCGACAGCGGCGACTGGTTCCTGTCGATCGCCGACGAACTCGCCGATCGCTTCAAGTTCCGCCGCGTCGCGCCCGGCGAGGTCGAATCGCTGCGCGGCCGCACCACGCGCGAGGTGATCCGCCACCTTGGCATTCCGCGCTGGAAGCTGCCGGCGATGGGCCGCTACGTCCATGCCCGGCTGGCCGAGCAGATCGACCGGATCGCACTGTTCGACGGCGTTAAAGACGTGATCCACACGCTCGCCGACGCAGGCGTGCGGATCGCGGTCGTCACCTCCAATTCGGAACACAACGCCCGCGCCGTGCTGGGGTCGCTCGCCAACCGCATCGAGATGTTCGAATGCGGCGCGTCGCTGTTCGGCAAGGCGCCGCGCTACCGCAAGGTGCTGCGCCGGATGCGGATCGCGCGCGAGGCGACGCTGTCGATCGGCGACGAAACCCGCGACATCGCCGCCGCGCGCAAAGTCGGCATCGCGGCGGGCGCGGTGCTGTGGGGCTATGCCAACCGCGAGGTGCTGCTGCGCTGCGAACCCGACATGGTGTTCGAACGCCCGTGCGAAGTGCTTGACGAGTTCTTCGGCGTCCACGCGAATAGTTGACTCCGTCAAGTTTTACGGCAGGATCGCGGCATGGACGAGACCTTGCTCGCGCTGCGCGCCTTCAACCGCTTCCACACTCAGTTCGTCGTCGGCCTAGACGCGCACTATCTCGGCACGCCGCTGTCGCTGACCGAGGCGCGGCTGCTCTACGAGATCGGCACGCGCGGCGAAGCGCTCGCGGTCGAGTTGCAAAACTTCCTCGCGCTCGATCCCGGCTATGCGAGTCGCTTGCTGCGCCGTTTCGCGGCGGAAGGCTGGATCGTGCGGGGGCGGGGCAGCGACGCGCGCCAGCGCCCGGTCGCGCTGAGCGACGCAGGGCAGGCGCTGCTCGCCGATCTCGACACGCGCCAGCGCGCGGTGCTGGAGACTCGCCTCAAGCCGCTCGGAGGCGCCGACCGGCGCGCGCTGGTCGGCGCGCTCGACACCGCGCGCGGCCTGCTCTCCGGCGAAGCGCGCGCGGGTTACACGATCCGCACGCACCGCCCCGGCGACATGGGCATGGTCACCGCGCGTCAGGCGATCCTTTACGCCGAACAGTTCGGCTGGGGCGCGCCGATGGAAGCGCTGCTCGGCGAGGTGACGGCAGCGTTCCTGCGCAGCTTCGATCCGGCCCGCGAACGCTGCTGGATCGCCGAATGCGGCGGCACGATCGCGGGCTCGATCTTCGCGACCGATGGGGGCGGGGGCGTCGCCAAGCTGCGCCTGCTCTATGTCGAACCGCACGCACGCGGCCTCGGCATCGCCAACGATCTCGTCAGCCGCTGCATCGCCTTCGCGCGCGAGACCGGCTATACACGGATGACGCTGTGGACGCACACGATCCTAGACAGCGCGCGCCGCATCTACGCCGCGCACGGCTTCCGCATCACAGCGACCGCGACCCACACCGATTTCGGCGAACCCGTTGAAGGCGAGACGTGGGAACTGGCGCTATAGCCGCGCCGTCGCCATCCTTCAGATGACCTCTACGCAAGTCCTCAAAGGCGCATTCTTTCCGGTTTTCCCGCGAAAGCGGGAATCCAGAGCCAAGCAAAACACCGATCCACGGCTCTTGGGACTCTCAGGACTCCCGCGTGCGCGGGAGAACAAGAAGGTCTTTGCGCAGGTTTAGCCTTCGCTGAGGCAAGGAACGAAACGCCCGCCCTTACTTCGGATTGGCCTCCAGCCACGCGATCACCTTGTCCGGCGCGCTCTCGCCATACGGATCTTCGTCCAGCCCGTCGTCGTTGATGCCCGGCTCCTCGAACCAGCCGACGATCTCACGGTCATCGACCACCATCGCGTAACGCCAGCTCCGCTCGCCGAAGCCGAGATGGTCCTTGCGGATCAGCATGCCCATCCGCCGCGTGAAATCGCCCGAGCCGTCGGGCAGCAGCTTCACCTTCTCCACGCCGAGGTGGCGGCCCCATTGGTACATCACGAACGCGTCGTTGACCGAGATGCAATAGACCTCGTCCACGCCATGCGCCTTCAACGCATCGTAATCGCGCTCGAACGCCGGGCATTGCTCGGTCGAGCAGGTCGGGGTGAACGCGCCCGGCAGGCTGAACACCACCAGCCGCTTGCCCGCGAACAATTCGCCGGTGGCGACATCCTGCCAGCGGAACGGGTTGGGGCCGCCGACGCTCTCGTCGCGCACGCGCGTCTTCAGCGTGACGTCGGGAATAGTCCGTCCAAGCATCGATATCTCCTTCAGGCCAGCATCGCATCGACCCATTCGGGCACCAGCTTACTCGCCGGGCCGAGCCGTGTCGCGGCGAAATAGGCACTCCCGGCCGAAGCTTCCAGATTGAGTTCGAGCGTATCAGCGCCGTAGGCGGTGGCGCCCCGCACGAACCCCGCCGCCGGATAGACCGCGCCCGAGGTGCCGATCGACACGAACAGGTCGGCGCTCGCCAGCGCCTGTTCGATCCGCTCCATCTGGTACGGCATCTCGCCGAAAAAGACGATGTCTGGCCGGAGCGCGGGCGCATCGCAGTTCGGGCAAGGCTCGCCCGGCGGCAGGTCGTCGCTCCACTCGGTCCGTACCCCGCACAACGCGCACAGCGCCGACCGCAGCTCGCCGTGCATATGCAGCATCCGGGTCGCCCCGGCGCGCTCGTGCAGATCATCGACATTCTGCGTGACGATCAACAGGTCGCCCAGCCATTCGGCATCGAGCCGCGCCAGCGCGACATGCGCGGCATTGGGCACGACCGTCGCAAGCGCCGCCCGCCGCGCATCGTAGAAGCGGTGGACCAGTTCGGGATCATGCGCGAGCGCCTCGGGGGTACAGACATCCTCGACGCGGTGCCCCTCCCACAATCCACCCGGCCCGCGAAACGTGGCAAGCCCGCTCTCGGCGGAAACGCCGGCGCCGGTGAGGATGACGATGTTGCGCATGTCGGACATGGCGCGCACGATAGCCCGCCTGCGCACCGCAAGGCGAGGGGGCTCGCCGGAAAAGCGCATTGCCCCTGTCCCCGTCGCGCGCTTTCTGTCATGCGCGCCGCGACACCAGACAAGCGGGATTCGGGCATGACGGCGATCGGCATCTTGGGAAGTGCTGGCAAGATGGGCCAGGCCATCGCGGCGGCGGTGCCCGATCTCGGCGGCACCATCGCCGGCGGTATCGACGCCGGCGCCGATCGCGCCGCGCTCGCCGCATTGGCCGAGCGCGCCGACGTGCTGGTCGATTTCTCCTCACCCTCCGCGCTCGCCGCCAATCTCGCCGCCGCGCGCACCGCCGGTACGCCGATCCTGATCGGCACGACCGGCCTCAGCGCCGCGCATCACGCCTTCGTCAAGGAAGCCGCCAGCGAGATCGCGGTACTCCAGACCGGCAACGTCTCGCTCGGCGTCACCTTGCTCGCCAAGCTGGTGCGCGAGGCGGCCGGACGGCTCGGCAGCGATTGGGACATCGAGATCGTCGAGATGCATCACCGCCATAAAGTCGATGCGCCTTCCGGCACCGCGCTGCTGCTCGCCGAGGCGGCGGCGGCGGGGCGTGGGATTGCTTTGTCCGACGCCAAGGTGACCGACCGCGCCGGGCTGACCGGGGCGCGCTCCGAGGGGACGATCGGCATGGCGTCTTTACGCGGCGGCTCGGTCGCGGGCGATCACATGGTCGTGTTCGCGGGCGAGGGCGAGCGCGTCGAGATCGGCCACCGCGCCGAAAACCGCGCGATCTTCGCGCGCGGCGCGGTGACGGCGGCGCTGTGGCTCGCGGGCAAGCCCGCCGGCAGCTACACGATGGCGGAAGTGTTGGGAGTCTGAGGATTGGGCGTTTGAAGAAGTCCGACGTCATCGAGTTCTACGCGCGACTCGCCGCCGACAATCCGCACCCCGAAACCGAACTCAAAGCGGGCAATCCGTTTCAGCTCGTCGTCGCGGTGGCGCTGTCCGCACAGGCAACCGATATCGGCGTCAACAAGGCGACGCGCGCGCTGTTCGAGGAGGTGAAGACCCCCGAACAGATGGTCGCGCTCGGCGAAGCGGGGCTGAAGCAGCACATCAAGACGATCGGGCTGTTCAACACCAAGGCCAAGAACGTGATCGCGCTGTCGGAGAAGCTGATCGCCGATTTCGGCGGCGAAGTCCCCGCCGACCGTGACGCGCTGGAAACATTGCCCGGCGTCGGCCGCAAGACCGCCAATGTGGTGATGAACGTCGCGTTCGGCGCAGAGACCTTCGCGGTCGACACGCACATCTTCCGCGTCGGCAACCGCACCGGCCTCGCGCGCGGCAAGACCCCGCTCGCGGTGGAACTCAAGCTCGACAAGGCGACGCCCGCGCCGTTCCGCCTCCACGCGCACCACTGGCTGATCCTGCACGGCCGCTACGTCTGCAAGGCGCGAAAGCCCGAATGCTGGCGCTGCATCGTCGCCGATCTGTGCGCCTACAAACCCAAGACGCCCGCACCGCCCTCACGCGCGAACGCCGCCTGACAAAACGACTGGCGCAAGCGCCCGCGCTTTGCTACGCGCTTGCCCCCAGGCACCCGTAGCTCAGCTGGATAGAGCGCTGCCCTCCGAAGGCAGAGGCCACTGGTTCGAATCCAGTCGGGTGCACCATCTTTTCAATCACTTAGCAGAATGCCGCGATGGCCGTACGGAAAATGTACGGAAAACATAGTTGGACGAAATGCAATTAAACGAGCCTGCGCTGGAGGTGATTCGTCGGGCGCATCTCACGCGCGGTTTGCCCCCGCCCACAAATCGGATACGAACTCGCGGGTGGAATCATTCCACCGTATAATTTGATGTAACAACGAAATATGCTCGGCCTCGATCATTTAGCCCTCACTTTTCTCACACTTCGCGTGAGATGCGAATCCTGGCTCTTGAGAGCTGGAATCGGCGTGGCCGAACTTGCCTCTGATCTAATAAGAGAATCTCCCATACGCGCTTTGTGCAGGTGCAGCATAAACGCGTTGGCGTGGTCGGCGACGATGTTGGATGGCTGATGGGCGACTTTGGGAGTGTGCATGATTGTGTACGGAAGCGAGCGTTTGCTTGAGTGGGCATCACGGTGGCATATCGACGAGCGCGCGCGGATGGTGACGCAGGCATGAAAATTGCGGTTTTTGGTCTTGGCTATGTCGGTCTTTCCAACGCGGTGCTGCTCGCGCAGCACAACGTGGTAGCAGCGGTTGATATCTCAGTCGATCGTGTCGAGATGCTCAATGCTCGCAAGTCGCCAATCGTCGATGCGGAGTTGAAGGCGTTTCTCGCCACGAAGCCGCTCGATCTTACTGCGACGCTCGATGCCAACGAGGCGCTTGCCGGTGCTGACTACGTTATTGTCGCCACGCCGACCAATTATGATGTAGAGACCAACAAGTTCGACACCTCTTCGGTTGAGGCCGTGATCCGCACCGCGATCGCGGCGAATCCCGATGCGACGATCGTGATCAAATCGACGATCCCCGTTGGCTTCGTTAACGACGTGCGAGCGCGCTTCAACACCTCCCAAGTGATCTTTAGCCCGGAGTTTCTGCGCGAGGGCAGTGCGCTTCACGACAATCTCCATCCCTCGCGTATCATCGTCGGTGAGCGTTCCGAGCGGGCGAGGGTGTTCGCCGACCTGCTGCTTCAAGGCGCTGAGAAGAAGGACGTCGAAATCCTCTTCACCGATGCGAATGAGGCCGAAGCAATCAAGCTGTTCGCTAACACCTATCTCGCAATGCGCGTCGCTTTCTTCAATGAACTCGACAGCTACGCGATCGCTGGTGGCATGGATACGCGGCAGATCATCGACGGCATCGGTCTCGATCCGCGCATCGGCGGGCATTACAACAATCCCAGCTTTGGCTACGGCGGATATTGCTTGCCAAAGGACACCAAACAGCTTCTGGCCAATTATTCGGAAGTGCCGCAAAATCTGATTCGCGCGATTGTCGATGCCAACCGCACGCGCAAGGATTTCCTGGCGGATCAGATCATGGCGAGGAAGCCCGCCAAGGTCGGTGTGTTTCGTCTCGTTATGAAGGCGGGGTCGGACAATTTTCGCCAGTCGTCGATCCAGGGCATCATGAAGCGGATCAAGGCGAAGGGGATTGAACTCGTCATTTATGAGCCGGCGATGCACGAAACAGAATTTTTCGGCTCGAAGGTCATCAGCGATCTCGATACTTTCAAGCAGGAATGCGACGTCATCATCGCCAATCGCATAACAGCTGAGATTTTGGATGTACGGGAGAAGATTTTCACACGCGATCTGTTCGGTTCGGACTGAAGGTACGAACCAACGGCTTCGAGGAGGGGGACTGTCGGGCGGCGGCATGCCGCATGACCTGCCCCCCGAAAGGTCCCTCATTCTGATGTAGAGTCTGTCCACGAGAAGGAGCAGGCATATGAGGAAGAGCCGTTTTACCGAGGCGCAGATCATCGGGATGATCAAGGAGCAGGAGTCCGGGCTGCCAACGGTCGAGATTTGCCGGAAGCACGGATTGAGCACGGCGACGTTTTACAAGCTGAAGGGCAAGTACGGTGGGATGGAAGTGTCCGATGCCCGCCGGCTCCGCCAGCTTGAGGACGAGAATGGCAAGCTCAAGCGGTTGCTGGCCGACAGTATGCTCGACAATGTGATCCTCAAGGATTTGTTGGGAAAAGTCTGACGACACCGGGTTTGCGGCGAGACGCGGTGCTCAAGGTGCTGGAAGGCTATGCCATCTCCCAGCGCCGGGCCTGCGTCCTAATCGGTGTCGATCCCAAAACGGTCCGGCGCGAACGCCCGCCGGACCATGGAGCCATCCGCGAAGCCATGCGGGAGATCGTAAGCGCTAAGACACCCACACGGGGGCCTCATGCGGCTTTGGCGATCTCGGGATCTGCGGCGGCGATGCGGCTGTCGACCCAGTTATAGGGCAGCAGGTCATCGATCGGATCTTCATCGTTGCGGAGCACGATAATGGCGAGCACATAGGCGAGGCGAGCACTAGGCCGCTGCCGTCCCAGACCAGCAGTTTGATCCGGTTCGCCCGCTTCGAGCGGAACACCCATGCGACGCCCGAGAAGGGTTTGCTGGCCAACTCGTGCTCGACCAGTGCGGCAAGACCGATCGCACCCTTGCGGAAGTCGACGGGCTTCGTCGCGACCATCACCTTCAACGGCCCAGGTGGGATGATCACGACAGCATTCGCGCCGCCAGGAACACGCGCTCGATATGATCGGCACTCACGCTCGCCGGGATGCAGATCGTCAGATTGCGGATTCCGGGGTGATCGCGCCCGGCATTCCGAGATGATGTCGCCCGGCATTCCGATTTGATGCCGCCCATCATTCCGGAATGATGCCGCCCACCCGGTGCGGTGTTTGGAAGGTCAGTTTCGGTCGTCGAGGATCGCTCCTTTTGGGGAGGTCCGATGCCGACGGAGAGACTGAGCATGCGTCGTGTACGCGAGATATTGAGGCTGATCCGTGACGCGGACATGCCGGCCCGCGCGGTTGCCCGCCAGCTTGGCGTGGCGGCCTCGACGGTGCGGGAGACGGTGCGTCGGTTCGAGGCGTCCGGCATGGAATGGCCGCTGCCAACGGCGCTGAACGATACGGCGCTGGAGAGCCGTCTATATGGTCCGGCGGGGTCGCAGGGTCATCGACGGCGCGCGGAGCCTGACTGGGCGGCGGTGAACCGTGAGCTCAAGCGCAAGCACGTTACGCTGCAGGTGCTTTGGGACGAGTATATCGAGCTTCATCCGGACGGCTATCGCTACAGCCGGTTCTGCGAACTGTATCGCGGCTGGGAAGCCCGGCTGCCGGTGACGATGCGGCAGAACCACGTCGGCGGCGACCGGCTGTTCGTCGATTACGCCGGCGACACGGTGCCGGTGGTGGTGGACCGGCTGACCGGGGAAATCCGCGATGCGCACATCTTCGTGGCGGTGATGGCGGCATCGAGCTTGTCGTTCGCGTTCGCCACGTGGAGCGAGACGCTGCAGGACTGGAGCGACGCGCACGTGCGGGCGTTCGCGTTCTTCGGCGGTGCCGCTCGCCTGCTGGTGCCTGACAACGCCAAAGTCGCGGTGATCAAGGCGTGCCTGTACGATCCGCAGGTCAACCGCAGCTATGCCGAGCTCGCTGCGCATTACGACACCGCCGTGCTGCCGGCGCGGCCGTATCGCCCGCGCGATAAAGCAAAGGTCGAGGCCTGCGTCGGCATCGTCGAGCGGTGGTTGCTGGGGCGGCTTCGCAACCGGGTCTGGTATGGGCTGGGCGAACTCAATGCCGCGATCGTCGACCTGCTCGCGCGCCTCAATGACGAGCGTGTGTTGCGCCGGTTCGGGCGGACGCGCCGCCAGCTGTTCGAAGAGATCGACGCGCCACACCTGAAGCCGCTGCCGGCGAGGGCCTATGTTCTGGCGCAGTGGCGCCGTGCCCGGGTCGGGCTCGATTATCATGTCGAGGTCGAGAAGCACTTCTACTCGGTGCCCTATCGCCACGCCCGCGCGGCGGTCGAGGTGCGGCTGACGGCGCGAACCATCGAGATCTTCGCTGCCGGCGAACGGATCGCGGCGCACATGCGCGGCTCCGGCAATGGCCGCCACACCACGATCAACGATCACATGCCCTCAAGCCACCGGCGCTACGCCGACTGGACGATCGAGCGGATCGTCGCGGAGGCGGCGGGACTTGGCCCTTCGGTGAAACTGCTGTGCGAGATGATCCTCCAGGATCGCCCGCATCCCGAGCAGGGGTATCGGTCGTGCCTGGGAATCTTGCGGCTGGCGCGAGCTTATGGCGCTGCGCGCCTGGATGCTGCGGCGCTGCGTATCGCGCGACAATCAGGATCGGAGCTTGCGTCAATCAGGATCGGAATCCGTGACCGCGTTGTTGCTAGTGTGTTCCGCCTGATTGTCGCTGGCAAGCGTTATGTTGGAAGTTGATTGTCGCGGCGC
>NZ_SGIS01000034.1 GCF_004208535.1 Sphingomonas populi
GCAAAGCCGAACTCACCGCACAGCGGATCGCATATCGGCTCCGTCTCATCCCCGACACCCTGCGAAAAACCATCAGCTTCGATAACGGCACCGAGTTCGCCGAGCATCACCAGCTCCACCAAAGCCTCGGGATCCAGACCTTCTTCTGCGATACTCACAGCCCATGGCAAAAGGGCGGTGTTGAGAACACCATCGGCCGCCTCAGGCGGTTGCTTCCCCGCAAAACCAACCTCGACACCGTCAGCCACAGGAAACTGCGCGCCTATGGCGACCGTCTCAACAACACCCCGCGGAAATGCCTCGACTTCCTGACCCCCGCCGAGGCATTCTCGCAAATCTCAAACGGTGCACTTCAAACGTGAATCCACAGGGTCCAGAGCCACCAGCGCCGCGCCTGCGGCTCTAGACCCCCGCTTTCGCGGGGGAACAGCTAGAGGCCCACCTTCTTCTCCAGCCACCGCGCCGCCTCTTCAGGCGACTTCTTGTCCGCATCGCGATCCACAAGATAATTCGCCTCGCGCATCGTCTCGACCGAAATCCGCCCGATCAACGGCTTCAACACCGCCTGAAACCGCGCGTCTTTCGCATGTTCGGGTGACAGCAGCAGGATCGCGTCATAGCCCGGGATCGCGCCCTTCGGATCACCCAACACCGCCAACTTGTCCGCAGCGATCCGCCCGTCCGATGAAAACGCCGGAATCACATCGGCGGCGCCGCTTTCCAGCGCACGGTACATGAAGGTCGGCTGATACGGGTGCGCCGATCCGAACTCCAGACCATAGGCCCGCTTCACCGCCGCCCATTCGGGCCGGTCGAGAAATTCGATGTCGGTCGCCAACCGCAGCTTGGGCGCGATCGGCACCAGATCGGCGATCGTCTTCACGCCGCGCCGCGCCGCATCGTCTCCGCGCATCGCGAACGCATAGGCATTCTCAAACCCGAGCCCGCCGAGCAAAGTCACACCGCGCGTGCTTGCCGCCCAGTCGCGCACCCCGGCGTAGATCGCGGCACGCGGCGGCACGTCGGTCCGCTTCATCGTATCCGCCCAGATCGTGCCGGTATAATCGACATAGACATCGATATCCCCGCCCGACAGCGCACCGAGCGCGATGCCCGACCCCAGCCCCTCGCGATAAGCAACGCGGTAGCCCGCCGCCTCCAGCCGATGCCCGATCACGCGCGCGAGAATATATTGCTCGGAGAACCCCTTGGCGCCGATCACGACGCGAGTCTCCCCGCTCGGCCACATCGGCGCGAGCGCCACCCCCGCCCCGATCGCCAGCACCACCAGCGCACCCCACACCGCGCCGCGCCGTCGCCTGGCGATGCCACGCTCGACCAGCCCGAGCAGCGCATCGACCGCCAGCGCCAGCGCCGCCGCGCTGAAGCATCCCGCGAGCACCAGCGCCCAGTTCTGCGTCTGCAGGCCAGCGAAGATCATGTCGCCCAAGCTCGGCTGGCCAACCGTGGTGGAGAGCGTCGCCGCGCCGATCGTCCAGACGGCGGCGGTGCGGATGCCCGCCATCACCACCGGCGCGACGAGCGGCGCCTCGACCAGCCGCAGCTTCTGCCACGCGGTCATCCCCACGCCATCTGCCGCCTCGATCACCGCCGGATCGATGCCGGTAAGGCCGGTAACGGCGTTGCGCAGGATCGGCAGCAGCCCGTACAGCGTCAGCGCGAGCAGCGACGGCAGAAAGCCAAGCGCCGGAATCCCGCCGCCGACCAGGGCCGACAGCGACAGCAGCAGCGGATAGAACAGTGCGAGCAGCGCCAGCGTCGGGATCGTCTGGATCAGGCTCGCGAACCCGAGCGCGAACCGCGCCACCCCCGGCCGCCGCGCCGACACGATCGCCAGCGGCAGGCTGATGACGATCCCCAGCAGCAACGCCGAGAACGCCAGCACCAGATGCTGCGCCAGCAACGGCGGCACCCGCCCCATCGCGTCGAGGAAGGCGCTCACGCCGCGCCCCCGCTAAAAACGTCCGGTCGTCCCGAGCGCCGCTTCCCCCGCTCCGTTCGTGCCGAGCGAAGTCGAGGCACCGGCCTCAGCGCTCCATGCATGCCCCTCGACTTCGCTCGGGACGAACGGATCACGGGGCGCAGCAAAGCTTCCATCACCCCCCGCCCCCGATCTCACGCAGCCGCCGCGCCTGTTCGCGCGGCACCGCCACCAGCGCGTCGGCCTCCGCCCCGCCCTCACCCGCCAGCAGCGCCTGCGGGGTCGCATCGGCGACGATCCGCCCGCCCGCCATCACCAGCACGCGATCGGCGAGGATCAGCGCCTCGGCCATGTCATGCGTCACCATGATCGTGGTGAGTCCAAGCCGGTCATGCAACGCGCGGATCGCGATGCCGAGCTGGTCGCGCGTCACCGGATCGAGCGCGCCGAACGGCTCGTCCATCAGCATCAGCCCCGGCTCCAGCGCGAGCGCGCGCGCCACCCCAACACGCTGGCGCTGCCCGCCCGAGAGCGCATCGGGCATGCGCCCAGCAAAGTCGCGTGGCAGATCGACCAGATCGAGCAAGTCCGCGACACGCCCGGCGCGATCCTTGCCGCCGGTCAGCCGCAGTCCGATCGCGATATTCTCCCCGACGTTCATATGCGGGAACAGGCCGATGTTCTGGAACACATAGCCGATCCGCCGCCGCAACAGATGCGCGTCGCCCGCTGCCACGTCCGCGTCGCCGATGCGGATACCGCCCGCGCTCGGTTCGATCAGCCGGTTGACCATTTTGAGCAAGGTCGACTTGCCCGATCCCGACGCCCCGACCAGCGCGACGAAGCTGCCGCCCGCGATCTCGACCGAAATATCGTCGACCGCGACCGCGCCGGGATAGCGCTTCGAAACGCGATCGAACGCCACCGACGGGCCGGAAACGCGGGACGCTGGCATCGCGCTTGTTGTGCTGGAGCCGCCCGGCAACGTCAAACCCCAAGTTCCCCCGCCCTCGCGGGGGAACGGCGATTTCACCGACGCAGTAACCTCGATATGGGGGAAGCATGGCCAAATCGATCTTCATCACCGGCGGCGCCTCCGGCATCGGCCGCGCGACCGCGATCCTGTTCGCGCAGCGCGGCTGGCGAGTCGGGCTGGCGGATATCGACGAAGCCGGCCTCGCCGCGACGCGCAGGCTGCTGCCGCCCGGCATGGTCGAGACCTATGTCATGGACGTGCGCGACCGCACCGGCTGGGGCACCACACTCGACGCCTTCACCGCATCCAGCGCCGGCCAGTTCGACGTGCTGTTCAACAATGCCGGCATCGCCACCGGCGGCCCGCTCACCGCGACCGGCTTCGACGCGATCGACCGAACCGTTGCGATCAATGTCACCGGCGTGCTCAACGGCGCGAAGATCGGCCACGCCTATCTCGCGCGCACGCCCGGCGCGTGCCTGCTCAACACCGCTTCGGCTTCGGCGATCTACGGCAGCGCCGGCCTCGCCACCTATTCAGCGACCAAATTCGCGGTGCGCGGGCTGACCGAGGCGCTCGATGTCGAATGGGCGCGCGACGGCATCCGCGTCCGCGCGATCGTCCCCGCCTTCATCGAAACCCCGCTGCTCGACGGCACGGTCGACGGCAGCAACCGCACGATCCGCGAAACGGTCAGCGCCGCAGGCTTCGAACTCACGCCCGTAGAAGCGGTCGCGCAGGCGGCATGGGACGCCGTCCACGGCACGCGCGTCCACACCTATGTCGGGCGCACCGCGCACATCATGGCGCTCGCCGCGCGGTTCGCCCCGGCAATGCTGCGCAAACGCATGCGGCGCGACTGACCCCGAGCCGCTTTCCCGGTGAGAAACGAACGCGATCGTTGCACTTTGGCAACGCAGGTGCAGCAAAGTGCGGAGGCGTCGAAAGTTGCGGAGCGATTTGGACGGGCTCGGCGTTACGGCCCCGTAATATGCTCGCGCCCAATATGACAGGGAGTTCTCAGTGCCGAATATCATCCGCCGTGGCCTAGCCGCCGTTCTTCCGATCGCAGCCGTGTTGGGCGCCGCGCCCGCGCTCGCGCAGAGCGCCGCACCCGCCGCACAGGACAATGCCGATCTCGCCTCCAAGTTCGGCGGCGACAACGTGACGGTCGGCGTCGCGGCAGCCTATGTGCCCGATTACGAAGGCTCGGACAACTACCGCTTCGTGCCGGCGCCGCTGGTGATCGGCCAGTTCAAGGGCTTCGCGTTCAGTGTCATCGGCAACCGCGCCAGCCTTGATCTCATCCCCAACAACCCCGGCGACAAGATCGATTTCCAGCTCGGGCCGATCGCAGTGCTCAACTTCGATCGCACCAAGCTCAAGGACATCGACGATCGCGCGATCCGCCGGCTTGGCAAGGTCGATACCGCGATCGAACTCGGCGGCTATGTCGGCATCGGCAAGACCGGCATCATCACCAGCCCCTACGACAAACTCTCGATCTCGGTGAGCTACCGTCACGACGTCAACAACGCGCATGACAGCGAGATCTGGCAGCCGGCGATCAACTATCTCACCCCGCTCAGCCGCAAGGCGGCGGTCGGCCTCACCGCGTCCGCCAACCGCGTCGGCAGCGGCTATGCGCAGACCTATTACAGCATCACGCCGCAGCAGAGCCTGTCGAGCGGCCTGCCGGTCTACAACGCCAAGGCCGGCTGGAAGAACTATCAGCTCGGCGGCTATGTCACGTATGCGCTGACCGGCGACCTGCTCCAGGGTTTCAAGCTGATCGCGGGCGGCGCGTATTCGCGCCTGCTCGGCGACTATTCCTACAGCCCGATCGTGCGGCTGCAGGGCAAGCCCAGCCAGTGGATCGGCGCGCTCGGGGTTGCGTACACCTTCTAAAACGTCTCTACGGGGCGCATGTGTGCGTGCCTCCGCGACTCCGGCCGTTCCCGCCTGCCAAGGGCGAGAGCGGCCGTGGCGTATCCGGTTCCGGGCGGGGTGCGCACCCTGGCTCAAGGTGACATGCCGGAAGGACGATGATGACTGCCCTGCACGAGGACTCCCTCGATACGCGTAACGAGCGCCGTGAATTTTTCCGCACCGCGCTCGGCGCCGCTGCGATCACCGCCACGGGCGCCGCCGCCCTTACGATCACGTCGATCGCACGCGCGGATACCGTCGCCGATTCGTCGCTGTTCAATTTCGCGCTCAACTTCGAATATCTGCTCGGGCAGTTCTACGGCCTCGCCGCCAACGGCGCCGGCCTTCCCGCCGCGCAGTTGACGGGCGCGGGCACTGCCGGCGCCGTCACCGGCGGCCGCCAGGCGACCTTCACCGATCCCGTCGTCGCGCAGATCGCCAGCGAGTTCGCGAGCGAGGCCGCCGCGCGCGTCGCCTTCCTGCGCACCACCACCGGCGCCGACGTGATCGCCCAGCCCAAGATCGATCTCGACGTGACCGCGACAGCCGCGTTCAGCACCGCGATGCGCGCCGCCGGCCTCGTCGCCTCGGGCACCGGCTTCGATGTCTATGCGAACGACAGCAACTTCCTGCTCGCCGCCTTCTTCCTCGAAGACGTCGTCGCAACCGCGTATCGCGGCCTCGTCACCAGCGTGACCGATGCCACCAACCGCGAGTCGATGGTCGGCCTGCTCGGCGCGGCGTCGTACCGCGCCGGCACGATCCGCACCCTGCTTTACGCCAAGGGCGCCGCCAGTGGATCGACGCTGCGCGCCAATGCGGACGCGATCTCGAACGTGCGCGACGCGCTCGACGGCACCACCGACGACGATCAGGGCATCTCGCCGACCACCGACGCGAACAGCAATCTGGTCTCGAACATCACCCCGGCAGGCCCGGACGGCATCGCTTTCGGCCGCGCGGCCACCTCGGTGCTCAATATCGTTTATCTCAACAGCCTCGCGGTTGCGGTGGGCGGCTTCTTCCCCGCCGGCGTCAACGGCGCGACCGTCACCAGCGGCGCGAACTGATCCTCGCCGCACGCTCTCGAATTCCGCCCGGAGACTTTCCCGTGACTGATATACTCTCGACCACGCCGAGCACCGCCGAAGATAGCCGCCGCCTCGCGCGTCGCCACTTCCTGCGCACGACCGGCCAGATCACCGTTGCAGCCGGCGGCCTCGCGCTGCTCAGCGCCTGCGGCGGCAGTGACAATTCGGGCGGTACGGTGACCCCCACGCCGACCCCGACCTCGACCAACACCGCCGCGATCATCAACGCCGATGCGCTCAACCTCGCGCTCAACTTCGCCTATCTGCAGGCGCAGTTCTTCGCGTTCGCCACGACCGGCGCCAACATCTCGGCGATCGCCGACACCCCGGCACATCCCGGCGGCGGCGCCGCGCTCCTCACCGGCACCGGCCAGCAAGGCACCGTGACGGGCGGTCGCGCGGTGAGCTTCAGCAATCCCACTATCGCGCAATACGCCCGCGAGATCGCCGCCGATGATCTCGCGCACCTCGCCTTCCTGCGCTCGGCGCTGGGATCGTCGGCGGTGGCGATGCCCTCGCTCAACATCGATGGCAGCGCGAGCGGCGCGTTCAGCACCTTCGCTCAGGCCGCCGGCTATGTCGCGTCGGGCGTCACGTTCGATCCCTATGCCAGCGATCTCAACTTCCTGCTCGCCGCCTTCATCTTCAAGGATGTCGCGGTAACGGCGTACAAGGGCGTGACGACCCTGTTGTCGAGCACGCTCACGCTCGATGCCGCTGCCGGGCTGCTCACCACGCAGGCCTATCATGCCGCGTTGATCCGCACGACACTCTACACGATGGGCCAGGGCACCGCCGCCGGCCAGTTCAGCAACGCACGCGACACTTTCGATGGCTCGGCCGATATCGACCAGGGCATCACCGGCACCGCGACCACGGCCAACATCGTGCCCGCCGACGCGCAGGGCCGCGTCTACACCCGCACCGCCGGTCAGGTACTCAACGTCGCCTATCAGAACCGCGCGGCGGTCACGTTGGGCGGCTTCTTCCCCGCCGGCGCCAACGGCAACATCAAGACCAGCGCGGCAAGCAACGCCTGAAACACGCGTTAACGCGGCGGGTCTTTCCAACCCGCCGCAAAGCCGCTACGCTCGCGTCATTCCCCGGGGAGCCATCAGGCTGAGAGGGGCGGTGCAAATCCGCCCGACCCGTAGAACCTGATCCGGCCCCTTCACGGGCTTACCGGCGTAGGGAGGGAACGGCCTTTTTCTCATCGGAAAGTCCGTTTTCTCCCATTTGAGGAGACGACGAGATGGCCGACCTTCCCACCCGCACCGAAATCGGCGTCACCACCGGCCCCATCCGTGGGTCGAAGAAGATCCACGTCCCCTCGCCCAACATCCCCGGCGCGGGCGTGGCAATGCGCGAGATCCACCTCGAACCCGGCTCGGGCGAAGCACCGCTGCGCGTGTACGACACCTCCGGTCCCTACACCGATCCCGATACGCTGATCGACATCAACACCGGCCTTGCCGAACTGCGGCGCGGCTGGATCGAAGCGCGCGGCGATGTCGAGAGCTATGACGCGCGCCAGATCAAGCCCGAGGACAACGGCCTGTCCGGCCCCGACCGCTCCGCCGGCGTGCCGCAATATCCCAATGTCGTGAAGCGCCCGCTCCGCGCCAAAGCCGGCGCGAACGTCAGCCAGATGCACTATGCGCGCCGCGGCATCATCACCCCCGAAATGGAATATGTCGCGATCCGCGAGAATCTCGGCCGCGCCGAGCTCAAGGAAAAGCTTGTCCGCGACGGGCAGGATTGGGGCGCGTCGATCCCCGATTACGTCACCCCCGAATTCGTCCGCGACGAAGTCGCGCGCGGCCGGGCGATCATCCCCTCGAACATCAACCACCCCGAGAGCGAACCGATGGCGATCGGGCGCAACTTCCTCGTCAAGATCAACGCCAACATCGGCAACTCAGCGGTCGCCTCGAACGTGGCGAGCGAAGTCGACAAGATGGTCTGGTCGATCCGCTGGGGCGCGGACACGGTGATGGACCTCTCCACCGGCCGCAACATCCACGACACGCGCGAATGGATCATCCGCAACTCGCCCGTGCCGATCGGCACCGTGCCGATCTATCAGGCGCTGGAGAAAGTCGGCGGCGTCGCCGAAGATCTGACGTGGGAGGTGTTCCGCGACACGCTGATCGAGCAGGCCGAACAGGGCGTCGACTATTTCACCATCCACGCCGGCGTGCGCCTGCCCTACATCCCGATGACCGCCAAGCGCGTCACCGGCATCGTCTCGCGCGGCGGCTCGATCATGGCGAAATGGTGCCTCGCGCACCACAAGGAGAGCTTCCTCTACGAGCGCTTCGACGAGATCACCGAGATCATGAAGGCGTATGACATCGCCTATTCGCTCGGTGACGGTCTGCGCCCCGGCTCGAACGCCGACGCCAACGACGAGGCGCAGTTCGCCGAACTCTACACGCTCGGCGAACTCACCAAGCGCGCCTGGGAACAGGACGTTCAGGTGATGATCGAAGGCCCCGGCCATGTGCCGATGCACAAGATCAAGGAAAACATGGACAAGCAGCTCGCCGCCTGCGGCGAGGCGCCGTTCTACACGCTCGGGCCGCTCGTTACCGATATCGCACCGGGCTACGATCACATCACCAGCGGCATCGGCGCCGCGATGATCGGCTGGTTCGGCACCGCAATGCTCTGCTACGTGACGCCCAAGGAACATCTCGGCCTGCCCGACCGCGACGACGTGAAAGTCGGCGTGGTGACATACAAACTCGCCGCGCACGCCGCCGATCTCGCCAAGGGCCACCCCGCCGCCAAGCTCCGTGACGACGCACTGAGCCGCGCCCGCTTCGATTTCCGCTGGCGCGACCAGTTCAACCTCTCGCTCGACCCCGATACCGCCGAGCAGTTCCACGACCAGACATTGCCAGCGGAGGGTGCCAAGACCGCGCATTTCTGCTCGATGTGCGGCCCGAAATTCTGTTCGATGAAAATCTCGCAGGAGGTGCGGGACTTCGCGGCGAAGCAGAACGCCCCGGTGGAGAGCTTCGTCGCGGCCGAGGATGCCGAAGCGGGCATGGCCGAGATGAGCAAGGTCTTCAAGGAAACCGGCAGCGAACTGTACATGGGTTCCGGCGGGCGGGAGCATGATTGACGCGCCGCCACGGTGAGGTTGGCTCTCGCCGCCGCCTAAAGGTGGCGGTCGGGGTCCATCGCTTTGTGGAGAACGCGCAAGATCATCACCTCTTCGGGATCGATCTGATAATAGAGGCGATGCTCACCGGCAGGTATACTGCGGAGGCCGGGACATAGATCGTCCCGCGCCGCGCCGAGGCCGGGGAAATCCGCCAGCCGGGTCGCCGTCATGTTGATGGTCTGGAGATAGTGTTCGGCTTTGGCGCGTCCGTGCGTGGCGATGCCGTAGTCGAGGATCGATTCGAGATCAGCGTCCGCGCTCTCGCTGAGCGCAACGCGGATCACACCAAACCGTCCCGCTTTCGCCGATCCGCAATGATATCGTCGATCGTCCGATCGCTAACCCCGGACGCGCGCCCCTCATCGATCGCCGCCCGCAACCGCTCAAGCTGCTCGGTCGCCGCCTGATCGCGCCGCACCAGATCGCGCACATAGTCGCTGGTGCTGCTGTAATCGCCGTCGGCGACACGCCGCTCCGCCCAGCTCTTGAGCTTGTCGGGGATCGAGATGTTCATCTGCGCCATGTCGCGCTTATACGATTTTGCGCTAAGTTTGACAATTACAGTTCTACTGCCGACGCTACAATCGGTACTGGTCAGTAATGGTAACGACAGCTCAGGACTTCCAGCGCCTGCGTGTCACCGCTGCCCGTGACCCGATACACAAGCCGATGCTCGCTGTTGATGCGACGTGACCACCACCCGCTTAGGTTTTTCCGAAGCGGCTCGGGTTTGCCCGTTCCACGAAACGGATCGCGTAAACATTCGCCGAGCAATGTATTGATCCGCTCCAGCACCTTAGGGTCTTCACGCGACCAACCGACATAATCGTGCCAAGCATCGGCCCGGAACACGATCTTCACGGCTGGATCAACTCATGCTCCTCGCCGAGTCCAGCATCGAGTTCCTTGATCCCGTCCAGCAGATGCTTAGCATTGGCGGGGGATGCCAGCAGATGCATCGTTTCCTGCATCCCCTCCCACTCGCTTTCAGACACCAGCACGACGCTC
This sequence comes from Sphingomonas populi, assembly GCF_004208535.1. Taxonomy (GTDB): domain Bacteria; phylum Pseudomonadota; class Alphaproteobacteria; order Sphingomonadales; family Sphingomonadaceae; genus Sphingomonas; species Sphingomonas populi. The sequence goes on from NZ_SGIS01000034.1 coordinate 10,119, forward strand.
TCGCCCTTCGGGCGTGCGATGGCGATCGGCGCCTTGTCGGCAACGACGCGGTCGAGCACGGCCTTGAGGTTGGCGCGGGTTTCGGAAACGCTGAGAATCTGCATGGCAGACTTGTACGGGATTGCGTACAGAACTGCAACCGCAGCGCAGCTACCCCGCCGTTGCCACCTTCCACGCCGCCGTCAGCGCTGCCGCGCGTTCGCCGACCACCGCCGCGCTGTCGCCCGGCTTGAACAGCGCACCGCCCACGCCGATGCCCTCGGCGCCGCCGTCCAGCCAATCCTTGAACGTCTCGGCGCTGGTGCCGCCGACCGCCCACACCGCGACATCGCGCGGCAGCACGTCGCGCACCGCCTTCAGATAGGCCGGGCCGAGGCTCGCGCCGGGGAACAGCTTCAACCGGCGCGCGCCGGCGGCGATCGCCTGGAACGCCTCGCTCGGCGTCATGAAGCCGGGCAGCACCTCCAGCCCCAGCGCCACCGCGCGCGCGATCACCGCCGGGTTAGTGTTGGGCGTCACCATAAGCCGCCCGCCGGCTTCCACCAGCGCCTCGACCGCCTCGACGCTCAGCACCGTGCCGCCGCCGATCAGCGCACGGTCGCCGAACGCTTGCGTCATCGCGGCGATGCTCTTGAGCGGCTCGGGCGAGTTGAACGGCACTTCAAGGATACGGATGCCATTGTCGATCAGCGCCGCCGCCACGTCGAGCGCCTCGTCGGGGCGAAGCCCGCGCAGGATTGCGGCGACCGGGGGCACGCCCTCGCCGAGCAGTTGGTCTAGCGTCATCAGAACCTCCTAGGATAATCCGGCGAGCACACAGGCATCGCCATCAAGCCGCCGCACCGCAGTGCGGCCCTGCGCAAACGCCGCTGCGTAGCGATCGGCAAGGCGCGGATCGCCGATGATGGTCACGCGGCCCGCACCGCCAAGCATGGCGCGCATCTCGACGATCTCGCCACCGATCACCAGCCCCGACAGATAGCCGAGCGCCCAGTCGGGCGTCTTGCCGCCGCGCAATTGCATCGCCCGCGCGCCGAACAGCGCGCTCAGCACGCCGGTTTCCGCGCGCGCGAGGCCAGCCGCGAAACCCTCCGCCTCGACACCCGCATCACCAGCCGCCAGCCCGCGCGCCAGCGTCGAATGCGTCCGCAGCAGCGCGAACAGTTCGCCGGTCAGGATGGTGCGGAAGCCGGTGATCGCACCATCCTCGATCACCGCCCATTTGCTGTGCGTGCCGGGCAGGATGACGATGTGCCGCCCCGTCGCCAGTTCGGGCGACAGCGCGAGCGCGCCGTAAAGCTGCGTTTCCTCGCCGCGCATCACATCGGGCACACCATCCGCATCCGCGCAGGCCAGACCGGCCATGATCGAAACCGGCACGCCATCGAGCGTCAGATCGGTAGCGGCGGCGAACCAGTCATCGCGCGACGCCGGACACTCGGCATAAGGCACCTCCCGCCAGCCGTCACGCGCGCCGACCATCCCGCACAGCCGGATCGCCTCGGGCGCGCCCGCCGCCAGCCAGGGGCCGAGCGCCGCACGCAGCACCGCCTCGGGTACGATTCCGGGCGTACCGATCCCGTCGCCGAAGGCGCGGTCGGTTACGACGCCATTCTCGACACGGAACAGCCGCAGCCGCGTGGTGCCCCAGTCGCCTAGAACGATATACCCGCTCACGCGCTCAGCTTCACCTCGGGCAGTGCCACGCCCGGCGCGGGAGCGTCGAACGCGAACAGCCCGCCGGCGAGCGGCTGGCCGTTCAGTTCGGCCTCCGACAGACCCTTACGCGCGGTGGTGACATAGCCGGTGCGCAGGTCCGGCCCGCCGAACGTCACCTTGGTGACGTTGGCGCATGGCATCGCCACCGTCGCGATCAGCGTGCCGTCGGGCGCATAGCGCCGCGCCTGCCAGCCACCCCACAGCCCGACCCACACGCAACCTTCCGAATCGACCGTCACGCCGTCGGGATGGCCGTCCGCCTCGGCGATCTTCACGAACACGTCGCCATGCGCGAGGCTGGTGCCCGCCGAAATGTCGCAGCGATAGATCGTCCGCCCGAGCGTATCGACGTGATAGATCGTGTTGCCATCGCCGCTCACCGCCGGACCGTTGGTGATGACGCACTCGCCGCCGACGGCGCGCAGGTCGGTCACGTCGAACAGATGGATCGCGCCGGTATTGGCCGCTTCCTCATTGTCCATCGTGCCGAGCCACAGCCGGCCCGAGGCATCGACGGTCGCGTCGTTGGTGCGGTTGTGCGCGGGCATGTCGATCTTCGCGATCGGGCCGGCAAGCTTGCCGTCCTCCAGCAGATACAGCCCATCGACCGATCCGACCAGCAGCTTGCCGCCCTCGGCGGGCACGATGAAGCTCGGCATCCCGCCGACCTCGAACGACTGGCGATCGTCGCTTGCGGGATCGTAGCGATGGACCTTGCCGCCCTTGATGTCGACGAACCACAAGGCGTTCTCGCGGCCGATCCACGCCGGCCCCTCGCCCAATGTCGCTTCGACCGGCCAGACGAGGCGGGGTTCGATCATATCGCTCATTTCGCGTCCTCAGCCGAAACCCGGCAGCCCCACAAAGCGTACAGCAGCACGACGACCTCGCACGCGGCGGTCAGCGCGAACGACGCCTGCAAGCCATACCGATCCGCGAGCACCCCCTGCACGAACACCAAGGCACCGCCGGCGATCGCCATGATCATCAGCCCTGAACCCTCTTCGGTCAGCGGCCCAAGGCCACGGATCGCGAGCGTGAAGATCGTCGGGAACATGATCGAGTGGAACAGACCGACCAGAATCAGCGCCCACATCGCGGTGTGGCCGGTGGTGGCCAGCACCGCCAGCATCACCAGCAACGCGCCGCCCGCGAACACCGCCAGCACGTCCTCGGCGCGGAACTTCTGCATGATCGCGGAGCCGGCGAACCGGCCGACCATCATGCCGCCCCACAGCAACGTCAGATATTGCCCGGCCTGCTCATGCGTCAGATCGGCGATATCGGGCTGGCTGACGAAATTGACGAACAGATTGGCCACACCGATCTCGGCGAGCAGATACGCGATCATCGTCGGAATACCGAACACCAACGCGCGATGCTTCCACAGCGACAGGCTCTTGCGCTCTTCCTTGGCGACGCGGCTGGTGGCGTTCTGGCCGATCACCGGCAGCGGGAAGCGCGCGATCACCACCGCGAGCACGACCAGCACGATCGCGACGAGCAGATAGGGCAGCACCACCGAATGCGCGTCGGCAAGCCGCTCCGCCGGGGTCAGGATGCGGCCCGCCTTGGCGGTGCCGCCGACCGACCGGCCGAGGATCAGATACGCGCCGAACGCCGGCGCCAGCATCGTGCCAGCCGAGTTCATCGCCTGCACCAGATTGAGCCGCGACGACGCGGTCTCGGGCGATCCGATCACCGCGACATAGGGGTTGGCCGCGACCTGAAGCAGCGTGATGCCGCTGGCGATCACGAACAGCATGACGAGCGTCACGCCATAGGACGGGATCGACGCCGCGAGGATCATGCCGAGCGCGCCCGCCGCCATGATGGCGAGGCCGGTGACGAGCGACTTCTGGTAGCCGATCCGTTCGATCAGCTTGGCCGAGGGGATCGACATGACGCCATAAGCGATGAACCAAACCGACTCGATCGCGGTGGTCTGCCCGTAGCTCAGGTCGAACACGCTGCGCAGATGCGGCAGCAGCGTGTTGTTGATGACGGTGATGAACCCCCACATGAAAAACAATGTGGCGAGCAACGTCAGCGCCGGCCCGTAAGACCGTCCGCCGTTAGAGGCGGGCGACACGGCACCGCCTCCCGAATTCAAGATTGGACCTGCCACACACCCTCACGAGCTGATTGATTCTGTAATTGTATGAGTATATCTCGCGGTCGGAGCCGTCAATGCGATCGGCACCTTACGCTACGGGAACCGCTATGAGCCACACGCCCCCCAAACTCCGCAGCCGCGCCTGGTTCGACAACCCGGACAATATCGACATGACCGCGCTCTATCTCGAGCGCTATCTCAATTTCGGGCTGAGCCTGGAAGAACTGCAGTCGGGCCGGCCGATCATCGGCATCGCCCAGACCGGGTCTGACCTCTCGCCCTGCAACCGCCATCACCTCGTCCTCGCCGAACGCGTGCGCGAAGGCATTCGCGAGATGGGCGGCATCGCCATCGAATTCCCGGTCCACCCGATCCAGGAAACCGGCAAGCGCCCGACGGCTGGCCTCGACCGCAACCTCTCCTATCTCGGCCTCGTCGAACTGCTCTACGGCTATCCGCTCGACGGCGTGGTGCTGACGATCGGCTGCGACAAGACCACCCCCGCCTGCCTGATGGCGGCGGCGACCGTGAACATCCCGGCGATCGCTCTGTCGGTCGGGCCGATGCTCAACGGCTGGCACAAGGGCGAGCGCACCGGCTCGGGCACGATCGTGTGGAAGGCGCGGCAGATGCTCGCCGCCGGCGAGATCGACAATGCCGAGTTCATCCGCCTCGTCGCCTCCTCGGCACCGTCGACCGGCTATTGCAACACGATGGGCACCGCGACGACGATGAACTCGCTGACCGAGGCGCTCGGCATGTCGCTGCCCGGCTCGGCGGCGATCCCCGCGCCGTATCGTGACCGTCAGGAAGTCGCCTATCGCACTGGCCGGCGCATCGTCGAGATGGTCGCCGAGGATCTCAAGCCCTCCGACATCCTGACGCGCGACGCGTTCGAGAACGCGATCGTCGTCAATTCGGCGATCGGCGGATCGACCAACGCGCCGATCCATCTGTCGGCAATCGCGCGCCACGTCGGCGTCGAACTGCCGCTCGATACCTGGCAGGAGAAGGGCCATAAGGTGCCGCTGTTGGTCAATCTCCAGCCCGCCGGCGAATATCTCGGCGAGGATTTCTACCGCGCCGGCGGCGTCCCCGCCGTCACCGCGCAGCTCATCGGCCAGGGGCTGATCCACGAGGGCGCGCTCACCGTCAACGGCAAGTCGATGGGCGACAATTGCCGGGGCGCCATCATCGAGGACGAGAAGGTGATCCGTCCGTTCGATCAGCCGCTCGTAGAGGAGGCCGGCTTCATCGTACTGCGCGGCAATCTGTTCGATTCGGCGATCATGAAGACCAGCGTGATCTCGCCCGAGTTCCGCGACCGTTATCTGTCGAACCCCAATGATCCCGAGGCGTTTGAAGGCCCGGCGGTGGTGTTCGACGGCCCTGAGGATTACCACCACCGCATCGACGATCCCGCCACTGGCATCACGCCTGAGACGTTGCTGTTCATGCGCGGCGCCGGCCCGATCGGCTATCCGGGTGCCGCCGAGGTGGTCAACATGCGGCCGCCGTCGTACCTCATCACCGAGGGCGTGCATGCGCTGCCGTGCATCGGCGACGGTCGCCAGTCGGGCACCTCGGGCAGCCCGTCGATCCTCAACGCCTCGCCCGAAGCGGCGGCGATGGGCGGCCTCGCGCTGATCCGCACCGGCGACCGCGTCCGCATCGATCTCGACAAGCGTTCGGCCAACGTGCTGATCTCCGACGAGGAACTGGCGGAGCGCCGCGCCGCGTTGACAGCGGAAGGCGGCTTCAAATACCCCGCCTCGCAGACCCCGTGGCAGGAGATCCAGCGTTCGGTGGTCGGCCAGATGGAAACCGGCGCGATCCTCGAAGGCGCCGAAAAGTACCAGCGCATCGCCCAGACCAAGGGCCTGCCGCGCGACAACCATTGATGTGACGCGTCACCCTCACCCTTCCGTCGCTTCGCTCCTCCCTCCCTCTCCCATTGGGAGAGGGAAGGGGCCTACCGGCGAAGCCGGTGGGAAGGGTGAGGATGACATACCCTTGTTAGATTCCCAATTCCCCCGATCCGGAGACATCATAATGTATAACGGAGCCATTCTGATTGGCGCGAGCGAAAGCCGCAGCGCCGATACCTTCACCGCGATCAACCCGGCCACCGGCGAAAGCGGCGATGTCGCGTTCAGCAACGCCGGCCCCGCCGACGTCGCCAAGGCAACCACGCTCGCCGCCGAAGCGTTCCAGACCTTCTCGACGCTGAGCCTCGAAGCGCGTGCGACCTTCATCGAAACGGTCGCCGCCAACATCCTTGCGATCAAGGACGATCTCGTCGCCACCGCGATGGCCGAGACCGCCCTCCCCAAGCCCCGCCTCGAAGGCGAGACCGGCCGCACCGTCGGCCAGCTTCGTATGTTCGCGACCGAGGTCCGTCAGGGCCTGTGGCTCGACGCGACGATCGATCCGGCCCTGCCCGATCGCGCGCCGCTGCCGCGTGCCGACCTGCGCCGCGTCAACGTCGGCCTCGGCCCTGTTGCCGTCTTCGGCGCGTCGAACTTCCCGCTCGCCTTCTCGGTCGCCGGTGGTGACACTGCGGCGGCGTTCGCGGCGGGCTGCCCGGTCGTCGTCAAGGGCCACCCCGCCCATCCCGGCACCGGCGAACTGGTCGCCCGCGCGATCCAGCAGGCGGTCGCATCGTGCGGCCTGCCCGAAGGCGTGTTCTCGTACCTCCCCGGCACCACCAACGAACTCGGCGGCGCGCTCGTCGCCGATCCGCGCATCAAGGCGGTCGGCTTCACCGGCTCGCGCGGCGGTGGCCTGGCGCTCGTCAAGATCGCCAGCCAGCGTGACGAGCCGATCCCGGTCTATGCCGAAATGTCGAGCATCAACCCGGTCGTGCTGCTGCCGGGCGCACTCGCCGCGCGCGCCGAAGCGCTCGGCCCCGCCTTCGTCGGCTCGCTGACGATGGGCGCCGGCCAGTTCTGCACCAACCCCGGCCTCGTCATCGCGATCGACGGCCCCGATCTCGAAACCTTCGTCGCCTCCGCCGCCAAGGCGCTGACGGCTGCGCAGCCCGCCGTCATGCTCACCCCCGGCATCCACACCAGCTTCGAGCGTGGCGTCGAGGAACTGGCCAGCCATGAAGCCGTCACCACGGTCGCGCGCGGCTGCGTCGGTGAGGGCGTCAATCAGGCGGTCGGTGCGTTGTTCACCACCGAGGCTGCGAAGTTCGAAGCCGACGTGGCGCTGTCGCATGAAGTGTTCGGCTCGTCGTCGATCCTCGTGCGCTGCAAGGACATCGCCGAGATCAAGGCTGTCATCGCCAATCTCGAAGGTCAGCTCACCGCGACGATCCAGAGCGAAGCCAGCGACAATGACGCCGCCGCCGAACTGCTGCCCGCGCTGCAAGCCAAGGTCGGCCGTATCCTGTTCAACGGCTGGCCGACCGGCGTGGAAGTGACTCATGCGATGGTGCATGGCGGCCCCTTCCCCTCGACCTCGGATGGTCGCAGCACGTCGGTCGGCACGCTGGCGATGGCGCGCTTCCTGCGTCCGGTCTGCTTCCAGGATACGCCCGATGCGCTGCTGCCGGCACCGCTCCAGGCGGCGAACCCGTGGGGCATCACGCGCCGCGTGAACGGCGCGCTGGAGCAGGCCAAATGATCCGCTCGCTCGTCCAGTTCGCCGAAGGCGATACGCGCGGTGTCGCCGCGCTCGACGAGAGCGGCGCGGCGCGGCGTGTGGTCGGCGCGACCACCACGCTCGCGCTGGCGGAGCAGGCGATCGCGGCGGGCACCAGCCTCGCCGCGACCGCCGAAGCCGCGCTCGGCGAGGCGATCGACCTGACGACCGTGCGGTTGCTCTCGCCGATCGATCATGCCGATCCCGCGCACACGCTCGTCAGCGGCACCGGCCTCACCCATCTCGGCTCGGCGGAAGGCCGCGACAAGATGCACGCCAAGGCCACCGAGTCGCAGACCGATTCGATGAAGATGTTCCTGATGGGCGTCGAAGGCGGCAAGCCCGCCGACGGCGCGGTCGGCGCTCAGCCCGAGTGGTTCTACAAGGGCGACGGCGGCATCCTCGTCGATCCCGGCACCCCGCTGACCATGCCCGCGTTCGCCGAAGACGGCGGCGAGGAGCCCGAAATCGCCGGCATCTACCTGATCGACAAGGATGGCGTCGCCGTCCGGCTCGGCTTCGCGCTCGGCAACGAGTTTTCCGATCACGTCACCGAACGCGGCAATTACCTCTGGCTCGCGCATTCCAAGCTGCGCCAGGCCGCGCTCGCGCCCGAGCTGCGGCTCGGCGATCTGCCCGAGGACGTGCGCGGCACCAGCCGCATCGTGCGCGACGGCGAAGTGCTGTGGGAAAAGCCGTTCGTCTCGGGTGAGGCGAACATGTCGCACAGCCTCGCCAATCTCGAACACCATCACTTCAAGTATGACGGCTTCTTGCGCCCCGGCGATCTGCACGTCCACTTCTTCGGCACCGCAACCCTGTCCTTCTCGGACGGCGTCCGCACCGAAGTCGGCGACGTGTTCGAAGTCGAGGCCGACGCCTTCCTGCTGCCGGTGCGCAACCCGCTCGCGCGTGCTGCTGACACCGGCATCGCCAAAGTCCGCAGCCTGTGAGCGACGGACTGAAGCTCGGGCTGGTCGGGCTCGGCAAGATCGCGCGCGACCAGCATTTGCCCGCCATTGCCAAAACCGACGGGATCGATCTCGTCGCGGTCGCCAGCCGCAACGCCAAGGGTGACGGCGTCGCGAACTACAGCGATCTCGCCGCGATGCTGGCGGGTTCGCCCGAGCTGAACGCGATCGTGCTGTGCCAGCCCCCGCAGGCACGTTTCGAGGCGGCGGTCACGGCACTCTCTGCCGGCAAGCACGTCTTCCTCGAAAAGCCGCCCGGCGCGACCGTCTCCGAAGTCGAGGCGCTGATCGCGCTCGCGCGCAAGCAGGGCGTCAGCCTGTTCGCAAGCTGGCACTCGCGCTACGCCGCCGCCGTGGCCGCCGCACGCGACTGGATTGCGCAAACCACGATCCGCAGCATCGCGATCTCGTGGAAGGAAGATGTCCGGCACTGGCATCCCGGCCAGCCGTGGATCTGGGAAGCGGGCGGCTTCGGCGTGTTCGATCCCGGCATCAACGCGCTGTCGATCCTCACCGAGATCGTGCCCGATCGCGTGTCTCTGCTCAGCGCCACGCTCGAAGTGCCGTCCAACTGCCAGGCGCCGATCGGCGCGACGCTGACGATGCGGACCGGCTCGGGTGCGGCGATCGACACCGTGTTCGACTGGCGCCAGACTGGCCCGCAAAGCTGGGACATCATCGTCGAGACCGAAGCTGGCACGCTGCGGCTCGCCGAAGGCGGCAACCGCTGGTTCCTTGGCGATGCCGAGCAGCCGGTCGGCGCGGAGGAGGAATATCCGGCGATGTACCGCCGCTTCGTCGATATCGCCGGTCGCAACGAGATCGATGTCGATCTCGCGCCGCTGCAACTGGTCGCCGACGCGTTCCTCTGCGGCCGCCACATCGCCACGGAGGCGTTTCACGACTAAACGGGAGGATCGGGAGGCGCGCTTGGATCGAGACACGGGTAACGAACCGGGCGCGCCGAAATCGACGCTGCGCATCCACCAGACGATCGCCCGTGACCTCGGCATCGCCATCCTGAACGGTCGTCACCCGCCCGGCACGCTGTTCGAGGGCGAGATCGAAAGCGCCGGGCGGCTCCACGTCTCGCGCACCGCCTACCGCGAGGCGGTGCGTATCCTCGCCGCCAAGGGGCTGATCGAGAGCCGTCCCAAGGCCGGCACCCGAGTCACGCCGCGCGCGCGCTGGAACCTGCTCGATCCCGATCTGCTCGCGTGGATGTTCAGCGACGAGCCCGACCCCGAATTCGTCCGCGACCTGTTCGAACTGCGCGGCATCATCGAACCCGCCGCCGCCGAACTCGCCGCGCTGCGCCGGACGGAAGCGCACCTGACGGATCTCACCGCCGCGCTCGACCAGATGCGCGCACACGGCCTGTCAACCACCGCCGGACGTGCCGCCGATCAGCGCTTCCACCACGCGATCCTCGCCGCCGCGCACAACGCCGCGCTCGCCAGCCTCGCCGGCTCGGTCGGCGCGGCGGTGAGTTGGACCACCACCTTCAAGCACCGCAAGCAGCGCCTGCCGCGCGACCCCATCGCAGATCATGACGCGGTGCTGCTCTCGATCCGCGCCTCGGATGCGGTGCGGGCGCGCGAAACGATGCGCGCGCTGCTGGGGCACGCGCTCGCCGACATGGACCTCGCACTGCCGTCACGCTGAGGGCTTCACGCCCCGCCCACCCTAAATGACATATTTGTAATATAGTATAATAAAAATATTTCGCGGCGCGCGAGCCATTGGCAACCCAGCGCCTAGCGCGTATCGCTCCATTATGGATAAGTTGAGTCGTGCGGATGACGCGACCAACCGCTTTTTCCCTGTACCGCATAACATCGCTATATGAGGGCGTGGGGTGGCTTTTTTTGTTTTGATCGGCGCGGTCTTCGTGATCGCGTTCTTGGCGTATGCCGCGTATCTGCGCCGTCGCGACGCGGCGGCGCGCCGCGCGTGGGAAGCGCATTGCAACGAACAGGCGCTCGCCAACAACGCCGCGCTCGCGGCACGTCGCGCCGCCGCGCGCCCGGAAACCATCATCAAACACGACGCGGCGGTTGCCGAATAAATCCAGGATCGGCCGCACCTTGCGACCGCATCATCAGCCGCGCAGCGGCTGGTGGAGCTGAGCGGAATCGAACCGCTGGCCTCTGCAGTGCGATTGCAGCGCTCTCCCATCTGAGCTACAGCCCCGTGCCACGCCGTGGATGCGGGACCACGCCTGTAGCCGCCCTTTTTCGGCGATGCAACGCCCACCCGATCAAATTTTCACCGCCGGATCGCCGCCTGAACGCTGCGACGAACGGCGCCTCCGCTGCGTCGGCGCGCGCCCCTGAACACTGAAAACATTGGAACAATTGCCGCGTTCATCCCTTCTTAGCAGGCAACCGACAGGCAGGCGCCAATGCCGCCGCCGGTCGCAGCAGGACCGTCTCAGGAGGACGCCATCATGGGTTACGACCGTTATCCCCAGAACAACGCCGGTGACTATAACCACAGCCCGGACCCCGACATCCAGGGCCGCGATTATGGCTCTGGCCGCGACTACACCTATTCCAGCGCACGCGACTATCAGGCCGCCGGCGCGTTCGACCGCGATCGCGGCGGACCACGCGGCGACTATGACCGAAACCGCGGTTATGGCTACGGCAACCGCGAGCAAGGCCGCGACTTTGGCGGACGCGACACCAACCGCGAATTCGCCGGACGCGGCTACCCGCGCGATCGCGGCAATGGCGGCGAATATCGTGGTAGCTACGGCAGCAATGGCCGCCGTTACACCGAAGCCGGCGGACGCGACTATGGCCGCCAGCCGCAGGGCTATGACTACGAGGATCGCGGCTTCTTCGACCGCGCCGGCGACGAGGTCCGCTCGTGGTTCGGCGATGAGGAGGCCGAGCGCCGTCGCGAGCTCGATTCGCGCTACGACGATCGCCAGGATCATTCGCATCAGGGCGCGTCCTATGGCCGCGACCATGATTACCACCAGTGGCGTCGCAGCCAGATCGACGCGCTCGACCGTGATTATCACGAATATCGCAACGAGAACCGTTCGAAGTTCGAGAGCGAGTTCGGCACTTGGCGCACCGAGCGCCAGACCCAGCGTGGCGCGCTCACCAAGGTCGAGGAGCATTTCGAGGTGATCGGGTCGGACGGCCAGCATATCGGCACGGTCGACAAGGTGCGCGGCGACCGCATCATCCTCACCAAGACCGACGCGAATGCCGGTGGCCATCACCACTCGATCCCGTCGCGCTGGATCGAATCGGTCGATGGCAAGCAGGTCACCGTCCGCAAGACCGCCGACGAGGCCAAGGCGCACTGGCGCGATGAGGACCGCAACACTGCGTTCTTCAACGAGGGCGATCGCGACGCCGACCGTACCGCCACCAGCACCGACCGCTCGCTCAACCGCAGCTTCTCGGGCACGTACTAAGGGATCTCCCGGCGCGACAACGCGCCGGGTCCGACCGGAAAGACGGGCGGGCACCGATCACGGCGCCCGCCCTTTCTTCATCTACGACTGAGCGCCTCCCCTCCGTTCGTGCCGACACCCGCCGGGTCAGCCCGCGCGGCAGCAATCCGACCGATCCCGCCATCGCCGCGTTCATCGCGCCCGACACCTTGATCGCCTGCCCCCGCGCCAGCGCCCGCATCCCATCGCGCACCACGGCCTCGGGATCGGCGGCGTTCTTCTCGAAGAACGCGCTCGCCCCCATGCCTGCGATATCCGCGAACTCGGTGCGCGTCGGCCCGGGACACAAAGCCGTCACGCGCACGCCGCTGGCGCGCACCTCCTCGTGCAGCGCCTCGGAGAAGCTCAGCACGAACGCCTTGGTCGCATAATAGACCGCCATCCCCGGCCCCGGCTGGAATGCGGCGGTCGAGGCGATGTTGAGGATGCCGCCGCGCCGCATCTGCACCATGCCGGGCACCACCGCATGGGCAAGTTCCACCAGCGCACGGCAGTTGAGGTCGATCATCGCCGCCTGCACCGCGCCGTCACCGTCCGCGAACGCGCCCCGCACGCCGAAGCCGGCATTGTTGACGAGCGTGTTCACCGCCAGCCCGCGCGCGGCGATCTCACCCATCAGCCCGGCGACCGCACCGGCCGCGCCGAGATCACACGCGATCACGCTTGCGGACACGCCGGTCGCGGCGATCTTCGCGGCCAGCGCTTCAAGCCGCTCCGCCCGCCGCGCGACCAGGATCACGTCATGCCCTTCGGCCGCCGCGCGCTCGGCGAACAGCGCGCCGAGGCCCGCCGAGGCGCCGGTAATCAGCCAGGTATCGCGTGCCATCGCCGTCGCCTCCAGTGCCCCGAAACGTTGCAACAATCACACCATGCCGGAAAAGCCCACCGCCACGATCAAGATTGTGTTGCCAATCTGCCTCTCACGCCCCCATCTTACCGGCGTGCTACGACAATATGAACTGGTCGATCGCGTCCTGAGCTACGATCCCAATGCCGATGAGGCGTTGCTCAACCGCGCCTATGTGTTCTCGGTGCAGGCGCATGGCACGCAGAAACGCGCTTCGGGCGATCCCTATTTCAGCCACCCGATCGAGGTGGCGGGCATCCTCACCGACCTGCATCTCGACGACGAGACGATCGCCACCGCGATCCTCCACGATACCGTCGAGGATACCGTCGCCACGCCAGAGCAGATCGAGAAGATCTTCGGCCCCGCCGTCGCGCGGCTGGTCGATGGCGTCACCAAACTCTCCAAGATCGAGGCGCAGACCGAGAACGAGCGCGCGGCGGAGAACCTGCGCAAATTCCTGCTCGCCATGTCGGACGATATCCGCGTGCTGCTGGTCAAGCTCGCCGACCGGCTGCACAACATGCGGACGCTGCACTTCATCGCCAAGCCCGAGAAGCGCCGCCGCATCGCGCGCGAGACGATGGACATCTACGCGCCGCTCGCCGAGCGGATCGGCATGTACGAGTTCATGAAGGAGATGCAGACGCTCGCCTTCCAGCAGCTCGAACCCGAAGCGTATGAATCGATCACGCGCCGGCTCGCGCAATTGCAGGAAGGCGGCGGGGACCGCATCGCCAAGATCGGCTCCGGCCTAAAGCTGCTGCTTTCGCGCCACGGCATCGAGGCCGACATCACCGGCCGCGAGAAACACCCCTATTCGATCTGGAAAAAGACCAACGAGCGCGACATCAGCTTCGAGCAGCTTTCCGACATCATGGCGTTCCGCGCGATCGTGCCGAGCGAGGAGGAATGCTACGCAGCGCTCGGCGCTATCCACCGGCGCTGGCCGATGGTGCCGGGGCGGTTCAAGGATTACATCTCCACCCCCAAGCGCAACGGCTATCGCTCGCTCCACACCTCGGTAATCCACGCCGAGAACCGCCGCATCGAAATCCAGATCCGCACCCCCGACATGCACAAGGAGGCCGAACTCGGCCTTGCCGCGCATTGGGCGTACAAGCAGGACAAGGTCCGCCCCGAAACCCAGGTGAGCTGGATTCGCGACCTGATCGAAATCCTCGACACGGCCGACAGCCCCGAGGAATTGCTCGAACATACCCGCATGGCGATGTATCAGGATCGCATCTTCGCCTTCACTCCCAAGGGCGAACTGCACCAATTGCCCAAGGGCGCGACGCCGATCGATTTCGCCTATGCGGTCCACACCGATCTCGGCGATCAGGCGGTCGGCGCCAAGGTCAACGGCCGCGTCGTGCCGCTGCGCACGCTGATCGAGAATGGCGATCAGGTGCAGATCCTGCGTTCCAAGGCGCAGCACCCCCAGCCCAATTGGATGAACTTCGCGATCACCGGCAAGGCGCGCGCGGCGATCCGCCGCTATCTGCGCCAGAGCGAGCGTGAGGAGACGCAGGCGCTCGGGCGCAAGCTCTATGACGAGGTCGTCTCGCGCCTGCCCGCGCCGATCGGCGGCGACGCGATCAAGACCGCGCTGACCCGGCTCAAGCTGCCCGACGAGGCCGCACTGATGGAGGCGATCGCGCGCCGCCGCATCCCCGATGCCGATGTGATGGAGGCGCTGATGCCCGGCTCGGTCGAGGCGAGCGGCCAGCGCGAGGTGCCACCGCAGACCAAGGCGATCTCGATCCGCGGGCTCACCCCCGGCGTCGCTTATGATCTCGGGGAATGCTGCCACCCGATCCCCGGTGACCGCATCGTGGGCTTACGCCGGCCCGATCAGGGCATCGAGGTCCATGTCATCGATTGCCCGGTGCTGGCGCGCGCCGACGATGCCGATTGGGTCGATCTCGCCTGGGGCGACAAGACCGACGGCGGCACCGCGCGGATCGCCGTCGGCGTCAAGAACGAGCCCGGCGCGCTCGGCACGATCGCGACGATCATCGGCGCGCAAAAGGCCAACATCGTCAACATGCGGCTAGATAACCGCGACACGGGTTTGCACACCAACACCTTCGATGTCGAAGTCCACGACACCCAGCACCTGATGCGCCTGATCGCCGCGCTACGCGCCGCCGATGCGGTCAACGGGGTGGAGCGGGTTTAGCTCTAACTGCGCACCCTCACGCTTCCGTCGCGTCGCTCCTCCTTCCCTCTCCCGCCGGGAGAGGAGTTTCGGGTCGTTGATGCCCCCGGCATCACCTGAACAGCGCGGGGCGCTGTTCACCCGAAACTGGGCCCGCCCGGCGCAGCCGGGTGGGAAGGGTGAGGGCGAGTGGCTCCCACCCTCCCCCAAATCACCCGAACGCGCGCTTGATGAGGTCGGTGGTCGAGACATCGAACTCCTGCCCGCCGGCATCCGCCGCCTTGGCCATTTCCTTGCCCAGCTCGACGCCGAACTGGTCGAACGAGTTGATGCCCAGCAACACCCCGCTGACGAAGGTGCGGTGCTCGTAAAACGCGATCAGCGCGCCGAGCGTGCGCGCATCGAGCGTGTCGAGCAGGATCGTCGAGGAAGGCCGATCGCCCGAATAGGCCCGCGCCTTGTCGGCATTGTCGCGGCCCGCCATCAACGCGGCGCCTTGCGCGAACGCGTTGAGCAGCAACTGGCGGTGGTGGTCCTCGCTCAGCGTGTCGCCCGGCTCGATCACCGCGACGAACTCGACCGGCACCAGATGCGTGCCCTGGTGGAGCAACTGGAACACCGCATGCTGCGCATCGGTGCCGACGCCGCCCCAGGTGATCGGCGCGCTCGGGCGGGTGAGCGGCTCACCGTCGATCGTCACGCCCTTGCCGTTCGATTCCATCTCGAGCTGCTGGAGGTACGACGGCAACAGCCGCAGCCGCTCGTCATAGGCGAAGGTCGCGCGCGTTTCGCAGTGGCGGACCTGCGCGTAATAAAGATCGGCGAAGGCGGCGAGCGCGGGGGCGTTCTGGCTCAGCGCGGTCTGCTTGAAATGGCGGTCCATTTCGGCAGCCCCTTCGAGCAGATCGGCGAAATCGTCCCAGCCGAGCGCGAGCGCCGCCGGAAAGCCGATCGACGACCACAAGGAATAGCGCCCGCCCACCGAGTCGGCGAACGGCAGGATGCGAGTCTCGTCCACGCCCCATTCGATCGCCTTGTCGGGATCGGCGGTGAGCGCGACCACACGACCGTACACGTCTTCGACCCCGCCCTCGGCCATCCATTGCAGCACGCTCTCGGCGTTGAGCATGGTTTCCTTGGTGGTGAAGGTCTTCGAGGCGATCACCAGCAACGTCGCGGTCGGATCGAACTTGGCGAACACCTCTTCCAGCGCCGCGCCATCGACGTTGGAGACGATCGCGACATCATAGCGCCCCGACTGACGCCCAAGCGCATCGACGAGCAGATTGGGGCCGAGCGCCGAGCCGCCGATACCGACATGCAGGATATGTTCGATCGGCCCGAGCGCCTCGCCCTCGATCGCGTCGATCAGCGCGCGCATGCGGGCGTGGAGCGCCTGCGCCTTGGCGACGTCCTCCTCATTGCCCTCACCACGCTCGGCGACATGCGTGACCGAACGGCCCTCGGTGGTGTTGATGACCTTGCCCGCGAACAAAGCCTCGCGCTTGCCGCTGAGATCCTGCGCCTTGGCGAGCGCCTCGAACGCGGCGACCGCGTCCTTGGTGAGATGCGTCTTCGACCAGTCGAAATGCAGGCCTGCGATATCGAGGCTGAAGCTGTCGAGCCGCCCCGCGTCCGCAGCGAAGAGATCGGTAAGCTTGGTCGCGGGGAGCTGTTCGATCGCGGTCCAGTCGGCAGGCATGGTCACCTCGGTATTTATGATAGGAACGGTTGGTGAGATCGTCCTAGTCGCACCACATTACAACCGCCAGCTTGACGCGCCCGCCCGCCCTGCCCAAAGGCCCGAAAATGTCCGAAACCGACTCCACTCCGGCGCAGACCCCGGCCAAGGCGAAGAAGCCCCGGTCCGAAACGCGCGAGACGCTCAGCTTCCTGCTCAAGCTGGCGCTCGTCGTGCTGGTGTTCCGCAGCTTCATCTTCGCGCCGTTCAGCATCCCGAGCGAGTCGATGATGCCGCGCTTGCTGATCGGCGACTATCTGTTCATCTCGAAGTGGAATTACGGCTATTCGCGCTGGTCGCTGCCGTGGGGCTTCCCGCCGATTCCGGGCCGCATCTTCGGGCGCGATCCGGCACGCGGCGACGTGGTGGTGTTCCGCGGGCCCCCGGGCGACGATGTCGATGTCATCAAGCGCATCATCGGCCTGCCCGGCGATTCGATCCAGGTCCGCCACGGCCAGGTCATCCTCAACGGCGTGCCGGTGCCCAAGCAGCGCGTCGGCGATTTCCTGCTGCCGCTGTCGCCCAATTACGGCACCGACGCCTGCGACAGCCAGTTCCAGGATGTCGACGCCAAGGGCAAGCCGGTCTGCCGCTACATGCAGTTCCGCGAGACGCTCCCCAACGGCAAGAGCTACGACGTGCTCGACAAGGGCGAAATGCCCGACCGCGACGATACCAAGGTCTATAACGTGCCCGCCGGCCATGTCTTCGTGATGGGCGACAACCGCGACAACAGTTCGGACAGCCGCTTCCCGGCCCCCGCCGACGCGCTGCCCGGTGAGAGCAGCGGCATGGGGTACGTCCCGCTCGAACGGATCGAGGGCAAGGCGGTGGTCGGTTTCTGGTCCACCGACGGCTCCGCCAATTGGTTCCTGCCGTGGACATGGTTCACCGCCGCGCGGTTGAACCGCATCGGGGAAGGCTTTTGAGCGGCGGCGCGCTCGCGACATGGCTTACCGAGATCCTCGGCCACACGCCGATCGATCTCGCCACCTATGAGCGCGCGCTGACCCACGGCAGCCAGGCGGCGGCGAATTACGAGCGGCTGGAGTTTCTGGGGGACCGCGTGCTCGGCCTCGTCATGGCCGAGTGGCTCTACGCGCTCTATCCCAAGGAACCCGAAGGCGCGCTGTCGCGGCGGCTCAACACGCTGGTGACGGGTGCCGCCTGCGCCGATGTCGCGCGCGCGCTGGGCGTGGCCGCCCACCTGAGGCTGGGCAAGCAGGCGCGCGACGATGGTGCTACCGACAGCGACAACGTCCTCGGCGACGTGATGGAAGCGCTGATCGGCGCTCTGTACCTTGAGGCCGGGCTGGATGCGGCGCGCAACGCGATCCGCACCGCCTGGGGCGACCGCCCAACCCGCGCGACGGCAGCGCCGCAACACCCCAAGTCCGCGCTCCAGGAATGGGCCGCCGCGCACAACCGCAAGGCGCCGAGCTACGACGTGCTCGACCGCTCCGGCCCGCACCACGCCCCGCGCTTCATCGTGAAAGCCTCGCTCGGCACCTTCGCCGAGGTGCAAGCCGAAGGCGGATCGAAGCAGGAAGCCGAAACCGCAGCGGCGGCCGCGCTGCTGGCGAAGGTTACGGCGTAACCACTCGCGTCAACCACCTACCGCCCACTCCCCCGTTCGTCCCGAGCGAAGTCGAGGGGCGTGCCAAGAGCGCAGGTGCCTCGACTGCGCTCGGCACGAACGGGTTGGAAATAGGTCGCGCTATTCCCCCGCAGCCTCGCTCGGAACCTCGCGCGGCGGCGGCACCGCATTGAACCCCAGGGTCGCGCGCCCCTGCACCGGGCCGGCGACGTCCGCCACGAGATACAGCGGCCGCCGTTTCGACTCCACATACAGCCGGCCGAGATACTCGCCGATCATCCCCAGCACGAACATCTGCACCGCGCCGAGCAGCACCACCACCAGCATCGTCGAGGTCCAGCCCGCCACTGCCGAGCCCGTGAAGAAGCCGATCGCGATATAGACGAACAGCAGCAGCGACAGCCCGGTCAGCACCAGCCCGGCATGGCTGGCGAGCCGCAGCGGCGCGGTCGAGAAACCCGTCACCGCGTCGAGCGCGAGGCGGATCATCTTGCCGAGCGGGTAATTGGTCTCGCCCGCGAACCGCTCGTGCCGGTCATAGGCGAACGGCACCTGGCGGAAGCCGACCCACGCCACCATGCCGCGAATGAAGCGCGCCTGTTCGGGCAACGACAGGAACGCGTCGAGCGCGCGCCGGCTCATCAGGCGAAAATCGCCGGTGTCGAGCGGGATCGCGGTATCGGTCACCCGGTCGAGCAGCCGGTAGAACGCGGCGGCGGTGACCTTCTTGAACAAGGATTCGCCCGCGCGCTTGCGCCGCACTGCATAGACGACGTCGGCGTTCTGCGCGGTCATCATCGCGCGCATGTCGGTGAGCAGTTCGGGCGGGTCTTGCAGATCGGCGTCGATGATGAGGATCTGCTCGCCCGCGCACAGGTCCAGCCCGGCGGTGAGCGCGAGCTGATGGCCGTGGTTGCGCGACAGGTTGATCGCGACGAGATGCGGGTCGGCGGCGGAAAGCCGCTGCATCACCGGCCAGCTATCGTCCTTCGATCCGTCGTTGATGAACAGGATTTCGAAATCCTCCCCCACCGCCGCCCGGGCAGCGGCGGACACGCGCGCATGGAGCTGGTCGAGGCAGGCCGCCTCGTTGTAGCAGGGGATCACGATCGACAGGGCAGGACGTTGCATAGCCTCGCGCATAGCGCCTTGGCCGCCGAATTCCGATGCCGAAAATTGCCTCACCGCACGCGACTCCCCATTACCGCCCGCGCGGATAGCATCGCATCCGTTTATAAAGGATAAGGCCGCGCTTTCGCGAAGGACGCCCGATGCCAGCCGAGACCCGCCTCTACGCCACGCCGCCGGGGTTCAAACTGGCCCCGCTCGCCGACATCGCCGACGGCGCGGCACGCGGGTTCCGCCTGCGATTGAAGGCGGGCCGGTTCGACGGCTTCGTGGTGCGCAGCGGCGACAGCGTGACCGGCTATGTCGATCTGTGCCCGCACGCCGGCGTGCCGCTGGCGGCGCAGCCGGACAGCTATCAGGTCCATGCCGTATCGACCGGCCTGCTGGTCGCCTGCACCTGGCACGGCGCGCTGTTCCGTGCCGAGGACGGCGTTTGCGTGGCGGGGCCGTGCGTCAAACAGCGGTTGCAAAGCTGGCCGGTCGAGGTGCGCAAGGGCACGATCTTCACCGCCCGGAGCGGGCCGCCGCCGTGGTGGCGGCTGCTCCTCGGGCTGGCGTAGGCGCCCGCCTCAATTGGCCGGCGGAACCGCCACCGCACTCACCTTGTGGAACCGGCACGCCTCGGTGCCATCGCCGATATGCGACGCATCGAACACCACATAGGTGACGGGATTGTCCTCGCCGACCACCTCGACCTGAACCTTGCCGCCGGCCACCTTATAGGTATCGACCGGGGTCGGAATGTCCTGCGCGGCGCTGCCGGTGCGGTGCATGACGCGCATGTCCTCGGTGAAGGTCAGCCGGTTGTAGATGCAGGCGAGCCCGTCATCGAGCTTCCAGTCACCGATCAGCGGATTGTTGGGATCGGGATCGATCGGCGATTCGGTCGGATTGGGCGTATCGGTCTGCTCGGCGACTTCCTGCTGGGGGGCGGCATCGGTCGTCGGCGTGCTCTGCTGGCACGCGGCGAGGGCCAGCAGCCCCAACAGGCACGAAATACGGCGCATCGACAGTCTCCTTGAACGACCCTGCGGCGCTATCGACCGCTTCCCCAGGGCACCCCGGCACCCTACCTAAGCGCTTCGATACAGGAAAGCGGGCACGCGACAATGCGCTTTCGAAGCGAGGTCGCGCGGTCTAGGAGCAATGCATGACCGACAGCTATGATTATGATCTCTTCGTCATCGGCGCAGGCTCGGGCGGGACGCGCGCGTCGCGTGTCGCCGCCGCATATGGCGCCAAGGTGGCGGTGGCGGAGGAATATCGCGTCGGCGGCACCTGTGTCATCCGTGGCTGCGTTCCCAAGAAGTTGCTCGTCTACGGCGCGCATTTCGCCGAGGATCTCGCCGACGCCCGCCGCTTCGGCTGGAACGTGCCCGATTGCGATTTCGACTGGAAGGTGTTGACCGCCAACGTCTTCGAGGAGGTCGACCGGATCAACCAAGCGTACACCTCGACGCTGACCAACAACAAGGTCGAGATCATCAATGACCGTGCGATCATCACCGGCCCGCACGGCATCAAGCTCGGCGACGGCCGCGAGCTGACCGCACGCCGCATCCTCGTCGCGACCGGCGCGACCCCGTCGGTGCCGGCCTGCCCGGGGCATGAACTCGGTATCACCTCGAACGAGGCGTTCCACCTCGACGCGGTGCCCAAGCGCATGGTGATCGCCGGCGCGGGCTATATCGCCAACGAATTCGCCGGCGTGTTTCACCAGTTCGGCGCGCATGTGACGCTCATCAACCGCACCGACGTGATCCTGCGCGGCTATGACGAACAGATCCGCGACCGGCTGCTCCAGATTTCGATGATGAAGGGGATCGACTTCCGCTTTCACGCCGATTTTCGCGGCATCGAGAAACAGGCGGACGGCAGCCTGCTTGTGTCGATGACCGGGCACGACCCGATCGAGACCGATTGCGTGATGTTCGCCACCGGCCGCGACCCCAACACCAAGGGGCTCGGGCTGGAGACCGCCGGCATCGAGGTCGACGCCAAGGGCGCGATCCCCGTCAACGACGCGAGCCAGACGTCGTGCGATAACATCTACGCGATCGGCGATGTCACCAACCGCGTCCAGCTCACCCCGGTCGCGATCCGCGAGGGGCAGGCGTTCGCCGACACGGTCTATGGCGGCACCCCGCGCACGGTCGATTACGACAACATCCCCTCCGCCGTGTTCAGCCATCCGCCGATCGCCAGCGTCGGGCTGACCGAGGGGCAGGCCAAGAACAAGTTCGGTTCGGTCAAGGTCTACACCTCGGACTTCCGCCCGATGAAGAACGTCCTCGCCGGCCGCAACGAACGCGCGCTCTACAAGATGGTGTGTGACAGCACGACGGACCGAATCCTCGGCATCCACATGATCGGCCCCGACGCGCCCGAAATCCTGCAAGCGGCGGCGGTGGCAGTGAAGGCCGGTCTCACCAAACGGGCGTTCGACGACACGATCGCGCTGCACCCGACGATGGCCGAAGAACTCGTGCTGCTGCGATAAACGCGGCCGGCTCGGGGGATTGCCGCCGGGCCGGCGCACCGCTATCCTCCACTAATACAGTTAGTGGGGGATTTCATGCGCTTGTCCGTTCTGCTTCGCACCTCGGCGATGCTCGCTCTCGCGGTCGCCGTGCCGACGATCGCCGCACCCGCCGCCAAGACCGTTTACGGCGATTTCGGCGTCGATCTCACCGCACGCGACCCCGCCGTGAAGCCGGGCGACGATTTCTGGGCCTATGCCAATGGCGGCTGGGACAAGAAGACCGAAATCCCCGCCGACAAGGCCTCGACCGGCGCGTTCGTGCTGCTGCGCGACGCGTCCGAGGCGAACGTCCGCACCATCCTCGACGACATGGCCGCCAACCCCGCCAAATACGGCGCGACCGGCAAGCAGGTCGGTGATTTCTACGCGACGTGGATGGACACCGCCGCCATCGAGGCGAAAGGCACCGCGCCGCTCAAGCCGTATCTGACCAAAATCGCAGCGGTGCAGGACCGCGCCGGGCTTCAGACCCTGTTCGCGACCGTCGGCTATGCCAGCCCGGTCGAGATCGAGGTGATGCCCGGCCTCGCCGATCCGACGCGCTACACTGCCGCCGCCGGCCAGGGCGGGCTCGGCATGCCGCGCGACAATTATCTGCTCGCGGGCGAGAAATACGACGCGTTCCGCAAGGCGTACCGCGCCTATATCGCGCAGATGCTCACGCTCGCCGGCATCGGTGACGCCGGCACCAAGGCCGATGCGATCTTCGCGCTCGAAACCGCGATGGCCAAGGATCAATGGTCGCCCGCGCAGAGCCGCGACATCGCCGCGCTCAACGATCCCGAGGATATCGCCGGCCTCACCAAAAAGGCGCCCGAGTTCGACTGGGCGCTGATGCTGCGCACCGCCGGCGTCGAAAGCTCGCCCACCGTGCTGATGACGCAGAACACCGCGCTCGCCGCGATGGCCAAGATCTTCGCCGCCACGCCAGTCGCGACGTGGAAGGACTATCTCGCCTTCCACTTCGTCAGCGATCACGCCGATTCTCTGCCCAAGGCGTTCGACGATGCCAACTTCGCCTTCTACAAGCACACGTTGTCGGGCGTACCCACCCAGCGCGAGCGCTGGCGGCGCGGCGTCGCGCTGACCAACGACGCACTCGGCGAGGCGGTTGGCCAGCTCTATGTCGCGCGCTTCTACCCGCCCGCCGCCGAGGCGCAGATGAACGAGCTGATCGAGAATCTGCGCGGCGCCTATCAGGAGCGCATCTCCAAGGCACCGTGGATGGACACGCCGACCCGCACCGCCGCGCTCGCCAAGCTCGCCGCGTTCGAACCGCGCATTGGCCACCCTAATACGTACATCGACTATACCAGCTTCAAGGTCGTGCGCGGCGATCTGCTCGGCAATGCGATGCGGTCTGGCGAGTTCGAGCATCAGCTCGAACTGTCGCGCTTCCCCAAGCCGGTCGATCGCACCTTGTGGGAGATGACCCCGCAGACGGTGAACGCCTATTACGACCCGCTGATGAACCAGATCACCTTCCCGGCGGCGATCCTGCAACCGCCGTTCTTCGATCCCAATGCCGATGCGGCGGTCAATTACGGCGCGATCGGCGCGGTGATCGGCCACGAAATGGGCCACGGCTTCGACGATCAGGGCGCCGGCTTCGGCCCGACCGGCAAGTTCGAAAACTGGTGGACGCCCGAAGCCAAGAAGGCCTTCGAGACGCGCACCGCCGCGCTCGCCGGCCAGTATGACGCTTATGAACCCGTCCCCGGCACGCACATCCAGGGCAAGCTCACGCTCGGCGAGAATATCGGCGATCTCGGCGGGATCGAGGCGGCTTATGCGGCGTACCAGCGCTATCAGGCCAAACACGGCAAGGCCAAGGTGATCGACGGCCTCACCGGCGACCAGCGCTTCTTCCTCGCCTTCGCGCAGGCGTGGCGCGGCAAGACCCGCCCCGACGCGCAGCGTCAGGCCTTGCTCACCGATCCCCACAGCCCGGTCTATTTCCGCGCCAACGGCGTCGTCCGCAATGTCGACGCCTGGTACAGCGCGTTCAACGTAAAGCCCGGCGACAAGCTGTATCTACCGCCCGCCCAGCGCGTGCATATCTGGTAAGATCCTCCCATCCCGCTCCACTCCGAAGATACAAATTTTTCGGGGTGGTCGCGGCGATAGGCCCGCCATAGGTGCCGAAAGGCATGAACACGCCGACAAAAACAGGGCCTCGCGCGCTCACCGAAAAGGAGAAGCAGACGCTTCGCCTCATCGTGCGCGGCCACGATGCGAAATCGATCGCGCGCAGTCTCGGGCTGTCGGTCCATACGATCAACGAGCGCCTCCGCGACGCCCGGCGCAAAATGGCTGTGTCGAGCAGCCGCGAAGCGGCACGCATTCTGTTTGAGGCAGAAGGCGGCGATGTCACCTCCCCCACCCCCGATTTGGTTGGGGACACGGAAATCGGGGAAGACGCGGCCCGGCAGCGGGTGGATCAGGAGCCCACGCCGATCGACGGCGCAGGGCAGACACACCGCCGCCCGATCCTCCTTGGAGTCCTGCTCATGACGCTCGCGCTCGGTCTCGTATTGCTCGCCGCACTGCCTCAAGTGGCGTCTCCGCCAAGGCCCGCCGCCGCCACCGGGACGCCGGACGCCGAGGTGGTGGACACTGCGCAACACTGGCTCACCCTGCTGGATCAGTCCCGCTGGGACGAAAGCTATCGCGCAACCGGCGCGTCCTTCCGCAAGTCGAACACCCTACAAATGTGGACAGCGGAGTCCGAAAAGGCGCGCGCGCAATTCGGCAAGATGATCTCCCGCACCTTCGTCAGCCAGCAAGACATCCCCGCCCCGCCCGCCGGCTATCAAGTGACCAAGTTCCGTACCCGCTTCGCCAACAAGGCCGAGGCGGTGGAGACGGTCACGCTGGTGCGCGAGGATGGCCGCTGGCGTGTGGCCGGCGTGATGATCGAATAGCGACGACAGCATCTCTTGCGATCCTCCCCGGCACGGAGTTTTGGGTCGGATCGTCCCCCGGACGATCCTTGGCCATGCGGGGCATGGCCAACCCAAAACTGGGAACCAGCCGCAGGCTGGTGGAGGGGGGGATTCCGCATACGGTATCGCTTGGGGAAGCCCCCCTCCGTCGCGCTGCGCGCGCCACCTCCCCGTACCGGGGAGGATCAGGTGAGGCTCACCCGCCCGCCCGCGTGCCGCTCCAGCCGCGCGGCCAGTTCAAGCTCAAGCAGCACCACCTGCACCACCGCCGGCACCGCGCCGGACTGGCGGATCAGTTCATCCACCGCCACCGGCACCGGCCCCAGCAAGCCGGTAATCACCCGCCGCTCACGGTCGCTGGCGTCCGCCGCGACCGGCGCGTCGAACCGCACCCCGCGCGAGCGCACGCTGCGCGCATCGATCGGCCGGATCGCCTCAAGCACATCCGCCGCCGACTGCACAAGAATCGCGCCCTCGCGGATCAGCCCGTTGCACCCTTGCGCGCGCGGATCGAGCGGACTGCCCGGCACCGCCATCACCTCGCGCCCCGCCTCTCCGGCCAGCCGCGCGGTGATGAGCGAGCCGGAACGTGGCGCGGCTTCCACCACCAATGTCCCCAGCGAAGCCCCTGCGATGATACGATTGCGATACGGAAAATGGCGCGCGCGCGGCTCGGTGCCCGGCGGCTGTTCGGCGACGAGCAACCCCTCACGCGCGATCCGCTCCTGCAACTCGGCGTTTTCGGGCGGATAGACCACGTCGATCCCGCCCGCGATCACCCCGACCGTGCCGCCCTCGATCGAGCCGACATGCGCCGCCGTATCCACCCCGCGCGCGAGGCCGGAAACCACCGTCACGCCCTCGCGGCCCAGCTCGGCGGCGATCTGCCGCGCGAACCGACACGCCGCCGCCGAAGCATTGCGCGCCCCGACCATCGCCACCGTGTCGCGCGCGAGCAATGCGACATCGCCGCGCACCATCAACGCGGGCGGCGCATCGTCGAGCTGCGCGAGCAGATCGGGATAGTCGGCATCGTCGATGAAGAGGTGCCGCGCACCCAGCTTGCGCGCGGCCGCAATCTCGCGCTCCGCCACGGCGACAGCCGCGACCACCGGCGAGCGGCCGCCGCCACGCGCGGCAAGCTGTGGCAGCGCCTCGATCGCCGCCGCCGCATCGCCGAAGCGCGCGATCAACTGCCGGTAGGTGACGGGACCGATCGACGCGGTGCGGATCAGCCGCAGCCGCGCGATCGACGCGGCATCAGCCACGCGCCTTGCTGCCCACCCTCGGTTCGGTGCCGTCGAGCAGTCGCTCGATATTGGCGCGGTGCTTCCACAGCACGAGCAGCGCGCAGGCGATCAGCAGCGGCACATGGTCGAACCTGTCGAACAAAGCCGCCGCGACCGGAGCGCTCACCGCCGCCGTCATTCCAGCCACCGAGGAAATCCGCAAAGCGCCGAGCAGCCCGAGCCACACCGCCGCATAGACCAACCCGACCGGCCAGTGCAGCGCCAGCGCCACGCCGAGCAATGTCGCCACGCCCTTGCCGCCGCGAAAGCGCAGCCACACGGGATAGAGATGCCCGACGAATGCCGCCGCCGCCGCGAGCACGCCCGTTCCCGGCGCGAGCCTCTCGGCAATAGCCACCGCCGCAAACCCCTTCAGCGCATCGAGGATCAAAGTCGCCGCCGCCAGCCCCTTGCGCCCGGTGCGCAGCACGTTGGTCGCACCGATATTGCCCGATCCGATCTGGCGCAGATCGCCCGCGCCGAACGCGCGCGTGAGAATCAGCCCGAACGGAATCGAGCCGAGCAGATAGCCGAGCAGCAAGACGCCCGCCGGCGCACCCCAGAGATATTCGGTCGGCATGATCGGATCGTTTCGCCCCCAGACGCCCCGCTTCTAGCGAACCCGGGCCGGCCACGCCATTGCTCTTCATCAAGCAGCACGATTGAAGACGGGACGATTGTCAAATCCGCGCGCGCCGGTATGGCGCGGGCGATGATGGACACACGCCCGATCCTGTTTTTCGATTCCGGCGTCGGCGGGCTGTCGGTGCTGGCGCCGACCCGCGCACTGCTCCGCCAAGCGCCGTTCGTCTACGTCGCCGATTCGGCGGGCTTCCCTTATGGCACCAAGACCGAGGCGGAGATCGCCGCGCGCGTGCCGGCCTTGCTCGGTCGGCTGGCAGAGCGCTATCGCCCGCGCCTCATCGTCATCGCCTGCAACACCGCCTCGACGATCGCGCTCGGCGCGGTGCGTAGCGCGCTTGATCTGCCCGTGGTCGGCACCGTCCCCGCGATCAAGCCCGCCGCCGAGGCGAGCGTCACCCGCGCGATCGGCGTGCTCGGCACCGACGCCACCGTGCGCCAACCCTATGTCGATGATCTCGCCGCGCGCTTCGCCGGCGATTGCCTGGTGCTGCGCCACGGCTCGGCGGAGCTGGTCGCGCTCGCCGAGGACGCCTTGCGCGGTAAAGCGGCACCGCCCGAACGCTACCGTGCGATCCTCGCCGGCTTGCTCGATCAGCCCGGCGGAGACCGCATCGACACGATCGTCAACGCCTGCACGCACTTCCCGTTGGTCGCGGATCAGCTCGCCGCCGCCGCGCCGCGCCCGCTCACCTTCGTCGACGGGTCAGCCGGCATCGCGCGGCGAATCGCGTATCTGACGCGCGACCACGTCTGGCCCGAGCAGCCCGGCCCCGGCCTTGCCGTGTTCACCGGCGCCGGCGCGGCGGATGCGGCGCTCCGTCCCGCGCTCGCGCGCTTCGGCCTCGCCGAAACCGAGACGCTTTAGCCGCGTGCATCCCGTTCGTGGCCGAGCGCGGCATAGCGTTCCGCCAGTTCGGCATGCACGCGCCGCGCCAGCGGATCGTCGGATCGCGCCACCACGGCGCGCTCCTGCGCCGCGCGTCGGGCATAATAGCGGGCTTTGTCCTGTCCTTCGTTCATGATCCCAGCTCCGTCTCTTGCAAGCACAGCGGCATTCGGGACAGCGCCTGACGACGCTCTTGATCTTGGACTTGCGTGCGACTCGATGCGCTGCGATGTTTGCGATCATAGCAGGATTGAACCGACACGGCTTTGATCCAGAACAAGAAGAATCGGGCGATCGTCGTATATCTCCAGCCGTCTCATGGGGTGCGCAAATCGCTGGATATCGGGAGGGGTTGGGATTAGATGCCGACAATCATGGAATCGCATGCACCGGCGCGCGGGGTCGATTACTCGCGGATATTCACTCAAGCGATCGACCGGCTGCACGCCGAGGGCCGCTACCGTGTCTTCATCGACATC
This sequence comes from Sphingomonas populi, assembly GCF_004208535.1. GTDB lineage: Bacteria > Pseudomonadota > Alphaproteobacteria > Sphingomonadales > Sphingomonadaceae > Sphingomonas > Sphingomonas populi. The sequence continues at coordinate 38,311 of NZ_SGIS01000034.1, forward strand.
CTGCGCAACAAGGGCGCGTACCCAAACGCGCGCTGCTTCGCCGGGCACAACGGACCCAAGCCGATCACGGTCTGGTGTTCGAACGATTATCTCGCGATGGGCCAGCACCCCAAGGTGATCGCGGCGATGGAGGAGGCGCTGCACGATGTCGGCGCCGGCTCGGGCGGCACCCGCAACATCGGCGGCAACACGCACTACCATGTCGATCTCGAAGGCGAACTCGCCGATCTCCACGGCAAGCAGGGCGCGCTTCTGTTCACCTCGGGCTATGTCTCGAACGAAGCGACGCTGGCGACGCTCGCCAAGATTCTGCCCGGCTGCATCATCTTCTCCGACGAACTCAACCACGCCTCGATGATCGCGGGCATCCGCAACGCCGGCTGCGAGAAGTTCGTGTTCCGCCACAACGATCTCGAGCATCTCGAGGAATTGCTGGCGGCGGCCGACCCCGCCACGCCGAAACTGATCGCGTTTGAGAGCGTCTATTCGATGGAAGGCGACATCGCCCCGGTCGAAGCGATCTGCGACCTCGCCGATAAATATAATGCGCTGACCTATCTCGACGAAGTCCACGCGGTCGGCATGTACGGCGCGCGCGGCGGCGGCATTTCGGAACGCGACGGCGTCGCCGATCGGCTGACCATCATCGAGGGCACGCTCGGCAAGGCGTTCGGCGTGATGGGCGGTTATATCGCCGCCGACCAGATGATCGTCGACGTGATCCGCAGCTACGCGCCCGGCTTCATCTTCACCACCTCGCTGTCGCCGGTGCTGGTCGCGGGCGTGCTGGCGAGCGTACGCCACCTCAAGGCGTCGAGCGTCGAGCGCGAGGCGCAACAGGCGGCGGCAGCGAAGCTCAAGACGATGCTCGCCGAAGCCGGACTGCCGGTGATGCCCGGCGACACGCATATCGTGCCGCTGATGGTCGGCGATCCCGCCCGCGCCAAGAAGATCAGCGACATCCTGCTCGCCGAATACGGCGTCTACGTCCAGCCGATCAACTACCCCACCGTGCCGCGCGGCACCGAGCGGCTGCGCTTCACCCCCGGCCCCGCGCACACCGAAGCGATGATGGTCGAGCTGACCGAGGCGCTCTCCGAAATCTGGAGCCGGCTGGAATTGCGCAAGGCCGCCTGATCCGGGCGGAACTGGCGGCAGGGTCCGCAGTTATGTCGTGACGAACCTTCGATCAGGGGAATCACGATGGGAAAAGGCTGCATTCTCTGGGCATTGGGCGTGCCGCTGCCCGTTATTTTGGTGCTGTACCTGATCTTCCATCACTGATTGGCGCGGTGACGGACGATCAATCGATCGTGATCGTCCGGTCCGTACCCGGCACCGCCAATGGCGCGCCGAAGCGCACCGTACTGATCGAAGCATATTCGCCGTCCAGCGGTTCCGCGAAGACATGAACGACTGAGCGACCGCCGTCGACCACCCAATATTCGGCAATCCCCGCCGATGCATATTTCGCGCGCTTCATCCCCATGTCGCGCGCGATTGTCGTCTCGGCAATTTCGACGACCAGCGCGATGTCCTCGACGCCAAGCATCCGGTTCTCACGGACAGGCGCGTGAAGCACGGCAACATCGCATCCCAACACCGTGGAATCGTCCAAAACGACACCGATCTCGACGCGGACCCGATCCTCCCCAAGCACCGTCATCAGCCGAAACGTCGCACGCCCCTGTCGGTCGGAATGTGCGTTCATCGGGGGATTCATTCGCTCAAGCTCCCCATCGACCAGTTCGACCTTCATATCGTCAAAGGCGCCCGCCTCGACCATCTGGAGAAATTCAGCGGTGGTGAAACGCGCCTTGACGCTAGGCACGGCGCTGGGGGCTGCGATGCGGCTTAGCGAGTTCATAGCGTTGAGCTTACCACATTTGTCGCCTGCCGTTAAGCCGCCCGGCTCAACCGCGCGGACCAAGCGTATCCATTGCGGAGCGATGCGAAGCTCGCGGTCAGCCCGGTGTCGCGGGCGATTCCGCAGGCCGCACCCTTCAGCTCCGCGCGCGGCGTCACGTCGAACTGCGCGAGCCAAGCGAACAGCACCGCCTTGAACGCCCCCGGCAAGCGCTCCTGCTGGCCGAAATCGACGATGTCGAGCCGCCCGCCGGGTGCAAGCTTGCCCGCGCCCTCGCGCAACGCGCCCTTCCAGTCGGGGATCATCGACAGTGTATAGCTCTGGAAGATGCGGTCGAACGCTGCCACCCCGAACAGCACCACGCTGTCGAACGCCGTGGCATCGCCCTGCGCCAGCGTGATGCGGTCGGCGAGGCCAGCCTTGGCGACATTGGCGCGCGCCGTCTCCAGCATCGCCTCGGAAATATCGATGCCGTAGTATCGAGCATCCGGCCAGCGCTTCGCCGCCGCGATCAGGTTGCGTCCGGTGCCGCAGCCGATCTCCAGCACGCTCCCGCCCGCCGGCGGCGCGAGATCGCGGATCAGCGCGTCGCGGCCGAGCAGGTAATATTTGCGGGTGAGATCGTAGAAATGGCGCTGCGTCTTGTAGATCGCATCCATGTGTCCGGCATGGCCGGCGCCGCCCACCGCCGCCATTATTTCAGGACGTACAGATGGACGCCGCCATAAATCGAGGAGCGGTCGCGCTTGGTGTAATCGAGCGACTCCTCGGCGCGGTAATCCCATTTCGACAGGATATCGTCCGGCACGCGGCCCGGCAGGATCGTCTCGATCCCGGCGGTGCGGAACAGCACGCGCGCGCCCGGCTTGGCGGTGCGGGTGATCTCACCCCACAGCTCGGTGAGTTGCTGGTCGGTCATCCAGTCCTGCGCGTCGAGCAGGATGTAGCGATCGAGCGAACCCTCGCTTTGGCTGCGCAGATAGTCGGTGAAGTTGGTATGCCGCACCTCGATCCGGCTGACCCGATCGACGATCTCCTCGTAATGCGCCTTCTGGAGATACGGCGGCAGCGGCGCATTGGGGTCTTCGCTATAGCCGCGGTTGAACGCCTGCCATGCGAAATAATTGTCCTTGAGGTCGAAGTCGCAGGCGAGCTTCTCGAGCCGCTCGCGCAGCACCACCGCCATCTTCTCGTCGCCGGCCAGCGCCTCATATTGCGCGGGCGGAATGCCGAGGCCGAACAGCGAGGCGGGCTGGTCGGTCAGCCACTTGATGAAGCCCTTGTCGAACACCGGCGCGAACTCGCGGTCGAAGATTTCGCGCTGCTCCTCGATCGTCTTGGCCTTGAGCAGCACCTTGGGGTTCACCCCGTTCATCCGCGCGATCAGATGCGCCGCGCCGATGAAATTGCCGAGCAGCCCGCGCTTGTAAACGCCCTTGGCGAACCCGCCGATCCGCCGCCGGCCGACCATGTCGCGGCCTTCCCAATAGCGCTTGCTCGTCTCATCGAGGAACGGGCGGACATAGGTGCGATAGGCGAGGATGTTGGCGCGACTGTTAGCGCGCGCGAAGAAACGGTGGAAGGTCTGGTAATCGGGCAGGTGCCGCGCCGCGACCAGCTTCAATTTGTTGAGCGCGATATGCGCGGTGTTGAGATCGACCGCAGTGATCGCACGCGGGTTCGCGGTCAGATACGACAGCACGTTGCAGCCGCCCGAGGCGATCGTCACGACATGGCTGTCCGGCGTGATCGCCAGCGCTTCCATGTCGACCGCCGGGTCTTCCCAGATCTGCGCGTACACGAGCCCACGGAACGCAAAGGTGAAGGCGCGTTCGAGAATGCCCTGTTTGGACAGGTGATCATGGCGGTGAACCGCCGCACGCACGGCGCGGTTCTTGGGGGGGCGGACAGCGGTGGCCATTACAATCTCCTGCGGGCCGGGCGGGTGACGCGCGGCGCTCGCCTACGACAATGCGATGACGCTTCCATGACGTGTCCGCGACCAAATGAAAAGAACCTGTCGGCAGAGAGTTCCGCCGACAGGTCCGGTACGCACTCCCAGGCGGCAGCGGAGGAGCATCGCCGCCCGGGTACACACCTTTCGCCCCGGGGGAGGGAAAGGCCCACAATGTACGAAGCACATCGCCGCGCGGATGCAGCCCGCGCGGAAATTCATTCCGCCACCGCGATCAGGGCATCAGCACCGTGTCGATCACATGGATCACGCCGTTCGACTGGAACACGTCGGCGATGGTGATCCGGGCGGTATCGCCCTTGGCGTCCATCACCACCCAGCCCCGGCCCATCTTCTTGAAGCTGAGCGTGCCGCCCTGCACCGTCGCATAGGTCGCGGTGCCCATGTTCGTCTCGGCCTTGGCGGCGATGTCGGCGGCGGAAATCCGGCCCGGCACGACATGATAGGTGAGGATGCCGGTCAGCATCGCCTTGTTCTCGGGCTTCACCAGCGTGTCGACGGTGCCGGCCGGCAGCTTGGCGAAGGCGGCGTTGGTCGGCGCGAACACGGTGAACGGGCCGGGTCCGCTGAGCGTCTCGACGAGGCCGGCGGCCTTGACGGCGGCGACCAGCGTGGTGTGATCCTTCGAATGGACCGCATTCTCGACGATGGTCTTGGTCGGGTACATCGCGGCGCCACCCACCATCGGGTTGGACTTGGCGAACGCCGGCGCGGCGACGCCGGTCGCGCTGCCGAGGACGAGGGCGGCGGCAAGGCCGGCGCGGAAGATCGGGGTCATGGGAGTGCTCTCCTGTTTCGCGCCGGGGTTGGGCGCGTGGGGAGGTACGGGCGACTGGCGAGAAGGACGCACCCGCCCTCAAACCGCCGTCAGATCACCCTTCAGCACGATCGGGCCAGTCGGCGCGCCGGTCGGCGAGCCGCCTTCGGGCTCGATCGTCACCGCCAGCGTCGCCCCCGCCGCCAATTGGCGGCGAATCGCTGGCGCCGGCGTCACACGGGTCGCGCCGCCGGGCGTGAGCAGGCCGAGCGAATGCGGGGTCTTGTCCGCGCCGATCACCCAGAGTTCGGCGCTGCGCCGGGCGGCGGGCGCCTCGGCTGTGGTCAGCCGCAGCACGCCGCGCGCGGGATCGTACACGGCGGCGATGGCAGCACCCTTGGCGGTCGGTGCGATCGAGGCGACGAGCAGCGGTTGCGTTGCCACCACGCTCGGCGCTGGCACCGGCAGCGGCGCTTGCGGCGGACGCGCGACGACGAACACCAGCAGCCCCACCGCCGCGACGCTCATCAGCCCCGCCACCGCCGGCCAGATCCCGCGCGACGGCGGCACAACACCATGCAGCGCGTCGATCGAACGTTCGATTCGCTCGAACACGCCGTCGGGCGCGGCGGCTTCGGGCCACACCGCGAACAACTGGCCGAAATATTCGCGCCACGTCTCGACGCTTTGCGCAAAGCCAGGCTCGGCGAGCACCCGGCGCAGCGCGACCGCACGCTCCTCCCCCTCCAGCACCCCGAGCGCGAGTTCGGCGGCGGTGACGTCGGGCAGGTCGTCAGGCGTGCGGATGTCGGTCATGCCTCGAGACACTCCCGCAAGCGGGCCAGCCCGCGTCGCACCCAGCTCTTCATCGTGCCGAGCGGTACGCTCAGCCGCTCGGCGAGTTCGGCATAGGTCACGCCCTGGAAGAAGGCGGTGCGGATCGACTCGCGCTGGTTGCCGTCCAGCTCCTCAAGGCAGCGATGCAGGCTGTGCGCCTCCTCGTCGGCGATCAGCGCATCGCTCGCCAGCGGCGCGGCGTCGACCAGTTCGGGCGCCTCCTCGATCGGCGCTGACCGACGTGTTCCGTTCGCGCGCCGCCAGTCGATCGCACGGTTGCGCGCGATCGTCGCCAGCCAGGTGATCGGGCTGGCGCGCGACGGCTCATACGCTCCCGCGCGCTTCCACACCGTCAGATACACGTCATGCAACACATCCGCCGCCGCCTCCCGTTCCCCGCAGATACGCAGGCAGATGCCGAAAAGCTTCGCGTTGGTGCGAATGTATAAGTCGCGGAACGCCGCGCGGTCCTCGTCGCCGGTGCGGACCAGGATTTCGACGAGTTCCGCGCGCGCCACAGCATCGCGGCCGATGATCGGTGCGGCGGGCGTGTCCGTCATGCCACCGCTGTATGGTTTAACACGCGCGCCCGCAACAGCAGGTGTGGCATTCGCGTGACGGTTTGCGTAAGAGCCGCGCGTCTGCATCGCCTTGAGGACTCGCGCCGTCTTGCACATCGCTTTCGCTTCCGATCACGCTGCCGTCGATCTCAAGGCGGCGCTCGTCGCCTGGGCGCGCGCCGCCGGGCATGATGTCGTCGATCTCGGCCCGGAAACGACCGCGCGTGTCGATTACCCGGATTACGGCTACAAGCTCGCCGCGCATGTCGCTGCGGGCAAAGCCGATTTCGGCGTGGCGCTGTGCGGATCGGGCATCGGCATCTCGATCGCGGTCAACCGCAACCCGGCGTGCCGCTGCGCTCTGGTGTCCGATCCCTATGCCGCCGCGCTTGCGCGCGAGCATAACGATGCCAATGTCATCGCGATGGGCGCCCGGCTGACCGGCCCCGACATGGCGCAGGCCTGTCTCGAATCCTTCCTCGCCACCGCCTTCGCCGGCGGTCGCCATCAACCCCGCGTCGACAAGCTCGGCGCCCCTTCCGAAAGGGAAAGCGCATGAGCACCCAGACCCTCGAATCGCCCTCGCTGAACGCAGTCCAGCCCGACGGCTTCTTCACGCGCGGCCTCGCCGACGCCGATCCCGCTGTGTTCGCCGGCGTCGCCCATGAACTCAAGCGCGAGCAGGATCAGATCGAGCTGATCGCCTCCGAGAACATCGTCTCCAAGGCGGTGCTGGAAGCGCAAGGATCGGTGTTCACCAACAAATATGCCGAGGGCTATCCCGGCAAGCGCTATTATCAGGGCTGCCACCCTTCCGACGAGGTCGAGCAGCTCGCGATCGACCGCGCCAAGCAGCTCTTCGGCTGCGGCTTCGCCAACGTCCAGCCGCATTCGGGCGCGCAGGCCAATGGCGCGGTGATGCTCGCTTTGGTCAAGCCGGGCGAGACGGTGATGGGCCTCAGCCTCGACGCCGGCGGCCACCTGACGCACGGCGCGCGCGCCGCGATGTCGGGAAAATGGTTCAATGCGGTGCAATATGGCGTCGATCCGGTCACGCACCTGATCGATTACGAACAGGTCGCCGAGATCGCCCGCGCCAACAGCCCCAAGCTCATCATCGCCGGCGGTTCGGCCTATCCGCGCGAGATCGATTTCGCGAAGTTCCGCGCGATTGCCGATGAGGTCGGCGCGTATTTCATAGTCGACATGGCGCATTTCGCCGGCCTCGTCGCCGCCGGCCTGCACCCCTCGCCGCTGCCCCACGCGCATGTCGTGACGACCACCACGCACAAGACGCTGCGCGGCCCGCGCGGCGGCATGGTGCTGACCAACGACGAAGCCATCGCCAAGAAGATCAACTCGGCGGTGTTCCCCGGCCTTCAGGGCGGCCCGCTGATGCACGTCATCGCCGCCAAGGCGGTCGCGTTCGGCGAGGCGCTTCGCCCTGAGTTCAAGACCTACGCCGCCGCCGTGATCGAGAACGCCAAGGTGCTCGCCGCCACGCTCAAGGAACGCGGCGCGGAAGTCGTCTCGGGCGGCACCGACACGCACCTCGCGCTGATCGATCTCACGCCGCTCGGCGTCACCGGCAAGGACGCCGACGAGGCGCTCGAACGCGCCGGCATCACCTGCAACAAGAACGGCATCCCCAACGATCCGCTGCCGCCGACCAAGACCAGCGGCATCCGCGTCGGCTCGCCCGCCGGCACGACCCGCGGCTTCGGCGTCGCCGAGTTCCGCGAGATCGGCAACATGGTCGCCGACGTGCTCGACGGTCTCCGCAATAACGGCGAACAGGGCGACGCGCAGGTCGAGGCCAACGTGCGGACGCGCGTCGCGGCGCTCTGCGCGCGCTTCCCGATCTACGCGAACCTTTGATGCGCTCACGCGCATGCGGTGCCGGCCCACTCCCCCACCCGGCCGCCCATCCAGAATACCCTGAGTGGGCGGCCGGGTGGGGGAGCGGGCCGGCACCGCTCTTCCAAAAGGAAGCCTAAATGCGCTGCCCCTTCTGCGGCCATGAAGACAGTCAGGTAAAGGACAGCCGCCCCACCGAAGACGGGGCGGCAATCCGCCGCCGCCGCCAGTGCGAGGGCTGCGCGGCGCGTTTCACCACGTTCGAACGCATCCAGCTCCGCGAACTGGTGGTGCTGAAAAGCGAGGACCGCCGCGAACCCTTCGACCGCGAGAAACTGCTCCGCTCACTGCTGATCGCCGCCCGCAAACGCCCGATCGAGCCGCTGCGGCTGGAGAAACTCGTCTCGGGCATCCAGCGCCAGTTGGAAACGCAGGGCGAAACCGAAGTGCAATCGCAGCGCATCGGCGAAATGGTGATGGACGGCCTCAAGGGTATGGACTCGGTCGCCTACATCCGCTTCGCCAGCGTCTATAAGGACTTCCGCGAGGCGAAGGATTTCGAGGAATTCGCCGGCAATGTGAGCGCGGTGGCGAAGGGGTGATGGGGTGATGGCGCGGTAACTCCGTACCCCCAACCGTTCGTGTCGAGCGAAGTCGAGACACCTTCGCTCGGGACGAGCGGAAGGTGCCCGCGCTCGCTATCGAGCTTGTCGAAATAGCGTATCGAGGGATAGAGCCGCGCGATGAGCTTCTGGGTCTACATCCTCCGCTGCGCCGACGGCACCTATTATACCGGCCACACCGACGATCTCGAACGCCGCATCGGTCAGCACATGACGGGCGAGATTCAGGGGTATACCCAGTCGCGTCTCCCGGTCGCGTTGATGTGGTCGCAGGATTTCCCGTCGCGCATCGAAGCGCTTGAGGCTGAACAGCGGATCAAACCCTGGGCTCGCGCGAAGAAGGAAGCGCTGATCGCGTCGGACTGGGCTGCGCTCAGCGTGGCGGCGATGCCACCCTCGGAACGCGACGAGCGTCAGCACTCTGTCCCTCGACTTCGCTCGGGACGAACGGAGGTTGAGGACGAACCATCTTCCCTCAAGGTTGCGGAGACCCCTTCCCCCCCCGTTCCTGCCGAGCGAAGTCGAGGCACCGATCCCGACACCCACCAGCCGCCCCCACCCCCCGTCATCGTCCTGGTCCGCCCGCAGCTCGGCGAGAACATCGGCAAGGCCGCGCGCGCGATGCTCAATTTCGGGCTTACCGAGATGCGCCTCGTCGCCCCGCGCGATGGCTGGCCCAACCCGTCGGCTGGCCCCGCCGCCTCGGGCGCGGACAGCGTGCTTGAACAGGCGCAGGTGTTCGAGACGCTCGCCGAGGCGATCGCCGATTGCCCCAACGTCTATGCCACCACGGTGCGCAAGCGCGGCGTCACCAAGCCGGTCGTGACCCCGGAGGTCGCCGCACGCAAAGTCCACGCCGGGCCGGGCCGCAGCGCGATCCTGTTCGGGCCGGAACGTTCGGGGCTGGAGACCGACGACGTCGCGGTCGCGCGCGAGATCATCACCGTGCCGATCAACCCCGAGTTCGGCTCGCTCAATCTCGCGCAAGCGGTGATCCTCGTCGCCTATGAATGGTCCAAGGGAGTCGCGCTCGCGCAGCCGCCCGAAGTCGATCTGCCCGAACCGGCCCCCCAGGAAGACCTCGACGGCATGATCGCGCAGCTCGACGACATGCTCGTCGGCGCCAATTTCTTCTATCCGCCCGACCGCACCGTCGCGACGCGGCGGACGCTGCGCACTCTGCTCACCAAACCAGGCTGGTCGAGCCAGGAAGTCCGCACCTTGCGCGGCGTGCTGTCAGCGCTCGCCGGGGCAAAACGGAAGAAGGAACCCCGCAGCTAACCTCCCGTTCGTCCCGAGCGAAGTCGAGGGATGGTCCCAAGCGCTGGCGCCTCGACTGCGCTCGGCACGAACGGAAGCGATGAAGTCGGCCCTCAAACCCGGCTCGGCTGGAACTCCGGCGCCCCGACCCGCCCGCGCCCGCGTTCCGCCGAGACGAACCCCACCACCGCTATCGCCACCAGCGCGACCAGCATGCCGAGGATCATGTCGGAGAGGTAATGCGTGCCCTCGATCGGCGTCGATAGCAGCATCGCCGCGTTGATCGCCACCACCGCCCAGCGCAGTGGCCGGATTTGCCACCCCGCCGCGATGAACAGGAACGCCGACGCGGTATGGAAGCTCGGCGCCGAGACGAGGCCACGCAACTGGCCCAGATCGATTACGGTGTCGCCGCCCGCGCGCAGCACCGGGATCAGCCCCTGCTGCCACGTCTCGCTCTCGGGCAGGTACGGCATCGGCCCATGCCACAGATAGGACAGCGGGCCGACCGCCGGCATCATCGGATACAGCACCAGCGCGATGATCGCCGCCAACCAGAAGGTCGCGAAGAAGCGATAGGCATCCTCGTTACGCCCCTCCCATGCGAACCAGCCCAGGATCACCGCCGGGGTCAGATAGATGCTGCGATAGGCGGCGGTGCCGAGCAGTTGCAGGCTGCGATGCGCGGCGACCATATCGTACATCCCGATCCAGTCGAACCCGAGCAGCCGGTCGGCATGCTGGAGCGCGGCATCGCTGAACCCGTGCGACATCGCCGCGAGCGGATATGATGCGACCGCACCCATCAACACCATCGCGGTCAGCACCGCATAGAAGGTGCCGGTCCGCGCCGCGATCACCAGCATCGGCGTCGGCCACCGTCGCGCCGCGACGCGCAGCGCCGCTGCCGTCACCGCCACGCCGACGAAGGGCAGGTTGCTCGGGCTCCACGGATTGATGCTCAGCCCGGCATGATGCAACAGCGCCACCAGCACGACGAAGGACAACAAAAGGCCCGAGGCGATCCATTTGGGCGCAGAGGACAGGGTCAACACGGTGAATCCGAAACTCCGGGGCTGCCGATCGGCACGAGAGGCGTGTCGATCGAGTCACACACGCTATAGCGCGTTACACATAAATGACAGCCCTGTGCGCCGCCGTGGCTATCGCCGCCCTGAACTGCGCATGACAGAAGTGTCATCCAAGCCACACCGATGCGCTCACCCGTCGAACGCGCCCAGCGCCAGCACCACCGCCCATTCCGCTTCACCGACCGGGCTGACCGACAGCCGCGACTGGCGCAGCATCTCGAGCCCCGCCAGCGTCGGCTCGGCCCGGATCGCCGCCAGCGTGACCGGCCTGGGCATCGCCGCGACGGGCGCGACCGCGACCGACACCCAGCGCGGCACATCGCCGTCCTGCTGCGCCGTCCGCACGATCTCCATCACGCCGACCACCGCCTTCTCCTTGCCCGAATGGTAGAAGAACGCGCGGTCGCCGACCGCCATCGCCTTCAGGTGCAGCGCTGCCGCCGGGTTGCGCACCCCGGTCCATTCGGTCGTGCCCTCGGCAACCAGATCAGCCCAGGCATAGCTTTCCGGTTCCGACTTCATCAGCCAATATGCCATCATCCCCCCCTTCGTCACGATGCCGCGTATAAACCACAGCTTAACGCACCATTCCGAGCGTGTTCAGACCGACTCGGCTAGTCAAGTGCAACAAGCTGGTCCACCGAAGCGTTATATCGGCAATGCGGACGGGCTTTGATACGAGGAGGTTGGAGATGAACGCGTTTTTGAAAAAGGCCGGTCTTGGTGTCGCCCTGGCCGCGACGGCGTTGACGGCGGCGGTTCCGGCTGAGGCGCAGTGGCGCGGCGGCTATCGCGGTGGGTATCACGGCGGGTATCATCGTGGCGGTGACGCGACCGGCGCAGCGCTGCTTGGCGGCATCGTCGGTCTCGGCGTCGGTGCGGCGATCGCCAGCAGCAACCGTGGCTATGATCGTGGCTACTACCGTGGCGGCGGCTATTACGACGGTCCGCGCGGCTATTACGCTGCCCCGCCCGCGTATTATTACGACGAATATCGCGGCCCGCGCTGCTACAGTTCGTGGCGCTGGGACCCCTATTACGGGGAAAACGTCCGGGTCCGCGTCTGCAACTGATCCGACCGGCACGGAACGCAAGACGGCGCGGGCTTCCCCCCGCGCCGTTTTCGCATCTGGCCTTCCCGCATCTTTTCCGCCAAGAAGCGCGCCATCATGACCGACACACCCCCCGATCGCCTTTCATCCAACCCGCGCAGCCCGTTCTTTGACGAGGCCAAGCTCTCGCGCGGGATCGGCATCCGCTTCAAGGGCAAGGAGCGCACCGACGTTGAGGAATATTGCCGCTCCGAAGGCTGGATTCGCGTCGCGCTCGGCAAGAAGGTCGACCGCAACGGCCAGCCGCTGACGCTCAAGCTGTCCGGCGAAGTCGAGTCGTGGTTCGAGCGCCCGGCCGAGGGCGAAGAAGAGACGGAAGCCTAATCGTCGCCCCGGCGTAGGCCGGGGCCGCTGGGTTCGGGGCAACCGGCTCGCCAAATTACGTGACGGCCCCGGCCTACGCCGGGGCGACCACCCCAAACCGTTCGTGTCGAGCGAAGTCGAGACACCTGCGCCCGGCTAGTCCCTCGACTTCGCTCGGGACGAACGGGGAGTGAAAGAAGCCGATCAAGCCTCTCTCACCTCCCCCAACCTCACCTCAATGCACGAACCGCGCGACCACGTCGCGGTAGCTGCGGCTCACCTTCACCTGCGCGCCGCTTCCCAGCACCAAGAAGCATTCGCCATTGGTGTGCGGCTTCACCTCCTTGACCAGATCGAGGTTGACGATCGTCGAGCGATGCACGCGCTGGAACCGGCGCGGGTCGAGCCTTTTCTCCAGATCCTTCATCGTCTCGCGCAGGATCAGCGTGTTGTCGCCGGTGTAGATGCACATGTAATCGCCCGCCGCGTCGATCCGCTCGATCGTATCGACATCCACGCGGAAGATCTGGCCGCGATCCTTGATGTTGATGAGCTTTTCGAAACGGTTCGCCGAAACCTGCTCGTCGCTGCCGCCAAGCTCGTCGACCGATTCGGGCGCGACCTCGGCGAGCACTTCGCGCAACCGGTCAACCTCCTCGACGCCGCGCTTCTCGGCGAGCCGCTGGCGCACGCGGTCGAGCGTGTCGGCAAGCCGCGCCTCGTCGACCGGCTTCATCAGATAATCGGTCGCCTGCGCCTCGAACGCCTTCAGCGCGTGGTCCGAATAGGCGGTCACGAACACGAACAGCGGCGGTTCGACCTCCATCAGCCCCTGCACGACCGAGAAGCCGTCGAAGCCGGGCATCTGGATGTCGAGGAAGACAAGGTCGGGTTTGTGAGTCTTGATCGCGCGGATCGCCTCGCGGCCATTGGCGCATTTCTCGATGATCTCGACATCGTCATGCGCTTGCAGTCTCAGCTCGAGACCCTGGATCGCCAGGGGTTCGTCATCGACCAGGATGGTACGGATCGTCATGCGGCCTCTCTCTTCGGTTCCTCTAACTGGAACGGTATTTCAATCTCGACCCCATATCCGCCCCCTGGGATCGAACGCGTTTCGAAACGGTGGTCAGACCCGAAAGTCTGCGCCAGCCGCTCCCTGATGTTGGCGAGCCCCACGCCTGTCGATGCGCTTGCCCGCGCTTTCGTTTCATACAAGCCCGGCCCGGTATCGGATACGGCGATCTGCACCCGATCCCCGCTCAACCGCGCGGTGACGTTGATTTCGGCCCCCTCTTCCTTGGGTGTCACCGCGTATTTGATCGCATTTTCGACGAGCGGCTGGAGCAGCAGCGACGGCAACCGCGCCTGCGACACGCGCGGATCGATCTCGAAGCTTGGGCGCAGGCGGTCCTCGAAACGCATCTTCTCGATTTCGAGATAGAGCTTCAGAGTTTCAACCTCCTGCTGGAGCGTGACATTCGCGGTCGGCTCGTTGGCGAGCGTGTAGCGCAGGAACGACGACAGCCGGCTCAGCATCGCGTTGGCGCGCTCGGTCTGCTTGAGCAGCACCAGCGTCGAGATCGAGTTTAACGTGTTGAACAGGAAGTGCGGGTTGAGTTGATAGCGCAGCATCGCGAGCTGCGCCGAGCTGGCGGTGTTCTCCAGCGCCGCCATCTGGTCCATCTGCGCTTCGACGATCAGGTAGAAATTGATCCCGAAATACAGCGCCGACCAGCCGGCAAGCACGGTGAAGTTGAGGAAGATCGTCCCCAGCACCAGCCCGAGGTTCAGCCCCGGATCGGCCAGTTTGATGAACGAGAACGAAAACGCGTCGAGCACCGAATACAGCACCGTCGCCACTGCGAGCGTGACGATCGTCAGCAGGATCGCGGCGAGCTGCCGCTGGTTCCGGTAATAATGGTAGAGCGTCGAGAGCAGCAGCGTGATGCAATAGCCGACGATCGATTCGACAATCACCGGCACCACGCCCGAAATGTCCTGCCCGTTCGACACGCTGGAAACGCTGCGCAACAGCAGATAGCCCGACCACCCCGCCGCCTGCAGCCGCCAGAACGCGCGCCCCTTGTCCTCGAAAAACGGCCGCGAGAAGATCGCGGGAAGGGAAAACAGCGCCATGCGGCCCACCCTAGCCCGGCTGGAAGGAGAGCGCAAAGTCACCACATCGTCGCCGGCGCAGGCCGGGGCCGCCGCGTAACTTGGCGAGCCGAGTGCCGCAAACCCAACGGCCCCGGCCTGCGCCGGGGGCGACGATTTCTTTGACCTGCTCCCCGTTCCTTGAACGGTTCCCCCGCGAAAGCGGGGGTCCAGAGCAACGAGCGCGGCGTTCGCGGCTCTGGACCCCCGCTTTCGCGGGGGAACGGGACGCGCTAAAGGCGAAGAACAGCCAGAGATTGCAAAACCTCGTGTGTTATTTACATATAACAGCTTGAGACGGGCGAACACCCGCAAAGGAAAGAGACGATGGCCGATACCGACACGACCGAGCAGAGCCTGGTGCTGACCCCGCCCGATCCGGTGCCCGTCGTCGCCCCCGCCAAGGCCGCCGGCCTGGTCCCGGTCGACGACAAGGTCCGCACCCAGCTTCAGGCCAAGGTGTCGGGCTTCGTCGATGAGCTCGTCGCGCAGGACGTCAACTCGCCCGAATTCGGCAAACGCGTCGATGCGATCGCGGCGATGGGGCAGAAGGAAATCCGTGACGCCGCCGGCCAGTCGAACCGCTTCCTCGACAGGCCCGTCAAGGCGATGGACGGCGAAGGCAGCGTCGGCGCCGACCTCACCGAGCTGCGCCGCACGATCGAAAAGCTCGATCCCGCCGCCAACAGCAGCCTGCTGTCGGGGCGCGGTGGCCTCGTCAGCAAGATCTTCGGCGGTGGCATCACCAGCTATTTCGACAAATACCGCTCCTCGCAGACGCACATCAACGCGATCCTCAAGACGCTCGCGCGTGGCAAGGACGAGTTGCTGATGGACAATGCCGCGATCGATACCGAGCGCGCCAATCTGTGGGCGGCGATGGGCCGGCTCGAACAGATGATCGTGCTGTCGAAGGAAATGGACAGCCGCCTAGAAGACAAGGCCAACGAACTCGACCATAGCGACCCGGCCAAGGCCAAGGCGATCCGCGAGACCGCGCTTTTCTATGTCCGCCAACGCACGCAGGATCTGCTGACGCAAATGGCAGTGACGGTGCAGGGCTATCTCGCGCTCGATCTCGTCAAGAAGAACAACGTCGAGCTGGTGAAGGGCGTCGATCGCGCCTCGACCACCACCGTCTCCGCTTTGCGCACCGCCGTCACCGTCGCGCAGGCGCTCGCCAATCAGCGGTTGGTGCTCGACCAGATCACCGCGCTCAACACCACCACCGCCAACATCATCGATGCGACCGGCAAGCTGCTCAAGAGCCAGACCGCGACGATCCACGAACAGGCCGCCGCATCGACCATCCCCGTCGAGACGCTCCAGCGCGCGTTCCAGAACATCTACGACACGATGGACGCGATCGACACGTTCAAGCTGAAGGCGCTCGATTCGATGAAGACCACGGTCAACACGCTGTCGAACGAGGTCGAGAAATCGAAGGGCTATATCGCCCGCGCCGAGGGTGCCGCGCAAAACACCCTCGCCGGCCCCAACAGCGCGTTCAAGCTGGAGGCGGTGTGACATGACCGACGTCGATCGCCAGCTCGCGCGCACCAGCGAATTGCTCGACCGCACGCGCGAGCGCAGCGTGGCGCAACGCCGCCGCGCGCGTGGGGGCACCAGCCTCGCCAAGCGCGCCGCGCTGATCGCGAGCGCCGATCTGGCGATCGTGGTGGCGACGATCGTCGTCGGCTGGATCATGCCGATCGGCATGGGCGGCGCGCTGCTCGTCGCCGCGCTGCTCGTCGCGGTGACGCTGATCCTCGCCTTCGCCCGCCTCGACACGCCCGTAGCGGCGGAGAAACTCGCCGAAGTCCCGCTCAAAGCACTGCCCGCCCGCACCGAGCAATGGCTCGAAACGCAGCGCCCGGCCTTGCCCGCCCCCGCACAGACTTTGCTCGACGGTATCGGCACCCGGCTCGACACGCTCGCGCCCCAGCTTGCCACCCTCGACGAGCAGCAGCCCGCCGCGTTCGAGGTGCGCAAACTGCTCGGCGAGCAACTCCCCGAACTGATCCGTGGCTATGCCCGCGTTCCCGAGCCGCTGCGCGCACAGGCGCGCAACGGCAAGTCGCCCGACGCGCAGCTCGCCGACAGCCTCCGCCTGATCGACGCCGAGATCCGCGAGATGACCGAACAGCTCGCGCAAGGCGATCTCGACGCGCTCGCCACGCGCGGCCGCTTCCTCGAAATCAAATACCGCGACGAGGGCACGGCCTAGCGCCAGCAGGCGCGCGTTAACCATTTTTTCGAGGGGATCACCCTATAGTGACCGAAGGGGGAGCCTTTCGGTCATGGACGGCGCGGTTTACGCACTTATCGTCAACGCCTGCGTGGCGCTGCTGTTCGCAGTGGCGTTCGCAATCATACGCTTTTCGTACCAGCAGCAGCGCGCGGTCGAATGGTTCTGCGCGGCTTATGCGCTCGGCACCCTGACGCCGCTCAGCGAGCTCGGCGTCCGCTATTCCGACTGGAGCGAGGTGTTCGTCGCGACCAGCTATGGGTGCGTCCTGCTCTCCACGCTGGCGACGCCGCTCGGACTGGCGGCGATGTCCGGGCGCGCCGTGCCGTGGCGCGCGGCCGCGCTCATCCTCGTCGGTGGCGCGGTGCTGCGCGCGGCGATCTGGGGCGGCCATCGCAACGACCTGTTGTATGAATTCGCGTTTCAATTGCCGTTCGTCGCGGCCTCCGCACTGTCGACTTTGGTCGCGATCCGCACCGTCCGCCAGCACGCCAGCCGGTTGTGGACGGCTGAGGCGATCCTGTTCGGGGCGATGACCGTCTATTTTGCGACCAAGCCGATTTTCGCCAGCACCTTCGGCTCGGGCGCGACCGCCAAAGACTATGTCAGCAGCAGCTATGCGCTGTTCTCGCAGGCGACCGGCGGAGTGCTCATCATCACCGCAGGACTGCTGATGATGCTCATCGCGGTCGAACAGGCGATGAGCCGGACCATCCTCGAATCGGAGACCGACCCGCTCACCGGCGTCGCCAACCGCCGTGGCTTCGAGCGTGCCGCCGCGCGGATGATCGCCCATGCCGGTCAGTCGCGTGAACCGCTCGCGCTGGCGATGTTCGATCTCGATCATTTCAAACGCGTCAACGATTGCTACGGCCACGCCGCCGGCGATGCCGTGATCCGCGCCTTCGCCAATCTGCTGGTGGCGGTGGCGCCGCGCTCGGCAACCGTCGCCCGGCTCGGCGGGGAGGAGTTCGTGGTGCTGCTCGATCGCACCACGCTGAAGGGCGCGTGGCACGTCGCCCAGGCGATCCGCAACGCCTTGCCCGGCATCGCACCGCTGCCCGCCGTCACCACCAGCGGCGGCATCGCCGAGCTGAAACCGGGCGATACGCTGGAAACGCTGCTCGATCGCGCCGACCAGCGCGCGTATGAAGCCAAATTCACGGGGCGGGATCGCATCGTACCCGTGCCACCCGATGTCGCAGGCGCCCCGTTGCGTCTGGTTCCGACCGAAAAGCCGCCCCGGAAAACCCGTAAGGCGACGACGACGCGCTGAGGCGGAGCAGCGCAGGGGCAAGAGAATCGTCGAAACACCGCAGCATTACAAGTCTTGTTTCGCGGAATAATCTGATTCAAAAGTGAGTCGTGCCCAAGCCTGGGCACGCCGTCTTAACAAGCGAAAGGAGGTGATCCGATGTCTCATGGTTCAGCAATGGGGTCGGTTCAGTTCGTTCGGGGGACGCACCGCTAAGCTTCGCGGGAAGCGACGGGGAGTATCATCTCCCGGCCAACGTCGCGCTTCCGATGAAGACTTCGCGGTTCGCATGGTCTCCCAAGCTGGAGCTTCCGGCCGCTGACCATGTCAGGAGGTTGCCGGGTGCCGAAAGGCCCCGGCAGCCTCTTTTCATTTTTGGGCGCCTTTCCCTGCCGCTTCCCAACCGTTCAGGCTGATCCGTCACCCCAACGCAAGCTGGGGACTCTCGCGGTCCGGGCGCGCCTTCCCCCGGAAGACCCCTTAGACTCACATTTGAAGTGCACCACCTGCTAAGGTTATGGTGCGATGGGAAAATGTTACAGGCAGCTCAACCTGAATGAGCGAATCGAGATATACCGGCTTCATGAAGCCGGTATATCTCGCCGGAAAATCGGCGAGGCGATCGGACGACATCATACGACGGTCGGTCGAGAGTTAAGGCGCAACAGCAAGCCGACCAAGGCGTGGCCGAAGGGAGGGTATAGCGCGGTTCGCGCCCAGGAGCGCACCGACCTGCGAAGACGGCGGCATCGCC
>NZ_SGIS01000035.1 GCF_004208535.1 Sphingomonas populi
GATTATATCGAGCGCTTCTACAACCCGACGCGCCGGCACTCGACGCTGGGCTATCTCAGCCCCATGGACTTCGAGCGGCAAGCGCATGTAGCCTAACTTGGTGTCCATGGGACCGGCAGCAGCTCAGGGGACCGGATCGGGCACCACGAAGGTAGATCAGCTTAACTCCGACATGACGAAGTTCAGGGATTATGAGACGCGTATCAAGGCCGGTGACACCACCGTTGATCAAACCGATTTCAGCAACCTCGCGAAAGAGATTTTCTCTCTCACGCAGGATGTAGACGGCTCGGCGACACCGGAAGCGCAGGCGATCTTTGCCGAGCTTACCAATACCGCGCAGGCGCTATCTGATCTCATCACCAAGACCTTCAACGCAGACGCAGCAGCGGCGGCGGATGGTTCGAGCACGGTAAACACAACGAACACCGATGCCGCGATTGCCACGATGCAAAACGCGCTTGTGAGCCAATTGACTGTGCAGACCGGTTACGCGGCGCAAGCGGCGGCATCGTTGGCTACGATCGCGGGTGGATCGTCCACAAACACGCTATCGGCTCCCAAGATCAACAGCCGCAACGGCGGAGCGGTGTAAATAGATAATGCTAGACCCCGCACGCGCATCCTTGGTGATGCAGGAATATCGCTACACGATCGTTGAGGACGCTTCGATAAAGGCGCTCTACCCCGCCGCTATCGAGATCGAAGTTGATACCAACCTTGATGCGTCTGGCGGCGCGGCATTGGCATCGTCGCTATGGGGACAAACTAACTCGATCGCTCGCCAGTTCGATGTTGAGATTGAGGATGTGCTTTATCTGGACGATTTCCTCACCTCTCCTAATCGGTACGTTGTCAGCTTCGACAAGCACCCCGCAGCCGGTGTCGGCAAGACCTACACGCTTATCGGAGCCAAGATTGACTACTCGGCAAACCGCACCACATTGACGGTGCGCGGTTAAGCTATGGCCGCGATCTTCGTCCCTCCCCTTCCCTTCACGGTAGCGGCAAGCTCACCGGCCCCGTTGGTTGGAAGCGTCGCCAATCTCAATATCGACATTCCGGGAATGGTGTGGCGCGGCTCTAACGCGTCATCTATTATCGTCGATCTTGGCGCGTCCGCAGTGGCATATGATACCGTCGCGGTGATCGGCACCAACCTTGCCGCGAACGATACGGTGAGGATTAGAACAGGCACGGGTAATGATGGCACTAGCGGTGGCTATGCTGGTACAGCACTTCCCGCATGGTCGGGCTCGAAGTCTCCGGCAAGCTCGGCAGATTGTATCTATCGTCTCGGCTCGACGCGCACCGAACGCTATTTGCGTATTGATTTCACCTCATCGAACGCGAGCGGTTATGTTCAAGCCGTCCGCCTCGTGATCGGCAAAGCGATCACCACAATGGGGGTGGATTTTGATGCAGAGCAAGGCTTTGTAGATCGCGCTGTAATCTCGACGGGAGCGGGTTACACCTCAATTGATGAGTATGATGTTTTGATCTCGTGGAAGTTTTCAACGGGATGGATTAGCGAAGCGTCTTGGCGAAATGATTGGTTCCCGATGTTGCAGAGCGTTGGGCAGCGTCGCGGCATCCTCTTTATCCCCGATGATGGAACGCCTGCTAACTGGCAATCTGACGCGATCTTTGGACGCTTCACACAATCGGTTAGCGGTAAGAGCGAATTCTATAACGCTTGGCGCGTTGAAAGCACCATCACCAGCATTGCCCCGTAAGCTCCGTCGATGATGACCGTGAGGCAGCTAAATAGTTGCCTATGCCATTTAATGTCATCATCGAGTTTAATCCGATCGACCCGGACACCCGGCTTGCAACTACTGTTCGCATGGCTTCCGCGAACGCGGATGCGAGCGGCACCATTCTTAATAATCTTGTCTGGACTCCGGCTATCATCGGAGGGCCGAATTTCGAGATAAGCCTTTGGGATTCAGGCCAGCCCAAAGCAGTTGATGTCAGCTACGGGCAAATTGATTTCATTACTAATGCGCAGCTTGCTAACCTCGATTGGGCAAGGCTGATTTGGGACGGAGCTACGGGCACCATTTGGGTTGGCAAGCTCGGCGATCCTTTCACTAACTATCGCCAGCTTTGGCAGGGCCGACTAGGCATCTTCACGCGCACAAGCGATCAAGTCGCGAGCGTTGCCCTCTACGGTAATGAGGCGATCCTTAATCGCAATCTGTTGAGCGCAACCTACGCGGGCACGGGCGGCGCCGAAGGCCCCGGCACAATGTTGGGCACTCTCAAACCTTGGGCAGCGGGTTTATGCACGAACGTTGCTCCCATTCTCGTTGATGCCAACTACTTCATCTATCAGGTTGATGGCTACGACGCTTGCCCGACTAATGCCGTTTATTCCAACGCGCTCACGCTTGGCGCTCCGGCCTCAACCTCGTCAACTAGCTACGCGGCTCTCAAAGCGCTCTCGCTATCGCCGGGACAATGGGCGAGCGCACCAGCCGTAGGCATGTTCCGTCTCGCCAGTGATCCGGGATCGGTAGCGCTCACCGCTGATATCGGATTACCGGCAACCGTTGGCAGCGTCATCACCACGTATCTCACCACCGCTGGTGTAGCGTCGAATAAGATCGATGCGAGCATTACCGGGCTCTTGGGTACTTGCGGTTTCTATACAGCCGATCAGGTGCAAGTAATTGATCGTGTGCGAGCCGAGGCGCTATCGGCTGGCAGGTATCTTATCGTTGATGCCACGGGCAAGTTTTGCCTCGCAAGCTATGTCTCTAACAAGACACCGGGTGCGCTTACTTCCAACCGTTCCAGCTATCCGCTTGTTGTCCCCGATTCGATTAAGCAAAACACCGATCAAGCCGCGACCGCACCCGCATGGCGCGTTAAGGTCGGGCATACGCACGTCTTTCATGTAAACTCGATTAGCGAGATTTCGCCAGCCGTTGCCGATCTAGCAAGCGATCTCACCGCAGTGAACGCGGCGGCGGAAGCCGCACAAGATTCAGCCGATGCCGCGCAGGCGCAAGCCGATCTCGCTATTCAACGCTATCAGGATATGTCCGCAGATGGCATTTTGAGCCGCTCGGAAAAGCTTCAACTCGCGCAGGATTTCCAAACCTACACGGCAGAGAAAAACAACAACATCTCGACCGGTAACGGCTTCGGTTTAACGTCTTTCGTCGCCTCATACACAAACGCTTATAACGATCTCGCCGCATACCTTTACAGCCTTTCCCCCGCCTTCAACGATACCAGCGCGGACACGGTTATTGATCGAGCGACATTCAACGCAAGAACCACCAACTACGAACTCACTCGGCAAGACCTTGTTAATGCAAATGCTAATGCGGCGGCAAAGCGAGCAAACTGGACGGGCATCCCTGATCGTCCAACCGATCTCTCTGGCCTTAATCCCGCTGATGGCACCAAGCTCGACGGTATCCAACCGGGGGCGACGGTTGGGGCACCGGCTGGCACAACCGTTGGGGGTGTCCCGGTTGAGTCCGTGCTTGCCACGATCGCCCAAGCGCAGACCGATGCGGCTGGCGTGCGCAGCGATCTTGCGGCGGAGGTTGCACGCGCCAAGCTCGAAGAGGGCACCCTTCATGATCTCGTCACCACCACGCAATCTACGGTCGCCGGGATCGCCACCACGATCACAAACGAGACAACCTTACGCGCTGATCAAGTCGCCGCCCTTGCCGATCGTGCGTCATCGCTGGAAACGACGGTTAACAACTCGAACATCGGCAACGGTGCTCTCGTGGCTCGCATCACAAACGAGGAAACTACACGCGCCAACCAAGTGGATGCCGTTGCGAACCGCGCCAACTCGCTCGAAAGCACCGCAGGCTACCTATCGGGCCGTATCACGAACGAGGAAACAACAAGGGCGAACGAAACCTCATCGTTAAGCAGTCGGACAAGCTCGCTTGAAACCACCGCAGGCAGTCTTTCCGCTCGTGTCTCGACTGCCGAAGGCTCAATTTCGAACCTTAACGGGAAGGCCACGGCTTATTGGCAGACCACAGCAGTAGCGGGAAACAATCGAGCGCAGCTAACGATTCATGCTGATGCAAACGGTGGTGCAGGCGTTGATATTATCGGTGATGTTTCGATCGCTGGTAATCTGATCGTCGGCGGTTCGCTCACCTCGACGCAGCTTGCGCAAGGTGCAGTTACCAAGTTCGTCGCGATGACCAATACCAACTCCTACGTGGGCTCCGGCCCCGGTGGTGGAGGCGGTGGCGGCGGAGGTGGCGGCGGCGGCTTCGGTTGCGTCGCCATAGATAGCTTTACACCGACTTCGACAATCGCGGGCGATCTCAAGGCCGGTGATAAGCTCATCATGCTCGACCCCGATGGGAGCAACTTCCACGATGGCGAAGTTGAATCCAACAAGACGATTGAGCAGCCCTCTTACCGCATTACGACTGCGAGTGGCATCACGCTCATTGCATCAACGTCTACACCAATAACGCTGCGCGACGGCAGTGTTATTTCAATAGCCCATGCTTGTTATCACGACATCGCCGTCCTTGATGATGATGGCTTCCGTTGGGAGCGCATAGAACGCCTCGATTATGTCGGCGTCTGCGCTGTTGCATTCATCTCCGCAAGTGATGGCACCTACGCGGCTGGCGAAGTCGAAGGCCGCTACATCTTCACCCATAACAAAAGCATCGAATAAGGAACGAATGGCAACACAAACTGTATTTGATTACACTCTTAACCTCGACACCGTTGCTGATGTCTCGATAGACGTAAGCGCGGGACAATCTTACAGCAGCACCAACATCGCCAACGCACCTTGGCAGTTGATGATTTACGTTGATGGTTCGCAAAATAACGGACGCGGGGGTTCCGGTGCTGTCACTGACGTAATTTCCTGCATCGGCGCCTTTAATCAGATGGCAGCAGGTAATCACCAAATCACCATTTATTGGTATGGCGATAGCCGCATTACGTTGAACGGATCGGTGTTACGCGTTCTGGTGACGAAGCGATGATCGCTATGTTTTGCATCGGGACACCCGGCCAAAGCCCGCGCATGTTTATTACCACCGATGAGGTTGAAGCTCGCGCGCAACTTCACGAAGGCGAAGTGTGTTTTAATCAAGCAAACTATGTGGCAGCGCCTCACATCATCAACGCGGAGGGCAACGCACTCGTGGTAGCTGGCGTTTCACTCGACGTTCAACGCGAAGCCAAATGGATCGAGGCGCGCAATTACCGAGACGCTTATTCAACCTCCGGTTGCACCACCGCTCTTGGCAGGGTTGATACAAACACAAATGCTCAAAGGAACATCAACGGCGCCGCCACGGCGGCAATGATCGCCAAGGTGTCGGGAGTACCGTTTTCAGTCGATTGGACGATGGCTGATAACTCTGTTGTCACACACAACGAGGATCAAATGATCGCGATGGGATTGACCGTAGTTGGCTTTCTGAGCGCCTGCCAAAAGGCTGGAACGGCTATCCGCGATAAGATCGCAGTAGCCGATATAGCCGGTTTAAGCGCTCTTGATATTACAGGCGGTTATCCTGCCAACGGCGCCTAAATGCACCTCCTTAATCGGTTGCCGTTCGCTTAAAGTCATAAATAGAGTATGGAGTCCTCTCACCTACTCGCCACATTCTTTGCCCTCATAGCGTTGGTGGTATTCGCGCTTGTTATCGCCGCGTTGCTCGCATTTACGGGCAAGCTTAATGACGCTCTTGTTGTGCTATTAAGCGGGGCAATCACTGGTGCGTTTACGCTCTTGCGTGCGCCTTCGAGCAAGAACGTGACCGTAGACAATCCGCCATCCGATCCGGTGCAGGTTGAGGCGCCTGTCAAATGACCGCGATTCATGTAGCGCAACAGGGAGTCACGTGGGGCTCAATCCTTATATCGATCGTATCCGGCGGCGGCTTAGGTGCGGTTTTCATTGCGGTCATAAAAAACCGGGCGCCGATGCGGGAACTCGCCATCAAATCGGACGAGAAGCTTCGTGCCAGCGAGGAGAAGCTTCGCAAAGATTTAATGGATCAACTTTCCAAACAGGAAGCCGACCATTTCGCACGCGTGACTTCCCTTGAATCTCGGATTGACGAGCAGCGCGAGACTTACGAATCCCGCATCGAGCTTGAACGCGTCCTTCATGCAAACGACATCTCCACGATGCGTCACCGCATGAACAATCTTGATCAGTGCCTAACGATGCTCCTCGCTTTGATTGAGGAAAATCCAGAGAAGGCGCAGGCGGCGGCGAAGCGCGTCCGTGAGATGCGCGCCAAGCAAGAGGCGAGCGAGGTAGCCGAGAAAGCCACGCTGGCAGCGGCAAAAGTTGTGGCGAGCGCTACTGTCGCGGCACCGAAACCGGCGAAGCCTTCGAAGGGGAAGCCGTGAACCGACCACCGAATTCGAGCCGCAATTTTCGCCAGCAGGTTTTTGCACCGACCAACGCATAGCATGTTTGCAGAATGCCGCAGATTTGGCTGCTTCAATAACCTGTTCAACACATTCATTACCAATGTCATCACATGGATTCCAAGTTGCCGAAAAAGACAGCATGAGATTAATTGAGACAACAAGCTGAAGTTAGTTTGAATAACACTAACTCCGAGAAGGTCATTGCGACTACACCAACGACAGGATGCACACTGCGTTTAAACGCATAGCAAGGGTTATTATTGATCATTTGCGGTTGCGCGCGCTCAACTTGCTAAATGGGCTTGGCTCGACGCGAAAGGCGCGCTATGAGGCGTTTGCCGGGGCCGTTAGGCCCCGGCATTGCCGAGCGGATCGGGCTGCAACCTTGATCCGCTCAATTATCGCAAACCCGCCGTTAGCGCAGGAGAAAGCGAGAAACCCATGTGGCAAGCCGCCAGATTAGCGGATCGCCGGGTTGAAGTTCAATAAACCCGGCTGGGGCGCACGTCCATAGTGATGTGCGCCCCTTGCCGTTCACGATCGGGCTTTCCTACGGTTCTTGTTTTGTTCTAAAACAAGACATGGCACAGCGACTCACACCAGACCCCGCCCTTCTCGAGCACGCTATTGCGGCGCTATCCGAATCTCCCGGCTGGGCTCGCGTCGGTTTGACCTTCGGCAACGAGAGGTTGCGCGAGGAAGCGGTTGCGACGCTTGCCGGAGCCGTGGTTGAGCGTCTCGTGAACCCTCCCCCCGTCAACGATCCTGATCAGCTTCACCTATTCTGATGCTGCGCTGTGGGCGCGAACATCAAACTGATTTGGTTGTCCGATATCGTGAAGCACAAGGGCAACCTGCGGTGCGAGTGCCGTTGTGGCCGTCGATCCGTGCTCGACGCTGTAAAGCTCGACCGATATTTTCGCGCGCATGGTTGGCCGATCGCGCTCGAAGTGATTGGGCATCATATCAAGTGCTCGCGGTGCGGTGCGAAAAGCCCCCACATCCGAATGACGGCAGAGGAGCCGCGTGGGCCGCAATGGGGACCGCGACACGAGGAGGATTGGAAGTACCTCGTGAAAAAATTGCGGGGATGATCGCGGCTATAATCAATCATAGAAACATCGTTGTCCAACTGGAGGGACTTGTTTCAATATCGAATGTGAGATAGTTCGCTTTCCGCAACGATCGGAGCGGGCGATGATCCTTTTGAAATCCAAGGCGGCGTGGAGCGAGCAACGCCAAGTGTGGCGTCTCGATATCCAGTTTCAGGACGCGAGCGGCGCGAGCAAGCGCACCTTCATCGTCATTCCCGGCGCAGAGCCTCACAAGAGCCGTGGAGCCGCCGAAGCCACGCGTGCCGCAAAAGAGTTCGCGAAGGGCATTGGCGGGCTTTACGCGGCGTTTTTGGACAAGAACGGGGCCACAAAGCGTCCCAAGCCAGTGGCGAAGCCCACCGCCTCGCCGATGAAAGTGCGCAAGGGGGCGAATCCAACCGTCGCTTGGTTGCTCGACCGCTGCCTTGAACATCCCGAAATCTGGGGACCGGTCAAACATCCGGCTAATTACATTTCTGGCGTGCGCAAGCTCAACGCCATCGTCGGTGACCGGATGGTTTCCGAGTTCGAACCGCCGAACGGTCGCGCGCTGGTGATGGAGGTCGTCAAGACGCTTCGCGCCGAAGGCCACAGCGATGGATACGTTCGAAAGATCGCGGGACAGCTTCGGCAAGCGCTCGGCGCGGCAATCGGCCAAGCCATCACAGAACCGATTACGCACCCGGAAAACGGCACGCTGCTAATCAATGATATGCCCACATTCCCGCCCCTGCCGAAGTCGAAGGGACGCACCGCGACTCTCGATCGGGCACAAGACGAGATCGTTTTCAGCGTTATCACTGAGCGTCTCAAACAGGCGGCGAGAGAGGAACGCGCCTACGCGGTGAAACATGGCAAAGAGCACGAGCTTGGTATCGGTGCAGTCGGTCGGGTGGAGATCGACGGCGCGGCGGTGTGGCTCAACAGCCGCCGCTATTCATCCACTCAGTGGCGAATCTTCGCGGATTATATCCGCTTCCTACTCGAAACCGGTTGTCGCCGATCCGAAGGGTTGAGCGTCGGGAATCACTCGATTCGCTATCGCGAAGTGACCGACGACGACGGCAATGTGACCGAGCGCCGCCCTGTCCTGTTTTTGCCCGGCGAAGTTACGAAGAATGGCGACGACCGGACAATCAACCTCACCCCTCGCCTTCAAGAGCTAATGAAG
Organism: Sphingomonas populi; assembly: GCF_004208535.1. Taxonomy (GTDB): domain Bacteria; phylum Pseudomonadota; class Alphaproteobacteria; order Sphingomonadales; family Sphingomonadaceae; genus Sphingomonas; species Sphingomonas populi. The sequence continues at coordinate 8,674 of NZ_SGIS01000035.1, forward strand.
GTTTGGCAGGCCACGGCGAAGCCCCATACCTTCAAGATTGGCGCCCGGACGATCACCCGCGAAAAAGCTTGGTTCCCGCTCGTCAAAAGTCAGGTTGAAGGGATGTGGTCGCACGTCCGAGCCGACGTCAAGCGAGTTCATGCCGTGGACCTATCGGCCATCTCCCCCCACCTGCTCCGCCATACGCACGCAACGCGGATGTCGGAGCGCGGCATGTCGGGGAAGCCGTTACAGGATCATCTCGGACACCGCGACGCACGCACGACGCAGATTTATGACCATGCGCAGCAGGTCGATAACTCCGCTCGATTCTACAAGCGGAACGTCTCGTCATGAACCGATTCGCTGGGGGTAATCCCTCCCTACGGGGGACGCAGGTGATTCTTGAAACATGCTGAAACATCGCCTCCGAAATTGTTTCGGATTTTGCCCCCGCAGGGGATGTTTCAACCGCTAAGTGCCTGATTTCTCAACGTCGAATGGTAGCGAAGGAGGGACTTGAACCCCCGACCCCAGGATTATGATTCCCGTGCTCTAACCAACTGAGCTACTTCGCCTCGTCATCGCGAGAGCGGCGCCTATAAGTGCGCGAAACCGGGCGGTCAAGCGAACATATGGCGCGACAGCGGCTCCCACGGGCCGCCGCGATAATACCAGCTCGCCAGACCCGCGATCGCCACCGTGCGGGGCCGGAAATCGACCGACAGCGCGCCCAGCAGCGCCTTCGCCTCGGCGGGCGGCACCTTGTTCTGGATGGTGACGTGCGGACGCCAGCCGGCGCGGTCCTGCGGCATCAATAGCGGTGCGAAAGCGTGCGCGATCGAATCGCGGATATCCTCCAGCGCCGGGCTTTCGATTCGGAACGCGACACCGCCGCCGAGCGACATCAGCCCGCCGATCCGCGCATCGGGCGGCGCCACCCCGCGCGTCGCCGCCGACAGCCGCTGCTTGAGCTCGGCCGTGACCGAGGGTGGGAGATGGTGGAACATCGTCAGATGTGCCGCCAGTTGGTTGCGCTCAGGCGGGAAGTGGCGCTTGCGCAGGCCATCGAAGAACGCCGCATCGGTCTTGCCGAACAGCGCCGTCACGATAACGGGCGCAGCTATCGATGAGGCCTCGCTCAAATCTCGAGCTGGCTGCCGAGTTCGACGACGCGGTTGGTCGGCAGGCGGAAGAACTCCATCGCGCTTTCGGCGTTGCGCAGCATCCACGCGAACAGCTTCTCGCGCCAGATCATCATGCCGGGCCGCGCCGACGGCAGCAGCGTCTGCCGCGCCAGGAAGAAGCTGGTGTCCATCATGCGGAATTCAGCGCCACAGCGATGCACGTTGGCGAGCGCGACCGGCACGTCGGGTTCCTCGATGAAGCCGTATTTCAGGATCATCCGGTGGAAGCCGTGGGTCAGGTCTTCGAGATGGCAGCGCTGCCCCTCCGCGACATAGGGCTCATCGACGATCTTCACCGTCAGCAGGATGATCCGCTCGTGCAGCACCTTGTTGTGCTTGAGGTTGTGGAGCAGCGCGTGCGGCACACCCTCCGGGGTCGAGGTCATGAACACCGCCGTGCCGGGCACGCGAGTCGCGGCGGTGGCGGCGGACTGGATGAACACCTTGATCGGCATCGCGCCCTCGCGCATCCGCGCGATCATCAACTGCCGCCCTTTCGACCAGGTCGTCAGGATCGTGAAGATGATGAAGCCGGCAAGCAGCGGGAACCAGCCGCCCGACACGATCTTGGTCAAATTGGCGGTGAAATACGCGCCATCGACCAGGAAGAACACCGCGAGCAGCGGCACGGCGGCGATCAGCGGCCAGTTCCACAAGCGGCGCAGCACCACCACCAGCAGGCAGGTGTCGATCAGCATCGCCCCCGTCACCGCGATGCCATAGGCAGCGGTGAGGTTCGACGAACTGCGGAAGAACGCGACCAGCAGCAGCACCATCGCCAGCAGCAGCCAGTTGATGAGCGGAATGTAGATCTGCCCGGCGGTCGCGGCATTGGTATGTTCGATGCGCAACCGCGGCATGAAGCCGAGCTGGATCGCCTGTTGCGTCACCGAGAATGCGCCGGAGATCACCGCCTGGCTGGCGATCATCGCCGCCGCCGTCGCGATGAAGACCAGCGGCAGTTCCCAGCCTTCGGGCGCGAGTTTGTAGAACGGGCTTTCCAGCGCCGGCACGCCGTCGCGGAACAGCAAGGCGCCCTGCCCCATATAGTTGAGCATCAAAGCCGGCAGCACGAAGAACATCCACGACACGCGAATCGGCTTGCGGCCGAAATGCCCCATGTCGGCATAGAGCGCCTCCGCGCCGGTCACCGCCAGCACAACCGAGCCGAGCGCGAGGAACGCCCGCACCGGATCGTGGTAGAAGAACAAGGCGGCGTAATGCGGCGAGAGCGCCCACAGGATGCCCGGCGTCTTGACCATGCTCATCACGCCGAGCGTGGCGATCACGACGAAATACAACAGCATGACCGGGCCGAAGAACAGCCCGATCTTGGCGGTGCCTTTGCTCTGGATGACGAACAACGCGATGATGATGAGCGCCGAGAGCGGCAGCACCAGATGCGACAGGCTCGGCTGCGCGACCGCGAGACCCTCGACCGCGCCGAGCACCGTCACGGCGGGCGTGATCATGCTGTCCCCGTAGAACAACGCGGTCGCGAACACGCCAAGCAGCACGATTCCGCGCGACCAGCGGATCTGCTTCACCCGCCCCGAGATCAGCGCGAGCAAGGCGAGACTGCCGCCCTCGCCCTTGTTGTCGGCGCGCATGATGATCGTGACGTACTGGATCGTCACGACGAGCAGCATCGACCAGAAGATCAGGCTGACCACGCCCATGATGTGCAGCGCATCGACAGCGAGCTTGTGATGCCCGGCGAAGGTTTCGCGAAAGGCGTAGAGCGGGCTGGTGCCGATATCGCCGAACACCACGCCGATCGCACCGAGCGCGAGCTTCGGCAGCGGGTCCGCGCCATGCGAGGGGGCGCCGGGCGTCGCGAGATCGGCTCCGGCGGGCACGGGTTCAGCCGCGCTGGTTACGATGTTGCTCACTGGAAGGCAGTTCTTGCCCGAAAATCAATCATATATGACATATGCAGACCGATCGCGCCCCAGTGATCCACCGATGGAATCCACAGCGGCAGGCCCGTAGCATGGCGCTCGGGTCGTTAGCAATCTGTCATGTGGGGATGCGCTGGCCCGGTTCAAGACTCGCCCCGGCATAGGAACGCGCCAAGGTCAGGATCGCAGTGGCGTGGCGCGCGGCGATCGCGGCGGTATCGGCACCGTATCCGCCGCCGACCGTGCTGGCGAGCGGGATGCCGCGTGTGATCGCGAGCCGCGCGACCAGTGTTTCGCGCGCGATCAGCCCGGCCTCGGTGAGCGCGAGCCGGCCGAGTCGGTCACCGCCGAACGGATCGACGCCGGCCTGATACAGGATGAGCTGGGGCCGCACGCTGTCCAGCAAAGGCGCGAGCGACTCCTCCAGCGCATGCAGATAGGCCGCGTCGCCGGTGCCGTCGGGGAGCGCCACGTCGAGCGTCGAGCACGCCTTTCGCGCCGGGAAGTTCTTCTCGGCATGGATCGAATAGGTCGCGATCCCGTCCCGCCCGGCGCACAAGGACGCGGTGCCGTCGCCCTGATGCACGTCGCAATCGACCACCAGCAGCCGCTCGACACGGCCCTCTTCGACCAGCCGCACCGCCGCCACTGCGAGATCGTTGAGCACGCAATAGCCCGATCCGGTGGCCGCGAGCGCATGATGGCTGCCGCCCGCAGTGTTCGCCGCATAGCCGTGGTCGAGCGCCAGCCGCCCGGCCAGCCACGTCCCGCCGACAACATGCCGCGATCGTTCCGCCACCGCCGCCGTCACCGGGAAGCCGATGCGGCGCGCCTTCTCCGCCGGTACGCGCGCCTCCAGCACCTCGGCGATATACTCCGGGTCATGCACCGCCTCCAGCCACGCGCGCGGCATCGGCTCGGGTTCGAACCAGCCGAGGTGCTCGCCCTCGTTGCGCAACAGGTCGCGCAGCAGCCCGTTCTTGCTGAGCTGAGTCGGGCTGTTCGCATGTGCGGCGGAAACATAAGCGGGATGATGGACGACCGGGATCACCACGCTTAGGTAGGATCGCGGTCCGCTTGGTGCAAAGCGGCGATAAGGAGGCGTGTTTGGCCGAGGTGTATGTTCGCCCCGATGTGCGTGGTTTTCTCGCCTTTCTGAACGCCGCGCCCGGACCGCGCATGCACGAAGTCGATGCCGCCCGTGCCCGTATGATGCTGCGGTCTATCAAGGACATCGCCGATCTGCCGATCGGTACACTCGGCACGATGCTCGACCTGACCATCCCCGGTCCGGCTGGCGATCTGCCCGCGCGGCTGTTCGATCCGCGTAGCGTGCGTGATCCCGGCCCGCTGGTGCTGTTCTTCCACGGCGGCGGCTTCGTCATCGGCGATCTCGACACGCATGCGAGCTTCTGCGCCGAAATGGCGCGCGCGCTCGATCTGCCGGTGCTGGCGGTCGATTACCGGCTCGCGCCCGAACATCGCTGGCCCGCCGCGCCCGACGATTGCGAGGCCGCTGCGCGCTGGGTCGCAAGCAACCCCGCCGAACTGCCGCGCGTCACGACCGACCTCGTCTTGTGCGGCGACAGCGCGGGCGGCAACCTCGCGATCATCACCGCAATGGCGCTGCGTGACGATCCCGCGCCGCTGCCGGTGTTGGCGCACCTGCTGTTCTATCCCGCCGCCGACGGCTCGCGCACCTACCCGAGCTTCGCCGCGTTCGAGAGCGGCTATCTGCTCGATCGCGACAGCCTCCAGTGGTTCGCCGACGCCTATCAGGCCGATTTCACCCACCCACGCGCCTCGCCGTTGCTCGGCGATCTCGCCGACATGCCGCCCGCCACGGTGCTGACCACCAGCCTCGACCCGCTCCGCGATCAGGGCCGTGCCTATGCTGCCGCGCTCGCGCAGGCCGGCGTGCCGGTGACGTTCCGCGAAGCAAATGGCACGGTTCACGGCTTCATCACCTTGCGTCAGGCGATCCCCTCGGCGGTCGCGGACTGCGCCGGCGTCTTCGCACTTGCGAAGACGATGATTGCGGAGAGTGTGGCCGCGCGGCTAACGTCGCCCGCACCGACCTCAGAGGCGCGTTGAGCGATGACCGATCCCACTATGCTTCCCTATCGCCCGTGCGCTGGGCTGATGATCCTCAACCGCGAGGGCCGCGTCTTCGTCGGCCAGCGCAAGGACACCAGCATCGAGGCGTGGCAGATGCCGCAGGGCGGGATCGATCCCGGCGAGGACGCCGAGACTGCGGCGCTGCGGGAATTGCACGAGGAAACCGGCATCGTCGCGGATCGCGTCGAACTGATCGCGATCGCTTCGAAGGAACTCACCTACGATCTGCCGCCCGATCTCGTCGGCAAGGTGTGGAAGGGCAAATGGCGCGGCCAGCGCCAGCGCTGGTTCCTCTACCGCTTCCTCGGCGACGACAGCGAGATCGACATCGCCACCGAGCATGAGGAATTCATCGCCTGGCGCTGGATCGAACCCGCCCAACTGCCCGCGCTGATCGTGCCGTTCAAGAAGGCGCTGTACGAGGAAATCCTCGTGCTGTTCCGCGATTATCTCGATTGATGCGGTCAGCGGCCCCGTCCCGGCGGCAGACTGAAGTCGTCAAGATGGCCACCGATGCTATGGTAATGACATGGTATTTTCGTTGATTCTGGTCGCCGCGCCGGTTCTGGACCCGGCGCCAGCCCCGACGGGCGCGTCGCCGGCCAAAAACGACGCACCGCTGCCGCCGCAGCTCAAGGCGATGCTCGACGCGGCGATCGCGTCGGGCAACGAGAACGACATCAATATCATCGCCAAATACACGTCCAACGCCGCGCCCGAATCCGCGCGCACGATCAAGGCGTCGGTCGATGGCTGGCGCAAGGCGCGCGAGGCCAAGCGCGTCGAGACGATCGTCGAGGCCGGCCCGTTCGATCTGTGGAAAGGCAGCGTCCAGCTCGGCGGCTATGCCACCACCGGCAACACCAACGATCTCGGCGTCAACGCGGCGGTGAAGCTCAGCCGTGAGACGTTACAGTGGAAGCACACCGTCACGCTCGCCGTCGACTACAAGCAGAGCAGCGGTGTCATCAGCCGCGAGCATTATCTCGCCGCGTATGAGCCGAACTACAAATTCTCCGAACGCGGCTATATCTACGGCACCGGCAGCTACGAGAGCGACCGCTTCCTCGGCTATTACAACCGCTATGCCGGCTCGGTCGGCGCGGGTTTCGGCGTGGTCCGCGCGCCGGGCGTCAAGCTCGATCTCGAAGTCGGCCCCGCCTATCGCCGCACGTCCTTCACCGATGCGACGCAGGAGAACAGCTTCGCCGCGCGCGGATCGATGGATTTCGCGCTGAAGCTCAACCGCGCGATCTCGGTCACTCAGGCCGCGTCGGTCTATTTCCAGAAAATCAACAGTACGGTCAGCAGCGTCTCGGCGATCAACGCCAAGCTGTTCGGGCCGCTCTCCGCGAAACTCTCCTACGCCGTGCAATATGAGAGCGCGCCGCCGATCGGGCGCGTCAGCACCGATACGTCGAGCACTGCGTCGATCGTGTATAGTTTCTGATCGTCGGGCCGATTGCGCAGCGGTAACGGATCGGCGGCAAGCGAACCGCAACGGGTGGAGTAACGCCCGGTCCCGCGCTAGGCTCCGGCGATGGACATCCTTCCCCCCACGGAACGCGCTGCGATCGAACGGGTCGGAGACGCACCGATGCTCGCGCAGACGCAGGCGTGGGCGGCGATCAACTCCGGCACGCGCAACCTTGCCGGGCTGGCGGCGATGGCGGCGGACCTCGCCGATGCTTTCGCCATCCTCCCAGGCGTCCTTACACTCGCCGAACCGGCGCCCGCAGAGACGCTGCTCACCGACGGCACGCTCGCCGCGCTCGATCATGGCCAGCATCTGCACTTGACCGTCCGCCCGAACGCGTCCGTCCAGATCCTGCTGACCGGCCATATGGACACCGTGTTCCCCGCAGATCACCCGTTCCAGAGCCTGCGCTGGCAGGACGACGGCAGACTCAACGGCCCCGGCGTCGCCGACATGAAGGGCGGCCTCGCGGTGATGCTCGCCGCGCTCTCCGCCGTTGAAGCAAGTCCGCTCGCCAACCGGATCGGCTACGAAGTCGTGATCGGCTCGGACGAGGAAACCGGCTCGTTCTCCTCAGCGGCGCTCATCGCTCGCGCCGCGCAAGGCAAGGCGGCGGCGCTCACCTACGAACCCGCACTGCCTGACGGCACGCTGGCTGGCGCGCGCGGCGGGACGGGCAATTTCTCGATCCTGATCCGGGGCCGCAGCGCGCATGCCGGGCGCAATCCCGACGACGGCCGCAACGCCATTCTCGCCGCCGCCGACATCGCGCTGCGACTCGCCGAGGCACGCTCCCCGCGCCTCTCGGTCAATCCGGCCCGGATCGAGGGCGGCGGGCCGAACAACGTCGTGCCCGATCTCGCCATCCTGCGCGTCAACTTCCGCCCCGCCGACGCGGGCGAGATCGCCCGCGCGCAGGCATGGATCGACGCGACCGTCGCCACGGTCGCCGCCGCGCATGATGTTTCGGTCCACGTCCACGGTGGTTTCAACCGTCCGCCCAAGCCGATCGATCCCGGCGCGGCCAAACTGTTCGGCGTGGTCAAACAGGCCGGCGCCGACCTCGGCCTCGATATCACCTGGCGCGACACCGGCGGGGTGTGCGACGGCAACAACATCGCGGCGTGCGGCGTGCCCGTCGTCGATACGATGGGCGTGCGTGGCGGCGCGATCCACTCGGCGGACGAATTCCTCATCCCCGAGAGCCTCGCCGAACGCGCCGCGCTCTCGGCGCTCACCATCTTGCGCATCGCCGAAAAGGGGGGATTGTGACGTTTCGTATCCGTGCCGCGCGCGACGAGGATCTCCAGCCACTCTACGAGATGGCCAAGCTGACCGGCGGCGGCTTCACCAACCTGCCGCCCGATCGCCCCTCGCTCAAGGCCAAGCTCGACAAGAGCCACGCCGCCTTCGCCAAGACCGACGACACGCTCGCCGACGAACTGTTCGTGCTGGTGCTGGAAAATGCGGCGACCGGCGAGGTGCGCGGCACCTGCCAGATCTTCACCCATGTCGGCCAGCATTACCCGTTCTACAGCTACCGCATCGGCACGCTCACGCAGCACAGCAAGGAACTCGGCCGCACATTCCGCGCCGACCAATTGAGCCTCACCACCGATCTCGAAGGATGCAGTGAAGTCGGCGGGCTGTTCCTCCACCCGGGCGAGCGGGCCGGTGGCCTCGGCATGTTGCTCGCGCGCAGCCGCTACATGTTCATCGCCCAGCACCGCGCGCGCTTCGCCGACCGCATCCTCGCCGAACTGCGTGGGGTGATCGACGAGGCGGGCGGATCGCCGTTCTGGGACGGGCTGGCTGGCCGCTTCTTCGGGATGAATTTCCAGGATGCCGACCAGTTCAACGCGATCCACGGCCACCAGTTCATCGCCGATCTGTTCCCCAAACACCCGATCTACATCGCGATGCTGCCCGAGAACGCCCGCGCGGCGATCGGCCTGCCACACCCATCGGGCCGCGCGGCAATGCGGATGCTGGAGATCGAGGGCTTCGGCTTCGACAAATATATCGACATCTTCGACGGCGGCCCGACCATGACCGCGCCGACCGACAAGGTGAACACGATCGCCAACGTCCGCCCCGCGCGGCTGATCGCGATCGACGGTGACGGTGGCGAGCCGGTGCTGGTCGCCTGCGGGCGACTGGGTGATTTCCATTGCGCCTATGGCAAGCTGCGCGCGGTCGGCGACGGCGTCGCGATCGACCGCGCCTGCGCCACCGCGCTCGGGCTGATCGAAGGCGACGACCTCGCCTGGGTGGCGCGCACCTGATGCTGACCGAAATCAACTTCGACGGGCTGATCGGCCCGAGCCACAATTTCGCCGGCCTCAGCCCTGGCAACCTCGCCGCGACCGCCAACGCCGGGCGCACCGCGCACCCGCGCAAGGCAGCGCTGGAAGGCATCGCCAAGATGCGCGCCAACCTCGCGCTTGGTCTCACGCAGGGCATCTTCGTGCCACTCGCCCGGCCCGATCATCGCTGGCTGGCGAGCCTGTCGGTGGATTTTACAACCGCCGCGCCGCACCTCAGGGCGCAGGCTTTGTCGGCGTCGGCGATGTGGGCGGCGAATGCCGCGACCGTCTCGCCCGCGCCAGACACCGTCGATGCGCGCTGCCACCTCTCCGCCGCCAACCTCGTGACGATGCCGCACCGCAGCCACGAATGGCCCGGCACGCTCGCGCAACTCCGCCTCGCCTTCGCCGATCCCGCGTTTGTCGTGCATGGCCCCGTGCCCGCCCCGTTCGGCGACGAGGGCGCCGCCAACCATATGCGATTGTGCGCCGATCACGCCTCAGCCGGCGTCGAGGTGTTCGTCTACGGCGTGGCGGGCGGCCCCTTCCCTGCGCGCCAGCACCTTGAAGCAAGTGCCGCGATCGCCCGCGCACACCGGCTCGCGCCCGATCGCACGCTGTTCGTCCAGCAATCCGACGCGGCGATCGCGGCGGGCGCGTTCCACAACGACGTGGTCGCGGTCGCCAACGAACGCGTGCTGTTCGCGCACGAACACGCCTTCGCCGATCGCGACGGCTTTTACGCGGATCTGCGCCGTCTGCTGCCCGAGGTCGAGATCGTCGAGGTGCCCGCCGCGCAGGTCAGCCTTGCTGACGCCATCGCCTCGTATCTGTTCAACGCGCAGCTCGTCACCCCGCCCGACGGCATCATGACGCTGATCGTGCCACAGGAAGCGCGCGAGACCACGTCGGTCTGGGCGTATCTGCAGGCGATGCTCGCCGGCAACGGCCCGATCCGCCGGGTCGAGGTCGTCGATGTGCGCCAGTCGATGGCGAACGGCGGTGGCCCGGCGTGCCTGCGGCTGCGCGTCGTCGCAGATCCCGCGACGATTGACCCGCGTTTCCTGGTCGATGCCGCCAGGCTCGGCCGGATCGCCGCCATCGTCGCGGCGCATTGGCCCGAGGACATTGCGCCCGACGCGATCGGCGATCCCGCGCTGATCGCGGACATCGAAAACGCCCGCCGCGCGCTGTTGGAAGCACTCGATCTTGTCGGGTTAATTGACACGTAACCATATCCGTTAACGCGGATCGCCGCGTTTCCGCCATTGGCCCGCACCTTGCTTAACCATCGGCCATGTGGCGCAAATTCACCCGGCTGTTCGTCATCAAGACCAAGTTCGAGGCGTTCCTGGTCATCTACGGCCTCGGCCTCGGCGCCGCCGAACGCGGCCTGCACTATGTCGAGCAATATCACGGCAGCGTCGGCGGCTGGATGCTGTTCGCGGTCTGCCCGGTCGCGGTGTTCATGGCCGGGGCGCGCATCCTCGATTCGGTCGAGCATAGCGACTGGAACTGACGTAGCTCAGGCGGCGGTGGCGGGGAGCGCGCGGGGTGCGCGCTCCGGTGCCGAACCGCGCCCGGCATAGCGCCGCGCCAGCGTCGCGCAGACGAACAATTGCGCCTGGTGGAACAGCATCAGCGGCAGCACGATCAGCCCGACCGCATGGCCGGGGAACAGGATCGCCGCCATCGGAATGCCGCCGGCCATGCTCTTCTTGGAACCGCAGAACACGATCGCGATTTCGTCCTCCACCGAAAAGCCTACAGGAGTGGAGCGCACAACACTTGCCTGACCCCCGCCCGTTCGTCCCGAGCGCAGTCGAGGGACACGCCCGGAGCGCAGGCGCCTCGACTTCGCTCGGCACGAACGGTTAAGGATCGGGCCACGATATCGTTGCGCCTTCGGCACCAACTTCCCCTAGAGGCGTTAACGAGCCCGAATGATCAAAGTCGCCAGCTACAACATGCACAAGGGCATCGGCCTTGACCGCCTACGCGATCCGCGCCGCATCCTCGATGTGCTGTGCGAACTCGATGCGGACGTCATCGCCCTTCAGGAATGCGACCGCCGCTTCGGCACCAAGGCGCGCGTCATCCCGCAGCATCTGCTGGAGGAGCATAGCGCGTGGCATGCGGTGCCGTTCGGCCGCAACACCGCGAGCATGGGGTGGCACGGCAACGCCATCCTCGTCCGCAAGAGCGCGGAGGTAATCGACCACCAGACGATCCACCTGCCCGCGCTGGAGCCGCGCGGTGCCGTCTCTGCCGATCTGCGCGTCGATGGCACGGCGATCCGCGTGGTCGGGATGCACCTCGATCTCTCCGGCCTGTGGCGCAGGCGGCAGGCGCACACGATCATCGCGCATGTCGAATCGGGCACGCACCCGATGCCGGCGGTGCTGATGGGCGACCTCAACGAATGGACACCGAACGGCGGTTGCCTGCGCGATTTCTGCGCGCATTACCCCAGCGCACCGACCGGCCCCAGCTTCCACGCGCGCCGCCCGGTCGGGCGGCTCGACCGGATCATGGCGTCGCGCGCGCTGCGTATCGTCGAATGCGGCGTCCATTCCAGCCCGACCGCGCGCCGCGCCTCGGACCATCTGCCGATCTGGGCGGTGCTCGAACCCGCCTGATCGTCGATGGACTGGCAAAGCGCGCCAAAGCGGTTTAACCGTTACGCATGCAGTTCCTCAAAACACTGTTCTGGTGCCTCCTCGCGTTCGTCGCGGCAATGTTCACGCGCAACAACTGGACGACGGTGCCGGTCAATTTGTGGGGCGGGCTGATCGCCGAGATCAACCTGCCGCTGCTGCTGCTCATCACCTTCCTCGTCGGCCTGCTGCCGATGCTCGGCGTGTACCATGCCGCGCGCTGGCGGATGCGCAGCCGCCTCGCCACCGCTGAACGCACGATCGCGACGCTGCGCGAGGTGATCGCTACGCCCGCCGCCGTCATCGTCGAGACGCCGCCGCTCGCGATCCCCGCCGAGTCCGTCGCGCCGGAAACCCGCATATGACCAACCGCATCTTCGTCGCGCTCGATACACCCGACATGGTCCGCGCGCGCGCGATCGCCCAGCGCGTCCGCCATCATGTCGGCGGCATCAAGCTGGGGCTTGAGTTCTTCATGGCGAACGGCCGGCATGGCGTGACCGAGATGCACGAGCTCGGCCTGCCGATCTTTCTCGATCTCAAGCTGCACGACATCCCCAACACCGTCGCCAAGGCGATCCAGGCGCTGCGCGGGCTCGATCCCGCGATCCTGACCGTCCACGCCTCGGGTGGCCGCGCAATGCTGGAGGATGCCAAGGCCGCCGCGCCGCTCGGCACCAAGGTCGTCGCGGTGACGACGCTGACCAGTCTCGATGCGAACGATCTCAAGACGATCGGCTGCGCGAATGCACCGCACGAACAGGTGCTGCGGCTGACCGACCTGGCGCGCGAATCCGGCGTCGATGGCATCGTCTGCTCGGGCGAGGAAGTCGCGGCGGCGCACAAGCTTTGGCCAAAAGGCTTCTTCGTCGTGCCGGGCGTTCGCCCGGCCGATGGCGAGATCGGCGACCAGAAGCGCGTCGTGACGCCCCGCGCCGCGCTCGATGCGGGCGCGTCGATCCTGGTGATCGGTCGCCCGATCACCGCCGCGAGCGATCCAGATGCAGCCGCACGGGCGATCAGCGCGACGCTGTGACGCGCCGGGCGAAGCCGCAGCGAAGCTGCGGCCAGCCGAACCAGGCGCGTCCGGCCGGCGGCGCTACAGCGCCGACCGACGACGCGGGCTTCGCCCGCGGCGCCAATGGAGACCGAATGATGGCCCTGATCCGCCCCTTTCTGCCCGCCAGCGATTTCGCCGCATCGAAAGCCTTCTACGAGGCGCTCGGCTTCGAGATCGGCTATCAGGATGCGGACCTTGCCATCTTCGACTACGAAGGTGCCGGCTTCCTGCTTCAGAACCTGTACGTGAAGGACTGGGCCGAGAACCTGATGCTCCAGCTTTTCGTGCGCGACCTCGACGAGTGGTGGCGTCGCACCGAGGGGCTGGTCGAACGGTTCAACGTGCAACCGCCACGCCCGCCCCGGGCGCAGCAATGGGGCCTGCGCGTCGGCTTCCTGTTCGATCCGGCGGGCGTGCTGTGGCAGGCTTCGGAGAGCGGGAAGGATCGTGACGATGGCTGATCCCGTCATCCGTACCGCTGTCGCCACCGACCTGCCCCGCCTCCACCCGGTCATCGAACGCGCCTATCGCGGCGATGCGGCGCGCGCCGGCTGGACTCACGAGGCCGATTTGCTCGATGGCGAGCGCACCGACCTGCCGACACTGGCGGCGATCGTCGCCGATCCCGCCACGCGATTGCTGGTCGCGTTCGATGGCGACGCACCGATCGGTTGCGTACAGGTGAGCGATCACGGCAGCGGCACCGCCTATCTCGGATTGCTGTGCATCGAACCGCGCCTGCAAGCCGCCGGTCTCGGCCGGCAGTTGATCGCCGCCGCCGAGAGCGCCGCCCGCGACACGTTCGCGGCGCACCGCATCGAGATGACCGTCATCGAGAACCGCGCCGAGTTGATCGCCTATTACGAACGTCGCGGCTATGCGCGAACCGGCGAGCGCCGCGATTTCCCGATCGTCGTGGAGCCGCCGCTGTTCATGACGGTGCTGGCGAAGCCGCTGTAGCGCAGGCCATTTGCCAGGCTCCGCTGATCGGCTATCGTCGACCCGTGACGGCTATCGACAAACTCGCGCGCGACACCGCATTTCTCGGCGACGTCGCGGAAATCCGCGCGATCCTGAGCGCTGTCTGTGAGCGCACCGGCATGGGTTTCGCTGCGGTCGCGCGCGTCACCGAGCAGCGCTGGATCGCGTGCCAGGTGGCCGACAAGATCGACTTCGGACTGGAGCCGGGCGACGAACTCGATTTGAAATCGACGATTTGCGACGAGATCCGCGAAAACGGCAAGCTCGTCGTGATCGATCACGTCGCCGCTGAACCGGCGTGGCGCACGCACCATACGCCGGCGCTCTACGGTTTCGAGAGCTATGTCTCGATCCCGATACTTCTCGCCGACGGCAGCTTCTTCGGCACGTTGTGCGCGATCGATCCAGCCCCACGCGCGCTCAGTTCGGCGGAGATGGTGGCAACGCTGCGCGCCTTCGCCGAGCAGGTCGCCACCATCCTGAGCGTGCGGATCGACTCCGGGACTACGGCCGCGCCGGGATCAGCAAACCGCGCTGCACCGCCGGCCGTGCCAGCCCGCGATCAAGCCACGCCTTGACGTTGGCGAAGCGATCGAACTCGACGAGATCGCCCGCTTCGTAGAAATTGACCAGCCCGCGCACCCAGCCGAGCGTCGCAATATCGGCGATCGTATAGTCGTCGCCCATGAACCATGCGCGCCCATCCAGCACCCGGTCCATCACGCCAAGCAACCGCTTCGCCTCGGCAACGTACCGGTCGCGCGGGCGCTTGTCCTCGATGTCCTTGCCGGCGAATTTCACGAAATAGCCGACCTGCCCGAACATCGGCCCGACGCCGCCCATCTGAAACATCAGCCACTGGATCGTCTGATAGCGCAGCACCGGATCGGCTGGCAGAAACTTGCCGGTCTTCTCGGCGAGGTACAACAGGATCGCGCCGCTCTCGAACAGCGCCATCGGTTTGCCGCCGGGACCGTCGGGATCGAGGATTGCGGGGATCTTGCCGTTGGGATTGAGCGATTCGAACGCCGCCGAATGCTGGTCGTCCGCGCCGAAATCGATCCCGTGCGCCTCATACGGAAGCTCGCATTCTTCCAGCATGATCGCCACTTTGACGCCATTGGGCGTCGGCAGCGAATAGAGTTGCAGCCGGTCTGAGTGCCGCGCCGGCCAGCGCGTGGTGATCGGGAAATCGGAGAGCGGCGTTTCGGTAGACATCGGTGAATCTCCTTTGCCCCGCGGATATAGGGCGTGTCGCGCCGCACCACACCTCGGCTACCGCGAAACCGTCTGTTTCCAAGCCGTCAGCGCGCGGCTATGGCGCGTCGATGCAGGCGACAGACCTCCGCGTTGCCCTCTTCAGTGGCAATTACAATTACACCAGGGATGGCGCCAACCAGACGCTGAACCTGCTCGTCGGCTATTTGCTCAAACAGGGCGCGGCGGTGCGCGTCTATTCGCCGGTCAGCCGCCGGCCAGCCTTCCCGCCGGTCGGCGATCTCGTCGGCACACGCTCGGTCAAGATGCCGGGCGGGCGGGCCGAGTACAAGCTGGGGCTGGCAATCGATGCGCGGGTGCGCGCCGATCTCGATGCGTTCGCGCCCAATCTCGTCCATGTCTCGGCGCCGGATTTCCTCAACCATTCGGCCGTTCGCTACGCGCGTGAAAAGAATATCCCGGTGGTCGCTTCGTACCACACGCGGTTCGAGACCTATGTGCAATATTACGGCATCGGCTTCGTCGCGCCGCTGATCGTCAAGGTGCAGCGCAAATTCTACCAGGGCGTCGACGAGGTGCTCGCGCCAAGCCAGATGATGGGCGAAATCCTGCGCGAATGGGGCGTGACGACGCCCGTGACGCGCTGGTCGCGCGGGGTGAACCACGATCGCTTCAACCCGTCGCGCCGCAGCCTCGAATGGCGGCGCTCGCTCGGCATCGGCGACGACGAGATCGCGGTCGGCTTCCTCGGGCGGCTGGTGAAGGAAAAGGGGCTCGACGTGTTCGCGCGAGCAATGCACGCGCTCGATGCGCGCGGCGTGCGGCACCGGACGCTGGTGGTCGGCGAAGGCCCGGCGCGCGACTGGTTCGCCAAGGAAATCCCCGACGCGGTGTTCGCCGGGTTCGTGACCGGCGACGATCTCGGCCGCGCGGTCGCATCGATGGACGTGTTCTTCAACCCGAGCGTGACCGAGACCTTCGGCAACGTCACGCTGGAGGCGATGGCGGCGGGCGTGCCTGTGGTGGCAGCGCGCGCGAGCGGCGCGGTCGGGCTACTGGAGGAAGGCGTGACCGGGCTGATCGTCCCGCCGACCGACATCGCCGGCTATGCCGACGCGCTGCAACGGTTCTGCGAGGACGAAGCGTTCCGGCTCGGCGCCGGGCGTGCCGGGGTTGCCGAGGCCGCCAAGTATAAGTGGGAGCGGATCAACCAGGTCGTGCTCGACACCTATCTGCGCGTGATCGAGCGGACGCGTTCGGCGGAACCCGCGCCGGCGCCTTGCTGAGCGATGCACCGATGACCGACGCCCGCTTGAGCAGCCCGGCCGCGCTTCGCAACCGCGATCCGATCCTCGACATTTTGAAGTCGGTGCTGCCCAGGCGCGGCACCGTGCTGGAGATCGCGAGCGGATCGGGCGAGCATATCGTGCATTTCGCTGCGGCGCTGCCGGGACTGATCTGGCAGCCAAGCGACCCTTCGGAGGCGGCGCGCGCTTCGATCGCGGCGTGGCTGGCGGCGGAGCGGCCGACGAACATCCTGCCGCCGCTGGACGTGGATGCCTCCACGCACGATTGGCCGGTCCCGGCGGCGGATGCGGTTCTCGCGATCAACATGGTCCATATCAGCCCGTGGGCGGCGACGCTTGGGCTGCTCGCTGGCGCGTCGCGGCTGTTGCTGCCGGGCGGGCCGCTGTTCCTGTACGGACCCTACCGGCGCGGCGCGGAACCCATGGCCGCGAGCAACATCGCGTTCGACGCGGACCTTAGCGCGCGCAATCCCGAATGGGGCATTCGCGATCTCGACGCCGTGGCGGCGGCGGCGGACACGCTCGGGCTGAGTTTGGACCGCGTGGTGGACATGCCGGCCAACAACCTCGCGGTGGTGTTCGTGCGGCGGTGAGCTAGCCCAGCCAGACCGTTCCGGCAGTACCGTCCCCAACCGTTCGTCCCGAGCGAAGTCGAGGGATGTGCCGCGAACGCCGCGCCATGTGTCTCGACTTCGCTCGACACGAACGGTTGGGGAATCAGACTACGCCAGCCCCCGCGCCCACCCCACGATCGCGCTCGCCGGCATCGCGCCCGACTGTCGCCCAACCTCGCGGCCGCCTTTGACCAGGATCATCGTCGGGATCGAGCGGATCGCGTAGCGCGCCGCAATCGCGCTTTCCGCCTCGGTGTCGAGCTTGCCGAGCCGCATCCTCGGCTCAAGCTCGCGCGCGGCGGCCGCGAAGGCCGGCGCCATCTGGCGGCACGGCCCGCACCATTCGGCCCAGAAGTCGACCAGTAGCGGCAGGTCACCCCTGCCCGCATGCGCGTCGAAATTCGCGGCGGTCAGCGTCAGCGGCGCGGCCTGGAACAAGGCTGCGTGGCAGCGTCCGCAGGTGCCGCCCGCGCCAAGCTTTTCGACCGGCACGCGGTTGGCGCTAGCGCAGGCAGGGCAGATGACGATCTTGCTTTCACTCATAAGCGCAGATGTAAGCCTCATAGGTGGATTGCCAAGCACCGCGCGATTTCGTAAAGCCACTATCACATCAAGAGTTGGGGCGACGCCCGACGCCAACCTGCCTTCCGGGCAAGGTGGCACTTCCATCAGGAAGGATGTGGCCGATCCGGCAACCAAACGGACCCAGCCACAAGCGTCCGCTCCGTCAAAGGACCGAACGCCCGTGCCGATCAAGATCCCCGACGATTTGCCCGCCACCCGCACGCTGGAAGCCGAGGGCATCACCGTGATGCGCGAAACCGAAGCCGCGC
This sequence comes from Sphingomonas populi, assembly GCF_004208535.1. GTDB lineage: Bacteria > Pseudomonadota > Alphaproteobacteria > Sphingomonadales > Sphingomonadaceae > Sphingomonas > Sphingomonas populi. The sequence goes on from NZ_SGIS01000035.1 coordinate 26,312, forward strand.
GGCAGGACATCCGTCCGCTTCGGATCGGGCTGCTCAACCTGATGCCCAACAAGATCAGTACCGAGACGCAACTCGCCCGGCTGATCGGCGCCTCCCCGCTCCAGATCGAGCTGACGTTGGTGCGGATGAGCGATCATGTCGCGCGCAACACTTCCGCCGATCACATGGCCGCGTTCTATCGCCCGTGGTCGGATGTGCGCGACGAAAGGTTCGATGGCTTCATCATCACCGGCGCGCCGGTCGAAAAACTGCCGTTCGAGGACGTGCGCTATTGGGGCGAGATGCGCCAGATTTTCGACTGGACGCAAAGCCACGTCCATAGCTGCCTGACGATTTGCTGGGCGGCGCAGGCGGCGGCCTATTATTTCCACGGCATCGGCAAGCATCCGCTGGAGACCAAGGCGAGCGGCGTGTTCCCGCACCGCAACCTCGCCCCCGCCTCCCCCTATCTGCGCGGTTTCTCGGACGATTTCGCGGTGCCGGTTTCACGTTGGACCGAAGTGCGGCGCGAGGACGTGCTGCGTGCGCCCGCGCTACGTATCCTCGCCGACAGCGACGAGACCGGGCCGTGTCTGCTCGAAGACCCGGCATGGCGGCGGCTCTATATGTTCAACCACCTCGAATATGACACCACTACGCTCGCCGATGAATATGCGCGCGATCAGGGGACGGTGCCCGCGCATTACTTCCCGAACGACGACCCAGCCCGCCCACCCGTGAATACGTGGCGCAGCCACGCACATCTGCTGTTCGGCAACTGGATCAACGAAATCTACCAGTCCACACCGTTCGAACTGGCCGCGATCAGCCCGGTGGCAAAGGCGGCTTAGGAGGCAGGCCAGCCGCGATCGGAAAGCGGCGGCCTACTTTGCCGTGGATACAGGCTCCGCCGTATCCGCCGTCCAGCCGCCGCCTAGGGCGAGGAACAGGCTCACCTCGGCATCGACCAGCGCCGCCTGCGCGCTCGCCAGCGAAGCTTCGGCGCTGGCCAGCGTCGCCTGGGCGCTCAGCGTATCGAGGAACGTGCCGCGGCCGAAGCGGGTGAGCCGGTTGGCTTGCGATACGGCGCGCGCGGCGCTGTCGCGGGCGCGGGTGAGGTCGGCGACCTGATCGCGGGTGCGCGCATACGCGGACAACGCGGTTTCGGTCTGGCGCAACCCCTCCAGCACGGTGCCGTCGAAGGTCGCGAGCGCCGCATCGGCCTGCGCGCCCGCCACCGCGATCTGCGCGCGGACGAGGGTGCGGTTGGGGAAGGTCCAGCTTATCAACGGGCCGAGCGACAGATGGAACGCGGTGCCGACGCCAAGCGGCGAAAGCGGCCCGGTGAACCCTGCCGACCCGCCGAGCGTGACTTGCGGATAGAGGTTCGCAGTGACGACGCCGATCTGCGCGGTCGCCGCCGCGAGCGTGCGTTCGGCGCGACGGATATCGGGGCGTCGGCGGATCAGCGCGGCGCCGTCGCCAACAGGTATCGGGGTGCGGACGAGCGGCAGCATCTGGCAGTGTTCCGCCGCGCGCGGATAGTCGGCGGGTGCGCGACCGAGCAAGGCGGCGAGTTCGAACAGCGAGGCTTGCCGCGCCGCGACCAAAGCCGGCAATTGCGCCTGGCTCTGCTCGACGGCGGTCTGCGCGCGCGTCACGTCAAAGGCTGTATTGCGCCCGCCGCGCTGAAGCCGTCGCGTCGCGGTGAAGGTCTGCTGTTGAATGCCGATCACACGGTTGGCGGCGGCGATGCGGACGTTGGCGGTACAGGTTGCCGCATAGGCGCGCGTCACCGCCGCCGCGACCGTGACGCGAACCTCGTCGCGCGCGGCTTCGCTCGCCTCGGCATCGGCGCGCGCCGCTTCGATCGAACGGCGGATGCGGCCGGCGAGATCGAGCGGATAGGACAGGCTGCCGCCGAGATCATAACCGACCCGCCCCGGCAGGCTGCCGCCGGTGCCATTGGGCCGGGACAGCGCCGCCCCGCCCGAAAGCCCGGTCTGGATGGTACGCTCAGACTCCGCCTCGCGCACGATCGCGCTGGCGGCGCGCAGGTTCGCATCGGCGGCACGCAGATCGGTGTTGGCGGCGAGGCCCTCGGTGACGAGACTGTCGAGCAGCGCGTCGTCATAGAGCCGCCACCAGTGATCCGGCAGCGGCACCGCCGCGAACGCCTTGTCCTTCGCGCCGAGAAATGCGCCGTTGGCGGCGGGCGATCTCGCGGTGGCGCTTTCGGGTAGGTGATAGTCCGGCCCGGCGGTGCAGGCCGATAGCGCCGCCGCCAGCGCGGCAATCGCAACGATACGCGGCTTCATCGCGTCGCGCTCGGCGTTGGTATCGGGGTCGGACGCGGCCTCACCACAATCGGCTGCGGCGCGGGCGGCTCAAGCGTCACCGTCGCGGTGCGGCCCGAGATCAGCCGCAGATCAGCGGGCACCGAGTCGATCCTGACGCGCACCGGAATGCGTTGCGCGAGCCGCACCCAGGAGAAGGTCGCGTTGACGTTGGGCAGCAAATTGCCGGTGTTGGTGCGCTCGCTATCGCTGATGCCGGCGGCGATGCTCTCGACATGGCCGGTCAGCACGCGCGGGTCACCCATCAGCCGCACCTTGGCGACCGCGCCGGGGCGGACGTTACCGAGCTTGGTTTCCTCAAAATACGCCTCGATCCGCAGCGAATCGGCATCGACCAGCGCCAGCGCCTGCTGGCCGGCGGCAACGTAATCGCCGGGGTGAAGATCGAGATTGGTGATCGTGCCGTTGACGCTGGCGCGGACCTGCGTTCGGGCGAGGTTGAGGCGCGCGGTATCCGCCTGCGCCTCGGCCTGGGCGAGTGCGGCCTGTGCTGTGGCGACGCGGGCGACGTTCTGTTCATGCGCCTCCGCCGCGACGAGATCGCCGAGCGCGAGATCACGGGCCGCCTCGCGCCGGTTCTGCGCCAGCGTCGCGCGCGCGCTGGCGATTGCCGCCTGCGCCTGTTCGAGCGCGAGCGCGTAGCGTGGCCGGTCCACCACGAACAGCAGGTCGCCGGTGTGGACGATCTGATTATCGCGCACCGCCACCGTGGTTATCAACCCGCCGACATCGGGGGTGACGCGCACCACATCAGCCCGCACACGCCCGTCGCGCGTCCACGGATCGACCTCGTAGCGGCGCCATAGCCACAGTGCGACGATCAGCGCGATGAGGACGAGCACCAGCGTCGCCGTGAAGCGACCTGCGGGGGCAAGATACCGAGTCCAACGATTCACAGCGCAACTCCCGGAGGCGCGAAGGCGAGCACCAGCCCGCCGAGGATGAGGATATACACCGCCACATCGACCAAAGGGCGATAGGCGAAGATGCGGTACAGGCCGATCAGCGCGAACAGCCGCGAAACCAGTGCCGCCAGCACCGCCGCCGCCACCGCGAGCAGCAGCAGGCCCGGCACGTACACGCCGAACAGGCTCACCTCGCCGGTCATGCCGCTGCCTCCGCATAGCCCGGCGCGGCAGGGAACAGGTTGCGGCGCAGGCTGGTGAGCGCGAGCAAAGCGTTGCGGCGCTCGTCGGGCTGCGGATCGGCGGCGAAGGCGGTCATCGCGGTGTCGATCGCGGCGAGCAGGTCCGGATCATGGATCGCCGGCTGATCGAGCGAGCGCGCGCGGTAATGTTCGCTCACCCGCGCCAGTACCGGATCGACGATGCTGCGCCCGAAATCGCTCGCCGCGAGCTTCACCCGCCGCAGCCCCGCCACCGAAACACCAACGCGCAGATCGACCAGCACGTCGAACAGCGGCCGCCCGGGGTCTTGCCCACGCGCGACCAGACGCGGCGCGAGCAACCCGATCCGGTCGAGCATCTTGCTGACCCAGCCGATCTCGTCGGGTTCGCCGGGCAACAGGCTCCGCCGCGCGAGATCGCGCCAGCCCGCCCGGATCAGTCGCGCGCTGCTCCGTTCGGCGCCGACGGTCTGGAACAGGCCGACCGTCACCACCGCGAACGCCGTACCGACGAGCTGCGCGATCGCCCCGTTGGTGAACGCCGCGAAATCACCCACATAATTGGCATTGAGACCGATCAGGTTGGCCAGGCCGAGCACCACGCCGAGCGAGACCAACGTATATTTCGGTATCGCGAGGAACGCACCCAACAGCAGGAACATCGGCGCGAGCACGGCGGCGACGGTGACGTAGTCGGTCACGCCGGGCAGGATCGCGAAAAGGTAGATGGCGGCGATCACCACGCCGATGATAGACCCCCACAGGAACGTGCGGATCGCCGGGGCGGGATCATCGCTGTTGCCGAACAGCGCGCAGCACACGCCGGCGATCAGCACCGCGCCCGCGCCGTCGGGCCAGCCCGAATAGATCCAGAAGGCGCAGCCGAGCACCATCGTCGCGATCGTGCCAAACGCGGCGCGCAGGGCGACCAGACGGTCACGGTGGAAGGTACGTTTTGAAGCGCTGCGGAGCGCCTCGCGAACGACGGGGGTGATCGCGGCGCGGCTTGGCGAGCGGATCTGGTCGCGCAGGTCACGCACCGCACGGTGCGACTGGACGAGATCGGCGAGCCGCGACGCGAGGCTGAGGATCAGCGCATCGCGCCAGACGAGCGGTGCCGTCACCGCCGGTTCCTCCGCCCGGATCTCGGCGACAAGCGCCTCGACGAAGGTTGCCCGCTCGACGAACGAGGTGGCGGGCACGGCGAGCCAACCGCACGCGCGATCGATCAGCGCGACGAGCCGCTCCGGCACGCCGCCGTGCGCCTGCAATTCGACGATCCGGTCCTCCACCGCGCTGGCGAGCGGCAGCAGCAACGAAAGCTGGTCCTGCAACGCGCGCACGGTGCGAACACGCGGCAGGAAGCGCGCGGTATCGAACGGAAGGTGGGTGGAAAGCTGGTGAAGCTCGTTGACGTCGAGCGCGAGCCGGCGGCGTTCGCGCAGCACCCTCTCGTTCGGCGCGCCGGTGAGCGCGTCGCGCGACCAGCGTTCGACATCGGCGACGATCGCATCGACTCGTGCGAGCAACCGCCCCGCCACGCTCTGCGGGAAGACGAGCGCGTGGACGAGGCTACCGCACAGGATACCGAGCGAGATTTCCTCGACCCGCAGCACCGAGGTCTGAAAGATCTGGCCGGGCGCGGCGACGCTCGGGAAGCCGATGATCGAGGCCGTATATCCCGCAAGCAGGAACACGTAGCTGCGCGGCGTGCGATCCTGCAACGAAATGAACAGGCACAGCCCCAGCCAGAGTGCGAGCGCGAGCGACAGCAGTTCGGGCGCATTGACGAGGTTGGGCACCAGCACCACCGCCGCCGCCGCGCCGAGCACCGTGCCGATCAGCCGGAACACCGCCTTCGAAATGACCGCGCCGGCGAGCGGCTGCGCGACGATGTACGACGTGCTGACCGCCCAATAGGGGTGCGTCAGGCCGATCTTCAGGGCGATATAGTAGGCGAGCATCGCCGCGATGAAGCTCTTGAGCGAAAACAGTGCGATATCGAGACCGTAGCGATCTTTCATTTCGCGCTCGCGGCACTGGCGGCGGCGCTCATACGGTCGAGCACGGCGGCGGTGGCGGCGAGCGTAGCGTCATCGAACTCGCCGAGGATGCGATGACGCAGGGCGGCGAGCGAGCGTTCGCTTTCCGCGACGATGGGGCGGGCGCGCGCGGTGAGCGCGAGCTTTTTGCTGCGACGATCCTGGTCGTCGAGCGTGCGCGTGACGAGGCCCTGTTCGACGAGTTGATCGAGCAGCCGCACCAGCGATGGCGCGGCGATCTCGGTCGCCTCGGCGAGATCGGTGAGCCGCACGTCGGGGCCGATGCGCCCGAGATGCGTGAGCACCCAGGCGGTCGCCGCCGAAAGGCCCTGCCCTTCCAGCGCCTCATCCGCCAGTTTCCGCCAGACGCGCGCGAGCGGTAGCAGCCGCCCGGCGATCTGCGCCTCGAGAGAAGTTCTGTTCGCAACCATTAGGCTGCTAATTAATATTCCGAGCCGATTTTACAAGCGTCGAGAAGAGGCCTGCGTGCGATCGGCCGATTTATAACAAGGACGGTACGTCCCCTGCCCGCCAGCGCGGGCGTTTCACCATCGCCTGTTCGAAGAGGGCCGAGTCGCAATGGCGCGCGAGCCACGTCCGCACCCGTGCCACCGGCTGCGCCGCGAACCACTCGGGATCGACAGCGGCGAACTGGCGCACGAACGGGAAGATCGCGACGTCGACCAGCGACCGCCCGTCGCGGCACAGATCAGCGCGCCCCGAGAGCCGCGCCTCGAGCGGTGCAAGTAGCGCCAGCGCGGCCGCACGGTGTTCCTGCGGATCGCCGGCGTGCCGGTCGGGATATTTGTAACGGTCGAGATGATGTTTGAACGCGCCGTCGTTGGCCGCGATCAGCGCGGCGTCGTCGCCCGCAAGCCAGTCCTCCGGGTCGTGGCGGGCGAGCGCCCAGCGCAGGATATCCAGGCTCTGGTCGATCACCGTTCCGTCGTCTTCCACCAGCACCGGCACGGTCGCCTTGGAGGAGACGGCGATCAGTTCGGCGGGCTTGTCGCGCAACACCACCTCACGGATTTCGCAGCGCACGCCCGCTACGATCAGCGCCATCCGCGCGCGCATCGCGTACGGGCAGCGGCGGAAGCTGTAGAGCACGCTCATGGATGCAGCCGGGCGAGCGCGATGCCGGCGAGGTTCTGCGTGCGCTTGATGTGCCGCACGCGCAGCGTCAGCCCCGCCGCCGCCGCGACGAATGCGGTCGCGTGGCCCGGGCGGACGCGACCGGCGAGCGCCGCATTGGCCTGGTTCACCACCGCCACCGAATCGCCCAGCAACACCGCCTCGTCCAAGCCGAGCGACCGCGTCACCGCCACCGCGCGCAGCAGCGCGTGCCATTCCGCATCCATGCTCGATCCGTCGCCGAGATCGCGGTCGATGGTCACCACGCCGCGCGCGACGACGGCGATCTCGATGCGACCGGGGTTGGGCCGGCAACCGCCGTCGAAAAAGATCCGTGTTCGTGCCACGCCGCGTCCTATCCCGTGGAACGCCGCTGAGCCAGTGGCTTGCCAAGCACGCCGCCTGCCGCCACGAACGCGGGCATGACCACGCCGATCCGCCCGCGCCGCTCGATGCTCTACGTCCCCGGCGACAAGCCACGCGCGCTCGAAAAGGCAAAAACGCTCGATTGCGACGCGATCCTCTTCGATCTGGAAGATGCGGTCGCGCCCGAGAACAAGGCGCGGGCGCGCGAGGGGATTGCGGAGGCGATCCGCGCGGGTGGCTATGGGCATCGGGAACTGATTCTGCGGATGAGCGGGCCGGACTGCGCCGAGGATTTCGCGCTGGCGAGCGCACTGCCGATCGACGGCGTGCTGCTGCCCAAGGTCGAGTCGCCCGCCGCCGTGGCGGACGCGGCGGCGCGCAACCCGCATCCGATCTGGTGCATGATCGAAACGCCGCTCGGCGTGCTGCGCGCCGCCGAGATCGCGGCATCGGATCGGCTCGCCGGGTTCGTGGCGGGCACCAACGATCTCACCAAGGATCTGCACGCGCGGCACACGCCAGCGCGCACGCCGCTGCTAACGGCGCTGTCGCTGATGGTGCTGGCCGCGCGCGCGTACGGGCTGGCGGTGATCGACGGGGTTCATCTCGATCTCGACGATCTCGACGGGTTCGAGGCGGCATGTCGGCAAGGCGTAGACCTCGGCTTCGACGGCAAATCGCTCGTCCATCCCAATTCGATCGCCATCGCCAACCGCGTGTTCGGCCCCACGCCCGAGGAGATCGCGCGCGCCCGCGCGATGGTCGCGGCATGGGCGGACGCGCGCGCGCAGGGCCTTGGCGTGGCGCGGATCGATGGTGCGATGGTCGAGCAACTCCATGTCGATGACGCCAACCGCCTGATCGCGCTGGCCGACGCGATCGAACGGCGCTGACCGCATGACGATCGCCGACATGCTCCGCCAAGCCGCCGAGGAGGACGGCGACCGGACGGCACTGGTCTGCGAGGGCCGTCGCTGGAGCTATGCCGCTCTGTGGACAGCGGCGCGGGGTGCGGCGACGCTGTTCCGGGAAAGCGAGGCGCGGTACGTGGCGCTGCTCGACGGCAATGGCGAGGCGGGCGTGATCGCGCTGTTCGGCGCCGCGCTCGCCGGTCTGCCGTTCGCGCCGCTCAACTACCGCCGCGCCGATGCGGAGGTCGCCGCACTGCTCGACCGGATCGCGCCCGCGTGGCTGATCGCGGGCGACGACCGGGCGGCGTGGTTGGGCGCGGCGGCGACCGTGTCGAGCGCCGCTGCGTTCGTCGCAGCCGCGCAAGCTGCAACACCGAGCGCAGTCGAAAGCGACGGCGACGACATTGCCGTCCAGATCTTCACCAGCGGCACGACCGGCGCACCCAAGGCGGCGCTGCTGCGGCATCGGCACCTGCTCGCCTATGTCGCCGCCACCGCTACGCCGGCAAAGGCAGGCGCGCAGGAAGGCTCGCTGGTCAGCGTGCCGCCCTATCATGTCGCCAACGTCGTCGCCGTACTGACCGCCGTTCAGGCGCGCCGCCGCCTGCTGGTGTTGCCGGCGTTCGCGCCGGAAGCGTGGCTGCGACTCGCCGAGGCGGAGGCGCCGACCTATGCCTTCGTGGTGCCGACGATGCTCGCGCGCATCCTCGACCATCTCGACGGCGACGATCGTCTCGCCTCGCTGACGGCGCTGTCCTACGGCGCCGGGCCGATGCCGCCTGCGCTGCTCGAACGCGCTTTGGAGTGCTTTCCCGACGTGCGCTTCACCAACGCTTATGGCCTCACCGAAACCTGCGCGACGATCGCGTCGCTCACGCCGGAGGATCATCGGGCAGCGTTCGCCAGTGGCGACCCAGCGGTGCGCGCCCGACTGCGATCTGCGGGGCGGCCCCTGCCCGGCATCGAAATCGACATCCGCGATACGGCTGGTATCCCCCTTCCCGCCGGCGCGCGCGGCGAGGTGTATGCGCGCGGCGTTCAGGTCTCAGGCGAATATCGCGACCGCGACGCGCGCGATGCCGGCGGCTGGTTCGCCACGCGCGACCTCGGCTGGCGCGATGCCGACGGCTATCTGTTCCTCGCTGGTCGCGCCGACGACGTGATCGTGCGCGGCGGCGAGAACATCTCGCCCGGCGAAATCGAGGCGGTGCTGCTCACCCACCCCGCCATCGCCGAGGCCTGCGCGGTCGGCCTGCCCTCCGCTGAATGGGGCGAAAGCATCGGCGCGGCGTTGGTGCTGCGCCCCGGCCACGCCGCCCCCGAGCCCGCCGAAATGCGCGCGCTCGTCAAAGCACGATTGCGCTCCTCGCACGTCCCCGAACGGATCGCGGTGCTAGACTCGCTGCCCTATAACGAACTCGGCAAGCTGCTCCGCCGCGACGTGCGCGCATCCCCTCTACTCAGGACGGCTTCGAGCCTGTAAGCGGCGCGGCATTATGACAGACTACAGCTCCGATCTGCTCCGCCTGCTCTCCAGCCGCGGCTATATCCACCAGCTCACCGACGCGCACGGGCTCGACGCGCTCGCGGGCAAGCAGATCGTGCCCGGCTATATCGGCTTCGATCCGACCGCGCCGTCGCTCCACGTCGGCAGCCTCGTCCAGATCATGATGCTGCGCCGGCTCCAGCAGGCCGGCCACAAGCCGATCGTGCTGATGGGCGGCGGCACCGGCAAGATCGGCGACCCCTCGTTCAAGGACGAGGCGCGCAAGCTGCTCACCGACGACACGATCGCCGCCAACGTCGCCTCGATCAAGCGCGTGTTCGAACGCTTCCTGACCTTCGGAGACGGCCCCACCGACGCGGTGATGGTCGACAATGCCGACTGGCTCGACAAGCTCGAATACATCCCGTTCCTGCGCGAGATCGGCCAGCATTTCTCGGTCAACCGGATGCTGAGCTTCGATTCGGTCAAGCTGCGGCTGGAGCGCGAGCAATCGCTGAGCTTCCTCGAATTCAATTACATGATCCTGCAGGGCTATGACTTCCTGGAGTTGACCCGCCGCGCCGGTTGCCGCCTGCAAATGGGCGGATCGGACCAATGGGGCAACATCGTCAACGGCATCGAGCTGACCCGGCGCGTCGCGGGCGAGACGGTGTACGGCCTCACCACGCCGCTCATCACCACGGCGGACGGCGGCAAGATGGGCAAGACCATGTCGGGCGCGGTGTGGCTCAACGAAGAGCAGCTCTCGGCGTATGATTACTGGCAGTTCTGGCGCAACACCGACGACCGCGACGTCGGACGCTTCCTGCGGCTGTTCACCGATTTGCCGCTCGACGAGATCGCGCGGTTGGAGGCGCTGGAAGGCGCCGGGATCAACGACGCCAAGAAGGTGCTCGCCGACGCCGCCACCGCTCTGTGCCGCGGCGAAGTCGCCGCCGCCGAGGCGGCCGAAACCGCACGCCGTACCTTCGAGGAAGGCGCCGCTGGCGATTCGCTGCCGACGTTGGCGGTGGATGGCAGCATCGGCATTCTCGACGCGCTGGTCGGGCTTGGCCTCGTCACGTCGAAGGGCGAGGCCAAGCGGCTCATCAAGGGCGGCGGCGCGCGCGTCGGCGACGACAAGGTGAGTGACGAGGCGCTGATCGTCGCGGTAGGCGCCGAGCCGGTGCGGATCGCCGCCGGCAAAAAGCATCACGGGCTGCTCGTCGCCTCGGCGTAAACCTATCCCGCGATGACGCTAAGTAACCCCGCTCGTCCTGAGTAGCTGCCGAGTAGCCCGAAGGGCGTATCGAGGTAGCGTATCGAAGGACAGGCCCCGCGCGCCACCTGCGCTTCGATACGGGCTCTCGATACGGCGCCAGCGCCTACTCGATCCCTACTCAGCACGAACGGGGGAAGGTGATGTCATCAGGCTCTAACGATCGCCCTTCATGCGCCGCTGGTGGTACTTCATCCGTACCGCCACGGCGGCGAGCATGTGCAGCGCGCCGAGCGCGAGCAACACCAGCGGCAGCACCGTCGGGATCGCCGGATAGCGCGTGCGCTGGAGCGCTGCGAGCAAAGCGCCCGCGACCGCCAGCGCGACGCCCATCAGCCGCACCGGGCGGGCAATCGCGCGCAGCTCACGGGCATAAGCGGCGCGCGCGGCGGGGTCGTTGAGATCAGGCGGAGTCATGTGTCGCGTCGCTCATGCGATCAGCGCTTCGACCAGCGCGCGTACCTTCTTCTGCCGCCACTGGGGCAAGGGTGCGATCAGCCAATAGCCCTTGGCGAAGGGTTTGGGGCCGCTCGCGACCACCACACGCCCCGCCGCGATATCGGCGGCGGCGAGCAGTTCGGGCACGGTCGCGCGGCCTAGCCCCTCGGCGGCAGCATCGATCGCGAGGCCGGCATCGCCGACACGGACCAGTGACACTGACTCGTCGTTGAGGCAGCCCGGCCAGGAAATCCGCGTATCGACGCCACCGCCCGGCCGCTCGACCGTGACCATGCCCTCGGATTCGAGCGCTTCGCCCTCATGCTCGCCGGGGCCGTCGCCCCAGCGGATCGCGAGATCGAGATTGGCCTCGGTGAAGTCAATCGTCTCGTCCGCCGAAACGATCGCGAAGCGCAATTCGCCGTCGCCGCGCGCGATCTCGGCGAGCCGGGGCATCAGCCACTTTTCGGTGAAGTCGCGTGGCGCGGCGATGGTGAGCGACTTGGAGGTCTGCCCGGCCTGCATCGCGCGGACGGCTTCCTCGAATTGGAGGAAGCCGGTGCGGAGTGCCTCGAGGCCGGCCTCGCCCTCGGGCGTCAACTCCAGCCCGCGCGTGGTCCGGCGGAAAAGCACGACGCCGAGCGTATCCTCAAGCGCGCGGATCTGCTGGCCGACGGCAGCGGGGGTCACCGCCAACTCGTCGGCGGCGCGGGTGAACGACAAATGCCGCGCGGCGGCATCGAGCACGCGCAGGCCGTTCAAGGGGAGATGGGTGCGTTTCATGCCACCTTCTCCCCTCCCGCTCGCGGGAGGGGTCGGGGGAGGGCCTGTCCGGGAATACGCATCATCGGGCGCACATGCCCTCCCCCAGCCCCTCCCGCAAGCGGGAGGGGAGAATGTCGCTTCCCTCCCGCAAGCGGGAGGGGAGTCTCACGCCCCCACCGCCGGCGCGAGCAGCGCGAATTTGGGGATCTCCACGTCGAACCCTTCGCCGTCCGCGCCGACCATGTGATACGTCCCCTGCATTCCGCCGGTCGGCGTCGCGAGCGGGCAGCCCGACACGTAATCGTAGCTCGCGCCCGGCGCGATCAGCGGCTGTTCGCCGATCACGCCTTCACCCTCGACCGAATGGCGCGCGCCGCGTCCATCGGTGATGACCCAGTGGCGGGTCAGCAACTGGATGGTCTGGTCGCCCTCGTTCTCGATGCGGATATGATAGGCCCAGAACCAGCGCCCGCGCGCCGGCTCGGACTGTTCGGGCAAATAGCTGACCGACACACGCACCACCACGCCCAGCGTCTCGGCGACGTGCGGGAACAGAGACTTCACCATATCGCCGATCATAACCCGACTTTCGTCAGGGCCTGATCGAGATCCTCGATCACGTCCTGCGGATCTTCGAGGCCGACGTTGAGGCGCAACAGGTTTTCGGTCACCCCCATCTCGATCCGCTTCTCCTCGGCGACGCCGTAATGGGTCGTGGATGCGGGGTGGGTCATCAGCGAGCGCGAATCGCCGATGTTGTTGGAGATGTCGACCAGCGCGAGCGCGTCGAGCAGCCCGTGCGCTTGCTTGCGGCCGCCATCGACCTCGAACGCGAAGATCGGCCCGCACGCGTCCATCTGCGTCATCGCGAGGTTGTGCTGCGGGTGGCTGGCGAGACCGGGGTGGAGGATACGCGGCACGCGCGCTTCGAGGAACGCGCCGACTTTCATGCTGTTCTCGCTCTGGCGACGGATGCGCAGGTCGAGCGTCTCCAGCCCTTTCAGCACCACCCAGGCGTTGAACGCGCTGAGCGTCGGCCCGGTGTTGCGTGTGAACGGGAGCAGCACGTCGTTGATGAACTGGCTCGTCCCGCACACCGCCCCGGCGAGCACGCGGCCCTGCCCGTCCATCATCTTGGTGGCGGAATAGGCGGTGACGTCGGCGCCCCATTCCATCGGGCGCTGGAGCGCTGGCGTGGCGAAGGCGTTGTCAACCACGGTGGTGATACCGCGCTCGCGCGCGATGCCGCACACCGCCTTGAGATCGACCACGTCCATCGTCGGGTTGGCGGGCGTCTCGAAGAAGAACACCTTGGTGTTGGGCCGCACCGCGTCGATCCACTGTTGCGGGTCGCGCGCATCGACGACAGTGGTCTCGATGCCGAACTTCGGCAGCAACGTGTCGGTCAGCCAGCGGCACGATCCGAACGCGGCGCGCCCGCCGACGAGGTGATCGCCCTGCTGCAACTGGCAAAGCAGAACGGCGGTCATCGCCGCCATGCCAGTCGTCATCGTCCGGCACGCCTCGGCGCCTTCGAGCAAGGCGATGCGGCCTTCGAGCATCTCCACGGTCGGGTTCTGGAGCCGCGAATAGGTCATGCCAACCTGTTCGCCCGCGAAGCGCGCGGCGGCGTCGCCCGCGCAATCATAGCTATAGCCCGAGGTGAGGAAGATCGCCTCGGAGGTTTCGCCGAATTCGCTGCGCGCTGTTCCGCCGCGCACGGCCTGAGTCGCGGGGCGCCATTGGCGGGTGATGCTCTGGTCTTGTCCGGTACGGCGTTTCATGGGAGCCGCTTTGCCGCTCGCGGTCCCTTCCCGTCAATGGCTCGCTTGAAACCGGGGGTGGAAGCGGGAATAGCCGGGCGATGCCAGCGACCGATGAATCCCGTTCCCCCGCGAAAGCGGGGGTCCAGCGCCAAGCAGCGCTGCGTTCGTGGCTCTGGACCCCCGCTTTCGCGGGGGAACATGGCTGGAGGCGTCCCGCCCGAGTCGCCGCGCTGATCGGCATCACGGCGCAGGCGCTGTTCAGCTACCGGCTGACGATCCCGCATACGGTGATGTTCGACGAGGTCCATTACGTGCCCGCCGCGCGAAAGCTGCTCACGCTGGCGGCGCCCGCCAACACCGAGCATCCGCTGGTCGGCAAGGAGATCATCGCCGCCGGCATCGCGCTGTTCGGCGATAACCCGCTCGGCTGGCGCGCTTTCTCGACGGTGGCGGGCACCGCGACGGTGCTGGGCGTGTTCTGGATCGTATGGCTGATGTTCGGCCGCACGCGCACGGCGGCCTTCGGCGCGGCGTTCGCCTTGCTCAATTTCACGATCTTCATCGAGGCGCGGATCGCGATGCTCGATGGCTTCATGGCGATGTTCGTCGTGCTGGCGACCGCGATGCTGTTGTGGTCGATGCGGGCGGAGTCCGCCACGGCCGCGTGGCCGCGCTGGCTGGCGGGAAGCGTACTGCTCGGCCTCGCGGTCGGGGCGAAATGGACGGCGGTGCCGTTCGTCGCTTATGCGGGGCTCGCCTTCCTGACGATCCGGCTGGTCGACACGCGTCGCGCCGGCCGCTCGGTCTGGTGGGCGCTCAACGCGCGCGGGCATCGGCACTGGCCGGGGCTGGCGGCGGTCCCGGCGCTGATGACGCTCGGCATCGTCTCGGTGGGGGTGTATTTCGCGACCTTCGCGCCGATGTTCTACTATCACGACATGCCGCTCAGCCTCGATCGGCTGTTGTGGTTCCAGGGCAATATGTACGCGCAGCAGACCGAAGTGCTGCCGAGCCACCCCTACCAGTCGCAATGGTGGAGTTGGCCGCTGATGATCCGGCCGATCTGGTATCTCTACGAATATGTCGATGGCGCGACGCGCGGCGTGCTGATGATCGGCAACCCGGCGGTGCTGTGGGGCGGTCTCGTCGCCGTGGCGGCCTGCGCCTACGTCGGCTGGCGCGAGCGATCACTCGCGCTGCTCGGCGCGGCGGCGCTGTGGGCGGGCGCATATCTGCCGTGGATCATCATCCCGAAATCGCTCGGCTTTTTCTATTATTACTATCTGCCGAGCATATTCCTGCCGGTCGCGATCGCCGCCACGTTGCAGCGTTTCTGCAAGGGCCGCTTCGCGCGGTGGGACGAGGGCGCGCTGCTGGTCGCGCTGGGGCTATTCGCCTTCTTCTACCCGATCCTCTCCGCCGCGCCGCTGGCGGGGCCGCAGAGCTTCCACCGCTGGATGTGGTTTCCGAGCTGGCCCTAAGCTAACAGATGCCGCGTCTCGGCGACCGGCGTCAGCGGCTTGCCGTCGGCGAACCACGTCTTGAGATTGTCCACGACGAGTTGCCCCATCGCCGCGCGCGTATGTACCGATGCGGAGCCGAGATGCGGCAGCAGCACGACGTTCGGGAGCGCGATCAGCGCCTCCGGTACATTCGGCTCGTCCTGATACACGTCGAGGCCGGCGGCGAGGATCGTACCCGTCTGCAACGCGGCGATCAGCGCGGGCTGATCGACGACACTGCCGCGCGCGACGTTGATGAACACACCGTCCGCACCAAGCGCCGCCAGCACCTCGGCATCGACGATATGGCGTGTGCTTGCGCCGCCCGGCACGATCGCGATCAGCACGTCGCTCGCCGCCGCAAGCCAAATCAAAGTGTCGTGATATCCGTAGCTTACGTCGTCTTTCCGCGATCGGGTGTGATAGGCGATCTCGACCCCAAACGCTTCCAGCCGCTGCGCGATCGCCTTGCCGATCGCACCCAGGCCGAGAATGCCGATCCGCCGCCCGCGCAACGTCGGCGACAGCGGGAATGGCCCCTGCGGCCATTGCCCCTCGCGGACGAAGCGATCGGCCTGCGGAAGCTGGCGCAGCGTCGCGAGCAGCAGCCCGACCGTCAGATCCGCCACCTCATCATCGAGCGCGCCGGGCGTGTTGGTGACGATGATGCCGCGCTCGGCCGCAGCGACCGCATCGACAGTGTCGTAGCCGACGCCGAAGTTCGAAATGATCTCCAGCGCCGGCAGCCTGTCCATCAGCGCGCCATCGATGCGGCCGGCCAGAGTGCTCGCGGCCAGCCCGCGCACGCGCTTGCCGGCACCTGCGAAGAAACCCGCCTTGTCCTCGATCTCCCAGAGCTTGTGGACCGTGAACGCCGCCTCCAGCGCAGCGACGACAGCGGGCGGCATCGGCGCTCCGATCAGGATTTCCGGCGTCATGGCAGCTCCGATCCGTTAGTAACGTCCCCACGTAAACCGCGAGGAAAGCGCATAATTCCACACCGCGCCGATCAGCACGCCGACCAGTGCGGCGGTCGCCCAGGTGCCGTCGCGCGCTTCGTGCAGGAAGCCGGCGACGCCGACATTGGCGACCAGCCCGACCCCACAGACGACGCAGAACGACACCCAGCCATCAAGCAACTGCCGCCAGCCCGTGAGCCGCCGGTCGCGATAGGTGAGCGCATTGTTGAGAAAGAAGTTCACCGTCATCGCGACCATCGCCGCGATCACCTGCCCGAGCAGGAAGGCGCGGTCGCCCCACACCAGCAGGATCGGCGTGAGCACGCCCATATGCACCCCCACCCCGATCGCGCCGATCGCCGAGAACATCGCGAAGCGCACCGGCACGATCCGCCCGAACATCCGGTCGTAGAGCGCGATAAGGAACTCCATCGCGACGACATGATCGAGTTTGCTCTCGCCCTCGCTGCGGACGCGGAAGGTATAGGGCAGTTCGAGGAATTTGAGCGGGTGCGGCGCGCCGGTCATGATGTCGAGCAGGATCTTGAAGCCGATCGCGGCGAGATGCGGCGCGAGATCGCGCACGATCTTCGTGCGGATCATGAAGAAACCGCTCATCGGATCGGTGAGATCGGCTTTGAGAACCCGCCGCGAAAGCCTTGTTGCGAAAGCGGATTTCGCCACCCGGTCGCGATCCCAGTCGCCGGTGCCGCCACCGCTCACGAAGCGCGATCCGATCACCACGTCGAGGCTCGCGTCGGCGTTAAGCGCATCGGCCATCGCCGGCAGGATCGTCTCGTCATGCTGGAGATCGCCGTCGATCACCGCCACCAAAGGCGCAGCGGTCGCGCACATGCCTTCGATGCACGCCGAGGACAGGCCACGCCGCCCGATCCGCTGGATCACGCGCACCCGGCTGTCGCGCCGGGCGATCTCGCGCGCGGCGTCGGCAGTGCCGTCGGGGCTGTCGTCATCGACGAAGATCGCTTCCCATGCGCGACCTGCGAGCGCCGCATCGAGCCGTGCGACGAGCACGGGCACGTTGCGAACCTCGTTGAAGGTCGGGATGACGACCGCGACGTCGAGCGGCTGGCTCACACCAGTGCGGCCAGCACGGCGTCGCCCATCTCGCTGGTGGTCATGGTGCCGCCCAGATCGGGGGTGCGCGCGCCGGCGACCAAAGCCGCCGACACCGCCGCCTCGATCTTCAATGCCGCCTCTTCCTGATTGAGCGAGTGGCGCAGCAGCATCGCCGCCGACAGGATCGCCGCACACGGATTGGCCTTGCCCTGGCCGGCGATGTCGGGCGCGGAGCCGTGGATCGGCTCGTACAGGCCATTCGCGCCGCTCCACGCGCTGAGCGAAGCCGACGGCAGCATGCCGATCGAACCCGCGCACATGCTTGCCTGATCGGAGAGGATGTCGCCGAACAGATTGCCGGTCACGATCACGTCGAACTGGCCGGGATTGCGCACGAGCTGCATCGCGGCGTTGTCGACATACATATGGGTCAGCGCGACTTCGGGATAGTCGGCGGACAGCTCGACCACGACATCGCGCCACAGTTGCGAGGTTTCCAGCACGTTGGCCTTGTCGACCGAGCAGAGCTTGTTCTTGCGGCGCTTGGCCATTTCGAAACCGACCACGGCGATGCGGCGCACCTCGGCTTCGTTGTAGGACATCACATCATAGCCTTCGCGCGTACCGTTGGCTGCGGTGCGAAAGCCCTTTTCGCCGAAATACACGTCGCCGTTGAGTTCGCGCAGGATGACCATGTCGATCTCACGCGCGACCTCCGGGCGGAGCGCGGACGCGTCTTCCAGTCCCGGGAACAACGTCGCCGGGCGGAGGTTGGCGAACAGGCCGAGCGCGGCACGCAGGCCGAGGATCGCCTGTTCAGGCCGGAACCTGCGTTCGAGCGCGTCGCAGCGCGGATCACCCACCGCGCCGAACAGGATCGCGTCGGCGCGCTTGGCGACGTCGAGCGTTTCGGGCGGGAGCGGATGGCCTGCCGCGAAATAGGCCGCGCCGCCGACCAGCGCGTCCTCGAACGTCAGATCGAGATCGAGCGCTTCGAGCACGCGGCGCGCCTGTGCGGTTACTTCGGGGCCGATGCCGTCACCGGCCAAAATCGCAATCGTCGTCACATCGTTTCCGTTCGGACAGAGCCTGCCAATGCTCCGTCACGAGCGGAGCGAAGCCGCCTTTGCCGCCGCCGCGCGCATCACGCAACCGCCCTTTTCAACCGCTCGACCAGCCGGGCGCGGGCATCGGCGGGGCCGGCGACCTGCCCGGCGAGGATATCGCGCGCGAGAAAATGCCCGGTGATGCGCAACGCCGCGAGGATATCGGACCAATCGGCCTCGCCGCCAGTGAGCAAAGCCGGCGGCAGCGCAAACAGCTTGTCCTCATAGCCGAACGCCGCCCCACGGCTCACCGCGCCACCGCTCTTTGGGCTGACGAAGGCGAGATCGCCGCTCGCCCCGGTCGCGACGCACACGCCGAGATCGAGACCGAAGCCGAGCTCCGCCAGCAACAGCAGTTCGTACCGCGCCAGCGCCAGTGCCCAATCGCGCGCGGCCGGCGCCGCCGCAATCGCGCCGATCACGCCGGTCAGCGCGGCATAGATACGCGGGTACGGCTGAGCCTCGGGCAATGCGCTCGCGGTCAGCGCCGTCACCCATTCGAGCGCGGCGGCGGGAAGCGGCTCGGCGTGCGAGGCCGCGCGGCTCTCGACCAGTTCGACCGAAAGCTGGGCGAGTTGGTCGGGCGTGCGCGCGCGCCATTCGCCCAGCACGAGGTTAGCGGGTTGCAGGATCGGCCGCAGCCGCCGCGAACGGCCACCGCGCACATAGCCGGGCTGCAGACCATGTTCGGCGGTCAGCGCGCGCACGATCGCGCCATGCTCGCCATGCTGGCGGACGGCGAGAACGATGGCTTCGGCGCGGAATTGCATGGCGGCACGTTAGGCCAATCCGCCGCCGGGCGGAACGCCGACACCTCGTAAGACTTTGCAAAGGTCGGCGGATCGCCAGGAACACTTCGTCACCCCGAAATCGTTCCACGACTCTCGCCGATACATAAACCGTTCTCCCGCGAAAGCGGGAGTCCAGAGCCACAAGCGTCAACGTTCGCCGCTCTGGACTCCCGCCTTCGCGGGAGAACCGTGTATCAAAGCGGCCGACTTCAGCTACCGCAGAGGCAATTGATCCGCGGCTTGGGGTGCCATTTGCGCTTGGGCTTCCACGCCTTGCGCGCGACATAGCGGGTCTTCACCGTCTCGACATATTCGGTGGTGGTCGTCGTCACCGAAGGCGCCTGCTGGATGGTGACGGTGGTCGTCGTCGCGGGCGGATAATAATAGCCGTTCGCGGAATAGCCGCCGCTGGTCGAATAGCTCGTCACGCCGCTGCCACCCGAAACATAGCCGGGCGCTCCATAGCCCGGTCCAGCCGGCGGCGCGGGGTATGATGCGCCATAGCCACCGTCGCTCTGATAGCCGTCGTCATAATCACCCGAATCATAGCCAGTGTCATACTGGTCCCAGTCGAGCCCGCCGACATAGTCGCGCACGCGCCCAGAACCGTCGACCAGCACTGCGTCGTCGTAATAGCGGGTCCAGGTATAGCCGTAGGGCGGCGGCGCGAGGCCGTAGAGGCCGTAATCGCTGACGTAGAAGTTCGGCGTGAACCAGTAGCTCGGCAGGCGCCAGCCGCGCGACGGGCGATGATAGGCGTTCCATCCACCCGGCGCGTTCCAGCCGCCCGACCAGCGGCCATTGACCCGCCCGCCCCAATGTGAGCCGCCACCGGGCCGCCCGTTCCAGCCGCCGGGACGAACACCGCCGCCATTGCCATTCCAACGCTGGCCACCATTGCCGTTCCAGCCTTGCTGACCGCCGCCATTCCAATGCTGCTGGCCGCCGTTGCCGTTCCAGCCCGCGCGGCCACCCCCGTTCCAGCCCTGCTGGCCGCCGCCACCGTTCCAATGCGGTTGCTGCGACGCTGCGGGCGCGGGCATCGATGGCGCAGGCCGTCCCGGCATCGCGCCCTGAAAGCCGCCGTTCGGCGCCATGCCGACACGTTGCGCGCCCGCAGGCGCGGCAAGGGCAGCACCGATCAGCGCCAAAGTGGCGATCGTCTGGTTTCGCATGGTCAAAACACTCCCGTTCGGCGCCACAAACCCCGCGCACCGTTTCGACTGAATAACGGTCAGGCTATCAAATCGATGCCGCGTTCACCAGCGACGGGTTGAGGATTGTGTGCCGAAACGGATCAGCCGACCAGACGGGGCGCAATCAATCGTACCAGGGCGGAACATCCCGCCGCATCGCCCGCGTCGAAGCGCGCCGGCAGCGGGCTATCGAGATCGAGCACGCCAAGCAATTGCCCCTGATAGACGATCGGCACGACCAGCTCCGACCGGCTCGCGGCATCGCAAGCGATGTGGCCGGGGAAGGCATGGACATCCTCGACCAATTGCGTTTCCAGCGTTGCCGCCGCCGTGCCGCACACGCCCTTGCCGAGCGGGATGCGGATGCACGCGACCTTGCCCTGAAATGGCCCGAGCACGAGTTCGCCATCGACCAGCCGGTAGAAGCCCGCCCAGTTGAGATCGGGCAGATATTCCCACAGCAGCGCCGCCATGTTCGCCATGTTGGCGATCGGATCGACCTCATCAGCGGTCAGCGCGTCGAGCGCGCCGGCGAGATCGCGGTAAAGATCGGTCTTCGAGGCGGCGTCGATATCAAAGGCGTACATGCTGAGGCTCCGGGTTCGGGCGGCTTATGTCGGGGTTGGCGCTGTCCACATCAATATGGCGGGTCACGGCGCGCGCGCTGCGCGCGCGCCGCCTCGGTCCACCACGCCAGATCATCGGCGAAGCGCGGGAAGGCGCGCGCGGCGGCGGCACCGCCCTCACCTGTCGGTACGCCCTCGGCATCGAACGCCCCGCCGATCCCGCCGACCGCGAGCAGTGTCGAGGTGACGACCATCCCCATTTCCGAGAGGGTGCCGTGCCATGCCGTCGCCGCCCGCGCGCCGGCAAACCGCCCTGCCGAGTAACTGGCGATCGCGGCTGGCCGCCAGAACCATTCCTCCAGGAAATGATCGGTCAGGTTCTTGAGGCCGGGCTGGATGCCCCAATTATATTCGCCGGTGACGAACACGAAGGCATCCGCCGCGCGGATCTTGCCCGCCAGCGCCTCCAGCCTGGCGGGAGCGGTGCCGGGACGATATTCCTTGTACATCCGGTCGAGCATCGGCAGGTCGATCGCCTTGGCGTCGATCAGTTCGACATCCGCGCCGCGCGCCGCGAAGCCATCGACCAGAAAGCGCGCCAGCTTGATGCCCTGCCGATCGGACCGATACGAGCCGTAGAAGATCAGGATACGGTCGCTCACGCCTTGGCGGCCTTCGCGTCGAGGATTGCCTTCAACGGGTTGGACTTGGGATCGCTGATCCGGGTCAGCGTGTTCTGGTCGCGGTGCGCGAACGGCGCATCCTGACCGTGGACCTTTAGCACGGTGTCCGTCGTGTAGCTCCACGTACCGTCGGCGTTGAACACCACCTCAATCTGGTAGCTGTCGGTGCGG
This sequence comes from Sphingomonas populi, assembly GCF_004208535.1. GTDB lineage: Bacteria > Pseudomonadota > Alphaproteobacteria > Sphingomonadales > Sphingomonadaceae > Sphingomonas > Sphingomonas populi. Next base: position 48,015 of record NZ_SGIS01000035.1, read on the forward strand.
AACGCATATTCGAGGAACGCGGTCGAGGAGATGCCATATTCGGTCTGCCCGCGTTCGGCCTTGACGATGATCCGGTCGTCGTCGGGCTTGGCCTGCCCGCCCGCGAGCGCGACCTGCCCGCGCGGGATCGCGAGCGTCTGCATCACGACGCCGGTCTTCGGCTCCCACAACCAATAGCCGACCTGATCGTGGAAGGTGATATCCTCTTCCTCGGTGGTGATGTGGATGTGATAGCGTAGCCCGTAGAGCAATTGCGGGCCGTTGGCCTGCGGGTCGATCGGATCGCACTGGATCGTCTCGATAAACACGCGCCGCTCGGGGCCATCGGCCTTGGGGTTCACATCGACACCCTTGCGCGCCTGCCAGCCGCCCGCCAGCCGCGTCAGCGGGCCGAGATTGGCGAGCGTATCGGGATCGACGTCGGTCAGCTCGGTGAAGACATCTTCGGGGAAAATCGGCATCGCCACCCTTTCTGCGCTTGAGACGTTTGGGTAGTGCGGCGCAATATCGAACGGAGGCCAGCATGACCAGTTGCCAGCACAGCGCCACGATCACCGATGTAACGCCGAGCGCGAAAGGGTGCGAGGAATGCCTCAAGACCGGCGACTGGTGGGTGCATCTGCGGCTGTGCCGCGCCTGCGGGCATGTCGGCTGCTGCGACCAGTCGCCCAACCGCCACGCCACCGCGCACTACCACGCGACTCACCATCCGATCATCGAGGGCTATGACCCGCCCGAGGGCTGGGGCTGGTGCTATGTCGACGAGATCGGGATCGACCTGCCCGACCAGACCCCGCAACGCGGACCTATACCGAGATATTATTGAGCGGCTCGCGCACAGCGGCTCTTCCGACACGATAACGTCCCTCCCGCAAACGAGGCAATGATGAGCGGCCCCAAACTTTTCGAGCCTTTCACCCTCGGCGGGCTCACGCTCGCCAACCGAATCGTCATCGCGCCAATGTGCCAATATTCGGCGGTCGGCGGGTGCATGAACGACTGGCATGTCATCCACCTCGGCCAGCTCGCACTCTCGGGCGCGGCGCTGCTGACGATCGAGGCGACCGCGGTGGTGCCGGAGGGACGCATCTCCTACGGCGACGTCGGCCTGTGGGGCGAGGCGACCGAGGCGGCGATGGCGCGGACGCTCGAAAGCGTCCGCCGCCACTCCGACATGCCGATCGCGCTGCAACTCTCGCACGCCGGACGCAAAGCCTCGACCGAGCTGCCCTGGCTCGGCGGCAAGCAAATCGCGCCCGGCACCGAGAATGGCTGGCAGACGTACGCCCCCTCGCCGCTGCCCTTCGCAGCCAGCGACACGCCGCCGCTCGCGCTGGACCGTGACGATCTCAAGCGCCTGCGCGATGCGTTCGCGGCGGCGGCGAAGCGCGCGGCGCGGATCGGCATCGACGCGATCCAGCTCCACGGCGCGCACGGCTATCTGCTCCACCAGTTCCTCTCACCGCTCTCCAACCAGCGCGACGACGACTATGGCGGCAGCCTCGAAAACCGCCTGCGCTTCCCGCTCGAAGTGTTCGATGCGGTGCGCGACGCCTTCCCCGCGCACAAGCCGGTGACGATGCGCGTTTCGGGCAGTGACTGGGTGGCCGGCGGCTGGGACGCCGAACAGACCATCGCCTTCGCACAGGCGCTCGAAGCACACGGCTGTTCGGCGATCCACGTATCGAGCGGCGGCCTCGATCCGCGCCAGGCGATCCCGGTCGGCCCGAACTATCAGGTGCCGCTCGCCCGCGCGGTGAAGCAGGCGGTGGCGATGCCGGTCGTCGCGGTCGGCCTCATCACCGAACCCGAACAGGCCGAAGCGATCGTCGCCACCGGCGACGCCGACCTGATCGCGCTCGCGCGCGGCATCCTCTACGATCCGCGCTGGCCCTGGCACGCGGCGGCAGCACTCGGCGCGACAGTGACCGCGCCGAACCAGTATCTGCGCTCACAACCGCGCCAGTATCGCGATCTGTTGAAGGGGCGGGATTGAGGAGTGAGCCGGGTGGCTCGCAACGGCAAGCCCATGAAGTGCGTTCAAAATGCAGCGCTATTTACGGACGCCGTGTCCAGTGGATCGTCGAACCGGCATACATAAAAACTTCCGCCAATTTCTCGACGGAAGTTTCCAATCAGCGATCAGTGATCGCGAGCCGCTCAATCCCGATCGCGATAAAACGCATCGACGTTGCAGGACCATCTTTGCTGGGTGTTAACCCCGGAATCTTCGCACTGACATTCGCTATAGCCTGTAACCTCACCGCGCCTCAGCGCCGCGATGGCGCCGCTTCTCTTTGCTGACGCACAGGCCACCGGTCGGGTGAAGCCATACCCAACTTGGGTTGTCACACCGGCAAAGCTGGGCGTGGCCGCCACCAGCAACCCGACGCCAGTACAAACCTGAATAAAGCCCTTGATACGCGTCATAATATTTCATCCCCAATTCGAAGTGTCCACGTCATCAGCGCCGCGGTACGTGGCTCGAATTGCCGACAAAAAGGGATAGCGCATCCCCCGAAGAGGGTATGGTAGCCTTGTGAAGAACCTGACGAATGCCGGTTGAATGATCTCCTGAGCGCACGCACTCGATGGGCTGGTCACAAAAATCGAAACGGGCGTAGCATAATGACCAAATCGACCTGCCGCTGGACACCAGTTTTGCCGAAGATCATTTTCACCTGGCTCTTCACCGTCGCGACACTCGATCGCCGGTGAACGGCAACCGCCTCTGCCGAATACCCCTCCGCAAGTAACAGCGCCACTTCGGCTTCGGCCGGCGTCAATCCGAAGATATCGCGTAGATCCTGCCGCGCCTGATGCTCGTCCGATAAACGCGGGAGTTGGACCGAAAGCAATACGCGCGCAGCGGACAGCGGGCCGGACACCTTCTCCGGCAACGCGACCAAGTCGATCGGCACCGCCGTACCATTTGTACGTCGCAGCATAGTGCGCGCCGATCCAGACAGGGGAGTGCCGGAGGCACGGGTGAAGGCCTGATTCAGACGGGACTGCCCCAGTCGGTCGATCGCCGCGATGCGCCCATCGCGAAGAGTCAGTAAATCCCGGAACAGTGGTTCGACGCTTGGAGAATGCGCGATGAGCGTCATCTCCGAGCCGAGCAGCAGTACCGGTCCCGTCAGCCCCTCGGCCACGGTCAACAGCGTCTCATTGCGATCCCGGCCTAACGTCAGGCCGGCATCAACGGCTCCAGCGATGGCCGGTATGAGCGAATCGAGCCAATCTTGTTCCGACCTGTCCGCTTCCCCTGCAAAGCGGGAACGATGTAACGACAGAACCGCCAACTTACCCCGAATGGGTAGCCGCGCCTGCAAAGAGAATGGCACATCGCATTGCGCAAACAGCGATCGATAGATCGGTGTACGATCAATTTCGGCCGCGTCGATGAATTGCGCATCGACGATGGTTTGCCCCACCGCGGCGCGCATTACGGCGCGGGTGCGCGGATTTAGCGCCGGGTCAGGTCCGCCAGCGGCAAGATAGGCTGCGGTTTCATCCTCGCTTGCGCCTGCAAGCAGATTGAGCGCCAACCCGCCGACATCGTTTGCGACCGCTAATTGCCCGATTCTGGCATGCGTGGCTTGGCTGAGGAGATGAAGCGCGTGAGTCCAACTCGTCATTCCGATCGCGGCTTGGCGAAACGCTTCGACAATATGGTTAGGGTCCAACGTAAACGCCCCGCTTCACTCGCATGGTCTCAAACTTGACCAAGACGGCGCGGCAGGACGGGGCACGCACGCACTTTCCTCTCAATGCAACGCTACCTCACAACCAACCGCTAGCGGGCCTCGCCAGTCCGTTTTTATAACGCGCCCCAAGAAGCGCTCAAGTCATCATGATGTATGAAAGAAATCGTACACCTGCTGCGCCACCGCCTGGGACACCCCCGGCGCTTTCTGCAAATCCTCCAGACTCGCCCCGCGCACCGCCCGCGCCGTACCAAAGTGCATCAGCAGTGCCTTCTTGCGCGCCGGGCCGATGCCAGGCACCTCGTCGAGCGGGCTGGCGCCGATCGCCTTGCTGCGCTTGTCGCGGTGCGCGCCGATCGCGAAGCGGTGGACTTCGTCGCGCAAGCGCTGGAGGTAAAACAAAACCGGCGCGTTGATCGGCAACTGGAATTCGCGCCCGTCGAGCATGTGGAACACCTCGCGCCCGTCGCGGCCGTGGTGCGGCCCCTTGGCGATGCCGACGAGGCAGACGTCCTCGATGCCCATTTCCTCGAGCACGTCCTTGACCGCGTTGAGCTGACCGCGCCCGCCGTCGATCAGCACGAGGTCGGGCCAGTCGCCCGAATCGCGATCGGGGTCTTCGTTCTGCGCGCGGGCGAAGCGGCGCTGGAACACCTCGCGCATCATCGCGAAATCGTCGTTGGTCGCCGCCGTCTTGATGTTGAACTTGCGATACTGGCCCTTGCGAAACCCTTCCGGCCCCGCGACCACCATCGCACCGAGCGCGGCGGTGCCCTGAATGTGGCTGTTGTCGTAAATCTCGATCCGGTCGGGCGGTTCGCCCAGTCCGAACAGTTCGGCGACCTCGCGTAGCAGCTTGGCCTGCGTCGTACTCTCGGCAAGGCGGCGGTCGAGCGCTTCCTCGGCGTTGCGCTTGGCCTGATCGAGCAGCCGCCGCCGGGTGCCACGCTGGGGCACGGACAGCTCGACCTTGCGCCCCGCCTGCGTCGCCATCACCTCGGCGAGCAAGTCCGCCTCGGGCAGTTCCCGATCGATGAACACCGTTTTGGCGGGGGGCACTTCCTCGTAGAATTGGGTGAGGAAGCTGGTCAGCACTTCGTCCTCGGGCACGTCGGCAGTGTGCGCGGGGAAGAAGCTGCGGTGGCCCCAATTCTGGCCGCCACGAATGAAGAACGCCTGAATGCCGATCACGCCCTGCTTGCACGCCATCGCGAAGATGTCGGCATCGCCGACGCCTTCGGCGTTGATCGCCTGACTGCCCTGGATGAAGGTGAGCGCGCGCAGCCGGTCGCGTAGGATCGCGGCGAGTTCGAAATCCATCGCCTCCGCCGCCGCCTCCATCTGCCGGCCGAGCTTGGCCTGCACTTCGGTCGATTTCCCGGCGAGGAACGCCTTGGCATCGGCGACCAGCTCCAGATACGGCTCTTGCGCGATCCGTTCGACACACGGCGCCGAGCAGCGCTTGATCTGATAGAGCAGGCACGGTCGGTCGCGCGTCTTGAAGAAACTGTCGGTGCAGGAGCGCAGCAGGAACAGCTTCTGGAGCGCGTTGAGCGTGGTGTTGACCGATCCGGCACTCGCGAACGGGCCGTAATAGTCGCCCTTGATCTTGCGCGCGCCGCGATGCTTCTGGATGCGCGGATACTCATGATCCGCGCGTAATAGAATGAACGGGAACGATTTGTCGTCGCGCAGCAGCACGTTGTAGGCAGGTCGGTAGCGCTTGATGAGCTGCGCTTCGAGCAGCAGCGCCTCGGCCTCGTTGTTGGTGGTGACGATCGTCATCGACCGCGTCTGCGCGACCATCCGCTGCAACCGCTTCGAGAGCCGGTCGATCTGGGTGTAATTGGTGACGCGGTTCTTGAGCGCCTTCGCTTTGCCGACATACAACACGTCGCCGCGCGCATCCTGCATGCGGTACACGCCGGGACGAACCGGCAGCGTTTTCAACACGTTGCGGATCGCGGCGACGCCCGCTTCGAGATCGGGCGTGTCGGAACCGCGGACGGTGTAGGTCGATTTCTCTTCGTTGAAGCGATCGGGGGCATTGGGCACGGACATGATGCCGCTGATCTAGGGACTCGGGAGCCTTGAGACCAGCAGTGTCGAACGCTCATATCTCCCCTCTCTGAAAGGAAGGGGTTGGGGGTGGGTTGGCTTGGGGCGGGTGCTGCCGTGCGACATTCCCCGACCCACCCCCCGCCCCTCCCTTCCGGGGCAGGGGAATCGCATTTGAGCTGGAGGGAGTAGCGCCGGGCAGGAAAAAGGATTCTGAAGCGTCTTCTGGAAAGACCGGGAGATGCAGGTGCGTGGTTTTCGAGAGTTGTTCGAAGTTGTG
>NZ_SGIS01000036.1:0-14592 GCF_004208535.1 Sphingomonas populi
CGTTCATTCTGAGCCATGATCAAACTCTCAAGTTTATGTATGACAAGATCCAGGTGGAATGCCCCGATCAAGCCACTCATCTCAAGGAGCCGCTCTGCACATAACTTTACGTATGGATACGTGAAGGACATATAGAGCAGCTTAGCTTTAAACGAGTGTCCGACGCCTTGAAGCCGCCAGAACCCGCAAGCCGCCGCCCACATGTCCCTTCATCTAAACCAACAATGTCAAAGAGCGCAAAATACCGACGCCCAACCTAACCCCCTTTTACCGGGGCGGTTCAGCGCCGAAGATTTCGTGACCACCGCGACGGCCATGTCGGCCACCGCTGCGGTGACATCCCTCTACGGCCACTCCCCCACACCGTCAAACCCTTTTTGCACTTTTCTTACGATGCGACCCAGAAATGGCAGTTTTCCGCCACTTCCGCGTGACACTACGAAGTCACCAACCGCCCGAATCGCGCGCGCTGGCGATTCGGGCGGCGCATTCAGGCCGACTGGATGTAACTGCGCATCGCTTCGGCATCGGCTTCGATCCGGTCGATGCGATATTTGACGAGATCGCCGATCGAGATGAAGCCGATCATCCGCCCGCCCTCGATCACTGGCAGATGCCGGATACGCCGGCGCGTCATCAGCGAGAGCGCGCCCAGCACCGCCTCGGCGCGCGACACGGTGATCGCCGGCGCCGTCATCACATCGCCGATCTCCTGGTCGAGCGCCGCCGCGCCGTGGGTGGCAAGCGCGTGGATCACATCACGCTCGGAAAAGATCCCCGCCACGGTGTCGCCGTCGAGCACCGGCACCGCGCCGATCCGCTCGTCGGCGAGTAGCTTGACCGCCTCGGCGACGGTGGTGGTACGCGGAACCGCAGTGACGTCGGCGCTCTTGGTTTGCAGAATCGCTTCGATGGTCATGGCATCTCTCCTCGGCATACGCCCTTCCGGGTCTGGCCGTGCTTGAGAAATCCTCCTTTCGGGCGCAAAGCGCAAGCATGGACGAGCACCCGCATGGCCTCGACGATCCGGCTTCGGCGGCCTTCGCCTGGGCACGCTTCCGACGTATCCTGCTGTGGATGGCTATGGTGGCGGTGGTGTTCATCGCTGCGGCGATCTGGGGATTGCAAGCGGTCTATGGTCCGCTGTCGTTCATCGCCATTCTCGCCGTGATCGGCGGTGCGGGCGGATCGATCATGCTCGCGGCGGCGCTGATGGGGCTGGTGTTCCTCAGCTCAGGCACCGGCCATGACGAATCGGTCGATCGCCGCGACGACTGAGGCTCAGGGCTCGTCGATTTCCCGGTAGCGCAGAGTCACGCTGCCGTTGGCGGGCACGGTGACAGGCATGCGCAGCTTGCCCTCGCGGCGTACCAACGGCACCGAAGGTTTGCGGATGCGCGCCGGCACCGAGTCGATCTCGGCCTCGAAGCGGATCGGCTTCGCATTGGCGTTGCGGACGATCAGCCCGTACTCGTCCCAATGCTTGTTGGTGGCCGGGTGGGTGGTCTCGACGCTTACCTGAGTGGCGGTGGCGAAATCGACCTCAACATCCTCGCCGATCGCCTTGTCGGCGACCGCCCCCTCGCCGATCAGCAGCCGCGTACGCCCGCGCGGCGCGAACACCGCGACCGGGCCAGCGGGGAGCGGCATGCCGAGGCCCTTGTCTTCGCGGTTGGTCGCGCGCAGCACCATCCGCACCGGGCCGGCATCGCCGTCCTCCAAGCGAACGCGGTAGAGCAGCTCGACTGGCACGCCGCCGCGATCGAGCAGCGCGACCTGCTTTTGCGCCATCGCCGCGACCGTGGTGCGATCCGGCACGCGGTACAGCTTGAGGTCGCCGAGATCCTCCTGTTTCACGGCAACGCGGCGCCTTGAGGTGACGACGATGTCCATGGCGCCCTCCATCATCGGTGCCGGCGACACGACTGGAGGCGGGGGTGGTGGAACGCTCTGCTCTTCCAGCTCCGGTTCGGACAGGCATTGCAGCACCAGCGACGGCACATCGCGATCGTCGGGATCTGGCGCGCTGTCCTCGCGCTTGACCTTGCCTGCCACCACCATCGTCTCGGCATCGGGGAAGCTCGTCACGTCGCCGCTCGCCAGCGTCACCCACGCCAGCAGATCAGCGCTCGCACCATCGGGATGCACGCTCGCGACGTAATTAGCCTGCCAGTCGAACCCCCAGGCGAGATACGACAGCGTCAGCGTCACCGTCCGCGCGGCGGGTGAATCGACCTGAACCGACAGCGTCGGCGTATCGGGCAGCGTCGGCGGCACATCATGATAGCCGATAGCGTCCCGCCCACCGTGGCAATCGACCGCCTCGAACCCAGCCGCAGTCTGGACGATCGCGGCGCCGTCCGGCCCGGAGCGAAGGATACCCTCCTCCTCGACCACGCGCTTGCCGGTGCGGCGCCGGATCGTCACCGGGCGACCGAAGCTCGCGCCGTAGAGCGTGCGCGGCGAGAGCAGATCGGCGTCGAGGTTCTTCTCGCGCACGCCCTCGGGCAAGCCGCTGACGATCGCGCTTTCGGGGAGGATGCCCGCAGCAACCCCCTTGAAGCGGATCACCGCGCGCCCGGCGGGCAGCGTAACCGTACGCTGTTCGGTGACGAGCGCATAGCCGCGCAGCCAGTCGCGGTTGATCGCGGTCTTCGCCTCACGCTCGGGCGCGCGGTAGATCGTCACCGCGAGCTTCTGGGGCGCGGCCGAATCGATCGGCGGCGCATCCTGCGCCACCGATGGCGCAGCGAACGCGACCAGCACCGCCGCCGCCAGCGCGCGCGCGAGCATCAGAAGCGCGTGTCGAAGGTCGCGGTCAGGCTCGCCGATCCGTTGGCGGGCACGGCGACGTGCCACACCGCCTCATCGGCATCGACTCGCTCGCTCTTCTGGGTTTCGTCGAGGATGCGGGTGTCGTGCCACCAGTTGTCGAGCCCGGCCTGCGCCAGTTCGACCGTCACACCCTCGGCACGGGCATTGGTGATGCGGTAGCTCATCGTCGTGCGCCAGCGCGTGTCGCCGATCTTCTCGCGCTTCTCGACGACGGGCAGGATCTTCACGTCGAACGCCTCGCCGGTCTTCAGCGCGAGGGCGGACCCCATCGGCGTGTGCGGGATCGCGCTCTCGCCGATGAACTGCGGGCTGCCACGCACGTCGCGCATATAGACGCGCACCGTGCCGGCGGGCAGCGCATCGCCCAGCCCGCCGCTTTTGGAAGAAGAGAATTTCAGCACGGTATCGACGCTGGCTGCCTCGTCGAGCTTGCCGAGCCAGGTGTTGCGATAAAAATACGCCTTGGCGGCGGGCACGCCGCCGACGTTAAGGAAGCTGACCTGCTTGGTTTGCGCGTTGGCGATCGTGGTGCGGTCAGCGAGCGGATAAACGTAGAAATCGCCGAGCTGCTCGCGCGCGCTCGTCTCGGTGCCGGGCTGGTTGCCGCGCGGTTGCCGGTTCACCTGGAAGCGGTTGGGGCGATAGCTATTGCCGTCATTGTCATCGCCGCCGACCGTACCCGCCACCAGCAAAGTGTGCGCGTTGGTGAAGGTGGTGCCGCTGGTGTTCGAGAGCGTTACCCAACCCTGCACGTCGAGCTTGCCGGCGCGCTCATCGAACAGCGCGACATAATCGGCCTTCCAGCCAAGCCCGCGCGACAGATAGCTGAGCGTCACCGGACGCGCGCCCGCCGCCTCGGCATCGAGCGTGATCGACAGCGTCGGCCGCGCGCGCAACCCCGCCGGCAGTGACGGGAACACGACATGCGCGTTGGCGCCGAGCACTTCGATGCGGTTGCCGATCTGGACGATCGTGCCACCATTGTTGGCGAGCACGCGCGCGCTCTCGCGCGTCTCGGCGCCGGTGCCGGGGTTGGTCCGCACCACCGTCACGGTCTGGCCGACCGCTTTGTCCATCAGCTTGCCGGGCGAGAGCAGGTCGTAATCGAAATTCTGCTCGACGATCGCGGCGCCGGGCGCGGCCAGCGTCACCGTTTCGGGGCGAATCTGCGCGGAGACATCGGGGAAGTCCTGCCGGCTGCTCCCGCGCGGCAGCGTGATCTGGCGCTTGTCCTGCACGAGCGCGAGATCGTTATTGTAGATCGTGACGGAAACATCGCCCTGCGCGCTCGGGCTGAGGCTGGCATTGGCGCCGGGCGCATCGGGCGCGGTCTGCGCGAACGCGGGCATTGCGACCAGCGCCAGCACCGCCGTCGAAACTCCAAGCCGCATCGCTCTCTCCCGGTTAACGCGCTGGCGTTACGCTAGGGCCACTACGGGACGATGACAATGCGGGGAGTTTGAGAGGAAGACGGGAAGCCGTTCTCATATACTTGCGCACAAACCGTTCGTGCCGAGCGCAGTCGAGGCACCTGCGCTCTCGGCCCCCTCGACTTCGCTCGGGGCGAACGGATGGAGGAAAGCGAACCTACCAACCCCGTTCGTGCTTCGACTTGCTCAGCACGAACGGGAGGGGGTGGCGTGTTTACGCCTGAACCGGCTCGGTCGCGGGCGGACGGCCGCGACGGCGGCGTGGCTTTTCGGCCGGCTCGGCTTCCGCGTCGGCGGCAGGTGCGGTGTCCTGAACCGGCGTCGGCGCGGACGGAGCGATGCTCGCCGTGAGCGACGGCGGCAACAGGCCGGCGTCGAAGGTCGGCGCTGGCTCGGCATCGACCGGGACCACGCGGCGCGGGCGGCCACGACGGCGCGGCTCGGCGGCGGGCGCCTCGGCGACCGGCGCTTCGGGTGCGGGCGTCACGGCCGCGACGGCAACCTCGGGCTGCTCGCCACGGACCAGCACGGGGATCGGCGCGGGGGTCGGCACGGGCGCCTGCTCGGCGACCGCAGGCTGCTGCTCGGCGCGCGGCGCGTCCTGGCGGGTTTCCGCACGGTTGTCCTGACGCACGTCTTGACGCCCATCCTGACGGTTACCGTCGCGCTGCGGGCGGCGATCGTCGGCGAAGCGCTCCTGGCGCGGCTGGCGCTCGGGCCGGTCGTCGCGGCGCGGACGCTCGTCGTCATACTGGCCGTTGCCGTTGCCGTTTCGCTGGCCACCATTCTGGCCGTTCTGCGATCCGGTCTGGGCGTCGTTCCGGACCCCGTTCTGGGCATAGCCGTTGCCATTGCCGTTGTGGTTGCCGGTGTTCTGCTGGCGCGGCGGCTGCGACTGTTGCGGCGGCGATTGCTCGCCGCGGATCGGCTCGCCCTCGTCCTCGTAATCCTGCTCGTCTTCGTCGAACGTGTTGGCACCGCCGGGGCGACGCCCCTGCTGCCCCTGCGCCGACGGATTGGTCTCCTCGAAACGCGCGCGCGTCTCGGCGAGCACGCGGAAGTAATGATCCGCGAACTGGAGATAATATTCGGTGTTGACGCGGTCACCCTGCATCTGCGCGTCGCGTGCCAGCGCCTTGTATTTCTCAAGGAGCTGCGCCGCGTTGCCGCGCGCCCGATTGTCGATACGGTTGCCATTGTCCTGGCCGCGACCTGGATTGCCACCCTGCGAGCGCTGCTGCTGCCCGCCACGACCGCGACGACGGCCGGCTTGACGATTGTTAATCAACTGCTTTTTGTCCTGTCCTTCGAAACCAAACCGGCGTGTGCTCCACGAGTATGTGAATGCATGCCCCTGGCCATTCTGACGCAGACCAAGTCTGGCGCCGAAAGCCTGCCACGATCGCCGGACCACAGCGATTTCATGACGAAGGAGGCGGGCAACATCCCGATATCGGCCTAACTACGGCGAAATCGTATGCCCCAACACCCGCTTGATAGCGGGTGACGCGCGATTATCCAAGCGGAATATTGTGTCCGTTCAGAGACGAATCACGCCGCGATCAGCGCGCGCGCATGCCCGGCGAGATCACGCCGCACCGTCACCGCGAAACCGGCGGCGACGAGCAGGTGCGAAACAGCGTCGGCCTGTGTCGCGCCGATTTCGAGGATCGCCGCGCCGCCGGCGGCGAGCAGCGGCGCGAGCTGGGGCACGATCGCGCGGTAATCGGCGAGCCCATCCTCGCCCGCGAACAGCGCCGCGCCCGGCTCATGGTCGCGCACCTCGCGCGGCAGCGTCTCGTGCATGCCGATATAGGGCGGATTGGCGAGGATCAGGTCGAACGCCCCCTCGATCCCCGCCGCCCAGTCGCCGAGCCGGAAATCGGCGCGGGTCGCCATGCCGAGATCGCGCGCATTGCGCCGCGCATAGTCAAGCGCCTGCGCCGAGGCATCGACGCCCAACCCGGTCGCCTGCGGCCAGTGATCGAGCGCCGCGAGCAGCAATGTCCCAGGCCCGGTGCCGAGATCGAGAATGCGCGCCGGCGGGCGTGCGTCGAAATGCTCGATCGCCGCCTCGATCAGCGTCTCGCTATCCGCGCGCGGCACCAGCACGCCGGGGCCGACCGCAAGCTCGATCGTCCAGAACGCACGGCGGCCGGTGATGTACGCGATCGGTTCGTGGTTCAGGCGACGCGCGAGCAGCGGGGCGAACGCATCGGGCGCGGGATCGTCGAGGTGATTGAGCAGCAACGCCTCGCGGGTGATGCCCAGCGCGTGCGCTATGAGCAGTTCGGCATCGAGACGCGGGGTAGGCGAAACATCAGCAAGGCCACGCGCCGCCGCGGCAAGCGCTGCCCTAATCTCCCTCTCCCCTCCGGGGAGAGGGCCGGGGAGAGGGTCAGTACGAGGCGGTGTCGCCTGAGACTGCCCCTCTCCCAACCCTCTCCCCGGAGGGGAGAGGGCTTTTTCGGACTCACCCATCCAACGACGCCAGCCGCTCCGCCTCATCCTCGGCGATCAGCGCGCCGAGCAGCTCGTCCATCTCGCCCTGCAGGATTTCCGGCAAACGGTGCAGCGTCAGGTTGATACGGTGATCGGTCACCCGCCCCTGCGGGAAATTATACGTCCGAATCCGCTCAGAACGATCGCCCGACCCGACCATCGACTTGCGCGCCCCCGCCCGCTCCGAATGCAGCCGCTCGCGCTCCATCTCGTACAGCCGCGTACGCAACACCTTCAAAGCCTTGGCCTTGTTCTTGTGCTGCGATTTCTCGTCCTGCTGGATCACGGTCAGCCCGGTCGGGATGTGGACGATCCGCACCGCCGAATCGGTGGTGTTGACCGACTGCCCGCCCGGTCCCGACGATCGGTACACGTCGATGCGCAAATCCTTGTCGTCGATCTTGATGTCGACATCCTCGGCCTCGGGCAGCACCGCCACCGTCGCCGCCGAGGTGTGGATTCGCCCGCCCGCCTCGGTGGTCGGCACGCGCTGGACGCGGTGGACGCCGCTTTCGAACTTCAACCGCGCGAACACGCCCTTGCCCTCGACCGAGGCGATCGCTTCCTTGAAGCCGCCACTTTCCGAGGACGAGGCCGAGATCAGCTCGACTCGCCAGCCCTGCCGCTCGGCATAGCGCTGGTACATGCGGAACAGGTCGCCCGCGAACAGCGCCGCCTCGTCGCCGCCGGTGCCGGCGCGGATTTCGAGCATCGCCGCGCGCTCGTCAGCGGCATCGCGCGGCAGCAGCGCGAGCGCGAGCGCGCGTTCCGCCTGCGGCAGCGCGGTGCGGATCGAATCGCCCTCGTCGCGCGCCATCTGCTTGAGCTCGGGGTCGCCCTCTTCCTCCATGTCCGACAGCTCATCGAGTTCGGCGCGCAACCGCCGCACCTCACCCGCCGCGCGCGCGACGGGCTCAAGCTCGGCATATTCCTTCGACACCGCGACGAACCGCTCGGACGGCAAATCGCCGCGCGCCATCTGCGCCTGCAACTCGTCCCGCCGCGCCTCGATCTGCGCGATCCGCTCGGGGGAGATGGTGGTCATAGCGCCACGCACCCCCGCCGTTCTCCCGCGAAAGCGGGAGTCCAGGGTCGCGGAGCGCAGCGCGTGTGGCTCTGGACCCCAGCGTGCGCGGGGGAACGGGTAGTGGCGGTCATGCCCCCATCTCCGTCACCCCAGCGAAAGCTGGGGTCTTGCGCGGCTCGCGCGCGCTCCGAAACGCAGAGACCCCAGCGTCCGCTGGGGTGACGAAAGCCGACGTCACAGCGCCGCCGCCAACACGTCGGCGATCTTCGATGCGCCGCCATCGATGACCCGCGCGTTGACCTTGGTCGCACCGGCGTCGAGGCTGAGTTGGACGATCTCGGCAGGCGCCAGCTTGAGCGCCTTGTCGTAGCGTTTGCGCGGCGAACCGCTGGCGACCAACGTCGTGACATGCCCGGCGCGGCGCAGCGCGGCGGTCAGCGCGAGCGCGGACGCATAGGCATCGTCCTGCTCGACCACGACGGCGACGTCGAGCGTCTCCACCACCGGCTCCGCCACCAGCATCGCCAGCCGCTCGATCCCAGCCGCCCAGCCAACGCCCGGCGTCGCCGGACCGCCAAGGCTTTCGATCAGCCCGTCATAACGCCCGCCGGCCAACACCGTGCCCTGCGCGCCCAACCGATCGGTGACGAACTCGAACGCGGTGTGGCGGTAATAATCCAGCCCGCGCACCAGCCGCCCGTTGCGCGTCCACGCCACGCCCGCCGCGTCCAGCCCCTTGGTCACGCTTTCGAAGAACGCGCCCGCCTCTGCGGTGAGATAGTCGTCGATCCCCGGCGCGGCATCGGCGATCGGCCGGTCGCGCGGGTCTTTCGAATCAAGAATCCGCAGCGGGTTCTTCTCCAGCCGCGCAAGGCTGTCCTCGCTCAGTTCCCCGCGATGCGCCTCGAAATGCGCCACCAGCGCCGCCCGCCACGCATCGCGCGTCTCTGCATCGCCCAAAGTGTTGAGCTGCAGCGTCACCCCATCGGCGATGCCGAGTTCGTGCAACAACTGGTCGGCCAGCACCAGCAACTCCACATCCGCCGCCGGTTCGGCCGCGCCGATCACCTCGGCGTCGATCTGGTGGAACTGGCGGAAGCGGCCCTTTTGCGGGCGCTCGTACCGGAACACCGGGCCGTGCGTGGCGAGCTTGAGCGGCGCATATTGCTGCCACCCCTCGGTCAGATAGGCGCGCGCGATGCCGGCGGTGAACTCGGGCCGCAGCGTCAGCGAATCGCCGCCGCGATCCTCGAACGTGTACATCTCCTTGGAGACCACGTCGGTCGTCTCGCCGAGCGAGCGCGCGAACACCGCAGTGCTCTCGAACACCGGAATGTCGAGCCGCTGGAAGCAATAGAGTTTCCGCACGCGCTCGAACGTCTCGACGACGTGCGCGAAGCGGCGCTGCTCCTCGCCGAAGATGTCCTGCGTGCCGCGGATGCGTTTTGGGGTTTCGATGCGTGCCATAAAGCCGCGTCCTCTAGGCCCAAGCCGCGCGCTTGAAAAGCGGGTGGCGGAAAGCTCGTGACGCACCGCCACGCGTCGGGTAGCGCTTCGCGCCATGCAGCGCTTCAATCTCGGTCATACCGTCGCCCCGCCGCGCTTCATCGCGTTCGGGTTCGTCTTCGTGGTCGGCCTCGCCACTGCGATCCCCGCGCTCGGCTGGAGCCGGGGCGCGATGGCGGCGTTCGATGCGGCGAGTCTGGTGTTCCTCGTCCTCATCTCGTCGCTGCTGCGCGATGTCCAGATCGACACCATCCGCCACGCCGCGCGCAACAACGACGCCAATCGCGCCGGGCTGCTCGTGCTGACCGGCGTGACGATGCTGACCATCCTCGTCGCCGTCTTCAAGGAATTGCAGGGCAAGAACGATCTCAAGATCATTGCGCTGGTCATCGCGACTTTGGTGCTGAGTTGGCTGTTCTCGAACACCGTCTACGCGCTGCACTACGCGCACATGTATTACAGCGAGGCCGAGGGCAAGGATTCGGGCGGGCTCGATATCCCCAAATGCGACGAGCCTGATTATTGGGATTTCCTCTATTTCAGCTTCACGCTCGGCATGACCTTCCAGACCTCGGACGTCGAGATCACCTCGCGGCGGATACGCCGCGTCGTGCTCGGCCAATGCCTCGCCGCGTTCGTGTTCAACCTCGGCGTGCTGGCCTTCACGATCAATACGCTGGGTAGCGCCGGGAACTGACTGGACGAAGCCCCGCAAGCGGCGCTAGGCTGGTGACATCACTCCCTTTTCCGCTGGACTTCATGCACCGCACACTCCCCCATGCATTTGGCGCCCTCGCGCTCGGCGCCCTCGCCGCCCTCCCCGCTTACGCCGAAAATTCGAAGCCGCAGCCGGCGCCGTTCACGGACACCATTCCGGCGGCGCGCGACGTGGCGTTCCCCGGCACCGTCACGCTCGACATCGACGCGACCGACACGCGGCGCGGCATCTTCACCACGCGCGAGACGATCAGCGGCGTGTCGGCTGGGCATATGGTGCTGCTGTTCCCGAAATGGCTGCCCGGCAATCACTCGCCGACTGGCCAGATCGACAAGCTCGCCGGGCTGCACATCATGGCCGGCGGCACGGAGATCGCCTGGACTCGCGATCCGGTCGATGTCTACGCCTTCCATATCGACGTGCCGCAAGGCGCGACCGCGCTCGACATCAAGCTGCAATTCCTGTCCGCGACCAAGAGCGATCAGGGTTCGATCGTGATGTCGCAGAACCTGCTGCGGCTCCAGTGGAACTCGATGAGCCTCTATCCGGCGGGCTATTTCACCCGGCAGATCCCGGTGCAGGCGACCGTGAAATACCCCGACGGCTGGACCGCCGCCTCGGGCCTGCCATCGACGGCGACCGGATCGACCTATCGCTACCAGCCGACCAATTACGAGGTGCTGGTCGATTCGCCGGTGCTCGCCGGCCGCTATTACAAGAAGTGGGCGCTGTCGCCGCGCGTCAACCTCGACGTGTTCGCCGACAACGCCGCCGAACTCGCCGCCACCCCGGAACAGATCGCCGCGCACGAGCGGCTCGTCGCCCAGGCGGTCAAGCTGTTCGGGGCGCAGCATTACGACACCTACGAATTCCTGCTCGCCATCTCGGACCAGATCGGCGGCATCGGCCTCGAACATCACCGCTCGTCGGAAGACGGGGTCAAGCCCGGCTATTTCCTCAACTGGAAGGATGGCCCCGGCCCGCGCAACCTGCTGCCGCACGAATATACGCATAGCTGGGACGGCAAGTTCCGCCGTGGCGCCGAACTGTGGACGCCCGATTTCCGCGCGCCGATGATCGACACTTCGCTGTGGGTCTATGAGGGCCAGACCCAATTCTGGGGCTATGTACTTCAGGCCCGCTCGGGGATCGTGTCGAAGCAGGACACGCTCGACATGTATGCGTCGATCCTCGCCGCGCTCGATAACCGGCCCGGCCGCAACTGGAAGCCGCTGATCGACACCACCAACGATCCCACCATGTCGCAGCGCCGCCCGCGCGGCTGGGTGAGCTATCAGCGCTCGGAAGATTATTACAACGAGGGCCTGCTGGTGTGGATGGAGGTCGATTCGATCCTCCGCCGCGAATCGAAGGGCAAGAAATCGATCGACGATTTCGCGCGCGCCTTCTTCGGGCTGACCGACGGCGATTACGGCGAAGTCACCTACACGTTCGACGATGTCGCCAAGACGCTCAACCAGATCCTGCCCTATGACTGGGCCGGGCTGCTCCACAAGCGCCTGACTGAGACCGGCGCGCCCGCGCCCATCACTGGCTTCGCCGCCAACGGCTACAAGCTCGTCTATACCGAGGAGCCATCGCCCGCCTTCAAGGATGCTGAGAAGACCCGCAAGATCACCGATCTCAGCTATTCGCTCGGTGTGACGATCGGCAAGGATGCCGAGATCACCGCCGTCGGCTGGAACACGCCCGCGTTCAAGGCGGCGCTGACCCCGGGCGACACGATCGTCGCGGTGAACGGCGCGGCCTATACCGACGCCGCGCTCAAGGCCGCGATCACCGCCGCCAAGACGGCCCCCGCGCCGATTGCGCTGATGATCAAGCACGGCACCGCGATCGACACCGTAACCATCGACTATCACGGCGGTCTACGCTATCCGCATCTCGAAAAGATCGGCTCTGGAGAGAGTGGTCTGGATCGCTTGCTGCAGCCGCGCTAACGCGCGGCCATCGACCAACAGGGACAGGACACACAAGAATGCGGATCGACATGATTCCCACGGGCAAGAACCCGCCGGAAGACCTCAACGTCATCATCGAAGTTCCCGTCGGCGGCGAGCCGGTCAAATACGAATTCGACAAGGCCAGCGGCGCCTTGTTCGTCGATCGCATCCTGCACACGCCGATGCGCTATCCGGCGAACTACGGCTTCATCCCGCACACGCTGTCGCCCGATGGCGATCCGCTCGACGCGCTGGTCATCGCGCGCTCGCCGTTCATCCCCGGCTGCGTGGTCCGCGTCCGCCCGATCGCGGTGCTCAACCTCGAGGACGAAGCCGGCGGCGACGAGAAATTGCTGACCGTGCCGGTCGACGCGACTTTCCCGTACTACAGCAAGATCGGCGAAGGCAGCGACCTGCCCGAGATCGTGATGCAGCAGATCGAGCATTTCTTCACCCACTACAAAGATCTCGAGAAGAAGAAGTGGGTCCGCGTCGGCAAGTGGCTCGGCGCCGACGATGCCAAGCGCATCGTGCTCGAAGCGATCGAACGCTACGAACAGTCGAACAAAAAAGAACCCTCGGCAACCTGATCGGCCGCGTTTAAACCGTCGCCCCGGCGCAGGCCGGGGCCGCTGCGTGTCGGGCACCCGGCTCACCAAATTACGCAGCGGCCCCGGCCTTCGGGCCCCATCAAAGTATTACTTTGATGGGATGCCCTGCGCCGGGGCGACGGGTTATTTCTTCTTCCGCTTCACCTTCACCGGCGCACGCCGACTCGCCGCGATCGCCAGCCCGGCCCATTCGCGCATCGCCTCGGCATCATCATACACGTCGTCCGGCGCACGGCGGTAGTTGATCGACTGCACCTTGCCGCCCTCACGCGTCACCGAAAACCGCTCGGCATGGATCGCATCCCACGCGGCATCGCTCTCGGTATCGGCCTTGAACCACAAGGCATCGAACGCGAGGATCGCGAAAGCGAACCCGTCACAATAGAGCGAAGCGCCGCCGAACAACCGCTTGCGGCTGATCGCTCCAAGCGGCGCGCACGCCTCCGCCACCCAATCGGCCAGCCCCGTGTCGATCGCCATCAGCGCCCGGCGAGCTTCGTCAGCGCGCCGCCCGAAACGCGCTGCACGGTCCATTCCTCCATCGCCTCGGCTCCGATCCGGCGATACAGCTCAACGGCGGGCGTGTTCCAGTCGAGCACCCACCATTCGAACCGCGCGCAACCGCGATCGACCGCCACGCCGGCAAGCTCGCGCAACAGCGCCGACCCCGCCCCGGCCCCGCGCGCATCGGGCGTGATGTAGAGATCGTCGAGCCAGATCCCGCGCACCCCCGTCCAGGTCGAGAAGGTGTGATAAAACACCGCCATGCCGACGCGGACGCCGTCGATCTCGGCGATCAGCGCCTCCGCCGCCGGATGCGCGCCGAACAAGGCTTCGTGCAGCAGCGCCTCGGTCGCGACCACCGCCTCGGGCTCCTTCTCGAACGCGGCGAGCTCGCGCACGAAGCCGAGGATCGTCGGCACATCGTCGGGGCGGGCGAAGCGGATCGTCACGGTCACAAACTGGTCTCCAATAGCGGCGTGCGCGGACGGGCACGCAGGCCAGCCACGCAGCCGACGATGATGAGCGCCGCGCCGCCCAGCGTATAGGGCGACAGCCTCTCCGAAAACACCAGCCAGCCGAGCAGCGACGCCCACACGAAGCCGGTATATTCGCTCGGCGCGAGGTCACTCGCCCGGCCGCGCGCATAGGCCCAGGACAGCAGCATCAAAGATGTCGTCGCCAGCGCCGCCGCGCCGACCAGCGCAGGCCAGTACCGCACCGCCGGCGGCGTGCCGAACACGGGGGCTGCGGCAAGGAAGATCGCCGCGACGATGGTGGTCTGGAAGAAAGCGATCTCGACCGGCTTGGCGACCAGCGCTTGCTGGCGCATCAGGATAATATTCCACGCATAGCACAACGCCGAGCCGAGCACCGCGAACGACCCAAGCAGCGCCTCCGGCCCGATCGCGGCGCGCGCCTGCCCCGCGAAGATAATCGCAATTCCCGCGAGCGCGACGCCCGAGCCGATCAGCGTCCCGCGCCCGATCCGTTCGTGCAGCAGCACGGCGGCGAGCAGCAACGCGGCGAGCGGCGCGACGAAGGTCAGCGCCACCGCCTGCGCCATCGGCACCCGCGCGAGGCCCCAGAAGAACAGGATCGTCATCGCCGCCGAAATCCCGCCGCGCAGCAGATGCACGCGCAACACGGCGCGCGTTGGCCAGGGGGTACGCGCGGCAAGGAAGATCGCGCCGGTGATGAGCGTCCCCGCCAGGCTGCGCCACAGAATCGCGTTATACGCGCCGATCGCGAGCGCGAGCCCCTTCATCACCGCGTCCATCGACGAGAACACGGCGATCCCGAGCGTCGCGACGGCAAAGGCGATGGCGGGAGACGGCGGCTTCATCACGCCGGCGTGTAGCGGCGCAGCGCGAGAACGTCAGCGAAATCCTATCGTCGCCCCGGCGCAGGCCGGGGCCGCTGCGTAATTTGACGACCCGGTTGCCCTACACCCAGCGGCCCCCGCCCGCGCCCGGGCGCACAAGGTGGGTTTACCAAC
>NZ_SGIS01000036.1:14602-51570 GCF_004208535.1 Sphingomonas populi
CGGGCCCGGCGGGGGCCCGCGCCTTATTTCCCCCCCCCGGCGCCCCCCCCCCCCCCGGCCCCGGCCTGCGCCGGGGCGACGATGGTGGGTTAACCACCATCCCCCAACAGTCCTTACTCCGCCGCCACAGCCACCGGCACACTCGCCGCCTCGATCTCGGCCGCCTTGGCCTCGACCAGCTTGACGATATGGTCGAGCATGTCGGCATCGCCGATGGTGTGGTCGGTGATGCCCGACAGATACACCATATGCTTGCCGTTACCGCCGCCGGTGAGGCCGATGTCGGTCTCGCGCGCTTCGCCGGGGCCGTTGACGACGCAGCCGAGCACCGACAGCGACAGCGGCGTGCGGATATGCTGGAGTCGCGATTCGAGCGCCTCGACGGTGCGGATCACGTCGAACCCCTGCCGCGCGCACGACGGGCACGACACCACGCGCACGCCGCGGTTGCGGATGCCGAGGCTCTTGAGGATCTCGAAGCCGACGCGCACTTCCTCTTCCGGCTCTGCCGAGAGCGAGACGCGCAACGTATCGCCGATGCCGTACCACAGCAGCGAGCCGATCCCGATCGCCGACTTGACCGTCCCGCCGACGAACCCGCCCGCCTCGGTGATGCCGAGGTGCAGCGGGCAATCCACCGCCTCGGCGAGCTGCTGGTAAGCGGCGACCGCAAGGAACAGGTCGGAGGCCTTCACCGCGACCTTATATTCGTGGAAATCATGGTCCTGGAGCAGCTTGATATGGTCGAGCGCCGATTCGACCAACGCATCCGGGCACGGCTCGCCGTATTTCTCGAGCAGATCCTTCTCCAGCGACCCGGCGTTGACGCCGATACGGATCGCGCAGCCATTGGCCTTGGCGGCGTTGACGACTTCACGCACACGGTCCGACGAGCCGATGTTGCCGGGGTTGATCCGCAGGCAGGCAGCGCCGGCATCGGCGGCTTCGAGCGCGCGCTTATAGTGGAAATGGATGTCCGCGACGATCGGCACGCGGCTGGCGCGCACGATCTGCTTCAAGGCGGCGGTGCTCTCCACGTCCGGGCAGGAGACGCGGATGATGTCGACGCCGGCTTCCTCGCAGCGGCGGATCTGGTCGACCGTCGCCTTCACGTCGCTGGTCGGCGTGTTGGTCATGGTCTGCACGGTCACCGGCGCGTCGCCGCCGACGGGAACGTTGCCGACCATGATCTGGCGGCTCTGACGACGGGTGATATCGCGCCACGGGCGGAGGGACATGGGAGAGATTCCTCGGAGGTTCGGCTGCGCATATAGCGGTTTGTGGGGAGAAGGTGAACCTCCCCCCGCACCCGCCGCGTCACCCCAGCGTAAGCTGGGGTCTTGAGGGGGCGAACGCAGCGACCGCCCCGGAGAGATGCCAGCTTATGCTGGCATGACGGCTTTGGGAGGCGCGCAACCGTATCACTGCCGCCGGCAGGGGGCGTACCTGCCGCAAAAACGCCGCAGCCCGCACCCCCGCATTCTCGCGCAGGTTCATATACGCGACGTTGTAATCGACCTTGTGATAATTCCCGACCGGAATCACCATGTCCGCGAACGGCTTCCCTGGTGGCGAGATATACAATGCGCCATCCTCGCAGCGCGCCGACACCAGCCCCGGCTCGATCGGGCGGGGCAGCGCGCCGCCGCCGTGCAGCCACGCGCCCTTGTTGAGCCGCGCCGGCGCGGTCTCGCTCCCGGTCGACCAGTCGAGCGGGTTGATGCAGACATGCGGCCCGCTCATCACCTCGACCGGAAAGCCCGATTGGCGCGCGACGAGGATTCGCTGCGCGGTCGCGTTGCGGCCCTGCGCATAGGTCGACCAGGCGACCACGCAGCCGGTATCGTCGGCGCGCGCGCACGGCCGCGTGGTGCGCAGCGCGCGGAACCAGTCGCGCTCGATCCAGGTGCCGATCAGATAGGCGGCGATCATCTGGCGCGCCGCCGGCCGCCCGTCGATCTCGCGCTCGATCAGCAACCGCCCCTGCCGCGAGCCCTGGCTGTGCCCGGCGAGAATGAATGGCCGCCCGCGATTCCACACGAGAAACTGGCGGAACGCGCGCGCCACGTCCGAATAGGCGACTTCGGTGGCGCGCACGCTGTTCTCGCTCCACCGCACATAGCCGCCGAGCGTCATCTGGCGGTAGCGCGGCGCGTAGATCGCGCAGCAGCCGTTGAACACGCTCGCCTGATCGCGGATCGAGGTGCCGGCGACGCGCGCGTTGAGATCGGCGTCGCGCGTATCGGCGTTCCACTGTTCGCCGCTGGTGAACGAGGTCGGATAGAGGAAGAACACCGCAACCTTGGCGCGGCGCTGGTCGATCGCGCGCACGCCGGTCGGCGTATCGTCAGCCGGATCGCGCATGTCGGGCAGCGACACCCATTCCGAGCGTTCGGCATAATCGGGCGCGGGCGGCGTGCGGGCCGGGTCGAACGGCGTCACGGGCGGCTGGCTGTCGTTGGAAACGCCGAACGCGCCGAAGACTTGTGGATACGCCTCTCCGCCCGCCAACAGCGCGGCCGCAGCCACGCTTATCGTCCCGATCACCCGTCTGAATCGCATGTCCGCCCCTTTGCGGTCGGCCCTAGCATGATCGGCAATCCTCCAGAAACATCATCGTGATCGGGCGGGGCCGGGGGTGGTGTTGCGGCGCGCACAGCCATAGAGAGCGACGATGGAACGGCATTATGGCATGGATTGGTTGCGGGTCGGCGCGTTCGCGCTGCTGATCCTCTACCATATCGGCATGGTGTTCGTGCCGTGGGATTTCCACGTTAAGACCGCGCACCCGATCGATTGGGTGGCGATCCCGATGATGGCGGCGAACAGTTGGCGGCTGATGCTGCTGTTCGTAATCTCGGGCTACGCCAGCCGCGCATTGCTGTCGAAAGGCGCGACTCTCGGCAGCTTCATCGCCTCGCGCAGCCGGCGCTTGCTGATCCCGCTGGTGTTCGGCGTGATCTTCGTGGTGCCGGTGCAGCCGTGGATCGAACTCGCCGTCAAATACCATTACCCGCACGATTTCGGCTGGTTCTGGCTGTACGACTATTTCCGCTTCCACCGCCTCCACGGCATCGCGCTGCCGACGTGGCAGCATCTGTGGTTTGTGGGCTATCTGTGGTGCTACACGCTCGCGCTGACGGTGCTGATCGCGCTCGGCGGATGGCTGCGCGCGCAACGCGGCTTCGACTGGCTGTTCGGAAGCGTGCTGATCGTGATCGTGCCGATCGTGTGGTTGCTCGGCGTCGACATGCTGCTGCCCGGCGCGCGCGAGACGCATGATCCGCTCCACGACGGCGTCGCGCATCTCCATTATTTCCCCGGCTTCCTGTTCGGCTTCGCGCTGGCGCGATCGGAGCGGGCGATGGCGGCGATCGGGCGGTGGTGGAAGCCGGCCGGCGTGGTCGCGCTGCTCGCCTATGGCGTGGTCGCCGCGATCGAGTGGCGCTGGCCCGGCAACACCATGCCCGCCGATCCGTGGGGCGTCACTTTCGCGACCGCGCGCGTGGTGCAGGGCTGGTGCGCGGTGATCGCGCTGGCGGGCTTTGCTGATCGCTTCTGGAACTACGATACGCCCTGGCGCCGCACGCTGACCGAGGCGGTGTTCCCCTTCTACATCGTCCACCAGACCATCATCGTGCTGGTTGAATATTGGCTGCTGCCGCTGCACGCGCCGCCGCTCCTCGAATTCGCGATACTGCTGCCCGCGACGGTGGCGGGCTGCTGGGCCTTCTATCTGGTCGGCCGCGAGATCGACTGGCTGCGCCCGCTGATCGGCCTCCGGCGGCACAATCGGGAGATACCGGCATGACATGGGCACTGGCGATCCACGGCGGCGCGGGCAGCATGACGCGCGCCAACCCCGGCCCGGCCGGCGCGCGCGATGCGCTGGCACAGGCGCTCGCCGCCGGCGAAGCGGTGCTGGTGGAGGGCGGCGCGGCGCTCGACGCGGTCGAAGCGGCGGTGCGCGTGCTGGAAGACGCGCCCGAGTTCAACGCCGGGCGCGGCGCCGCACTCAGCTATGACGGCGTCGCCGAACTCGACGCCGCGATCATGCACGGCGCGACCCGCAAGGCCGGCGCGGTCGCGGGCGTCACCGCGACGCGCCACCCGGTCAGCCTCGCGCGCGCGGTGATGGAGCAAAGCCCGCACGTCCTGCTCGGCGGCGCCGGCGCGGATGCCTTCGCGGTCGCGCACGGTCTCGAACCAGCGACACAGGACTGGCTGATCCTGCCCGAACGCCGCGCGCAACTCGAGATCATGCGCGCCAAGCCGGACGGCGCGTTCGATGTCGAGATGAAGTTCGGCACGGTCGGCGCGGTGGCGCGCGATGCGGCCGGGGGCCTCGCCGCCGCGACCTCGACCGGCGGCGTCACCGGCAAGCGCTGGGGCCGGATCGGCGATTCACCGCTGATCGGCGCCGGCACCTACGCCGACGACCGCGCCTGCGCCGTCTCCGCGACCGGATCGGGCGAGTTCTTCATCCGCACGTCTTGCGCACACGAAATCGCCGCGCGCATCCGCCTCGCCGGCGAGGACGCCGCCACAGCGACCGAAACCGTACTCGCCGAGATCACCGCGATGGGCGGCACCGGCGGCGTGATCGTGATGCCGCTGGACGGAGCGCCGTTCTGGCGGTTCTCCACCAAGGGCATGTACCGTGGCCGCGTCACCGCAGACCAGGCGGCGGAGGTCGGCGTCTTCGACGACGAGTGACGCTCCTTCGCATCGTCACCCCAGCGAAAGCTGGGGTCTCCCCGCGAGGAAGCGGTACGACCTCCCCGGAAAGACCCCAGCGTGCGCTGGGGTGACGGAGGTGGCACAACCGTTCCCCCGCGAAAGCGGGGGCCCAGAGCCACAAGCGCTGCGTTCGGGGCTCTGGACTCCCGCTTTCGCGGGAGAACGGATGTCCGTATGACGCTGACATGATTCGTACCCTCGCGTATCTCGCCGCCGCCGCGCTCGCCAGCGCCGCCGCCCCTGCCAGCGCCTATTGGGAGTTCGGCCACGAGACGATCGCGAAGATCGGCTATGCCAACGCCTCGCCCCGCGCCCGCGCCGAAGTGCGGCGGCTGCTCGCGCACAGCGATCTGCTCGGCACGCCCGAATGCAAGGCCACCACGATCGAAGGCGCGAGCACCTGGGCCGATTGCGTCAAGCCGCTCAAGGACGCCGATGGCAAATCCCGCTTCGGCTACGCCTATACCTGGCACTTCCAGGACGTGAACATCTGCGCGCCGTTCAGCCTGACCGAAGCCTGCAAGGACGGCAATTGCGTCTCCGCGCAGATCGAGCGCGACGTGAAGACGCTGCGCGACCGCCACGCGCCGCTCAAGGACCGCGTTCAGGCGCTCGTCTTCCTGATCCACTTCACCGGCGATCTCCACCAGCCGCTGCACGCCGGCGAAAAGGGTGACAAGGGCGGCAACGACGTCAAGGCGACCTACGGGCGCTACGGCCCGCCCCGGCTCAACCTCCATTCGATCTGGGACGGCTATCTCGCCGAGCGCGCGATCACGACCGGCCCGTCGCTTGTCCGGCGCTACCCCGCGCAGGTCCGCGCGGAGCTCGCCGCCGGCAGCGTGACCGACTGGAGCCGCGAAAGCTGGCAGGTCGCACGCGACCAGACCTACGCCAGCGCGCTCAATGGCGATCCGTGTGCGCCGACGCCGCCGCGCGTCACGCTCGACGATGCGACGATCGAACGGCTCGTGCCGGTCGCGCGGCTGGAGGTCGAACGCGGTGGACTCAGGCTGGCGAAGCTGTTCGACCGGGCGCTCGGCTAACGCCTATTCGACGCGGAACGTGTCGATCAGCGTCGGGCTGCCGCCCTGCGTGAAGTTCGGCACCGCCTCGATCACCAGCTTCTGGATCGGGCAGTCGGTCGCCGGCACGAAGAAGCCGAAGCCGGCGGGCGCCCAGCGCTGCCCCGCCGGCGCCGCCGCGCGGCCGAGTTCCTGATCGGTGCCGGCGCAGCGCACCACTACCGACGCGACCGACTGGGTGCCGCCGACGCTGCGCCCTTCGAACGTCACCTTATGCCCGCCGTGATCTAGCAGCATGGCCTGCTGGGCGACCGGGATCGGCCGCTTGCCGGTGCGGGAGGGCTGGACCTCAAGCGCGTGGCCGCTCTTGCCATCGACGGCATCGCCACGCGCGACGATCTGCGCGCCGCCGCGCGCACCGAACGACCAGCCGAAATCGCCGTACTGCACCATCGATTCGAAATTGGGCGAGAGCAGCGGCGGCAGCGGCGATCCGAATCCCTTCAGCCACACCGCACGCGCATTCGCGGTGCTGCCGGCGGCGATCTGCTGGCTTGCCATCGATGCCACCTCGACCGGGGCGGTATGGTCGCCGGCCTGTTTGAGCGCGGCGATCAGCGCGACGCCGTTGCCCACTTTTGATCTCGCCAACGCCCGAAAGAAATCTGCGCGCCACGGCGGCATCGTCGCCAGCTTGCGGGCCAGCGCCGGGAGTGCGCCGGCCGTGCTGGTGATTTGGACCATCACCGGCATCACGTCGGCGTCGGCGGCGGTGTGAAGGCGCAAGGCCGCATCGGCATGGTCGATTGCCGCCCCATAATCGCCGCGGCTGGCAGACAGATCGAACATCCACGTCTCGGCGAGCGGCTGGCGGCGCGTCAGCTTGGTAACGAGACCGAACAGCCCGTCGGCACGCGCGATCTCGTTGGTCGAGGTCCGCGCCAGCGCGGCGATGACGAGCGCGCGGTCGTCGAGGGGATTGCTGGCGATCGCACGCAGCGCAAAAGCGTGGGCGGCATCGAGGTCGATTTTGGCGGTGTTTTCCGCCAGATTGGCCAGTACGTCACTG
This sequence comes from Sphingomonas populi, assembly GCF_004208535.1. Lineage (GTDB taxonomy): Bacteria > Pseudomonadota > Alphaproteobacteria > Sphingomonadales > Sphingomonadaceae > Sphingomonas > Sphingomonas populi. The sequence goes on from NZ_SGIS01000036.1 coordinate 21,437, forward strand.
TTGCGCGGATCGGCCTGCGTCGCGACCTCGGGAACCACCGATGCGTCCGCCGCGAAATCGACCGCGGTGATGCCAGCCCCGGCCAGCACCGCCACGCCGATCAGTACGCCCGCCCTCACCCGCTCGGCGCGCGTCGGAACGCGGCGGGTCCGGGTACGGACCTGCGGCATCAGGCGGCCTTGCCGTCCCCGTAGCTGTAATAATAGCTCGAATAGGCGTAGGTGTACGCATAATCGGCCGAGCGGTGATCGAACTTGGTGAGGATCACGCCGACGATCGAGCTGCGGCTCGACCGCAACCGGCGCAGTGCCGACATCACCACGCGGCGCCGGCTCTTGCGCGCCTGGATCACCAGCACCGTCTCTTCGATCGCCGCCGACAGGATCGGCACGTCGGCGAGGCCAACGATCGGCGGACCGTCGAAGATCACCATGTCATAGCGCGATTCGAGATCGGCGAGCAGCCCGCGCAGGCCCCCGCTCAACAGCCGCGCCGGGTTGGGCGAGATCGGTCCGCTCGGCAGCACGTCGAAGCCGTGGCTGTCATGGACGATCACGTCAGCGGCGCGCCGCTCACCGTTGAGCGCGTTGGCGAAGCCGTCGCCGTTGTTGAAGCCGAGCATCTTGTGAAGCGACGGTCGCCGCATGTCGGCATCGACCAGCAACACGCGCTTGCCCTGTTCGGCGAAACTCTGCGCGAGCGAGATCGCCGTCGTGGTCTTGCCCTCGTTGGGGTTCGCACTGGTGACGAGCAAGGATTTGGGCGCACCGTTCGCCCCTGCGAGCTGCAATGCGGTGCGCGCGGCGAAATACGCCTCGACGAAGCTCGACCGCGCCTTGGCGAGTTCGCCGATCGGAGTCTCGTCCTCGTCGAGCCTGGGGATCATGCCGAGCAACGGCAGGCCGAGATTGGTCTCGACATCTTCGGGCATCTTGAAGGTGTCGTCGAGGAAGTCGAGGAGGAAGGCCACGCCCAGACCGATGGCGAGACCGCCGACCAGCGCGATCAGCAGGTTGAGCCACAGGATCGGCCACGCCGGCGAACCGGGCGCGCGTGCGCGGTCGATGATCGACACGTTGTTCGAGCTACTGCCGCCCGAGACGCCGATTTCCTTGTAGCGCGAAAGCAGTGCGTCATACAGCGCGCGGTTGGTATCCACCTCGCGCTGCAGGATCATATACTGGATGCTGCGCGACTGGACGTCGAGCACCTGGCTGGTTGCCTTGGCGAGCTGGTCGTCGAGCGCCTTTTCCTTATCGAGCGCGAGCTGGTAATTGCCCTTCACGACCTGGAGCAGCTTGCCGCGCTGCGCATCCATTTGCTTCTGGATCGCGCCCATCTGCGCACGCAGCTCGACCATCGCCGGGAAGTTCGGTTTGAAGGTCTGCGCCTTCTGCTGATAGTCGCTTTGCAACGTCGACAGCTTGCCGGCCAGCTCGTTGAGCTGGGCATCGTTGGTGGATTGCGCGAGCGCGCCGGCGTTTGACGTCTGCGCGAGCTGCCAGGCGGCCTCGGCATCGACACGCTGCGCCTTCGCGGTGACGGCGGCGGTGTTGATGACGTTGAGCGACGCCGAATCGAGCGACTGCGCCTGCGCGCCGGGCTTGCCCGCGTCGGTGACGCTGATGATCTTTTCGTGCGAGGCGTAATCGACCAGATCCCGCTCGGACTTTTCGAGCTTGGCCTTGAGTTCGAGCAGCCGGCGACCGACGAAGTCCCCGGCATATTTCGACGACAGGAACTGGCGCTCGATCGAATCCTGGATGAACTCGTCGATCGCCGCGTTGGCGATCGCTGCCGCCATCTGCGGGTTGCGATCCTCATACTGGACCTGGACCAGCAGCGACGTGCCATATTGGGTCGCGGTGAGGTTCTGCATGACCTTCGCCGTCGCGGCGTCGAACGCCTGCTGCAGCGCGGCCGGGCTCGGCGTCGATTCGTTCTGGAAAACCCCGCCGAACGTTCCGCTGCCGATGAAATCGCGGTTGGTCGCGAGGTTGAGGCGGCGGACGATGCCCTGCGCGGTCACGCGGCTGGTCATCAGCGCGAATTGCGTGTTGAGGAACGCCTGGTCGTTTTCCGTGCTCTGCGCGGTGTTCGCGCCTTGCGTATCGACGACGCGCGGCGCCTCGCGCTGCACCTGGAAGGTGGCGCGGGCGATATAGACCGGCGGCGAGAACACCGTGAACAGCAGCGCGATCACCAGCGCCGCGAGCGTGATGCCGAGGATCAGCCAGCGCCGCTTGAGCACCACCGCGATGAAGTTCTGCAAGCCGTTGCTCGCGCCCGCACCGACTCCACCGATCGCCTGCCACGGCCGTGCCGCCGCGCCGCGCGCGCCGTCATCCTGCCAGACATCGCCGGGTGCCGGTTCCATCGCGGAGGTGCGTTCATTCATGAATCGTTCGCCAAATCTCGAGCCGAAGGTGAACCTGCAGGGTCATCAGAAACGGTTTGCCACGTCTGCCGCGCGGAACACGCCGAGCACCGGCACCACGCCCTTGTACAGATTCTGCAGCAGCACCTTTCCGGCGGATCGCTCGACCACGACCGTGTCGTTGCCATACAGAACCGGATCGGCCATCCGCCCATCACGGATCATCGTCACGTCGAAGACCGCTGCGTTTTTCTGGTTGTTGATCGTGCGGAAGACGGCGACGATATGCTCGTTGGCCACGTTGTCGGTGCCTTTCGCCTGCGCGATCGCCTGCAGAAGGCTGCTCTTGCCCTGTACCGGATAGACGCCCGGCTGGTTGACCGCGCCCTCGACGGTGAGCCGCTGGCCGACCGATTCGGAAACCGCCACCGTCACGTCGGGATGGTGCATGACCGACTGGCCAAGCCGCGAGGCGATCTCGGCACGAACCTCGGCCGGAGTGTGGCCGCCAGCCAGCACCTGGCCGACAAACGGCAAGGCGATCTGCCCGGCCTGATCGACCGTGACGATCTTGGTCAGTTCCGGGAATTGGTACACCGCAATGTCAAGCTTGTCCTGCGGCGCGATATAATACGCCGGGGCGATATCGCCGATCGCATTGCGTGGATCGGGTTCGGGCAAGGTCGTGACTGGCACGACCGCCGTCGCTGTGCCGTCGCGGATCGCGCTGTGCGTCGCACATCCGCTGGACAGACCGACGAGACTCAAAGCCAGCGCACCAAGCATGGCTTTATTGGTCGGCAAACACACACTGCCCGATCGCATCACCAATAGCCCCGCTTTTCAACTGACGAGGTCTAGCATCCCCGTCATGTTGCCCATGCACAAAATATCGGTAGCACTCGCCCGTCCCGATCAGCAATAGGAAACAACACGGCGAAGCATATCGTTATGGTCGAGATCGGGTAAAGCTGCCGTCGTTCACGTTCGCCTTGTCGCGGACTTCGGGCTTACGATGCGGTGTTTCCAAGGAGTTTGGCGTTGCAGACACTCGCGATCATCCCCGCGCGCGGCGGCTCCAAGGGCATTCCGCGCAAGAACGTACTGCCGCTCGGCGGCACGCCGCTGATCGCGCATACCATATATGCTGCATGTGCGGCATCGCGCGTCAGCCGCGTGGTGGTGAGCACCGACGACGACGAGATCGCGAGCGTCGCGCTACACCACGGCGCCGAGGTGGTACGCCGCCCCGCCGAACTCGCCACCGATACCGCCTCGTCGGAAGCCGCGCTGCTCCACACGCTCGACGTGTTGCGTGCGGACGAGGGCTACGAACCCGATCTGCTCGTCTTCCTGCAATGTACCTCGCCGCTCACCGCGCCCGAGGATATCGACGGCACGATCGCCGCGCTGATCGACGCGCACGCCGACAGCGCGCTCGCGGTGACGACATTTCATTATTTCCTATGGGCCGAGGACGAAGCCGGCGCGCACGGCATCAACCACGACAAGAGCGTGCGGCTGATGCGCCAGCAGCGCACGCCCGAATATCTCGAAACCGGCGCGGTCTACGTGATGAAGACCGCCGGCTTCCGCGCCGCGCGCCACCGCTTCTTCGGCAAGACCGTGCTGTTCGACACGCCGGTCGAACGCCGGCTCGAAATCGACGAGCCGGAGGATTTCCGAATCGCCGAGGAACGCATCGCGCGACTCACCGCGCGCGCGCCTGGCCTGCCCACCCGCGTCTCGGCGCTGGTGATGGATTTCGACGGCGTGCTCACCGACGATCGCGTCTTCGTCAGCGAAAGTGGCGAGGAGAGCGTGGTGTGTTCGCGCCGCGACGGCATGGGCATCGAGCGGCTGCGTGCCGCCGGTCTGCCGATGCTGGTGATCTCGAAGGAGACCAACCCGGTCGTCGCCGCGCGCTGCCGCAAGCTGCGATTGCCCTATCATCACGGCATCGAGGGCAAGCTCGCGGTGCTGCAAACCTGGCTCGCCGAGAACGCGATCGACCCGGCCGGAACGGTCTATGTCGGCAACGACGTCAACGATCTCGAATGCATGGCGGCGGTCGGTTGCGCGGTCGCGCCGCAGGACGCGCATCCGCGCGCGCTGGCGGCGGCGGCTTTGGTGCTCGACGCCGATGGCGGGCGCGGCGCGATTCGGCTGCTTGCCGATCTGCTCGAAGCCGGCGGGCATCTCGCGCGTGGCTGATCCCGCCGGCCCCGTCGCGGCGCTGCCGCGCTCGCGGCTGCACCTCCAGTTCCTGCTCGATAATGCCGCAGACCCCGATGTCGTGCTGTTCCGCGACGAAGCGATGCGCGGCCCGCTCGAACGCCATTTCGCCGGGCGCTTGCTGTATCTCGGCCGCGAGACTCTGCCGGGACGCAGTCTCGCGACGTTCACCGCCGCGCGCCGCGCCAACCGTGGCTATTATCCGGCGGTCGCGGCGCTGCTCGCGCCCTACCGATTCGCGCGCACGATCCTGTTCCTCGAAGGCGAACCGCTAGAACGCTTCCTGCAGACGCTGCCGGGCCTTGGCGCGATCGAACTGTGGGAGGATGGGCTGTCGCACTACGTCGATCTCACCTCGAACCGTTGGTACGCGGCGCGCGGGCTCGTGCAGGCGGCGGCGGGCTTCTATCCGCGCCACATCACGCGGCGGCGGATCGACCGCAGCACGGTGACGGTGCGCGACCGCTTCGAACGGCGCAACCTCGTGCTGCGTACACCCGCCGAACCCACGACCGCGCGCGACGAATTGCTGCTGATCGGCTCCCCACTGGTCGAGGATCGCATCGTCGGCGAAGCCCGCTTCCGCACCGCGCTGGCGGAAATCGCGGCGGCCAGCCCCTGCCCGGTCCGCTACCTGCCGCACCCGCGCGAGGATATCGCCCGGCTGGAGCGCAGCCTCGCCGGCACCGCGATCACGCTCGAACCCAATCCCGAAGGGCTGATCGCGCACGCCGCGCACTATCGCTACACCGCCTATGCGGCGGCGGTCTCGACCGGGCTGATCGACCTCGGCCGCTACGAGCGCAGCCTGTTCCTGCCGGGGCTGTTCGGGCTGAAGCGGATGGCGCGCGTGCTACGCGGCTGGTCGGCGAACCCGGTCGCAGTGGCGGATAACGGCATCGCGCTGAAGCACTTCATCGAGACCCGCGCGTAACGCCGGCCCGATTCGCCACCACCTCCGCGATCAGCCCAGCGCACCGCGCCGCCGCATGGCCATCGACGGTGCCGACCTCGTCGCCGACCTTGCCCCAATCAACCGTCGCCGGCACCCCGTCCGCCTGCACCAGCACGTCGGCGATCGCCTCGGCGGTGGCGGCGACCGGAATGCCGATCCCGGTCAGCCAGCGCTGCTTGTCGGCCTCGGCCGCCTCGGCGAAGGCGGTGGTGGGGACCGGCACGCACACCACCGGCCGATTCGCCAGCAACGCCTCGAGCATACCGCTCGAATAATGGCCGATCACCAGATCGACCTCGGGCAGCACCGCTTCGAGCGGTGCCGCGCCGCGATCCTCGGTTACCGCAAACCTCAACGCAGCCCGCAGCACCGCCGCATCGTCCCCCGAAGAGCGCGGGTGCGACCGAATCGTCAGCGCGAGCGGCCGCGCGGCGGCGGCAGCGTTCAGCCCCTCCGCCAGCACGCGCTGAACCCCATACGCCGCCGCCGCATCGACCTTGCCATGCGCCGCGAACGGCTGGACGAGGTACAACACCCGCAGCGGCCCGGCATCCCCCGCCCGCCCGCGCAGCGAGGCGAGCGGATCGAAGCGCGGGATACCCCCGACCACCACCGTCTCGGGCGCAAGCCCCGCCGCGATCCACCGCGCCCGGTACGAATCGGAGGCGGCGATTACGCGGTCGTGCCCGGCCATGCCGTAATCGGGCATCGGCGGCAGCACGCGCAGCAGCCGCGTCGCCAGCGGCGCCGCCAGCGCCTTGGCGCGCAACAGCCCCGATCGCGGCGCGCCATGCCCGATCGCACAGAACGGCCCCTCCTGAAGCAGCACCGTCGCCGCGCCCTGGCGCCGCGCCGCCGCCAGCATCGCCGTCTCGATGTAGATGCGGTCGTGGCAGGTGACGACCACATCGGCGTCCGCGCCGATCAGCCCGGCGGCATAGTCGATCATTCGGCGGTACACCCTTTGCCCGCCGTTCAGCACCATGTTCGCCGACCAGCTCGCCGTATAACGTTTCAGCCCGCACGCATCGGGGTGCGCGCGCAGAATCGCGCCGGGGCCGTCATAGCCGGTGATGCCGCCGGTGCGCAGATTGAACGGCTGGGTATCGACGAAGCGAATCGGCTGGTCCGGCAAGTATTGCGCCAGCGCCGCCGCCAGCGCCGCCAGTGTGCGGCCCGAAGAACCGCCCGTTCCCATCAAGATCACCGCCAACGACTGGGTCCTCGCGATTCGGGTTCAAGGTGCATCCTACCCATCGTCGTGTTCGATATTGGCACGAAGCGCCGCTGCCATTGCGTGCCGACATCCATGCGCGAGCGTCTTGAACAAAAAAAGCGAACGTGAGAAGTGGTCTCATGCCCGATCGCGAGACCCTTTGAATGGACGAGCTCCGTGAACGCGCGCGGGCGGCCGGACTGTTCGCCCCGGACTTCGTGGCTGCGCTGCTGCTGCTCGCCGCCGGCATCATCCTCGGCGGGTCGTCGCGGCCGTCGGTTGGCAATCTGCTGGTCCAGCTCGCTGCGCTCGGCATCCTGACCTGGCTCGTCATCCGCAAGCGGATCGCTTTGCCCGAAGGCGCGGCGCGAATCGCCGTCTGGCTGATGCTCGCCATCGCCGCTTTGCCCTTGCTCTATTCGGTGCCGCTGCCGCCGGCGATTTGGTCGAGCGTGCCGGGCCGCGACCTCGCGCTGCGCACCTATGCGCTCGCCGGCATCGTACCGCCGTGGCACGGCCTGGGCCTGCGGGATGGGGTCGGCGTGCTTACCGCGCTGCACCTGCTCGCGCCGATCGTGATGTTCCTGATCGCGGTGCGATTGACCACGGTACAGCGCTGGGCGTTGCTCTACGGCTTCCTCGCGGTGACGCTGATCGCGATCATGGTCGGCTTCGCGCAGGTGCCGGGCGGCGCGTCGCGCGCGCTGCATTTCTACGACATCTCCAGCATCAACGGCGCGCTCGGCTTCTTCCCCAACCGCAACCATATGGCGACGCTGATGCTGTGTACGCTGCCGCTCGCCGCCGCCGGCGCGCTGGCATGGTTCCGCGAACGCGGCGATGAGGCACGCGGGCTGGCGCTCGGCGGCGCGACCCTGTTCGGGCTGGCGATCGTCGCCTTGGTCGCGACCAGCGCGCGCGCCGGGCTGGTGCTGGCGGTGCCGGTGCTGGTCGGCTGCGCCTTGCTCGCCCGCATCATGCCGCCCAGCCGCCGCAGCACCGCAGCCGGCACCGTACCGACGCTGCTGCTATGGGGCGCGATCTGCCTCGCCCTGGTCGCGGTGGTCGGCGGGCTCGCCTATAGTTCGGTCGGCAGCAAATTGGCCACGCGCGTGCAGACCGAGGGCGTGGTCGATTCGGACCGTATCGAGTTCGCGCGGCTGACGGCGTCGGCGGTTCCGCGCTTCCTGCCGTTCGGCAGCGGCCCGGCCACCTTCCGCCCGGTCTATGCGATGGTCGAGCCGGTCGACGACATGCGGCCCTATTTCATCAACCACGCGCATGACGATTATCTCGAAATCCTGCTCGAATATGGCGTGCCCGGCGCGCTGCTGCTGCTCGCCGCGCTGGCGTGGCTGGGCTGGGCCGGCATCGCCGCGTGGTTCGACGCCGACGCGCCCGACCGGCCGATCCGCTGCGCGGCGAGCGTCGCCGTCGCCGCGATCCTGCTTCACTCGACCTTCGATTATCCGGTCCGCACGACGACGATCGCGATCCTGCTCGCCGTGTTCGCCGCGCTGATGGTGGCGAGTGGGCCATCGGTGGAAACGCGCAGCCCCAAGAGGATTAAACGCCGCACGCGTATTCGAATTGCCTGACCGGGCCGCTTTGGCTATGTAATGGGTAAGCTCGGATGCCGCGCATGGGGCGCCGATCCAGCATAACGTTTGTGGATCAGGCGCGTTTTGCTTGCGTGGAGGATGCCTCCTTCATGCCGCGCGATGGTGAGCGTCAGTCGCAGGAGTGCTTGATGAGCGTTAAAGTCATTGCGGAGGTCGGCTGCAACCACAAGGGCGAGATGTCGATCGCCAAGGAACTGATCAAGGTCGCGGCGGACTATGCCAAGGCCGACGTGGTAAAGTTCCAGAAGCGTAACAACCGTGAACTGCTGACCGAACAGCAATATAACACGCCGCACCCGAACCCGGCCAACGCCTATGGCGACACCTATGGCGCGCACCGCGAATATCTCGAATTCAACGTCGAGCAGCACCGCGAGCTGAAAGACTATTGCGAGTCGCTCGGCATAGAATATTCGACCTCGGTGTGGGACACGACCTCGGCGCGCGAAATGGCGACGCTGGCGCCCAAGTTGCTCAAGGTGCCCTCGGCGTGCAACCTCCACTTCGAGATGCTCGGCGTACTCGCCAACGATTTCGACGGTGAGATTCACCTCTCGCTCGGCATGACCACGCAGGCAGAGGAAGAACAGATCGTCGATTTCTTCGTGAAGAACGGTCGCGCGAAGGATGTCGTGCTTTACGCCTGCACCTCGGGCTATCCGGTCGCGTTCGACGATCTGTGCCTGCTCGAAATCACCCGGCTCACGGAAAAGTTCGGCGAGAGCGTCAAGTCGATCGCCTTCTCGGGCCATCATCTCGGCATCGCCGCGGACATGGCCGCGGTCGCGCTCGGCGTGTCGTGGATCGAACGGCATTTCACGCTCGACCGGACCTGGAAGGGCACCGATCACGCCGCCTCGCTCGAACCCGATGGCCTGCGCCGGCTGAGCCGCGACGCGCGCGCGGTGAGCGCCGCGCTGCGCTACAAATCGACCGAGATCCTGCCCGTCGAGCAGGTCCAGCGCGACAAGCTCAAGTGGCGGCCCAAGCCCAACGCCGTAAAGGCCGCCTGACCGCCGATGCCGAGAATGTTCAGCGCGTCGCATCCGGCATGAAGCTTCTCTACGTCGGCGACAACAGCGACCGAATCAACTGGGGGTGCCGGGCGACGAGCATCGCGCTGCGGGAGCTGCTTGCGCGCGACCATGAGGTCATCGCCGCCGCGACCGGCAAGATGATCGAAGCGCGCTATCCGGTTTCCGACAGGATCGGCGATGCGCTCTACGGCCCGCTCGCGCAAAGGCTCTACCGCAAGAAGCTCCGCAAACTCCCAGTCGTCGGCCCGGCGGTGCTTCACCTGCTCGAACGGCTCGGCGATCCGGTCGGCCTCACGCTCGATCTCGACCGCAACATCGACAATATCGATCGTGCCCGCGCCTATTCCGCGTTCGCGCGGGCGCTATTCGATGCGATCGAAGCCTGCGATGCGATCGCGGTGAACGGCGAGGGCGATCTGATCTTCACCACCCCGCCGCGCCAGAAATTGCTCTACATCCTCACCGTCTGCCGGTTGGCGCAGAGGCGCGGCAAGCCGGTCTATTATCTCAACGCGATGCTGTCGGAATGCCCGATCGACGGCATTCACCAGCCAACCGTCGATGTCGCGGCGCGCATCCTCGCCGACAGCGCCGCCGTCGTGGTCCGCGAAACGGCATCCTATGCGTTCGTTCAAGCGCACATGCCGGCGGTGCGCGCGACGATGTTGCCGGACGCGCTGTTCACCTGGCGCTATCATTTCACCCATTCGGACCGCCCGGCGCGCCCCGCGATCGAACGGCTGCTCCCCTTTTTCGAACATACCGGCCATGCGCCGCCCAAGGTCGCGGCCGGGCCGTATGTCGCGATCAGCGGGAGTTCGCTGGCGGCGCGCGATCCGGCGCGCGCGCGATCGACCTACACGAACCTGGTGCGCAAGCTGAAGGCGGTCGGCGTCCCGCTGCTGCTGATCCCGACCTGCGGCGGCGACCGGTTCCTCATCGACGTCGCCGCCGATACCGGCGTCGAGTTGCTCCCGCTGGAAACGCCGATCCTGGCCGGTGCCGCGATCCTCGCCAATGCGCGGGTGTTCGTCTCGGGGCGCTGGCACCCCTCGATCATGGCCGCGCTGGGTGGAACGCCGTGCGTGTTCCTCGGTTCGAACTCGCACAAGACGCTGAGCATCCAGACGTTGCTCGAATATCCCGACCCGCGCGAATTCAACGCCTTCCCCTCGAACGACGACACCGAGATCATCGTGCGGCAGACGATCGGCTTGCTTGCCGAAGGCGATACGCGGCGCGCGCAAATCCTCGACGTCTCGAAACGCCTCGCCGCCGATGCGGCGAAATGTCTGGACCTGTTGGAAACGCACGCTTGACGGAGGCCGCCCCGCGCCACAGCTTCGCCGGCCAGACGCGCTAGCCGCAGGAGACGATCGTGCGCCTCTCCAAGGACATCTGGCACCCGCTGATCGTACCGCTGCCGCTGGCGGAGATCATCGCGCGCGGCACGCTCGACGGGCTGCCGCTGCACTGGGCGCCGGGTCTCGAAAGCCTCCGCTTCCAGGCCGATCCGTTCGGCTATTGGCGCGGCGGGCTGCTGTACGTGTTCGTCGAGACGTTCGACTATCGCCACCCGGTCGGCACGATCGACGTTTTGGTGTTCGACGCAGAATATCGCTTCGTCGGGCAGCGCCCGGTGCTGCGCGAACCGTGGCACCTCTCCTATCCCGTAGTGTTCGATGCCGAGGGCGAGACCTGGCTGATGCCCGAGGCGAATCAGTCGGGCCGGCTAACGCTCTACCGCGCGGTCACTTTCCCTGATCGCTGGGAGGCCGCGCTGACCATCACCGTGGATCCCGCGCCGGTCGATGCGACGCCGCTATGGCACAACGGCCGCTGGTGGCTGTTCTACACCTCGACCGCCCACGGACAGGACGGCATGAGCGCCCTCAACATCGCCTTCGCCGACCGGCTCGCCGGGCCGTGGACGCCGCATCCCGGCAATCCGGTCCGCACCGGCCGGTCGAGCTCCCGTCCCGGCGGCACCCCGATCGTCACCGCCGACGGGCGTATCCTGCTGCCGGTGCAGGAGTGTTCGCGCACCTACGGCGGCGCGATCACCTTACTGGAGATCGAAACCCTCGACGAGACCCGCTTCGCGGCCCGCCCCGGCACGCGCTTCACCGCCCCCGCCGACGCCGCGCCCTTCGGCGCCGGGCTGCACACGCTCTCGGGCGCAGGACCGGCGACGCTGATCGACGTCAAGCGCATGACCGTCTCCGCCGAGGGGCTGATGCTACGCCCCAGGCGCGACCTCAACCGGCTGCTCGGCCGCGCTTGAGCAACCCTGGAGAACCCCCTATTGGACGGGCATGGTCCAACGCGCTGCGTCCCCGGTTTCGTACATCGTGACCCGACGCCCGTGACGCCCGCCAAACGCCTGTGCATCGTCGGCGGCTCGACCCGAGACCCCGGCGGCGTCGAAATCTTTTGCGCACGCGCGCTCGAGGCGGTGCGGACGCATTGGCCAGAATGCGATGTCCTCTGGTTGCAAGCTCACAGCGGCCATCTGACGCCCACCCGCCTGCCGCGCTTCCTCGGCGCCTTGCGCGCGTTCCGCCACGCCAACCGCGTGCCGATCGATGTGCTGTGGCTCAACGCCGCCAATCTGCCCGATCTGCTGTTCGTCCTGCTCGCCAAGGCGCTCGGCATCCGCGTGCTGGTGACGCTGCATCTCGGCGCCAACAGCCGCTTGCAACGCATCGCCGCGCTACGCTGGCTGTGCCGCACGCTGGCCGCGCGCGCCGACCGGATCGCCCTGCTGTTCGACGGCCAGGACGCCGAGATCGACCTGCCCGCGCATGTACCCCGGTCGACGATCCGCACCTTCCTGCCGCCGGAGAGCTTCGTTCCGCCCGGCGCGCCACCCGCCGAACCCGCGCTGCGGCTGATCCACGCCGGCCGGCTCTCCGAAGGCAAAGGCAGTCTCGCGATCGTCGATCTCTGCGCCGCGCTGGACCGCGCCGGGGTGCCTTTCACCGCGCGCATCATCGGGCGCGGCGACGAAGCGTTGATGCAGGAACTCTACACGCGCATCGAAGCGAACGGTCTCAAGCCCCACATCGCCCTGTCCGACTGGCTCGATGGCCCCGCGCTGATCGCGGCGCTCGGCGAGGCGGACATCCTCGTCCACCTCTCGCGGCTCGACAGTTTCCCGCTGATCGTGCTGGAAGCGATGGCCGCCGGCACGCTCCCGATCGCGATCGATATGGCCGGCGTCCGCGCAATGACGGCGGCCTATGACGGCCATCTCGTCGATCCAGACGCGGCGGTCGTCGGTGCGGAAGCGTGGCTCGAAGCGACTAGCCTCGCCGATCTGCGTCGGCGCGGCACCGCGATGGGCGCGCGTGTTCGCGAGGACTATAGCTGGGCAGCCTGCGTCGCGACGCTCGCCGCCGCGATCGAGGCTATGCAGCCGGCGGCAACCGCGTGAACGCGACCGAGGCGAGCGGACGCGTCGGCGGCACACGCCGCCGGAACAGCCCGCCGATCAGCCCGATCGCCAGCGCATTCCACATCGCGAACGAATAGAGACCGAGCGCAAGCGACCCGCGCCGCCACCCAAGCCACGCAACTGGCACGACCACCAGCGCCGCCGCGATCACCGGCGCGCACCACAGCGCCAGCACCAGCGCCAGCCACCACGCCGCGATCACCACCGCCTTGCGGAGATGCCCGAGCCGCCGCACCACCAAACCGAAATGCGGCTTGCCGAAGCTCGCCCGCAGCACCTCGCCTGCGCCGCCCATTTGGCCCGAGGTGAGCCGGTACAGCAGCAGCCGATACCCGTTGCCCGAATGGCCGCGATGCTCGACCGCAGGCACGTCGATCCGCACCAGCGTCCAGCCGCGACTGGTCAGCCGCGCGGCGAGATCAAACTCCTCGAACGAATGCAAATTGCGATCGGAGAAATAGCCGACCTCGCGAATCGCGCGCATCCGGTAGACGCCGCCGCCGTCGAGCCGGTCGACCGGCCCGGCGCGGCGATGCGCCTCGCGCGCCATCGCGGCGGCGCGGATCTGGAACTCCTCGGCTTCGAGATTGCGCTCGATCACCTGCCCGCCCACCCCGGCGACCTCGGGGTGCGCGTCGAGAAAAGCGAGGCTCGCATCGATGAAGCCGGGCACCAGCGCCATGTCACCGTCGATCAGGCAGAAATAGTCGGCGTCGAGATGCTGGAACGCAAGCTGCGCGCCGGCACCACACGATCGTTCAGCGCGATTGGCAAGCTGCACGACCTCGACCGGCAATTTGCGCGCAATCTCGACAGTGGCGTCGCTCGAGCCGCTGTCGGCGAGCAGCACCGTGCCGCCATAGGGCGCGACCGCCGCCAGCGCGCTGCGCAACGCCGCCTCGATCTTGGCCGCCTCGTTGAGCGCCTTGATGCCGATCGCGATTCTCATGATGCCGCTGATAGCGCGGCGGCGGCGGCGCGCCCATACCAGAGCCGCGCGGCGCGCAGGATCAGCGCCGCGCACACCGCATCGCCAAGCGCCACGCCGAGGATCGACCACAGCGGCGGCGCGACCAGCAGCAGCGCCGCCACCGCCGCGACCGAGACGAACGCCGACCACAGGCTCGCCAGCGCGAGCGGACGGAACGCGCCGCCGGCCTGAAGCAAGGTGCCGTCAGGAATCCGCACCACCCGGAACAAAGCGGTCGTCATCCATAACGCCGCGCCAATCGCGAGCATGTGCTGGGAATAGTGCGGTGGATAGATCAGCCGTGGATCGAACCACAATAACATTGCGGTGGCGACGGCGGTCCCCAGCCAGCTTAGCAGCAGGATCGCTAGGAACAGCCGCACCGCGCGGCGCGCCTCGCCGAGATCGTCCGCGCCGATCGCCCGCGCGATCCGCGCGCGCTCGAACTCGGTCAGCGCGTTGAAGATAACCGTGATCGGGCGGATCAGGATCGCCGCCGCCGCAAGCGGCGCGAACGCGCCCGCGCCGAGGAAGCCGGTGACGAGATAAGCGTGCGCGTTGACGGTCGCCTCGGACGTCACCACGCCGAGCAGCGACCAGCGGCCATGCGCGCGCCACACATTGCGATAGTTGGCGAGATGGGCCACGCTAAACGCAGCGATCTGTTCGGCGAGGACGGCGGGGCCGAAGGCGAGCAACCCCGCCACCGTCGCGACGAGGAACACCGCATAAGCGCCGCCGGTGCCGCGCACGACGCCACCGAACAGCAGCGCCGTGCCGACCAGCAGCACGATGCTGTAGAGCAGGTCCGATCCGCTCACGCGGCGTTGCTGCGCGCGCGCATAGCCAAGCGCGCGCGCGAACCCGCGCAGCAGCGCGAGCGCGGCGAAGGCGGCGAACAGCGCGACTGCGCTCCACGTTTCGCCGACACCGCGCGCGATCAGCGCGAACGGCACGATCGCGATCAGCACGCCGAACAGATTGGCGGAGAGCATGGTTCGCGCCGGATCGAGCGTATCGTCGCCGCGCGGAGCGCTGAGCACCAGCGGCAGCGGCGCCCAAAACAAGGCCGACCAGATCGCCGAACCGAGCTGCGCCGCGATCAGCAGAAACGAAAAGCGCCCAAACCCAGCCGGATCGACCTGACGCAACAGCACCAGCGACAGCAGGAATTGCGCACCGGCCGAGCCGATCGGCCCGGCCAGCGCCAATCCGTAGCGCAGCAGATCCCCGGTGAGCGCCGGGCGGCGGTCAGCGCGTGCCACGCCGTTCAAGCCACCCGGCGCGCGAGCGCGTCACGCGCTCCGGTAATATTCGGCGTATTTGCGCGAGTAATAATAAAGGCCGCCGACCGATTCGGCGCCCTGGCCGACCATCGAATAGACCATACCGATCGGGTTGCTGCCATCGGTACGCAGCCAGTTGACCGCCGAGGACGCGGCCGAGGCGGGGGTTTCGTCCCACTTCACCACCATGATCGTCGCGTCCGCCAGCACCGCGAGGAAGCGGCCGTCGGCGAGGCCCATCAACGGCGGCAGATCGAGCACGATCTGGTCGTAGCGGCCGCGCAGCGTATTCAGCAGGTTTTCCATCGCGCCGCCGCCGAACAGATCCTCCGAGCTGAAATAGCGCGACACGACGAGCAACTGGTCGAGCCCCGGCACGTCGCCCGGCGTGATCGCCTCGTCGAGCGGCGCGTCGCCGTGGATGACCTCGACCAGACCGATGCGCGGCGGCGCGGTCTTGACCATGCGCTGCATGACCGCGCGGCGCACGTCGCACTCGATCAGCAGCGTCTTGGCGTTGGCGATCGCGAGCGTGCGCGCGAACGCGAGCGCGGTGGTGCTCTTGCCCTCGCTCGGCAGCGCCGAGGTGAATGCGATCACCTTGGGCGCGGCCTGCCCGCGCACGCCCAGCACCGCAGCGCGGACGATACGCAGCGATTCCGAGAAGAACGAGGTAGGCTCGGTGATGAGCAGATCGGCCGGATTGATGCCCTTGGCGACCTTGGGGATCGCCGCGAGCATCGTCAGGCCGAGCGTCCGGTCGGCATCTTCCGCCGAGCGCAAGGTGCCCGACATCAGTTCCTGCACCGCGATCGTGGCACCGCCGGCGATCAGGCCGAGCACCAAAGCGGCGACGTAGAAGAGCGGCTTGTTCGGGCTGGTCGGCCGCGACGGCGCCTGCGCAACCTCGACGATCTGCGCCTGCGCCAGAGACACGCGCGCCGCCTGCATGCTGTCCAGCGCCATCTGCGACATACGATCGTACAGCGCACGCTTGGCGGTCGCCTCGCGCTCGAGGCCATCGGCGATCACCGCGTTGCGGGTATCGCCCGCACGCCGGGTTTCAAGCTGCCCCATCGACTCGCGCAGGCTAGCGACGCGCGCTTGCGTGGAAGCAGCGGTCGCGGTCAGCGCGGAGATTACGCGCCGCGTCTCATTCTGAATTTGTACATCGACTGCGGCAAGCTGGTCGCGCACACGCAGCGTCTCGGGATGCTTCTCACCATAACGGACCTGAATCTCGCCGAGGTTGCGCACGATATCGGCGCGCTGGCTGCGCAACGCCTGCACCGTGGCCGAATTAAGCACGACGCCGACCGAATCACGGCTGCCATGCGCCATCTGCGTGCGCGCGGCATCGAGATCGGACCGCGCTGCCGCCGCATCGGCCTGCGCCTGCGCGAGCGAGCCGGCAAGCGGAGTGATCTGCTGGTCGACAATCGTACTGCCGTTGGAGCCGCCGCCGTCGCTTTCGACGATCCCGGCCTTGGCGCGGTAATCGGCGACTTGCGCGTCGGCATTGCGGGCGTCGTCGGCAAGCTCCTTCAGCCGACGCTCAAACCATTGCGACTGGCGCTCGGCAGTCCCAGCTTTGTTGCCGGTCTTGGCGTCGATATAGCCTTGCGCGAAGGCGTTGGCCAACCTGGCCGATTTGACCGGATCAGCCGAAGTGAAGCTGATGTCGAGGATGTAGGTCAGCTTTTCACGGGAAACATTCAGCTTCTTGAGGAGGGCCGCTGCAAGGACGCTCTCGCGATCGGACGCGGAGGCGAGGCCGGGTCCGCCCCCCTGCAAGGCTTTAGCGAATTCAGGATCGCGCTCGAGATGGAATTGCCGCACGATCGCACGCGCGATCGTCGGCGACTGAACCGAAGCAACTTCGGTATCGATCGCCTCCGGCGTCAATTCGGCCTTCCCATCCGCCGATTTGGTGGCGAGCGGGTTGAGCGACGGATCGATTCGCACCTTGGCCGTCGACGTGTAGGAGACCGGCAGGAACTGTACTGCGACGATCCCCAGCACCGCCACCGCCGCGAACACGACGAGCAGCAGCAGCCACCGACGCATGACGGTGTCGCGGACCATCTGGATGATATCCGCAAGCTGGGCTTCGGACTCTCCGGCTTCCTGTCTGACTTCCATAAGCGTCCTGTTATCCTGCTAGAAGCGTTCTGTCCCGGGAAAGTATTAGATCCGGAACGTCAACCCCACCTCGCCCCGTACTTCATCGTAACCGTTACCCAATATGCCCGTTGTCGCACTGCGATTGCTGTAATTGAGCGAGGCGTCCACCACGACCTTACGCGACGACAGATACCGTGCGCCGGCCCCGAATCGGTACGCATTCGCATCCTGTCCGGTGCGAACATAGCTCTGTCGAGAATATTCACCGGTCGCGTTCACCAGAATGCCGCGCCAGACCTCCCGATCGACTCGCGTGCTGACGCGGTTATCCCAATACGCGCCGTTCGTGCCCAGACTGGTGATCTCGATCGAACGACGTACGCCTAATGTGACGGTCGTCAGTCGCGAGGGAAAAAGTTCGAGCCTGCCCTCAAGTGATAAGCCGCCAACCGGCTTGTAGAGCGCAGCCTCGAAAGTCTGACGAGTATAGCCGACACCGAACGCCCCGCGTACCTTGCCAGGTAAATCGAAGTTGATACCGCCGAGTGCGCGGAAGCCATCCGAATCGAGGTTGGGCACACCGGGGCTGAACTCGGTCTTGAAGGCCTGGTTGGCGAAGGAACCCTGCATAAAGAAGGCTAGGCCAGGCGACTGGGCGTATTCGAACTGACCAGTCACACGCGCGACGTTACGGTCGCGGTTTGACTGATCGCGCGTTTCACCGTCCAGCAACGGCAGCGGACGGAAGCGAAACGATGCATAATCCGCCGCCAATGTCGTGCGGGTTCGCCCGACCTGATTGACGCCGCGCACACTCAAGAAGTCGCGACGATACCGGGAAATCGCCGCGACCGTCGGCGTGACTTCTCCCGAAAACTGGCTTTCGTTCGCTTGCGTCGAAATCTCTTCGACTGTGACAGAACTGAACCGCCCGAGATCCACCCGCCCACGCACATCGCTTTGCCACGTCGCCTCGTTGCGACGCGATTCGCCGACATATTCGCGGAACGTACCCGTGCCCGAAACCATCAGTTCATGACGGTTCCACCGCGAAACCAACGTCGCGCTCGGCGTCGTCGAGATGAAGGCGGAGGCGGTCGGTTCGGCGGTGTAATAGGTGTTGCTGGTGGCTCCGCCGCCGGACTGGATCGACGGCAGCAGGTTGAACGATCCGATGCGAATCCCGACCGGATCGAACGCCCGGCGCGGCAATTCCACCACGCTCTGGTTGCGGCCGCGGTTGAATCCGGGCGGTATCACTGGCGGCAACAGCAGCGAATCGCCGACCTGCGCGCGCGCCGGCACGATCGCACACGCCGGCACGACCGCGCACAACAGGAGGCGCCACCCCCGATTCACCGATTTGGCGGACAGAGTCATGATGCGCCGGATGCCCCCGCACCGCAGCACGACAGGACGCGCGCCGAAGCGCCACACGCCTGACCGGCGCGGCGGTATCTTCCTTCGGGAGCCAAACGCAATCCCATCAATCCGCGTCCCCCTGAACGATCGTCACCGCACATACGGCAAGACCAGCGCTCTCCCGATCACGACCGATCAGAAGAAGCGCTCTCCGACGCGAATCGTATCGCCCGGATAGACCCGCAGATCCGGTGTGAGCTGATAATTCTCCTCCACCGTCGCGCCTTCGCGCCGGATGTGAACGATATAGCGGTCGGCGCGCGGGGTGAACCCTTGCGCGGTTGCGATCGCGTTGAACGCGGTCAGACCGATCGAATACGGAAACTGGCCGGGCGCCGTGACTTCGCCGAGAATGAAGAACGGGCGGAAGCCGGTGACTTCCATGTTGACCTGCGGACTGCGCAGATAGCCGTCGCCGTAGCGCGCCTGCGCGTCTGCGGCGACCTCCTCGACCCGACGCCCAACTGCCGGCGTCGCACCGATCAGTGGTAGCGCTACCGTACCGTTCGGGCCGACCGTGAAATCGCCCGACATGTCGGGCTCGCGAAACACCGTGAGGCGCACCTTGTCGCCGATCCCGAGCCGGTAATCGGTGACGACGGCACGGTTGGAGACATAGCGGTCGCCGGTCGAAATGACCTCGGCCCCCTTGCCTCCGCACGCCGCCAACAACGCGCAGACGCACAACAACATCGCTGATCGGATACCCACTTAAGCTCCCTTCACACGGCTCTGCGGCGCGGCTTGTGCTGTGCAACATCTGACACAGGCGCGGCTGTCAGGCAATATGCCCAGCCCAGTCGCGGCGCGGTTCGTCGCGCAAAGCCGGGCCGATCCGATGAATTTTGATGATGTCCCGGACAGCCCGCCAATACAGATGACGTAAAACGCCGAACATCTCGCACGATGTTCAGCATCGCGGCGTTCCCTTGCTCTGTCGCATGGCACGATATCGGTCGCGGCCCCGTCCACGGTCGATCCATCCGGCATGCCGCGTTGCCGCATGATCATTGCGGTGCCGAGACGGTCGTTGAGCGGCCAGGCGAACAGCCCGCGCGCGGCGAGGAAGCGATCGACCGCCTCGGCCGCCATCGACCATGCGCGGCCAGAACGTCTCCAGCGCGGCCGTGATTGGATCGGCGAGATCCATATCGATGTGGACGAGCCGGAAGCGCTTGCCCTCGAGGCCCGCGAACGTATCGGGAAAAAACCCGACGCGGAACGCCAGCCCGTCGTCGCTGCCGCCCGAAATCCGCTGCCGTACGATGTCGAGGCTGGTGTCACGGAACGCGGCCTTCTCCATGTCCTGCGACAGCCGGCCATCGGCGAGATCGCGTTCGTCGAACCCGGCGAACGTATCGAAACAATAGAGCGTCGTGCCCGGCGCGCGGCGCGACCACAGGATCGAGGCGGTTAAGCCGCGATAGGTGCCGAGTTCGGCATAGTCGCCAGCCGGAAGCTTGGCGGCATGATCGAGCGCGATGTGGAAGTTCAGCACGCGATTGCCGTCGCGAATCGCCTTGCCCGCTTCGGCCGAGCGCATCGCGTTATAGGCTTTCAGCGCGGCGAGGCTGGCCAGCAACGGGTGGCCGGGCGCGAGATCGGTATCGATCGCCCCGCGCGGCGAGACCGTGCTGACGAAGTCGGAGCGCAGCCGGCCCAGCCGCCGGCGCGCCGCACCCAGAGTCGAGCGTCCTATCACGTATCGCACCTCCGCAGCCGAGCCATCGCCCCTTAAAGCGCAAAGTGACGGCCCGCCAGCCGATTCCGCAATGCAGCGTATATCTTCGAAGATGATGAAATCTTCATTTACCCATTTGACGTGAGAAGAAACGGCAAGCATAGTTCGATTCGCCGATGCGCTTTCCTGTGCGGCATGTAGGCCCAGCGTTCCCAATCCTCTCGATATCCACACATCGTATTGCGCAGGATCTGCGTGGAGGTGATCGTTTTGGAGCACGCATCTTTTGCGCATCGCGGCCGGCAACGCTTAGTGCGGACAGCGTCTTTAAACCCGGCGTCGGCATGACGGGACTGGTACGGCAGATCGGGCGCGCCCGCGCTTATGCCCGCGATGACGAAGATCATGCCGTCCTGTCGTGGCAGTCGCACCGGATCGCGCCGGCCAGCCGGCACGCCCCACGCCGCTCGCTCATCATTCTCGGCATTCGCGGCGTACCCGCGACCCACGGCGGCTTCGAGACCTTCGCGGATCGGCTGGCACGGCACCTGCGCGCGCGCGGGTGGGACATCACCGTCTATTGCCAGGGCTCGCCGACCGGACGCCGCGAGGAGGATATGTGGGAGGGCATCCGCCGCATCCACATTCCGGTCCACGCCCGGGCCGCATGGGGCACGATCGAGTTCGACATGCGCGCGGCGGCGGACGCGCTGAAACGGCCGGGTACGATCCTGACGCTGGGCTATAATACCGGCTTCCTGAGCGCCTATCTGCGCCTGCGGGGCCGGGTGAACATCGTCAACATGGACGGGTTGGAGTGGAAGCGCGCCAAATATTCCGTGCTCGCCCGTGCCTTCCTGTGGGTCAACGAGCGGCTCGCCGCCCGCGCGGGCAATACGCTCATCGCCGATCATCCGGCGATCGCCGACCATCTCGCCACGCGCGTGCCGCCTGCCAAGACGATCGTGATTCCCTATGGCAGCGATCGGCTGCTCGACATGTCCACAGCACCGCTCGCCGGTTTCGGGGTGGAGCCAGGCGGCTTCTTCACGCTGATCGCGCGGCCCGAACCGGAGAATTCGGTGTTGGAGATCGTGCGCGCGTTTTCGCGCCGGCGGCGCGGTCTGAAATTGCTGGTGCTGGGCGCTTACGATTTCGGCATACCCTATCACGTTGCGGTGCTGAACGCGGCCGGGCCGGACGTCGTCATGCCCGGCGCGGTCTACGACCGGCGCATCGTCGATGCGCTGCGAGTCCACAGCATCGCCTATCTGCATGGCCATCAGGTCGGCGGCACCAACCCGTCACTGGTCGAAGCGCTCGGCGCGGGCAACGCGATCATCGCGCACGACAACCGATTCAACCGCTGGGTGGCGGGCCGGTCGGCGCTGTATTTCTCATCGGAGGACCAGATCTCCGACCATATCGACCGGCTCGTCAGTTGCGCGGCACTCCGCGCCGAATTGCGCGCGGCCGCAGTGACCCGCTGGCGCGCGGCGTTCACCTGGGACAAGGTGCTGTCCGGGTACGAAGAACTGATCGAAGCGTGGTCGCAGCGCAGCTCAAACGCCAGCAACGCGCGCGATCAGCGCACTCTGTTCGGTGATGCCATCTTCGCCGAACAGGTTGCGCACGCCTGATCGCCCCGCCGGCGGATACGGGGCGGCGAGCGCCGCGATCACCGCGCGGGCGAAATGCGCGGCATCGTCGTGAATGCGGAACTGACCCGCCACCTCCGGCCCGAAGCCCTGCGCGCCGACCGAGGTCGTCACGATCGGCGCATCATAGCGCAGCATGTCGATCGACTTCACGTTGACGCCGCTCCCCGACAGGATCGGATTGATCAGCACGCGCCCGTTGGCGAGGATGTCGTCCGCGCTCGGCGCATTGGCGATTACCTCGATATCGGGAGCGCCCGCGAACAGCGCCAGCGCCGCCGGACTCGGATCGGCACCGGCGAAGGCGCAGCGTATGCCGGGGCGCAGCGCGCGCAGATGCGGCATCACGTCGCTGATGAACCACGAAATCCCGCGCAGATTGTTGGGCAGGCGCAGATTGCCGATATAAGCGACGTCCCAGCGCTTTTCGGCGGGCGGCAGGATCGTGACCGCGCGGTCACCCGAAAACACCGTCGGCGCCCACGAGATGCGCGCGATGCCCCGCCTCCGCCAATAGGCGACATCGTCGGCGGAAATGTCGAACGTCCACGCCGCGCGCCGGATCAGGCCCTCTTCATACCGCTTGAGGCCAATGCGCGCGATGCTCCACGCGACGCGGGAGCGCAGGTCGCGCGCGGCGCTGGCCTGCTGCTCGAAATAGCGATGCTCGATATTGTGGCCGCGCACGATCACCGGCACGCCACAGGCCCGCGCGAGCCCCTCCCCGCCCACGCCACCATAAATGCCGTCGAGGATGATCGCGGCGGGGCCGAACGCCCTGGCGTCGGCGATCAGCCGCGCCTGCGTCGCCGCATCGGGCACGCGCGCCGCGACATGGCTGGGGTGGCGCCACAACCGCGCCAGCCGCCGCGCGAAGGCGATGGAACTATGCGCGATTGGCAGGATATCGATCGCCTCGAACACATCACGCAACACATCCGCGTCAGCCTCGCTGGCGGGCGCGTCCAGCGGCGAGCGCCAGCAGATCAGCCGCAGCCGCCAGCCGCGCGCGGCGAACGCGCGCCAGCGGTGGTATTGATCGACCTTGTGCCCATAGGTCGGCGGGTAGGGCAGATCGCTGGTCAGCACGATCAGGCGCTTGCCGCGCATCATGCGTCGATCGCGGCGAGGAAGGCGTCGGCCGCGCGCGCCCAGGAGAAACGCTCGGCCTGCGCGCGCCGTTGTGCCGCATCCGGCGCCGGGATTGGTGACGCTCCGAAATGCCCGGCGATCAGCGCGGCGAGCGTCGTCACCGCATCCGCCGCCTCGGGATCGAAATAGCGGACGAGATCGCCGCCAACCTCGGGCAGCGCCGTCCGGTTCGAGGCGATCGTCGCGATGCCGAACAGCGTCGCATCGAGCAGCGGCAGGCCGAAGCCTTCAGCCGCGCTCGGATAGGCGAACAAGCTGGCACCCCTATACAAAGCGATCAATTCGTCCTCGGGGACACGGCTGCGCAACCCGATGCGCGGATCGCGCGGCACCGCGAAGCCGAACCCGGCATCGACTGCCCCGACGATCACCAGCCGCACATCGTTGAGATCGGCCAAACGGAACGCGTCGATCAGCAGCCCGATATTCTTGCGCCGCTCGATCCGCCCGACCGTCAGGATGTAGCGCGGCGACGCGGGTTCGCCACGCGCATAGGCCGCCGGCGCGAACGACGGGCCGTTCAGCACCACCCGCAGCCGCTCGGGCGGCAACCGGAAACGCGCCTGCACCGCCGCGCGCGTATCCTCGCTGACGACAAGCACCACGCTCGCGCGCCGGATCGCCAGCGCGCCGAACACCCGCATCGTCACCCGCATCGCCAGCGGAAAATACTGCGGGTGCGTCAGCGGCAGGATATCGTGGACGAACACGACATGCCGCCCCACCAGCGGCGCGATATATTGGAACACCCCGATGGTGACGCCGTCACGCCGGAACAGCCGGGGAAAGGCGAGCAACCGCCGCACCGCCCCCCGCGCCGGCAGCGCGACATAGTCGAATGCTTCGATGCCGATCGCCGCGCGCGCCGCGACCGGATCGTCGGCATAAACGATCAGCCGCCGCGGCCCGATCCGCTCGCCCAACGCGCGCAACAAATTGGTCAGCGTCGAGCGTGTGCCCTGATACTTGCCGGTCAACACATGCGCGTCCACGCCGATCGCCACGCCGCCGGTCACGCCCGCGCCTCCAGTGCGGCGATGATGCGTTCGCGCATCCCCGGCGCGAGCCGCTCGGTCGATTGCAGCAGCACGCCGATGTGATGCGGCTGCCAGTCGGCGAGAAAACGTTCCTCTTCGCCCGGCTGGGTCAGCGCGTAATTCCACGAATTGAGCGTCAGGCTCTCAGCCGTGCGCGCGTGGCCATCGTCCGGCTCGACGTGATCGATGAACACGCCATACGCCATATATTCCGAAAACAGCGGCTCGCGCCCAACCGCGACCTGCCACGCCAGCCCGGTAGACCGCGCGATCCGCGCTTGCAGCCGCAACACAGTATCCCGCCGCCACGAGATGATGTTGCCGACATAATCCGCGCCATAATAGGCTTGCGGCGCGACCCCGAGCAGCCGCCCCACGGTCCGGCTCCATTCAGCCTGCGCCGGCTGATCCGCCCCCAGCCCCGGCTTGTGGACGAAGCGCACCGCATCGCCTTGCCGAAAAAGCGCCACGTCGAGCGGCCGCAACAGCCGCACGTCGCTGTCGATGAACAGGAAGAGGTCGGCATCGCAGATCCGGTCCGCGCTCAGCTTGACGATCTGCTGGATGATCCATCCGCTCACCCGCCACCGCCCCGGCACCACCCACCATTCGCGCAAGGTCCGGTGGGTAAACGGAACGCGCGCCGGCAACGGCAGCTTGAAGAACCCGCGCGGCAAAATGTCTTCGATGATCGTCACCGTGCGGCGCGGCCCATTCAGGTCGGCGAACAGCCGGTACTGATCGCACGGCACGACCAGATAATGATGCACGTCCGCACCCACGAACGCATCGACCGAAGCGCACAGCCCCCGCACGATCTCGAGATCGTTGCGATAGGTCGGCGTGATGATCGCCGCCTTCATCGCGCCAGCACGCCCAGAAACCTTGGCACCAGCAGCCGGTTGCCCGCCGCGCTGAGATGGTGCGTATCGTAATAGAGCGGAATGCCATCCCGATAGCCATCGCAGAACTGCACCCCGCACAGCACCGGCAAAGCGTCCCATAGCCGCACCCCCGGCAGGTCGCGCCGGATCGCCACCAGCGCCGCCAACGGCTGGCTGCGCCGTGCCTCGGCCTCCGCGCGCGGCACATGCCAGCCGGGCCGGCAATAGCCGCTCCCCCGGTTGAACCAATCGGCACAACGGAACAGCGCGGTCGGCATCACCGGCTTGGGCGCCTCCACAATGATCGTCACGCCCCGCCCCAGCAACGCTCGCAGCCGCGCCTCCGACGCAGCGATCCGCGCCGGATCGAGCGGCAGCTCCCCCGCATCGGGCGGCACCGCGACGTCCCAGAGCTTGCGGTAGAGCGGCGTATACAGCCCCGGCAGGAACACTACATCGCCCGGCCGCGCGGCGGCGCGCACCTCGGCCAGCGCACGATCGCGGAAGCCCGCACACCCCGACGGCAGCACGGCATCGTCGATATCGATCACCCGGCACCCGCCCGCCGTATACAGATCGACCGGCATCGCCCGCGCGCGCGCCACATCATGCAGCAGCAGCGCATACGCCCCCGCATGCGAATCGCCGACCACGAACAGCCGCCGCGCGCCCGCGCCTGCACACGCGGGCCGATACGCGATCCGCCACCCGCTCCCGAAATCCGCGCTGCTCCGCGCCACCGCACAGCCCCGATCGACCGGCACGAACGCCGGGTTCCACACCGCAGCCTCGTTCGACGCGGCGAGGCCGATCCACGGCTTCGCATACAGCAACCCCACACACGCCGCCGCGACCACCACCGCCACGCCTGCAGCCCCTGCGAAGAACACCGGCGCCCGCAGCGCCATCAGCCGCCGATCCCGCCGCAACGGCACCTCGACCCAGCGATAGCTCGCCCCCGCCAGCGCCAGCATCAGCCCCGCCGCCAGCGCCTTGAGCGCAAGCGTATCGAGGCCGATCGTCCAGCGCATCAGCACCACCACGCCCCAATGCCACAGATACAGCGAATAGCTGATCGCCCCGACCCAGCGCAGCACGCCGACGCCCAGCACCCGCCCAAGCCACCCGCCCGGCGCCCGCCACAACACCGCCAGCATCACCAAGGTCGCGAAGCACGGCAGCAGCGCCCCCGGCCAAGGAAATGCATCCTCGCGCGTCACCACGAAACTCAGCAACACCCCCGCCAGCGCCACCCCCGACCACAAAGCGCCCCCGCGCAAAACCAGCCGCGCCCCCAGCCAGCGCAGCAGCAGGCCGATGCCAAGCTCCCACAAACGCGCCGGCAGCAGGAAGAACGCGAACGCGCGCCAATGCACCGTGAACCACCACGCCGCGCCAAGCGACAGCGCGCACGCCAGCCCAACCGCGCCGATCCCCCACCAGCGCGCCCGCCCCCATTCCGGTCGGCGCAGCAGCCACCACGACACCGCCGGGAACAGCAGATAATATTGCTCCTCCACCCCCAGCGACCAGGTCTGCGTGAAGCTGTTGTACGCGGTCGCCGTCGCGAAATAGTCGCCCGCCTTCCACAGCAAGGCGACGTTGCTCACCCCGAACATCGCCGCCGCGCCGGTCAGCTCGACGAAGCGGGTCACCTCGGCGGTCGGCAGCAGCAGCACGCCGGCCAGCGCCACCACCAGCACATAGACGTACAGCGCCGGCAGGATGCGCAGGAACCGCCGCCGGTAGAACCACGCGCAATACGCGCCGAAGCTCTGGACGCGAACCCCCGCCACCGAATGCGCGACGACGAACCCCGAGATCACGAAAAACACATCGACCCCGACGAACCCGCCCGGCAGCCAGCCCGCATCGAGATGGAACACCACCACCGCCAGCACCGCCAGCGCGCGCAAACCGTCGATCCCGGCGATATGCCCGGCCCGCGCCCCTGCCCGGGTCGCTGCATCCCCCGCCATGATCCCGTCGCGCAAAGATCAGCCCCCCAATCTTCGCGAGCAGCCTAGGGCATTAACCATGACGCTGGCGAGCGAAACATGACGCCGGCGCAAGCGCATCGCGTCTCCGGCCGCTGCAATACGGCCAACCACACCCCCATCCGTTCGTGCTGAGTAGAGATCGAGTAGCCCGAAGGGCGTATCGAGATGAGCAGGTCGGATCATCCCCCGGATGATCCTGAACATGCCGGGGGCATGTTCTCCTGCGCATCGTATCGAAGCACAGGTGGTTCGCGGGGCCTGTCCTTCGATACGCGTCCCTTCGACTGCCTGCCAAGGCAGGCGCTCAGGACAGGCTTCGACTTCGCTCAGCCGCTACTCAGGACGAACGGAGTTGGGGACCGGCGATCTCACGCCATCCTCCCCCGCCACCACCGGAGCCACCCCCACCAGCGACCACCCCACCGGCAGATAATCCACCGACATGTAGAAATAGAACGCACAGCTCCCGTCGCGCCGGTAACTGCCGCCTTTGAGGATGCCATACGCCGCCGTCCCGCTGAACACCGGCGCGCCGCTGTCGCCGCCCATGCAGGTCGGCCCGGCAACCGTCACCCAATTGGGCAGGCACGCGCCGCCGCACAGATCGCCCGCCGGCGCGAAATCGGTCAGCTCGACAAGCGCGCAGCTATAGCCGGTGCGCTCGCCACGGTGGCAGACGAAGTCGCCGCTGCGGGTCGAGCCACGCCCGATCCGCGTGGTGACGGGCCGGTCGATCGTGCGCGCGGCATCGACGAAGAACAACGGCGAGAGCGGCGCCGCGCTGAGGTTGATCTGCACGTCCTGATAGCCCCAGCCCCATTGGCCGAGGAAATCGAGCGGCACGATTGCCCCGCCCGGCTCGCGGTAGCGCAACACATCGGGGCAATGCGCGGCGGTGGTGACGGCGAAGCGCGCGCCGTCCGTGACGTTGAACCCGGTCGTGCAGAGATAGCGCCGGTTGTCGGCGGGGTTGATGCCATCGACACGCGATCCACCCTCGGGCGCGAAATCCGCGTCGCGATGCTCGATCAGCCGAATCCGCACCGGCACCCCGGCGATCGCCGCGATGCGCCGGCGGATCGCCGCGCGCTCGGCCGGCTCGGCAGTGCCGATCGTCACGACCAGCTCGCCGGTACGCGGGTCGAGCCCCATGCTCGGCGGCGAGGGCAAGGCCGCGCGGATCGCCGCCTGATGGTTGGTCATCGCCCACACCACCTGCTCGCGCGTCGCCCGCGCGCCAGTGCGGAACACCACCGGCACCAGCATCCCGCCCGCGTCGATCCACTCGGGCGCAACCGGCGCGGCGCCGGTCAGCGTGACGACGATGCGATAGGCCGGGCGATGCTCGATCGCGATGCCGGCGAGCCGATCGCGAAACCGCTCGGCCAGCGCATCGGTCGCCGGCACGCTCGCGACTTGCGCGCGCAACCGCCGGATCGCCTCTTCGATCGGCACGTCATATTGGCGCGCGTATTCGGCGCCGTCCTGAAGCAACGCCTGACTTTCGCTTTGCGCACCCGGCAGCGGCGGGGCTGCGGGCGAGACGGGAGACGGCAAGGCGACCACCGGCGCGGCCAGCGGCGGCGGCACGATCTGCGCGGCGGCGGTGGCGCTCCAGCCTGATATGGTGAGTAGGAGGAGCGTGAGGATCAGGCGAGGCATGGTGGGGTCGTAGCGTGGTGTCGCGGGCTATGCACCATACGGTACTCAGCTACTTGTTGGGCTTCCTCCACTTCCACCAATATGCTGATCGACGGCCCCCCTGCCGCTTGGTAAACTAGTTCGCGTTACAAGTGTGACTGCATGCCGATTGCGCATATCAAATAAACGCGAGCGCCGCAGCCGGACGGAAATCAGACGGCTCTTCGATTGACACGAATGAAGAACGCTCTATTTTTGGGGTCGCTTACGCGAACAGACCGTTTTACGGTTGGTCCGGTGTTTCGCTGGATCGTACATTATTGGTCAAATCTGTGTGCCCCAGACGGACGAAGCATTCGTCCGCCCAAGGGCCGCTCCGCTCGGTCGAATACTTCGTCCGTCTGGGGCTTAGGTAAGCGCCCCGGATGCTAACCACTTTTCACCAACATGTGGATGTGGGTAGCGTCCGGGTCTACCCTCCGAAGCCGTGCGTTTTGCTGTGCGGTGGTGAAGTGTCAAACGCCTTGACTACAATACCTAAATCGTTGCGGGACGGCTTCCTAATTGGCAATGGCCTCTCGTTACTTAAAGGCGTAGAATTTTTGCAAGTTGAAGAGATTCAAGAGTTTTTCGACAAAGACTCACCTTACCAAGATTTGGTAAAATTTGAGACTGACCTGGCGCAAATTTGTGAGCTTGTTATACTTTTCTCCGAAAGCCCTGGAAGCTTCGTTGAGCTAGGTTCATTTTCCGCCGTAGAAGAGATCGCGGAAAAACTTCTTGTGATAATACAAAGCAAATACCTGAATAAAAATAGCTTCATTGCCAAGGGCCCGGCGACGAGCCTTAAACGCGAATATCCAAACTCGATTTTTACATTTGCAGATATAACAATAGGAATAAAAAATGGGCATTTTAGCGAAGTAGATTGCTTATCTCTAGTCAATAAACTTGTTGCTCCCATTAGCGTCCGATTGAAAGAGGTTGATAGTAGAACCACTTTCAATCCGCATAAATTTAATCATCTCTGCAAGCTTTACGTCGGAGTTCTTCGAGAAGCTTATGCGTTGAAAGATGATGAAATCTGCCTACTTTTGTCGGAATTCGGCGCCACAGTAGATCAACATCTTCTTGACCGAATAACGTTCTGCTGCGCTGCGCTAAAGTGGTCATCGAGTACATTATCCGGATTTGATCGCGTACACTTTGCATACCCAAACAACAACGAGGCTTCTAAACTAATTTTTACGGGCAGGCTGAATGACATACCGGCTGACGCCGGTAGGATCATCGGAGAGGGCTGAAGCCTTCATTGGTCCTTGTGGATGTGCTTGTCGAGATATCGCATGATGATGTCATCGGTGATGTTGCCGGATGTCG
>NZ_SGIS01000037.1 GCF_004208535.1 Sphingomonas populi
CGCTGCTGGCGAATGACCAACGCTATCTGCTCAGCTCGCGCGAGCGCATTTTCGGCTATGGCTATACCGACTCCGCCGAACTGTTGGGGGATGTTCTGGCAGGCAGGGCAGATTTCCTGCGCCGCCTTACAGTGCCGTCCGGCGAGGGGCTGGCGGGGCGTTGGGACAATGTGACGGGGGGGCTGACGATAGCGCCGGTTCCCGGTGGCAAGCTCGAAGTCCGGATCAACACCAACGAGCCGGTCACCGCGCGATGGGTTTGCGACATTCAAAGCATCGGCCGGCCGGTCGGCGGCGTGCTCGAGATCACGTCCGAAGAGGACGGCTCTACGCTCAGACTGACGCGGGTCGGGCAAACGTTGAAGGTCCAGGCCGAGGCACCAGCGGGTAAAGCGAGTTGGACGCCGGGATATTGCGGGCTGAACGGCTCTGTGGACGGCGATTACTTTTCGATGAAGCCGCGTCCCGGCAAGGGGTAATTGCCCGAACTTTCTGCATCGGATCACCGTCTTGGATGTCAGCATGAAGGCGATGCGGCGGCCCATCACTGCACAAGATTTGAGATCCAAAAGCTTGGCTGCCCGACGCTTACGCTGCTTCCATTCTCATCAGCCCCGGGATTTCGGGAAGCTCGCACCGCTCTCTTTTCTCGATCGATTCCAAGAACGCCCGTCGTCGATCGTCCTTCTCAATCGGGAAGGCGTCAGCCGCTTCGATCACTACCCTTGCGCTGGATCATGCTGGCACCTTGCATCGAGAGTGATCGAAC
The DNA here is from genome assembly GCF_004208535.1 of Sphingomonas populi. Lineage (GTDB taxonomy): Bacteria > Pseudomonadota > Alphaproteobacteria > Sphingomonadales > Sphingomonadaceae > Sphingomonas > Sphingomonas populi. The sequence continues at coordinate 770 of NZ_SGIS01000037.1, forward strand.
CAGAACCGCTTCGCCTCATGATCGTAGATCACTCGCAATCCCCGCATCGCGTTGATGCCGAAGATCATGGCCGGCTTGTTATCCAAGCCCCAGCTTTTGAAGACAGCCAGATCAGCGACGCGCACCGTCAGCCCTTCGATCGTGTTGCCGGCAAAGGCCACCTTCGCAACCTTGCCCTCCCGCGTCTCCGTGGCGCGCAATGCCACCCCATACAGGGTTTCGCCCGAGGCGAAGTCGGGGCCGTTCACGTTGAGGCCTGCCGATCGGGCGAACAACCCGTTTATCTGCGTGCCGCGCGAACCCGTGTCGAGGATCGCCGTTCCCGTGACGCCGTTGATGGTGACGGGGAAGGTGAGCTGTGTTCCGTCGAGAACGGATCCCCCGTCGACCATCACGGCCTTGGACGAAACCAGCTTCCGCATGGATGCCGGCTTGGGGGTGAGCGTCGCCGTGCGGCACGGATAATCGAACGTCGCGATCGCACCGTCCATAAGGTCATTGCCCGTCACGCCGGCAGTGATCGCGGCATCCTTGCGATCGGGAAGGCCCGTCACCTCGACATTGCGAATGGTCCGGCCATCCACGGTAATGCTGTTGAGATGATAGGTGGCCATCATTGCGGCACCGGTCATTCCTGTCACGCTGATTGCCGTGCCGGCTGGAAGACGCTGTTGCTTGGCGAACCAGTCATAGACGCCGGAATCGTCCGCTCCGGTATCGAGGATAAAGGGAACGGTCCCTTTCCCATTGACGAAGGCAGGGACGACCAGATGGCCGTTCCCGGCCGGGGTCAGCAGGACGGTTGCTCCGGCGTAGGTGCTAAGCAACAGGCATGAGGCTGCAATCGCCGTAATCGGACGCATCGTTTTCTCCATCATCAAGGGTAAGAGTGCGGCGGGACCGCCGCTGGATCAGGTGTCGGTCGTGGTATCGGGATCGTATTCGAGAAGGTCGCCCGGCTGGCAGTCGAGATGCCGGCATATCGCTTCCAGCGTCTCGAACCGGAGCCCTTTGACCTTGCCCGATTTGAACAGCGACAGGTTGGCCTCGGTAGCGCCGATCGCGCGCGCCAAGTCTTTCGACCGCATCTTCCGCTTTGCGAGCATCACATCGAGCCGGATGACGATCGCCATCAAAAGAAACCGGCACGGTCGCGCTCGATCTCCGAGCCGAAAGCGACGACGTTCACGAACGCGAATAGAAGAATGCCAAGAACCGCCGCATCAAGCTGGCGGAGCTCCAACTTGACCGCGACAGGGCTCATGCCAGCGAGATACAGGGCGGCGTGGGTGATGAGCGGAACGATGGCATAGGCAATAAGCGCCCATGCGACCCGACGCATCAGCACTTCATTGTTCACCGTGAAGATTAGACGTCTCGCATAAAGACGGAACAGGCCGACCAGACTGGACAGGATCACCAGACCGGGAACTAGGCGCAATGTCAGCAGGCCGGCCGCCAGTGTGGACTGCCAGATCGTATAGCGGGAGATCGCAACGAAGCCGGCGGGTATGCCAGCCGGATCGTCTTTTGTGACGATGAAGGAGAAGCCGCCATTCATCATGCCGGCGCGATCCCCGACACGGAAAAGCAGCAAGAGCACCTGAAGCGCTGCGGTCCCCGCCATCAGCGCCATGACGGCGCACGCAATGACGAAGAACAACCGCCCCCGACGCGCGAGCCTATCGCCTGGTGCCGAACTATCGCTAACGCTCACCTTGCCTTGATGCCGAATCATGCCGCCTCCGCACGGCAGGCTATGCTGGATAAATTATCTCAAAACAATAACTAATTTTGATATAGAGTAGTTCGGGTACTCCGAAGGTCCATCTTTTTGGGAAGCCGCAGTCTCCTCAATCACGGTTCCTGGTCGAGAAAGACGAGGCCGGCTATGCGATAACCGCAAGATCGGTCGAGCGCGTCATAACCGGGATCGCCTAGCTGGCGACGCTACGGAGGACAGGACGATGAAGGCGGCGCTTCACAACTACCATGCCCGCATGCAGCGGGTGCTGGATCACATCGAACGGCATTTGGACGATGATCTGGACCTCGATGCGGTAAGCGGCGTCGCCGCCTTCTCAAAATTTCACTTCCACCGACAATTCACGGCGACCTTCGGGCTTTCCGTGCATCGCTACGTCCAGTTGGCCCGTATGAAGCCGGCATCCTACCGGCTGGCCTATCGGGACGCACAGAGCGTCACCGACATAGCGATGGATGCCGGCTACGACGCTCCGGATACCTTCGCCCGCGCCTTTCGGCAACGGTTCGGACAATCCCCTACGTCGTTCAGGAAGGGTCCCAATTGGGAACCGTGGCTTGCGGCCTTCGGGCCTCTCAGCAACGCGAGGAGCAAGCTCATGCAGACCAATTACGCACCCAATGACGTGACAATCCGCGATGTGGCTCCGACGCCGGTGGCGATCATGGAGCATCGCGGCGATCCGGCGACGATCGGCGCGACCATCCAGCGGTTCATCGCCTGGCGCGAGGCGACCGGTCTGCCGCCCAAGACTAATCCGACGTTCAACGTCTTTCATGCCGATCCGCGGACGGTGCCTCCGGCCGAATATCGCATGGATTTGTGCGTCGGCAGCGATCGACAGATCGAGGCGAACAGCGATGGCGTCAAAGCCGGACTTATCCCCGGCGGGCGTTGCGCGATGCTACGTGTCGTCGGCAACACCGACGATCTGGAGCCTGCCGCGCTGTACCTCTACCGTGATTGGCTACCCACCAGCGGCGAAGAAGCGCGGGATTTCCCGCTTTATTGCCAGCGCCTCACCTTCTACGCGGCGGTCATCGCCTGCGGTCGAAAGCCTCCGTTTAAACCGGTTGTCGAACTGGCGGCTTCGCCGGGAGCTACCCGATACGACCCGCAGGAACGCGCGATCGTGATAGTACCCTACGACATTCTCGATCCCAGCACGCGTGCAGCGATGGACCGCTTCGCGGCAATTGGCACGCTCGGCCTCTTGGGTCGGGCCCAATATGTCGAGGTTTTCAATAATCTGCTCGTAGCGCACGAACTTGGTCATTGGGTACAGGAAGTGTCGCGTCGCCCCTTGCAGCGGTGGCAGGCCGAGTACGAGGCCAACCGGATGATGGTCGCTTTCTGGCGGGACCATCCCGGCACTACCCCAACCGAATTACGTCTGGCGAATTTCGTCGCGCAGCGTACGCCCACGCCTGATCTCGTACCCGGAGGCGTCACGGCCACTGAAGCGGACTACTTTAATGCCAACATCACCAGTATCGTATCCGATCCCGCTCGATACAGCCTCTTTCAAAAGAAGATGGTCAGACTTGCGATGTCGGAAAAGTCTAGACTGTCATTTTGTCAAGATGTTACTACGTCTTGGCCCAAGAATTGATCTCGCGCCGCTTTCCCGAAATGCGACTCTCATAGCATTTCGGGAAAGGTGGCTGTCGCATGATTACAGCCATCGCGTTCCCAAAACTTCCCGGACCGCAGTCCGCCGATCTTTGCGGACACTGGCGGGCATTGGCTTTGCCAAGGATGACCGGTTCTGGCCGAAGCCGTCGTTCTGCAAACCCGGTTTGAAGGACTGGAATGGTAACTGCTCACGTGGTTGGTGAGTGTGGTGCTCAGGCGACGGCGAAGGTGCCGTCGACGAGGTCGCGGATGGCGCCGAGAGCAGATTGGCCGCTGAGCCGCGCGGTGCCGGTGACGGAACGATAGCCGGCGTGGATCTGGGCACCCCAGTCGGACCGGAAGCCGTTGGTGACCTTTCGGAACACGACGGAGGGTCGGATTTCGCGTTCCGAGATGTTGTTGGTGGCGGGCACATCGCGGTTGGTGAGGAACACGAAGAACTTCGTCCTCCAGGCCTTGATCTGCCTGAGCAGGATCTTGCCGGCGGGATGGGCGACCGGCGCGCGCATCAGTTGAGAGAGTTTCGTGTCAGCTCTGGCGGCGTAGCTTGCTAGGGTGGAGGGTTTGAGCTGGTGTCGTCGCTTGCCGACCCGGATCGCCCACCTGAGGTGATCGCGGATTTTCGGGGCGAAGATCGTGTCACCACAGTCGATGGCATATTGGACGTCGCGCAGCACGTGAGCGAGGCAGACCTGATGCGCCTTGCCCAGTTCCTGCTGCCCGGCATAGCGATCTGACACCCACACGTCGGGCTGGTGATCGCCGAGCACCTCCTCGGCAACGCTGCGGGCCCGGCGTGGGGCGATCTTGTGCAGGACCGCCGTGTCCGAGATGAACACCCATTGCCACTGGGTGATGCCATTGGTCCGGGTCGTCGTCTCATCCGAAGCGATGATCCGGGCTGAGAGCAGCTTGTCGCCGATCGCCTTGGTGGCGGCGGTCATGTCCTGGCTCATGCGCCGGAAGATATTGGCAATGGCGCCCTCGGAAATGACAAGCCCGAACAGCTCGGCCGCGATCCGCGACAGCCGCTCGAAGCTGACATGATGGCTGTGGTGCAGATAGGTCAGCAGCGACCGGATACCCGGGCCAAATGGCGTGCCAGGCGGCATGCCTGCCGGCGCTTGCGCGCGGTAGCGTCGACCGCAGCCCCGGCAGCGACCACCGAAAAGCTCCACCCGGGTCACGATCGGCGCAATCGGCGGCAGATCGATATGGTCGTAGCGATGCCGGCAACGCTGGAGCCCGTCCGACACATCGGTCCCGCAATGACCGCAGGCATCGGCCATGACGCGCTCGGTCTTGTCCGGCGTATCCGCCAAAGGCCGCGACTTCCCCTCCCGTGGTGGCCGCTTGCCTGCCGACGCCTTGCGCCGCCCCTTGCCACGGCCAAACCCGTCCTTCGACGGCGGAATATGCGAATTGCTCGACGTCTTGCGCGGCCTGCCCACCAGCGCCTCAAGCTCGGAAATCCGCGCCGCCATCCGCTCGATCATCTCGTGCTGCGCAAGCAGTAGTTCGTTCTTCTCGGCTTCCGTCAGAACATGAAGCGGGGGTGGCGCCATCCGAAGCTTGAATCACCCACCGCCGCTCCGCACAAGCCCCTTTGGCCAACCACCTGAGCAGTTACCTGGAATGTCCCACGAGGCGCCGATGCCTGTCGATCAGATCCACTCTTTTCCCAGGCATGCTAAATGGTATCCTTCGACACGGGACGCGGGCTAGAAGTTTAAGCGCGTGCATCGGTGAGGGGCTGAGATCCCTGCGGATTTTCTGCCCGGTTAGACTACCCCCGTTCTACGAGGTCGACCCAGTCGAGGCTCGCCGCGTCAGAGCCTGTCCAACGAGATCACCCTCGGTTATGCAGAAAATGCCACGTATTCCGACGGAAGGAGGGAAGGGGGAGGGTGGCGTATGGGTCGGTTCGTTGGAAAAGACCCTCCTGATCAGTACCTTCGAGGTTTCGGGGTATCGTTCGGGGTATCGCCAGAAATCGCTGATAAAAAAACTCAGCTTTTTCTATTACTTAACACGCTCGATCCGGTAGCTGCCGGGCCCACCATCCCTCCCGATCATGGCTTCCCGCGAATCAGGGGCATTTGGCGGGGTATCGAGATCCGAAAACGGAGTATCGATGCCTCTCTCCTTTGCAGCGATCAACGCGGCTTTGCTGCGCGGCAAACCGTACAAGCCTTCCGACCGACACGGCTTCTATCTGCATGTTGCCGCCAGCGGCACGAAATCCTGGCGCTACACGTAGGATTTTGGCGGCAAGGAAAGGCTCTCACCTTTGGCCGCTCTATCATGCGGTCGTGGTACGGGATCGAACACTTCAATGTATGATCTGACTGTCGTCACGATCGGACATCCGAGATGCTATTTGGAAGGAGCGAGCTTGCGATGCATCGACCCGTCAACCTGCCGCATCGCGAAGCGCATTTCGTCACGCGGATCGGCTGGCTGAGGGCTGCCGTGCTCGGCGCGAACGACGGGCTTCTTTCGACATCGAGCCTGATGGTCGGCGTCGCCGCTGCGGCAGCCGGGTCTTCGCAGATCGTCTTGACCGGTGTCGCCGGGATCGTCGCGGGTGCGATGTCGATGGCGGCGGGCGAGTTTATCTCGGTCAGTTCACAGGCTGACTCCGAGAAAGCGGATATCGCGCGCGAGCGTCTGGAGTTGCGCGACGACCCCGAACACGAGAAGCGCGAGCTTACCGGCATTTACATCAATCGCGGCCTGCCAAAAGCGCTTGCCATCGAAGTCGTAGAGGCGCTGACCGCGCATGACGCGCTGGAGGCGCACACGCGCGACGAACTCGGCATCACCGACACATCGACGGCAAACCCGCTCCAGGCAGCCATTGCATCGGCCGCGTCGTTTTTGGCAGGCGGCCTGCCACCGCTTGCCGCTGCGGTGCTGGCGCCTGTGGCAACGGTTGTTTGGGCGATAGCGATCGTCGCCGTCTTGAGCTTGGCAGCCTTGGGGGCCGTTGGTGCGCGGGCGGGTGGTGCATCGGTTCCGCCTGGCGTTCTGCGGGTCGTGCTGTGGGGGTCGGTGGCGATGGCGATAACCGCAGCGGCCGGCCATCTGTTTCACGCAACGCTTGGATAGACGCTCGCGTCGCCGCTTCAGCGATCGCGTGTCACCGTCCGGGGCCGCTCTACGCTCAGTGCGTTGTCGGTTCCGTAGTGTTGGGGCTCGGCGCCGAGGCCGGCTTCCCGTATTGCGGCGTCGTGCAGAAGGCTGCAACGTCGCCCTCCATACCATGAGCGGGACGTGGCGCGAGCGTGCGCAAATTCAGGTTGAACAATTCCCGGCGCTGGAAGCGATTGCGCAGGAATACATCGAAGTACCAGTGCATCATCGAAATCGGTATCACCGCATACAGCAGTCGTTCGCCGACCGACCAACTGACCGTCGTGCGGTCCGTGCGGCGGTCCGACGTGGTGCAGGAATGGCCGGTATCATAGACGAGGTGCCCGAACCGGCTGATGCGGTGGACGATCTCGTGATCTTCCAGAACATAATCCCATAGCGAAAGATCGTATCCACCGGCCCCCTTGTAAGCGGCGGTTCGGAACGATTGCGCGTAGGCACCGCTGTGGCATTTGGATCGGAATAGCGTCGAGCGCAGCCGCGTGAGCCAGATCGCGCGCCGCCGCGCTGCCGGGCCAAGCGTGCAGCACAGGCCGATCGCCATGACCGCCGCCGCCCCGGGGTTCGCGTGGAACAGCGCGATGCAGGTGCCGATATACTCGGGGGGGTAGAGGGTATCGGCGTCGAGTGTGGCAAGGAAGGGCGTTTCGATGTCCGCCAGTCCCGTCACCAAAGCATGGATTTTGCCGGGTGTGGCTTCGGACATGAAGCGAACCTCGACATCGACAAGCTGCGCGCAGGCGGCTTCTGCACGGGCGACGCTGTCGTCAGTCGAGGCATTATCGACAAGACGGAGCGCAAATCTCCGGTCGTTTTGGCGCGCAAGGCTGGCGATGGTGCGTTCGATATAGCCTGCCTCGTTGAAGAACGGCAGCACCAGCGTGATCAAGGGCGGCGGTGCAATGGCGGCTTTGGGAGCAACGGCTGCGGACTGGGGGAGAAAATCGGCGAGCCTATTTCGCGGAAGGGATTGTTGACACGGATCGAGACTTGAAGTGTGCATCGCTGGCTCGCCCCCCCTGGCTGCTCCTAAGACGCCGTCAAGCGACGCCACCGCAGTTCGTCCTACGCACTACATTGCGACCATTTTCCACAGGAGCGCAGCCGCAGGATTATGCGCGTCAAGCCACTGAGGTGATACCCCGCCGCAAGCACTGCCCCGCGATCGGCAAGACAATATCGTCGAGGTGCGGGCGCGCGCACATGACGACCCGCTGGAGAGCATCAACGCCAACGCATTCGCCGTTACCGAACGTTTCGATCAGGCACTGCCGGCCCCCGCCTCCAGTGCTTATGCCCACGTTTCGTCTTTCGCGGAACGATCCGCAAGCGGGAAATTGCCGTCGATCACCGCTGCCTCGATCTTGATCTTCACCCCATCGCAGCCATGAAGCTTGCTATCGATCGCGGACCCGGAATACCCCGGTACATCCTTCAAAACTCCACATCGCGCTTACGGGAAAGGTCCACATCTTTCTGAAACGTCAATTGGACGTGTAACCCGGGGTTGTTATCCCCAATCCGCACATCGGCCTGATGCATGCGTGCGATCGCCGCCACGAGAGATAGTCCGAGGCCGGCACCAGGCAGGCCACGGCTCGTATCGACACGGTAAAAGCGGCGTAAAATCTTGTCGCGTTCAAGCGCGGGGACACCAGGCCCATTGTCAGCGATGATCGCAGTGGGGAGCCTGTCAGCCTCATCGACGGAAACCGTGATGATCGCGCCGATCGGTGTGTATTTGAGCGCGTTGTCGAGCAAGTTCGCGAAAACCTGCGCGATCAATTCTGCGTCGCCGACCACGACAACGCCGGGTTCGATACGCACGATGAACGCCTTGCCCTGATCTTCCGCGAGCGGGCGATAGAGGTTTGCGACCCGCTCGGCGATTTCCGAAAGGTCGATCGGGCCAAGCAACTGCCGTCCGGCGCCGCCTTCGATCGAGCCGATCCGCAGCAGGGCACGAAAAATCGCGAGAATGTCGTCGGTCTGATCCAGGGCGGCCGCGACGCCGTTTCGATAGGCGTCGAGGGAATCATAGTCTCGCAGCCCTTCCAGTTGGTGCCGTAACCGCGTCAACGGTGTCCGCAAATCATGGGCGATGTCGGTCGAGACCTGTCGCAGCCCTTCCATGAGTTCGCCGATCCGGTCGAGCATCAGGTTGAGGTTCTTCGAGAGATGGTCGAACTCCGGGCTCATGCCGATCCTCGGCAAGCGTTCGGACAGGCTGCCGGCCATAATCCGCGCGACCGCTTCGTTGACCCGTTCCAGACGGCGCAGGAAAAGGTTGCCGATGACATAGCCGCCGATCAGCGCGATGATGGTGATGCCGATGCCCGACCAGATCGTAAAGGCATCGACCCGCTGGCGCAGCTTCTGGACATCGAACGTGTCGGTCGCGACGACGAGGATCGCACCGTTGCCGAGCCGTGTTCCCAGGCTCTGGAAGGTTTCGGCGCCGCCCGCCGCTCCAGTCCCGCCCGGATCGTCCGCGAACTGCAACTGCCCCCAGCCGAGCCGCGCGGCGTTTGCCGGAAGGTTGCCCGCAAGCCGTTTCCCGCGCGCATCGACGAGCAGATACTGAAACGGCTGCTCATAGTCGGTCGATTGCCGATGCGAAATCGTGTCGACCAGCCCGGCCATGCCCGTGTCGGGCAGCGCGTGGGCGAGCGTTGCCAGTTCGGACTTGAGCCCGATGGCGGTCGCCTCGTCGGCATAGCTGCGGATCGTGCGTTCGACGACGAACAGAAGCGCGACCGATCCGAGCGCGAACAGCGCCGCAATCATCAACGCGAAGCGGAACGCGCCGCTGTTGAACGATGCCGCTGGCCTCACACCGCTGGCGCTTCGATCCGATACCCGGCGCCGCGAACGGTGTGGATCAGCGGAACGTCCGCGCCGCGTTCGATCTTCGCGCGAAGCCGGCTCATATGGCTTTCGATGAGGTTGGTTTGCGGGTCGAAATGGAGCGACCAGACGGTCTCCAGCATCATCGTGCGGGTGACGATCTCGCCCTTGTGCCGCATCAGATATTCGAGGAGCTTCGCCTCCTGCGCCTGCAAATCGATGCGGCGGCCCCCGCGTGTGACGGTACGGCGGATCAGGTCCATCTCGAGGTCGGCGACGCGCAACGTCGTCACCGTTTCGATCGAGGCCGGGCGGCGGGCGAGCGCGGCCACCCGCGCGATCAGTTCGGTGGCGGCGAACGGCTTGACGAGATAGTCGTCGGCGCCGCCATTCAGACCTTCGACCCGGTCGCTCACGCCGTCCATCGCGGTGAGCAGGATCGCCGGGGTCGAGACACCGGCGGCGCGGAGTTCGCGCAGCGCGGAGAGGCCATCGATACCCGCCACCATACGATCGAAGATCAGCACAGCGTATTCGGTCTTCGACGCCGACACGGTGGCTTCGGTGCCGGTTTCGCACGTATCGACGACATGGCCGGCGCCCGTGAGCGCGCGCGCGACATAGGTTCGCGTCGCCTCGTCGTCCTCAAGCAGCAAAAGCCTCATCGTCGTGCGGCGCTCCGGTCCCCGGTGACCGCAATAGAGGTTGGCGGCCCGGCCTGCCAGCCACGTTGGCAATTTCCAATGTTGGGCCGAGGCTACGTGAAGCTAGGAGCCACGGGGAACCGAGCGTTCACGCAGGAGCCACGGTTGCATCGATCGTCGAAGACCCTTTGTTGCGCCGCGCTTGCCATCGCCTTCGTGGCGGCGCCGGGTTGCGCGCCGTACACGCCGCTGCCGCTCGATCGTGTGCCGCCGCTCGCACCTGCGCTGACGGTGCTGCCGGAGACGCCGCTTGGCCTGGCGCAGGTCACTGCGCTCGCGCTGGAGCGCGATCCCGATGTGCGTGCCGTTCGGGCCAGACATGGCCTCGCCGACGCGCAACTGCTCCAGTCGGGCATTCTGCCCAACCCCATGTTGAACGGCGCGGTCCTGCCGCTGCTGTCGGGGATCGGGACGGTGCCGGCATGGAGCATCGGCATCTCCCAGGACATCAAGGCGCTCGTCACCTATCGCGCGAAGCGCCGTGCGGCCGAATATGCCGCGCGGCAGGTTTACGCAGATGTGCTGTGGCAGGAATGGCAGGTTGCGGGACAGGCGCGCCAGCTCGCGGTCGATCTGATCGCGGGCGAGCGCAGTCGGCCGCTGCTGATGGAGGCGTTCGATCTCCTCCAGCGTCGCAGCACCGTGCTGCAGCAGGCGCTGGCGGCGGGCAACGCCACGCTGGTGACGGCGGCGCCGACGCAGGTGGCGCTGCAGGCCGCGCGGGCTTCGGTGCAGGCGCTCGATCAGCGTCAGCTTTCGTTGCGGCACCAGTTGAACGCATTGCTCGGCCTGACGCCGGACGCGGTGGTGCCGCTCGCCACCGTGATCGACCTGCCGCCGCTCGACATGACTGCGATCCGCGCGAGCCTCGACACGCTGGCGGATCGCCGGCCGGACCTGCTCGCGCTGCGGCTGGGGTATGCGTCGCAGGATGCCACATTGCGCGTCGCGATCCTGTCGCAATTCCCCGATCTCGTCCTTGGCGGGGCGGGTAGCAGCGACAACAGCAAGGTCATCAACGGCGGCCCGAATGTCACCGTCGGCCTGCCGATCTTCGATCGCAATCAGGGTAACATCGCCATCGCGACGGCGACCCGGGCGCAACTTCATGCGGAGTACGCCGCGCGGCTTGCCACTGCGACCGGCCAGGTCGGCGCGACCCTCGCCGAGATGGAGCAGTTGCAAGCACAACTCACCGTCGTGCGGCGCGATCTGCCGGCCGCGCGCCTCGCCGCGCAGCGCGCCGCCGGCGCGTTCGGCGCGTCCAACCTCGACGAGCGCAGCTACGTCGATCTCGTCACCAATCGCTTCGCCAAGGAACAAGAGGTCATGACGATGGAGCGCGCGCTGCTCGATCGGCAGGTGGCGTTGCTGACGCTGATCGGCGCGGGGCTGCCTGCGGTCGATACGCTGCCGGGAGCGGTCAAGTGAGGCGATTCCTCGCCATCGTGCCGCTCGCGCTGCTCGCCGCGTGCGGCGGCACGCCTGCGCCCGACGCCACATCGACGCCAAGCGTTCTGGTATCGCTGACGCAGGCGAAACGCGGCAGCGCGCCGGACTATGTCACGGCCTATGGCAGCGCCACGCCCGCGACCAATGGCACGCAGACGCTCAGCACCGCGCAAGCCGGGCAGGTCTCGCGACTGGCGGTGACGCCGGGCGCGAGCGTCCGCGCTGGCCAGGCGCTGGTGGTGTTTGCCACCGATCCATCGGCGGTCAGCGCGTTTCAGCAAGCCGACACGGCGCTCGCCGCCGCCCGGAAGCAGCGCGCCTCGACCGCGCAATTGCTCACACAACAGCTCGCGACGCGCGACCAGCTCGTTCAGGCGGAGAAAGCCGTCGCCGATGCGCAGGCATCGCTCGCGGCTTTGCGTCGGCAGGGTGCCGGCCAGCCGGAGCGGACGCTCACCGCGCCGTTCGACGGGATCGTCACCGCCGTGCCGGTGGCGCAAGGCGACCGCACCCAGCCCGGTGCGCCGCTGGTCACCGTCGCGCGCAGCGGCGGCATCGTCGCCACCGTCGGGGTCGATCCGGCCGACAGCGCGCGCGTCCGCATCGGTCAGGCTGCGCGGATCGTGCGGCTGAGTGGAGGCGCGGCGATCGCCGGTCATGTGATCCGCGTTGACAGCCTGCTCAACCCCAAGACCCGGCTCGTCGATGTCGATCTCGCCTTTCCAGCCGGCGCGCTGCTCACCAACGAGGCGCTGCGCGGTGACATCGCGGTTGCGGAGGTCGCTGGCTGGCTGGTGCCGCATCGGGCGGTCGTCACCGCGAACGGGCCGGCGCATATTTTCCAAATCGTCGGCGGCAAGGCTCATAGCGTGCCGGTCAAACTGCTGCTGTCCGGCGAAACCACGGATGTCATCGCGGGCGCGCTCGATCCGCGCGTTCGGGTGATCGTCGATGGTGCTTTTCAGGTCGACGACGGCGCCGCCGTGCGTTGGGCTGGCCGCTGATGTTCGAGCGGCTGCTCGGGCGCCAGTCCCGCGCGTTTGTCGTCATCGCGTTGGCGGTGGCGCTGGCCGGCATGGTCGCCGCGCTGTCGCTGCCGGTCGGTCTGTTCCCGCAGGCTGCTTTCCCCCGCGTCGTCGTCGATCTCGACGCTGGCAGCCGCCCCGCCGACCAGACCGCGCTTCTGGCGACACGCCCGGTCGAAGAAGCGGTCCGCGCGATCCCCGGCGTGGAGGACGTGCGCTCCGAGACGACGCGCGGTTCTGCGCAAATTTCGATCGATTTCGGCTGGGGCCGCGACATGGTGGCGAGCACGTTGCTGGTCGATAGCGCGATCGCGCGCGCGCTCACCAGCCTGCCGGCGGGCACCAGCTACACCGTGCGGCGGATGGACCCGACGGTCTTCCCGATCATCGCCTATGCGCTCGAATCGGACACCGTGTCGCCGGCCGCGCTACAGGATCTCGCCCGGTATCAGATCACCCCGCTGCTCTCGTCGATCTCCGGCCTCTCGCGTGTCGCGGTGCAGGGCGGCGAGACGCAGGAGATCGAGGTTCTCGCCGATCCCAATCGCCTTGCCAGTTACGGTCTGGCGATGAGCGACCTCGCCGCCGCCATCAAGAACGGCAACGTGCTGAGCGCGGTCGGCCAGGTGCAGGATCGCGGGCGGCTGTCGCTGGTGATCGCCGACCGCAGCACGGTGAACGCCGCGCAGATCGGCGACATCGTTGTGCGCGCCGATCCCGCCGGCATCGTCCGCGTGCGCGATCTCGCCACGGTGCAGGACGGTGTGGTCCCGCACTATCTGCGCATCGTCGAGGACGGCAAGCCGGCTGTATTGTTCCAGATTTACGAACAGCCGGACGGCAACGCCGTGCAGATTTCCAGGCAGGTCGCCGCCGCGCTCGCCGGCTTCAGGCTTCCGCCCGGTGTGCGGATAGTCACCTGGTATGACCAGAGCGAGCTTGTCACCCAGTCGGTCGACAGCGTGCGCGATGCGGTGCTGATAGGGCTGGTGCTGGCGGCGGCGGTGCTGCTGTTTTTCCTGCGGAGTTGGCGCGTCACGTTGGTGGCCGTCATCATCGTGCCCGCCACGCTCGCCGCCACGGTGCTGGTGTTGAGCCTGTTGGGGATGAGCTTCAACATCATGACATTGGGTGGCATCGCCGCGGCAGTCGGGCTGCTGATCGACGATGTGATCGTGATGGTCGAACATATCGCCCGCCGCGCCGGTCAGGCGGGCGGGGCGGCGGCGGTGCTGCCCGCCGCGCACGAGTTCATGGCGCCGCTGACCGGATCGAGCCTCGCGACGCTGATCGTGTTCCTGCCGCTCTCCTTCCTCAGCGGCGTGACCGGCGCTTTCTCCAAGGCGCTGTCGGTGACGATGGCGACGGCGCTGGCGATATCCTGGGCGATGACCGCGTTCGTCGTGCCGGTACTGACGCGGCGGCTGGTGAATTTCGATACCTGGCGCGATCCCGGTGCGGCCGGCGAAGGCTGGCTCGCGCGACGGCATGACGGCGCGCTCGACGGATTGATCCGGCGGCCGTGGCTGCTGGCGGTGCTGCTCATGCCGCTGCTGGTGATCGGCTATCTCGGCTATGCGAACGTGCCGAGCGGGTTCATGCCGAAGGTCGACGAAGGCGGCTTCGTGATGGATTATTACACCCCGCCCGGCACCTCGCTCGACGAGAGCAGCCGCGAGGTCGGCCAGATCGACGCGCTGCTGCACGCCAACCCGGATGTCGCGACATTCTCGCGCAGGCTGGGCACCGGCCTCGGCGGCGATCTCGGCCAGAGCTATCACGGCGACTATTTCGTCAAGCTCAAACCCGGCCGCGCCAAGCCGACGGAAGCGATCATGTCGGACACGCGCGCGCTGGTCGAGCAGCGGGTGCCCGGTGTGCGGGTCGAACTCGCGCAGTTGATGGAGGATCTGATCGGCGATCTCACGGCTGTGCCACAGCCGATCGAGATCAAACTCTACGCCTCCGACAATGCTCTGCTCGGCCCGCAGGCGGAGAAGGTCGCGGCGGCAATCGGCAAGATCGACGGCGTGGTCGAGGTGAAGAGCGGCGTGCAACTCGCCGGCGACGCGATCAATGTGCATGTCGATCCGATCCGCGCAGCGGTCGAGGGCGTCGCGCCCGCCGATGTCGAGGCGGCGCTCAACACCGCACTGACGGGCGTGGTCGCGACCTCCGTGCCGCAACCGACCAAGATCGTTGACGTGCGGGTGCGCCTGCCCAACATGATGACGATCACGCAAGCCGAACTGGCGAAGCTGCCGATCCGCGCGGCCGACGGTCATGTCTTTCCGCTCGACCGCGTCGCCGACATCACCCCGCAATCGGGCCAGCCGCAAATCTCGCGCGAGAATCTGGAACCGATGGTCGCCGTCACCGGCCGCATCGAGGGGCGGGGGCTTGGCGCGGCGGTGGCGGACGTCAAGGCGTATCTCGACACCCCCGGCACGCTCGGCCCCGGCATCCGTTACGAACTGGGCGGCCTTTACGCACAGCAGCAGATCGCTTTCGCCGGGCTGACCAAGGTGTTCGGTGCGGCGCTGGTCGCCGAGTTCGTGCTGTTGCTGGTGTTGTACCGCCAATTCTGGCGGCCGACGATCATCATCGCCTGTTCCTTGCTATCGACCACCGCCGTGTTCACCGCGCTGTGGCTGACCGGCGTAGAACTCAACATCACCGCGCTGATGGGCATGACGATGATTATCGGCATCAGCACCGAGATGGCGATCTTCTACATGTCCGAGTTGGAGGACCTGTCGCATCGCATGAGTCCGCGTGAGGCCGTGCGCGAAGCGAGCCGCAACCGGCTGCGGCCGATCACCATGACGACATCGGCGGCGATCCTCACGCTGCTGCCGCTCGCACTGGCGATCGGGCAGGGGGCGGGCATCCAGCAGCCACTGGCGATCGCGATCATCGCCGGGTTGCTCCTGCAATATCCGCTCGTGTTGATCGCGATGCCGGTGCTCGTCCGTCTGACCTTGCCGCGCGAAGATCAGCCCGCGCCAACCGCCCCGCACCTGTGAACCTCCGCACCAAAGGAAGCCGTTCGATGACATCGCATCCGCTTGCCGCCGCCCTGCTCGCCTGCGCCGCCCTCCCGGCAGCCGCCGCCGACGTTACCGCAGTGATCCCGGGGCCGGACGGCGGCTGGGACTATGCGCAGGTCGACCCCGAGACCAATCGCCTGTTCATCGCGCACGGCAACAGTATCGGCGTGGTGGACCTCGCCCATCCGACCCGCGTGACGTCCTTCGCCCCAGCGCATCACGCGCATGCCGTGCTGCCGATTCCGCATCTGAAGCAATTGCTCGTCACCAACGGCGATACCGCCACGGCTGACTTGATCGACACCGTGACGGGCACGGTGCGCGCGACGATCCCCGCCGGGCAGAAGCCGGACGCGGCGATCTGGGACGCGGCGCTCAAGCGCGCGATCGTGATGAACGCGAGGTCCGGCACGATCATGGCGATCGATCCGATCACCGCGAAGGTCACCGCGACGATCACGCTGCGACCGGGCCTCGAGTATGCGGCGATCGATCCGCGCGGGCTGCTTTACGTCAACAACGAGGATGATGACGACGTGACGATCGTCGATCTCGCCAAGGCGAAAATCCTCGCGAGAGTGCCGCTGCCCGGCTGCAAGGGGCCGACCGGCATGGCGTATGCGCCGAGGGCGAAGCGGATCGTCTCGTCGTGTGACGGCGTGGCGACGCTGCTCGATCCCGCCACGCGCAAGGTCACCGGGTTGATCACGATCGGCGCCGGCCCCGATGCGGTGATCGGCGACCCCGCGCGCGGCCGTCTGTACATCCCCTCGGGCGACACCGGCACGCTCGCCGTACTCGAGGACCGCCCGAGCGGCGTGACCTTGCTGAAGACGATCCGCACCGCCAAGGGCGCGCGCACCGGCGCCTGCGACCCGGCGACCGGCAAAGTCTATTTGCCCGTCGCCGATCTCACGCCGAACCCGAACGGCGGCAAACCTGCCCCCGTTCCCGGCACGTTCCGCATTCTTGTTGTCGATCCCGCCTGACGACCCACTCAGGTTGATTCGTGCCAATCATCGAAACCGCAACACGTCTGCAATCAAACCGTCACGCAGTCTCCTTACCCGCCGGCCTATCAAGAGCGGGGACTTTCAAGACATGACCATTTCGATCCGGGCGCGCACGCGCTTGCTGGGTGCGGGCGCGTGCGTCCTCGTGGCGATGCTGGCGGGACCGGCTTTCGCCGAAACCGCGCCGGCGCCGGCGGCGAGCGATGCCGACAAGACCGACCAGACCGGCATTGCCGAGGGTTCGGACATCGTCGTCACCGCCACCAGGGCGAACGAGATCGCGCCGGTCACCGCCTCGCTCAAGACGACGCAGCCGCAGTCGATCATCTCGCGCTCGTTCATCGAGGATTCGCTGCCGGCGACCTCGGACTTCAACCAGATCGCGCTGATCAGCCCAAGCGTGTCGGGTTACGGCAACGCCAACGGCAATGGCCTGTCGGAGAGCAAGGCGCAGATCCGTGGCTTCCAGGACGGCGAATACAACGTCACCTATGATGGCGTTCCCTTCGGCGACACCAACGATCCGACCCACCATTCGAACACCTTCTTCCCGTCGAACACGATCGAGACGCTGATCGTCGATCGTGGCCCAGGCAACGCCAGCCAGCTCGGCCAGGCGACGTTCGGCGGCAATATCAACCTGTTCAGCCGCGCCACCCGCGAAGACCCGAGCGTCGAACTCAAGGGCAGCTACGGCAGCTTCGACACCTATCTGCTGCGCGGCCTCGTGCAGAGTGGCGCGATCAAGGCGCTGGGCGGCGCGGAGATCGTGCTGAGCGGACAGCACATCCATTCTTCGGGCGCGCGCACCTACAGCCCGTTCGATTCCAACAACGTGTTCGGCAAGATCATGATCCCGATCGGCCCGGACGCGAAGCTGACCATCCTCGGCACCTATAACGAGAACGACTTCAACCAGCCTGACAAGGACGGCGTCACGCTTGGCCAGTCGGCGCTGTACGGCAAGTATTTCAGCCTCAACAACGATCCGAACACGCAAAATTACTACAAGTACAATCACA
Organism: Sphingomonas populi; assembly: GCF_004208535.1. GTDB lineage: Bacteria > Pseudomonadota > Alphaproteobacteria > Sphingomonadales > Sphingomonadaceae > Sphingomonas > Sphingomonas populi. Next base: position 18,439 of record NZ_SGIS01000037.1, read on the forward strand.
CCCACAAGACGACGGATTTCGAGATCGTCAAATTCGAGGCGAATATCGCGCCCAACTCGACCTTCGAGAACCGCGCTTATACCTACAGCTACGACAACGAGACGCTGAGCGGCAACGACGTCACCATCTACGGCACCGCAACGCCGACCGCGACCACCGCAGCGCAGATCGCGGCGGCGGTGACCAAGGCCAACGTCGTCACGCTGACGCAGGGCGGCACGACCAGCTTCGGCGTGCCGGGCTATACCAAGACCAACAAATACCGGATGTATGGCGATATCGCCAAGACGCGGATCGACTTCGGCTTCGGCGCGATCACGGCAGGCGCGTGGCTCGAATGGTCGGACACCTACCGTCAGCAGCGCGATGTCGATCTCGTCACCGGCGCGCCCAATTATCTCGAAAAGGCGGTGAAGAATCCCGTCACGGGCGAAGCGACGCCGCGCAACATCAAGTTCGATCAGAACTCGCATACCAATCACACTGAAGAATTCGTCGAACTCGAACTGCGGCCGCTGCCGGGGATGACGATCACGCCCGGCTTCAAGCACGTCGATTTCAACCGCAAGATCGATGCGAACTACAACCAGACGACGCGCTATGCGCAGCGCACGAGCAGCGACTATCAGGCCAACCTGCCGTTCGCGACGGTCAACTACGCGCTGAACGAGAAGTTCGCCGCCTATTTCCAATATGCGCGCGGGTTCCTCGCTCCAGCGCTCAGCGTCCTGCATGTCGATCATCCTGGCTTTTCGACGGTCGCGCCGGAACGTTCGACCAATTATCAGGCGGGTGCGGTCTATCACGGCGGCAACCTCTCGATCGACGCGGACGTCTACAAGATCGATTTCAGCAACAAGTTTGCCTCGTTCGCCTCGCCCGATCCGACGATCGGTACGGTGTTCGTCAATCAGGGATCGGTCCAGTACAAGGGCGTCGAGGGGCAGATCACCTATGCGCTGCCGCACGGCCTAGCGGTCTTCGCCAACGGGTCGCGCAACTATGCCAAGACCGACAATCCCGGCGCGCCGCATCTGCAGGTCGCCAACGCACCCGAATTCACCGCAGCCGGCGGCATCCTCTACAAACGTGGTCCGATCCGCTTCTCGCTGATCGACAAATACACCGGGCAGCAGTGGTTCACCGACCCCAGCGCGGTGACGACCAGCAACATTGCCACGACGCTGCCGACCTATAATTTCTATCGGAGCAAGGGCTACAATACGACGATCTTGTCGGCCCGTTACGAGGTCGGGCCGGTCCAGTTCGGTATCGAGGTCAACAATCTGTTCGACTCCAGGCAGGTCACCAACATCAACACCGGCAAGTCGGTTGCGTACGATCAGTATACTTACGCTACCGGCCGCGCCTTTACCGGTGACGTGACGGTGCGGTTCTGATGCTCTGGGCGGGCTTTCTGGTCGCGGCGGCGCTCGGTGCCGCCGTGCCCGTCGGCGACAAGCCCGCTCTGCTTCTGACGGCGCAGGACATCGATCCTGCGCTGGTGCTACCACCACCGCCGGCGCCCGACAGCCCGCAGGTGCGGGCCGAACTCGCCGAACTGCATGCGATCGAGGCGGTCCGCACGTCCGCCGACGAAGCGGCCGCGCGGCTCGACGGCGAGACCAAGAACGGGTCGATCTTCGCCGAGGTGTTGGGACCACGGTTCGATCTCGCCAATCTGCCGCAAACCAAGCGGCTGCTCGATCTCGTCCGCGCAAGCGAGAAGGCGGCGGTCGATCGCGGCAAGGACGCGTTCAAACGTGCCCGCCCCTATGCGATCGACCCGACGCTCAGGAGTTGCAAACGCAACGACGATCCACTGTCCAGCTACCCGAGCGGCCACACGTCGATGGCCTTCGCAATGGCGGAAACCCTGGCGCGGCTGGTGCCCGAAAAAGCGCCAGCGTTGCTCGCCCGCGCCGCACGTTATGGCCAGAGCCGTATCGTTTGCGAGCAGCATTTTCGCAGCGATGTGAGTGCGGGACAAATGCTCGGGCTATTGATCGCGGAGCGGCTGATGGCGAAATCCGTGTTCGTTGCGCAATTCCGCGCGGCGCAGTCGGAACTGCTCAGCGCCGGTATCGCATCGCGCTAGGGCGTGTGGGGATTCATCGGCAGTTGATGATGGCCGAGGCAAGATCGATGGCCCGGCATCCGCTTGAACCGCACCCTATTTCCCAGCGCGTCGGTGAGCGCCTTCATCCACGGCAGCGCTCATGCCACCTCACTGAACCTTGAAGCCGAGAACACCGTCGGCACGGTGCGGATCGGCTGATACGATATGATAGGTAAGCTCGTAGCTACCTTTGGGCAGCGGCTTGGCCGTGGTGACGATGAGGGTCATGCCATCCGCGCCGACGCTGGTCGCGATCTTCATTTTCATCGGCGTGTTCATCTTCATTCCCGGCATCTCGATCATGTCCAGCGACGCGCGGATGGACTGCGTGACGAGCTTTTCGGAGAACCTCACTTCCATGCGGCTGATCGGCGCCACCGTCGCGTTGGCGGCCGGGGCGGTGGAGACGACATCGGCATGCGCCAACGCGGGCGCGGAGATCAGGGCTGCGACGACGAACGGGACGATGAGGCGGCGCATGTGATCTCCTTTGCTGGACCGGTGCTCGTTCCCACAATACGCGTGCCGCCGCCGCATCCCTTATCGCACTCGCGAAATCCGTAAGGGGTCGAGCAGCATGGTGCGTATGGTTGCGTGGGAGATATCTATGACCATACAGGACACGTTGGACGCACTTGCCGGATCGACCGTCCATCCAGGGCTGGCCGCGATCGACGGCATTGTGTTCTCGCGGATCGATGCGACGGCACGCGCCAGCCGGCAGGCGCGGCGGGGGATGCTGATCGCGATATGTGTCGCGACGATCACGGGCGCCGCCGGCGCGGCTCTTCCGGCGGCGCGGGGTGTGGAATCGTCGGTCATGCTGGTAAACACCGCGTTGGCGCCTTCAACGTTGCTGGGTGACTTGGGATGAGCCGCAGCCTGTGGCTCATTCTGACGACGGTGCTGGCCTTCATCGCGGCGATCGGCGGCGTGGCGGTTGGCCGGCTCATCTGGCCGGGCGCGCCGACGTCCGGCGTGGCGTTGCACCGGCTGCTCCACGACCGCATGAATCTGGACGCCGCGCAGATGGCGCGGATCGAGGTGCTTGAGGTGCGCTACGCCGCGCGTCGCGACGCGCGCGAGGCCGAAATGCGCGCCGACAATGCTCGGCTGGCGCGGGCGATCAAGGCGGAGCACGGATATGGCCCGCGCGTCGCGGCGGCGGTGAATGCGTCGCACATGGCAATGGGCGCACTTCAGCGAGAGACGCTGGCGCACGTCTTCGCGATGCGGCAGGTGCTGCGGCCCGATCAGGCGGCGAGCTTCGATGCGGCCATCGCGGACAAGCTTACCGATCCGACGCAGTGACCGCAGACGCGGCAAGTGACGATCTTGCGGCATTGGACGACGGGGCGCTGGTCGCTCGCGCCATTGCCGGGCGGCAGGTTGCGTTCCGGGAGATCATGCGCCGCCACCGCGATCCGCTCTACCGGCTCGTCCGCGGCCATGTCGGCGATGCGGATGAGGCGCTCGATCTGGTGCAGGATTGCTTTGCGACCGCGTGGCGCCACCTCGGTCGTTTCGATCAATCACGCCCGCTCCGGCCGTGGCTCGCGCGCATCGCGATCAACCGGGCGCGAGACTGGCACCGCCGCCGCGCATTGCGCCGGCTCGTTGGGTTCGGTGTTGGTCGGGAGGAGGAGGCCGTGCCAGACGAGGCGCCGCTGCCCGATATCGTCGCCGGAGCGCGGATCGACCTGGAGCGCGTCTGGGCTGCGATCACCCGTTTGCCCGAGCGGCTGCGCGAGACACTGCTGCTCCGCACGGTGAACGGATTGAGCCAGATGGAGACGGCTGAGGCGCTGAAGATCAGCGAAAAGGCGGTCGAGACCCGGCTCTACCGGGCGCGCGTGCAACTCGTCGCCATGCTCGGCGAGGGGTGATCCGGTTCGCCGCGTATCAATCTGATGGACAGGATATCATGACGCCACGGCGCCGGGACATATTGAAGATCGGCGGCGCAGGCGCGCTTACCGCCTGGTGGCCGGGCTGGGCGGCGGCGGTGTCGCCGGGCCTGCCCACCGCGCCACCGGGCGTAAGCGGCACCGACATCGAACTGCGCATCGCGCACCACATGGTGCGGATCGGCGGGCGCGAGACGCACGCGATCGGGATTAACGGCACCGTGCCCGGCCCGCTGCTCCGCCTGCGCGAGGGGCAGGACGTCCGGCTCACCGTGATCAACGATCTGCCGGACGAGGACACGTCGATCCACTGGCACGGGCTGCTGGTGCCGTTCCAGATGGACGGCGTGCCGGGCATCAGCTTTCCCGGCATCAAGGCTGGTGGCCGCTTCACCTATGAATTCCCGATCCGCCAATCGGGCACCTATTGGTATCATAGCCATTCCGGGTTGCAGGAGCAGATGGGGCATTATGGCCCGATCGTGATCGATCCCGCCGGTGCCGATCCGATCGCGTATGATCGCGACCATGTCATCGTGCTGTCGGACCACAGCGCGATCCACCCGCACACGATCTTTCAGCGGCTGAAGCAGCAGGGCGGATATTTCAATTACCAGAAGCAGACGCTCGCCGGGCAGCTTGCCGGCCGCGACCAGACACCGGCGGAGCGCCGCGCCTGGGGCAAGATGCGGATGGACCCGACCGACATCTCCGATGTAACTGGCTCCACCTACACCTATCTGGTCAATGGCCGTGGCCCTGCGGATGGCTGGACCGCGCTGTTCCGGCCGGGCGAACGGGTGCGGCTGCGCTTCGTCAATGCGTCTGCCATGACGATTTTCAACGTGCGTATCCCCGGCTTGCGGATGTCGGTGGTGGCGACCGACGGGTTGCCGGTGCGTCCCGTGACGGTGGATGCGTTCCAGATCGCCAATGCCGAAACCTACGACGTGATCGTCACTCCGGTTGACGACCGTGCCTATGGTCTCGTCGCCGAGGCGATCGACCGGTCGGGGATGGCGTTCGCCACACTTGCGCCGCGCCCGGGCCTGCTCGCCGTAGCGCCGCCGCTCGGTCGCCGGCCGGTGGTGACGATGAAGGACATGGGTATGGATATGTCCGCGATGGACCCCGACATGGTCGATATGTCGTCGATGCACATGGGGATGCGCGACTCGCGCAACGCGCCGGGGTTGCCGCTCGGCCCCGGCGTGCAGACGATCGCTCCCATGCCCGCCGATCGAACCGCCGAGCCCGGGCAGGGACTTGCCGACGTCGGCGGAAAGATATTGGTCTATACCGATCTGGTGGCGGCCAATCGCAACCCGGACGTGCGCGCGCCGTCGCGCAAGCTGCAGATCCATCTCACCGGCAACATGGAACGCTATATGTGGGCGTTCGACGGCAAGAAACTGAGTGAGGTGAGAGACCCGATCCCGTTCACCGCCGGCGAGCGGGTGCGGATCACGCTCATCAACGACACGATGATGAACCACCCGATCCACCTCCACGGCCACTTCTTCGAACTGGTGACCGGGCACGGCGATCATGCGCCACGCAAGCATACCGTCAACGTTCAGCCCGGCGGCATGGTCACCTTCGATCTCACCGCGAATGCGGTGGGTGACTGGGCCTTTCACTGCCACATGCTCTACCACATGCACGCCGGCATGATGCAGGTGGTGAGCGTGCGTCCGGCGGCGGCATGAAGGCGTTGACGTGTATCGCGGCATTGATCGCGACCGCTCCCGCTCATGCGCAGACCATGCCCGGTATGGACATGCCGGCACCGATTGGCGACGCCGCTTCGCATTCGACCGCTTCGGCCGAAAAGGTGGGTACGGACCAGTCGCCGTCCGATACCGCGCCGCCGGCACCGCCTCCGCCCGCCGATCACGCCGCCGATGCGATATGGGGCGCGGCCGCCATGGCGCCGGCCCGCGAACGGATGCACCACGAGCATGGCGGCATGCGGCTCCACCAGATCCTGTTCAACCTCGCCGAAGTGCAGGTGCGTCGCGGCCGCGAGGGGTATCGCTGGGATGGCGAGGGCTGGTGGGGCGGGGACATCGACCGCTTCGTCGTGAAAAGCGAGGGGGAAGCGCAGTTCGGTCACGGCGCGCGCGTAGCGGAAGTGCAATGGCTCTATTCACGCGCGATCGGCCCCTATTACGATCTTCAGGGCGGTGTGCGGCAGGATATCGGCGCGGGTGTGCGCCGGACCTATGTTTCGATAGGTGTCGAGGGGCTGGCGCCCTATTGGTTCGAGACCGAAGGCACGCTGTTCGTATCGGACAAGGGCGATATGCTCGCCCGCGCTGAGGCGTGGTACGACCAGCGCATCACCCAGCGCCTCGTCCTCCAGCCCCGTCTCGAACTCAACCTCGCCGCGCAGGACGTGCCCGAGCAGCGCATCGGCAAAGGCTTGTCCACAGCGGAACTCGGCCTGCGCCTGCGCTACGAGATTCGTCGCGAGTTCGCGCCCTATCTTGGCCTATCGTGGGACAGGAAGATCGGCCGTACCGCCGGCTATGCGCGCCGAGACGGGGATGGGCGCGGCGGGGCGGCGGCGGTGTTTGGCGTGCGCGGCTGGTTTTGACGCCCACCGCCCGGCGTTTTCCTGGTTAGCTCAGGCCGTTGCGGCGATAGTCCTCGAGCAACTTTCGCACGCACGTCTTTTTCTCGTCGGGGATCGTGGGCGAGATTTGTGTGGTGATGGCGCCGCCCTTTTCGATGCGAACGGCGAACTGCCACGCGGCGAGTTCGCAGCCCTGCAGGATGCTCTGCCGCAGGTCGCTCGAATCATCGGAATAGGCCGCAGTCGGAAGCAGGGTGCAGAGGGCGGCGATGACGCCGAGCGCTGGACGCATCTTCATTGCTGTGTCGTTCCTGCCTGAGAGAAGGGGCTTACGGCACCTCTTATCTCACGCGCGGCGATTTTTCCATCGGATGCTACGCGCCATTGCGGCGGACAGGTCCGGGTGCGAACCCGGACCTGCACCGGTTCAGGCGGCGCCGTGCGTATAGCGCTCGAACTCCTCTCGGTAGCGCGCGGTGATCCGCTCCTGCTCGTCGGGACCGACATCCTCGGCGAGTTGGAGGAACCACGTCCCTTCTTCCGAATAGATGTGGTGCATGACGGCGCCACGGATATGTTCGAGCTTGTCGAGATAATCCTGGCTCATCGGATCGAGCCGTTCGAGCAGGCCCATCTCCATCTTCGCGGCGGACTGCTCCTGATAGGCGAGTTCGGCGTGGCCGACCTGCTTGTCGGCGGCGAGTGCCGGATAGACCGCCGCTTCTTCGGCGATCGAATGCGCGGTCAACAGCAGGGCGAGGTCTTTCTGCGCGCGCTGACGGCCGGCGGGGGTCTCGGCGATCTTCACCGCGTCGAACAGCGCCTCGATCTTGCGGTGATGCCGCAGGATTTCGGACAGCCAACTGCCAGGCGTGGCGACGGCCTCCGCCTTCTTGCGCGCCTCGACCCGCGCCTCTTCGCTCTCGGGTGGGGTTACGGCGGCGACCAGCTTGTCAATGACCGACATGAGATGCTCCTTTGCGGGTCAGAAATACGATCCGACGCCTTGAACGAGTCGATGAAAGCCGCGTTCCGGCCGCACGGTGCCGACTTGATCCGCATCAGTGTGTTTTCCGACAACGGCCCGGTTTCGGTATTGTCGTGTCTAGGGCGCGATCAGATGATCGGCCTCGCAGGCGACGAGAAGGTCTCGATCGCGGCGAGGACGATCCCCGGCGGCGCTTGCTCCAGCGGATGTGCGGCCGGCGCGAAGGCGAGACCGATCGTGCGCCGGAGATCGAAACCCTGCAATCGCGCCGAGCGAACGCCGGGCGCCGTAAAGCTCGTCGGCATCACGGTGATGCCAAGGCCGGCGGCGATCATCTGCAAAACGCGGTCGTCGTTGGTGGTGCGCAAGGCGAAATGTGGGCGAACGTCCTTGTCGGTGAAGTGGCGGCTGATCGCGGCAAGCGATTCGCAGTGGCGCCGCACGATCATGACATCGTGAGCGACCTCTTCGGCCGCGATGACATCGCGACCGGCGAGTGCGTGGGTCGCGGGCAGGAACAGGCCGAAGCCCTCGGTGCGCAGCGGGCTTTCGAGGAAGGTTGCGGTGCCCGTCGCGGTGAGGGTCAGCGCTACGTCGATCCGCCCCTGATTGAGCTTGGCGTGGAGTTCGCGCGCGGTGCCGGGAACCAGCTCGAACGTGGCGGCGGGTGCGCGCGCCAGCGCGAGGGCGGTCATCCGCGCCAGTTCCGGGCCGGGCAAGCTGTTGAGCACGCCGAGCCGGACGGCGCCCGCATCAGGTTCGAACTGTACCGCGCATTTCGCCAGATTGAAGGCGTTCTCGATGCGGCGGGCATGTTCGACGAAGCGCGTGCCCGCAGCCGTCAGTCGCACAGCGCGGTTGGACCGTTCGAACAGCGGAGCCTCCAGCAACGCTTCGAGCTTGCCGATGCCGACCGAGAGCGTCGGCTGGGTGACCCGGCAATGCTGCGCCGCCGCCGAGAAGGTGCCATGATCGACGACGGCGAGGAAATAGCGGACGAGATAGCGTTCGATCATAGATGTCATCTATCCACCATCTGCGCCGCTTTCAATTTCTCACGCGTTGGCAAATCTTCTACGCTGCCGGGCAGGAGAGCAGATATGACGACATTCGATTTCGGCCTCGGCGAAAACGCCGACATGATCCGCGAGAGCACGGCGCGGTTTGCGGCGGACAAAATCGCGCCACTCGCCGCCGAGATCGACGCGAAGGACTGGTTCCCCGTCGAGCTATGGCCGCAGATGGGCGAGCTCGGGCTGCACGGCATCACCGTGGCGGAGGAGGATGGCGGGCTTGGCCTCGGCTATCTCGAACACGTCGTCGCGCAGGAAGAGGTGGCGCGCGCCTCGGCATCGATCGGGCTGAGCTATGGCGCGCATTCCAACCTGTGTGTCAACCAGATCCGCCGCTGGGGTTCGCCCGAACAGAAGGCGCGCTATCTCCCCAAGCTGATCTCGGGCGAGCATGTCGGCAGTCTCGCCATGTCGGAGGCCGGCGCCGGTTCCGATGTCGTCTCGATGAAGCTCCGGGCCGAGAAGCGCGGCGATCGCTACGTCCTCAACGGCACCAAATTCTGGATCACCAACGCGACCTATGCCGATACTCTGGTCGTCTACGCCAAGACCGGCGAAGGATCGAAGGGCATCACCACCTTCCTGATCGAGAAGGACATGAAGGGCTTCTCGATCGGGCAGAAGATCGACAAGATGGGAATGCGCGGTTCGCCGACCGCGGAACTGGTGTTCGACGATTGCGAAGTGCCGCAAGAGAACATCATGGGGCCGCTCAACGGCGGGGTCGGGGTGTTGATGTCGGGGCTGGATTACGAGCGGACCGTGCTGGCGGGCATTCAGCTCGGCATCATGCAGGCGTGTCTTGATGTGGTGCTGCCCTATGTTCGCGAGCGCCAGCAGTTCGGCAAGCCGATCGGCGCGTTCCAGCTTATGCAGGCGAAGATCGCCGACATGTACGTCGCGCTCAACAGCGCGCGCGCCTATGTGTATGCGGTGGCGAAGGCGTGCGACGCGGGCCGCACGACGCGGTTCGACGCGGCGGGCGCGATCCTGCTGGCGAGCGAGAATGCGATGAAGACCGCGCTGGAGGCGGTACAGGCGCTCGGCGGTGCGGGTTATACCAAGGACTGGCCGGTCGAGCGCTTCATGCGCGACGCCAAACTGCTCGACATCGGTGCCGGCACCAACGAGATTCGCCGCATGCTGATCGGCCGCGAACTGATCGGCGCGCCTGAGCGGGTCGCGCAGTGAGCGCGCCCGTCCTCGACACCAAGCTGGCGATCGACAGCGACGGCTTCCGCGCCAACGCGGCGCACAACCGCGCGCTCGCCGAGACGTTGCGGGCGAAGGTCGCAGCGGCTGCGCAAGGCGGGTCGGAAAGTGCGCGCGCCAAGCATGTCGCGCGCGGTAAGCTGCTGCCGCGCGAGCGGGTCGAACATCTGCTCGATCCGGGCTCGCCGTTTCTGGAAGTTGGGCAGCTTGCCGCCAACGGGCTGTACGGCGACGAGGTTCCGGGTGCCGGGCTGATCGCCGGCATCGGCCGCGTGTCGGGGCGGCAGGTGATGATCGCCTGCAACGACGCGACGGTAAAGGGCGGCACCTATTATCCGATGACGGTGAAGAAGCATCTCCGCGCGCAGGAGATCGCGCTCGAGAACCGGCTGCCGTGCATCTACCTCGTCGATTCGGGCGGCGCCAACCTGCCTAACCAGGCGGAAGTGTTCCCGGACAAGGAGCATTTCGGCCGCATCTTCTTCAACCAGGCCAATATGAGCGCGCGGGGGATCGCACAGATCGCCTGCGTGATGGGGAGTTGCACCGCCGGCGGCGCCTATGTGCCGGCGATGTCCGATGAATCGGTGATCGTGCGCAATCAGGGCACCATCTTTCTCGCCGGGCCGCCGCTGGTGCAGGCGGCGACGGGCGAGGTGATCTCGGCCGAAGACCTTGGTGGCGGCGATCTCCACGCGCGCCGCTCGGGCGTGGTCGATCATCTCGCCGAGAACGACGCGCACGCGCTGACGATCGTGCGCGATATCGTCTCGACTTTGGCGGCCGACCGCACGCCCGATCTGGCGCTGCGCGCGCCGCGCCCGCCCGCGTTCGATCCGCAGGAGCTGTACGGCGTGATCCCCGATGACGTGCGCGCGCCCTATGACGTGCATGAGGTGATCGCGCGGCTGGTTGACGGGTCCGAATTCCATGCGTTCAAGCCGCTCTACGGCACCACTTTGGTCTGCGGGTTCGCGCATATCTGGGGGATGCCGGTCGCGATTCTCGCCAACAACGGCGTGCTGTTCAGCGAAAGCGCGATCAAGGGCGCACATTTCATCGAGCTGGCGTGCCAGCGGCGTATCCCGTTGCTGTTCCTCCAGAACATCTCGGGTTTCATGGTCGGCGGCAAATATGAGGCAGAGGGTATCGCCAAGAACGGCGCCAAGCTGGTGACGGCGGTCGCCACCGCATCGGTGCCCAAGATCACCGTGCTGATCGGCGGCAGCTTCGGCGCGGGTAATTACGGCATGTGTGGACGCGCGTACCAGCCGCGCTTCCTGTTCGCCTGGCCCAATGCGCGGATCAGCGTGATGGGCGGCGAGCAGGCGGCGAGCGTGCTCGCGACCGTCCACCGCGACGCGGCGACCTGGACGCCCGAGCAGGCGGAAGCCTTCAAGGCGCCGATCCGCGCGAAATATGAGGAAGAGGGCAACCCCTATTACGCGACCGCGCGGCTGTGGGACGATGGCATCATCGATCCCGCCCAGACCCGCGACGTGTTGGGGATCGCCTTTGCCGCGACGCTGAACGCCGCCGTTCCCGAACGAGCGCAGTTCGGCGTGTTCAGGATGTAATATCATGATGAAATCGCTCCTGATCGCCAACCGTGGCGAGATCGCCTGCCGGATCATTCGCACCGCGCGCAGGCTCGGCATCCGCACGATCGCGGTCTATTCGGACGCCGATGCGCAGGCGCTGCATGTGCGGCTTGCGGACGCGGCGGTGCATATCGGCCCGTCGCCGGCGCGCGAGAGCTATCTGCTTGGCGACCGCATCATCGCCGCCGCGCAGGCGAGCGGCGCCGAGGCGATCCACCCCGGCTATGGCTTCCTGTCCGAGAATGCGGCTTTCGCCGAGGCGGTGCAGGCGGCGGGGCTGATCTGGGTCGGCCCCAACCCGGCCTCGATCACCGCGATGGGCCTCAAGGACGCGGCCAAGACGCTGATGCAGGCGGCGGGCGTGCCGACCACGCCGGGCTATCTCGGCGAGGATCAATCGCCCGAGCGGCTGCGGGCGGAAGCCGATGCGATCGGCTATCCGGTGCTCATCAAGGCGGTCGCCGGCGGCGGCGGCAAGGGCATGCGCAAGGTCGATGTGGCGGAGGACTTCGCCGACGCCTTGCTGTCCTGCCAGCGCGAGGCGGCGTCGAGCTTCGGCAATCAGCAGGTGTTGCTGGAGAAGTGGATCACCAACCCACGCCATATCGAGGTGCAGGTGTTCGGCGACACGCACGGCAATGTCGTGCATCTGTTCGAGCGCGATTGCTCGCTCCAGCGCCGTCACCAGAAGGTGATTGAGGAAGCCCCGGCGCCGGACATGGACGCGACGACACGCGCTGCGGTGTGCGCGGCGGCGGTGGCGGCGGCGCGCGCGGTCGACTATGTCGGCGCGGGCACGATCGAGTTCATCGCTGATGGTTCGCAGGGGCTTCGCGCCGACCGGATCTGGTTCATGGAAATGAACACCCGGCTTCAGGTCGAGCATCCCGTCACCGAGGCGATCACCGGGCAGGATCTGGTCGAATGGCAGTTGCGCGTCGCCTCGGGCGAGCCTTTGCCCCGGCGGCAGGACGAGCTTGCGATCCATGGCTGGGCGATGGAAGCACGGCTCTACGCGGAAGACCCGGCCAAAGGTTTCCTGCCGTCGATCGGGCGGCTCGACACGTTCCGCATCGGCGGTGATTGTCGGGTCGATACCGGCGTCGAGCAGGGCGCGGAGATTTCGCCGTTCTATGATCCGATGATCGCCAAGGTGATCGCCCACGGCGCGGATCGCGATGCGGCACGGCGCACGCTGATGGCGGCGCTCGACGATACGGTCATCTGGCCGCTACGCACCAACGCCGCGTTTCTCGTGCGCGCGCTCGACAATGCCGACTTCGCCGCCGCCAAGCTCGACACCGGGCTGATCGCGCGTGAAGGCGATGCGCTGATGCCGGCCGAGCGCCCGGGTAATGATGTGCTCGCGCGTGCCGCCGAGCGTCTGGTCGCGCCATCGACCGGCCCGGTCGGTTTTCGGCTCAATGCGCCCGTGCGGCGTGACGCTGGCTTTCTGCTCAACGGCGTGCCTGTTACGGTCGCGTTCGATCCGTCGCGTGCCGCCGGTGGTCTGGAAGACACGCTGCTGACCGAACACGGCCAGACGTGGCAGCTTCGGGCGTGGCGCGTCGAAGGCGCGGGCGGGCAGGGCGCGGGCGACGGCGCGATCCTGTCGCCGATGCCGGGACGCGTCATTGCTGTCGCGGTCGCAGCGGGGGATGCTGTGCGCAAAGGGCAGAAGCTCGTTACCGTCGAGGCGATGAAGATGGAGCACAGCCTGACCGCACCGTTCGACGGCATCATCGCCGAACTCAACGCGCGCGAGGGCGGGCAGGTGAGCGAAGGCACGTTGCTGGTGCGGATCGAACCGTCAGAGGGGTGATCGCCGGGCGCGGCTCTTCTGCGTGCGTCAGGCGTTGCGCACCGGGTTAAGGAGTTACCCATGTCGACACATTCGCTTCCCCCCGCCTTCTCGACCGGATCGACCGCTGTCGTCACCGGCGCCGCCAGCGGGATCGGCTTCGCCGTCGCCTCGCGGTTGCTTGGGATGGGCCTCAAGGTCGCGCTCGCCGATCTTGGCGGCGAGACGCTTGATGCGGCGGGCAGGGCGCTTGCCGAAGCGGGTGAGGTGCTGGTCGTGCCGACCGACGTATCTTCGCCGCAGGACGTCGAACGTCTGCGCGATCGGGTGCTCGCGGAATGGGGCTTCGTCTCCGTGCTGATGAACAACGCCGCGACCGGCCACAATCCCGGCCTGCCGTGGGAGAATGCCGCCGGGTGGCAGGCGCTGCTCGACATCAATCTGATGGGCGTGCTGCACGGCGTCCAGGCGTTCGTGCCGGCGATGCTCGCGCAGGATCGGCCGGGCATCGTCATCAACACCGGGTCGAAACAGGGGATCACCAGCCCGCCGGGCAATTTCGCGTACAACCTGTCGAAGGCGGGCGTGCGCAGCTACACCGAGTCGCTGGCGCATGCGCTGCGCGAGGCGACCGGCGAGCGCATTTCGGCGCATCTGCTCATCCCGGGCTTCACCTTCACCGGCATGACCGGCCGGCCGGAAAAGCCCGCAGCGGCATGGTCGGCCGAACAGGTCGCCGATTTCATGCTCGACCGCATCGCGCAGGGCGATTTCTACATCCTGTGCCCCGACAACGACGTCGATCGCGCGACCGACGAAAAGCGGATGCGCTGGGCGATGGACGACATCATCGCCAACCGTCCGGCACTGTCGCGCTGGCATCCCGACTACGCGGCGGCGTTCGCCGCGTTCGTCGCCGAATAGCGCGACCTCAGGCGCAACCCCGTGTCACGAGCTGTCGCGGTGCCGTAGCGAGATCGTCGCTCGGCACCCCTAAGCGCTGCCCGGGTTGCGAGGGACAGCAACCGTAAAACAACACAGCGCTTGCCCTCGCGGACACGCGCCAGCCGCCGTGTGCCCGATCGAACCCAAGGGGCGGTATTTTGATGATGATATTTCCTATGCGGTTGTGCCGGCCCAGCCTGGTCACCGCTCTGGTCAAACATCAGCACGGCATCGTCGGGGAGGGTCACGATAGTTTCGACTAGGGTCGCCGCTCCTCGTCATCAGCGATCATCAAATGCTTGCCAATCGAGAAAACGCGCTCTATCACAATCTAATCAGTGATTAGACTGGTGTTAACATCCGAACCGGCGCGTAAGCGCCCGGCAAATTCCGGGTGAAAAAAGAACCGTGCCAAAGACGCCACTTGTCGAGCGTCGACGTATGAGGAGGGGACTATCGCTATGAAGGACTTCAAAAAGGCTGCGCTGCTGTCAACAAGTGTGCTCATCACCTTACCGGCGCTTGCTCAGGCGCAAAGCGCGGTTCCCGGTGGCGCGCAGGCTCTCACGCAAGTCAATGGGAGGTCACCTGCAGCGGATGCAGAACACGTTGACGATATCATCGTCACCGCGCAGCGCCGCAGTGAGAATGTCCTGAAGGTGCCGGTCAGCGTGACCGTGGTAAGTGGCGACCAACTGCTGCAGCGGGGCATCAATGACCTGATGGCAGTGACGAAGCTCGCGCCCAGCCTTCAGGTCGCGCAAGATAACACGTTTTCGGTCCGTGGCGTCGGCACCGGCACGTTCGCTTCGACGGTTGAATCGAGCGTTTCGCAGGTAATCGACGAAGTCGTGTTGGGCAATCGCGAATTCGCGACCAACGCCTTTTACGATGTCGAGCGCGTCGAAGTATTGAACGGGCCGCAAGGGCTGCTGTTCGGTAAGAACGCCTCCGCCGGATTGGTCAACATAACGACGACTCGGCCAAAGCTAGGAAAATTCAGCGAGGAAGGCGATGTCGAGCTGGTCAATCGTGACCGCCCAGTCAAAGACGGGCAGGGGATTCAGCTTCGCGATACGATCAACATCCCAATCTCAACCAATAGCGCGTTGCGGATCAACGCGCTGTACAGCACCCAGGATTCTGTCACCTATCCGATGGTGAATGGTGCGGTTCGTAACGATCTCAATACGCTCAACTGGGGTGTCCGGGCCAAATATCTGATCGAGCCTACCAACGATCTTTCGATCTACATCATCGGCGATTACAACAAAAGCCGAGGGATTTCAGGCCGCTACGATGCTACCTTCCGCCAGTTCGGCCAGAATAGCGTCTACCCTGCATATGGCCTGCAGGCGGGAAACAATAATCTTGTTTATACCGCAGACGCGCCAAATTATCGAGTTTCTGAAACCGGCGGCGTTCAAGGAAATATAAGCTATAGCTTTGCGAACGGGATGCAACTGAGCAGCATCACCGCCTGGAAAAAGTTAAATACGTCCTATCAGTTTGATTCTGACAATACGCCGATAAATTTCTTCGATTTCAATCAGAATCGCATAAAATTCGATCAAATCTCGCAAGAGCTGCGCCTGTCATTGCCTAGTGGAAATGCTATCTCCGGGCAGTTTGGGTTATATTACTATCACTCTTCCGATTCCGAGGTCGGGTTTCGCGGTGGCAATAACGGACTGCCAAGCTTCGTTACATCGGGGTTCCCGTTTTGCATCAATCCGACCGTACTTGGCCCACCACCGGCGTGCCCGGTAAGCAACACCTCCTTTCTGGGCCAGGACTACCGCTTCACGCTGAAACAGGACAGCTATGCGGCATTTGGCCAGTTGAGTTACGCGATCACGGACTCGCTGAAAATCACCGGCGGCGGGCGCGTCACGCATGACAAGGCATCGCTGGATATGGTGGAGAATACCGGGTCCTATTTCGTGACGCTCGGTGTGCCCAACAACGTTACCAAGCAATCGACCAAGGCGACCAATTTTAGCTTCAAGATTGGCGCTGATTGGCAAGCTTCGCCGGACCTTCTGGTCTATGGATTCTACGGACAAGGCTATAAGGGCCCCGGCTTCTCCAATACCTCTCCCAGCCCCGGCGCCAATCTGGCGGTTCGCCCGGAAATCTCGAAAGGCGGGGAGATCGGCCTGAAAGGGCGCCTTCTCGACCGTCGCGTGACGTTCAGCCTCTCGGCTTTCTACACGCGCTTTTCGGATCTGCAGGTCCAATCGTTCGTGCAATCGCTTCGGACGTTCGTTCTGAGCAACGCGGCGACCGCGACCACCAAGGGCGTCGAGCTATCGCTTCAGGGACGGGTGTCGTCACGGCTGACGCTGTCCGGTTCGGCTTCCTATGTCGATGCCAAGTTCGACGATTATCCCGGGGCACAGTGCAATCCTGGACAGACCAGCAATGGCTGTGCGGCGAACGTCAATTCGAGCGATCCAGGCTTCGTCGGCGTATTCAATGCGGCCGGCTATCCGCTACCGCTGTCCGCCAAGTTCACGACCACGCTTGGCGCCGATTACCAAGCGCCGATCGGGCGCGGTCTCGATGGTGTGATCGGGCTTGGGTATTATCACCGCTCGCCGCAGACTTCCGGGTTGGGGACGATCTTCGATATCCCGACGTGGGACACGCTCGACGCACGTCTCGGAGTGAAGTCACACAATTGGAGCCTCACGCTGTTCTGCAAGAATTGCACGAATTCGGTTCGGCCGATTTCGATCGGTGCGGATGGCGGCGATGCCAATCCGACGAGTGGGCCGCCCGTCCTCACCTTCGCGCAGCGATGGAGCTACGATTCGGTGCGAACTGCTGGCCTGCGTGGAACGTTCAACTTCTGAATCTGCTGTCGCTTCGCTGCGTGACGGGCGCCGGGTTCAACCTCGCGCCCGTTTGGCGGCATGATAGGGGCGGCAATCGCGGGGGCGATCGCCTGACGGGTGGTCCACGAAAGACGCGCACGAACGGTATGGTGCCGGACAGGACAGATGCCCTCCCAAATCAAGTCCGGTCGCGGTGGCGCGGTCGGACCTTCCGAACTAGGAAATCTCATGGTCACGCTCACCCGCCGCCAGTTTTCAGCAGGAGCGGCAATGCTCGGCACCGCCGCGTCGATGTGGCCGGCCGCTGCGCTGGCTGGCCGCACACGGCAATTCCCTGACGGATTTCTGTGGGGCGCCGCGACGTCAGCCTATCAGATCGAAGGCAACAACATCAATTCTGATGTCTGGCAGGTCGAAGCCATCGCGGGTACACCCTATGCCGAACCCGCAGGCGATGCCGCCAATGGCTTCGAGCTTTGGCCGACGGACCTTGATCTGGCCAAGGCGATGGGCCTCAACAGCTATCGCTTCAGTCTGGAGTGGGCCCGGATTGAGCCGCGCGCGGGTGAATTCTCGGTCGCCATGCTCGATCACTACAAGCGCATCATCGAAGGATGTCACGCGCGCGGACTCAAGCCGTTCGTGACCTTCAACCACTTCACGACGCCCTTGTGGTTCGCTCTGCGTGGCGGCTGGCAACATCCAGACGCACCGACCCTCTTCGCCAGGTTCTGCGCAATGGCGGCGTCGCATCTATCTGACGGCATCGCCGTCGCCGCGACGCTTAACGAACCCAATCTCGCGGGTCGCTTGGCCGATGTGCTACCGCCAGCGGTGAGCAAATGGCTGCTGCCGGCGGACCGGGCTGTGTCGGAAAAGGTTGCTGCGGCGTTTGGCGTCCCGTTGTTTCTGACGGGCAACAACGTTTGGTATCCCGATCCCACAACGCTGCAGGCCAATTTGCTCAAAGGGCATGATTTGGGCCGGCAGGCGATCAAGGCCGTGCGCGGTGATCTGCCGGTGGGCGTTTGCCTGGCGATCATCGATGATCAGGCGGTTGGCTCCAACAGTATCCGCGACACGGTACGCAAGGGGCTTTATGTCGATTGGCTTCAGGCAGCGCGCCGTGACGACTTCGTCGGGGTGCAGAATTACGAGCGCGCGCTGTGGGACGACAAGGGCAGGGTGCCGCCGCCGCCGGAAGGTGATCGGAACTTTGCCGGGGGAGAGGTCTATTCTGCCTCGCTCGCCGGCGCGGTTCGCTATGCGTATTCGGTCGCCAAGGTGCCGATATTCGTCACGGAGCATGGGGTTAACAGCCAGGACGATACGGTTCGGCAGCGGCTCATCCCCGCCGCGCTGGGGCATTTGCACAGGGCGATCGCTGAGGGCGTGCCGGTAAAGGGCTATATGCACTGGTCGTTGATCGACAATTTCGAATGGGGCTTCGGCTACAAGCCACAATTCGGGCTCCACAGCTTCGATCGAAAGACGTTTGCCCGAACCGCCAAGGCGAGCGCGGGCGTCCTAGGGGGCATAGCCCGCGCAAATGCTGTCTGACTGCAGCTTAAAAGTACTGGTAGAACGTGACCTCGACCATCGGCCGTCAGATATTGGAGATGGCGTGCCAAATGATCGCATCGGCGGTCCGTTCGGAACGGGGTTCGCTAATTTCATCATGTGGCGCCATCATATGACGGTCGCGGAGTAAGGCGAAGCCGTAGATCGTCGACCAGAGCGTGGCAACCCGAACGCCGACATCGGCCTGGGTGTCCGCGCCGAGGGTCGTAACGACGCCTTCATGCAGAATCTCGAAGCCTTTGCGCTGGGCGATTCCGATCATGGGATCGACCTTGGGCCGCGTAAGTTCGCTCTCATACATCAGCTCGAACAGCCGGGAGTGGCGCGCCGCGAAAACGAGGAAACTATGAGACATCGCAAAGAGTTGATCGCGCCCCGGTACGGCGGTGTCGCTGGCTCGTTTGCCCAGCGCATTCATTTCATCATAGCCCTCAAGGGCAACCGCGAGCAGCAGCGAACGCCGGTCCGGGAAATGATGATACGGAGCGCCTGCCGATACGCCCACGATCTGCGCGAGTTTGCGGACCGATAGGCCTTCGTGGCCATGATCCGAGACGAATTGACGGGCGGCCGCGAGCAATTCGCTGCGCAGGTCTTCCCTGTGATAACTACCATCGCCTCGCGCCATGTTTTGCGACTAGCCCCTATGCCAGCCTCTTGACAAGCGGCTCGGTGGAAATCTAAGCATCGATTAGATTGGCGAAGACGGGCCGTACCGGCGGGAAAAAAGCTGCTGTTTTTCAAGCGGAAAGAACGGGATCGACCCGCTGGACCGTTAGCGTAGCGCTCCGTTGCGGTTTCCACACGGCCGGCACGACAGAAAATACGTAGGTGAGGACACATGGATCACAACATCAAACGCGGCGTCAGTTTGTACTCCTTCCAGGAAGAACTCTTCCTCGGGCAGATGACGGTCGAGGACTGCGTATCCTTCGCCGCGTCGATCGGTGCGCGGGGCATCGAAATCCTGCCTGAACAAAACATGCGGTCCTTCCCGAACGTGACCGACCATGAGGTGGGCGCGTGGAAGGACATGATGGCGCGGCACGGTTGCGAAATGACCTGTTACGACATGTTTCTGGACACCAAGCTGCGGTCCGATCGCTTGATGACCGACGAAGAACAGGTCGAATCGATCCGACGCGACCTGATCCTGTGCAACACATTGGGCATCCGCAACATGCGGGTACTGGTGTTCGTGCGGCCGGACATTCTCGAGCGGTGCGTGCCCTATGCGGAGGATCTGGACGTGCACATGGGCGTGGAAGTCCATGCGCCGTGGCACATCGAGCATGCGTGGATTCTGCGGACGATCGAAGTCGCTGATCGGCTGGGAACCCGCCACCTCGGACTGCTGCCCGACATGGGCATCTTCATGAAGCACTATCCGCCGGTGTGGCGCGCCCGCTTCGAGCGTGAAGGCGCGCGGCCCGAAGTCGCGCAATTCATCGTCGATCAGCATGACGCCAAGATCATGGCGGAATATACGATCTATGAGGTCGCAGTGAAGATGAAGGGCACGCCCGTGGAGGTCCGCATGGCGGAAACCCTGCGCCATTCGCCTTATTCGAACCCCAAGCGCATCCGGGATTTCATTCCCTACTTCCGGCATATTCAAGCCAAATTCTACGAAATGAATACAGACGATACCGACCCGTCGCTGGCCTATGATGAGGTCGTTGCCGAACTGATCGCAGGCGGCTGGAGCGGGTATCTGTCGAGTGAATATGAGGGCAATCGCTGGGTGCAGGACGTGCAGCCTGTCGACAGCCGCGAACAGGTGCGCCGTCAGCACCGCATGTTTGAACGTCTGCTTTCGCAGCGTACCGGGGAGCAGAACTGATGTTCGACAAGTACCTGATTTGCGAGCATTCGCTGCGCAACGCTGGTCCGACGGATGCGCCTGAAGGCTTCACGTTCGAGGCGAAGCTCGGATATTATCGCGGCCTCGGCCTGTCGATGATCGAGGATATCGCCGTCGCGATCGACGGTGTCGAACTGCCGCGCGATGCCGTTCGGTTCGATGAGGGAAAAGGGCCGCTGACGCTCGACCAGATGGCGACAGCCTATGATCGGCGATGGGCGTTCGGTGAAACAGCGACGCTGATCGTCGAGTATCCGGGCGGATTTCCCCCGGGCGAACATAACGTGTCGCTGCGCCAAAAGCTGCGGATATCGTATCTGCCATTCCCTGCGATCAACAGCGACAGCAAGACGCTGTCGCTGTGAAACGTGCCGCGCTTATCGCAGGTTTTCCGGTGGTCAGCGACAAGCCGATGACGGCGACATTCGGGTGACCGATCAAGCCTTTGACGATTTTGCCGCTTCCGGTGCCGACCGGGCGCTCAATCGCCGTCTCATGGGGATCAGCGCGTGACCGATATTTCGCAATCCATGTCGCGCCCTGCCGTGAAAAACGAAAATGGCAAGGGCATCGCGCTGCTTTCCGCCCAGATCCTGCCGGTGATGGCGATAGTCTCGTTATTTCCGGCGATCCCGAAACTGTTTCAACAGTTCGGCGGCATTCCGCACGCCGCGCTGTTGGTGCCGATGATCTTGACGATCCCGGCGCTGATGGTGGCGATCTTCGCGCCGGTGGCGGGGGCGTTAGCCGACCGGTTCGGGCGCCGCGCCAGCTTCCTGTCGGGGATGTTTCTCTATGTCGCGGCCGGGTTGGTTCCGATCTTCACCGCCGACATCTTCGTGATCGTCATCAGCCGCGCCGTGCTGGGGCTTGCCGAGGCTATGGCCGTCACGGTGTCGAGCGCGTTGATCGGGGATTATTTCGGCGAAAACCGGCAGAAATGGACCTCGTGGGTCGGGATCGTCATTTCTCCGTCGGGCACGCTTTTACTGATCGCCGGTGGGTTTCTCGCCGATTGGAACTGGCGCGGACCATTCTTCATCTATCTCCTCGCCATTCCGGCTTTAATTCTCGCGCTCATCTACATCGATGAACCGGAGCAGACCGCGCGGGCGCGTGAGCGCGATATCGCCAAGCTGCCGTTCCCGTGGAGAGAGGCTTTGGTGATTGGGGCGCTGACCCTCGTCGCATCGCTCATCTATTATGTCGAGCCGCTCCATATCGCGCAGGTCTTCAGCTTGCTTGGCGTTACGTCGCCTGCCGTCGCGGGGGTTGTCCAGGCGCTCACGGCAGTCGGCTATGTCATCGGTGCGCTTATCTACCGGCAGACGGCGCGAAGGGCAACACCAATGGCCCCGCCATGATGCTGGGGTGGCGTGCCGCTGAACTGATCCTGCAAGACCGCGACCGAAAGGCTTGAGACTATGACCAATGCGGCGCTTTCCATTCTCGTCATTGGCGGGGGGATTGGCGGCCTTACCGCCGCGATCGCGCTCCGACGCGACGGCCATGCCGTGACCGTGATCGAGCGCGATCCGAAATGGTCGGTCTATGGCGTCGGGATCATTCAGCAGGCCAACGTCGTGCGGGCGATGGAGCAGCTCGGCTTGTTGCAGGATTATCTGGCGGCAGGCGTCGGCTTCGACGGCGTCGCAATCCACGCTCCCGACGGAACGCGCGTCGCGACGGTCACTTCGCCGCGGCTGGTCGACGGAGTCCCGGCCAATGTCGGCATCGGGCGGCCGGCGCTGCACAAAGTGCTGGGTGATCGGACGATCGCGGCGGGGGCAATTGTCCGTCTCGGGGTTACCGCCGAGCGGCTCGACGATGACGGCACGGGTGTGACCGCGCATTTCTCGGACGGCGGGATGGAGCGTTTCGACATCGTCGTTGGTGCGGACGGCGTTTACTCCAAAACGCGCAAGGCGTTGTTCCCGGATGCCCCGGGTCCAGAATTCACGGGGCAGGCGGTATGGCGCTACAATTTCAAACGCCCGCATGATCTACGCGATCTGCATGTCTATAACGGGCCGACCGGGGTTGGCCTGGTGCCGATCAGCGCAGACCTGATGTATATGTTCGCGACCACGCCGGAGCCGGGCAATCCGACCTACCCAACCGCAGGCCTCGCCGCCGCGATGCGCGAAAAGCTGGCGAACACCGCCCCGGCGATCCGCGAACTGGCGATGCAGATCACCGACGATTCAGGTGTCGTCTATCGTCCGCTCGAAGTGCTGATGCTGGATCAGCCGTGGCACAAGGGGCGTGTGGTTCTGCTGGGCGACGCCGTGCACGCCACGACGCCGCATCTGGGGCAGGGGGCGGGGATGGCGATTGAGGACAGCATCGTACTCGCTGAGGAAATCGCCAAGGCCGATACGCCCGAATCCGCCTTCACGGCGTATGCGGCGCGTCGTTTTGAGCGCTGCCGGTACATTGTCGAAAGCAGCCTCGCCATTTGTTACGGACAGATCGGTAAGGGTGCGCTCGTCGACAATCATAAGGCGACCGCCGCAATGTTCGCGGTGACGGCGCAACCGATCTGACGCGGCAAAGCGTTGAAGCGAGCGGAGCGATGAGAGTCGCCCGAAAAGAAGGGTGAGGAGCGAGATGAAACACTGCAATAGTATCGCAATTCTGGCGATCCTGGGCGCGGGTAGCGGTTGTGCCGCGCCCGCCTCCGCGCAGCAATCGGCGACGTCGAACACATGCCTCCAGAAGACTTGGCGTGATCCGCCACCGAGTTACAAGTCGGTCGAAATCCAGGCGGACAATCGCGTCACGTTTCGCGTCTGTGCGCCGCTGGCCAAGGACGCCAAGCTCGTCAGCGCCGATCTTCCCGATATCGTTCCCACAGGCATGACCGACGGGATCGCCGCTGGCGCGGTGATGACGCGCGATGCCACAGGTCTGTGGAGCTGGACGACCGCTCGTCCGGTTCCGGCTGATACGTATCGCTTTACCTTTCAGGTGGATGGCGCACCTGTTCCCGACCCGCGCGGGACGGCTTGGTCCGAGCAGGTCAATGGCGTCACGTCGGTGTTCGAGGTTCCCGGGCCGGAGGGGGCTTTCCAAACCTATGATGAGAAGGTCCGGCACGGTACGGTTAGCGTGGTGGAATATTGGTCCAAGAGCCTCGGAATTAAGCGCCGCGCGCATGTCTACACGCCACCGGGCTACATGCGGGGGACGACGCGGTATCCCGTCCTGTATCTTGTTCACGGCGCGGGCGATAGTGACGGCAGTTGGACGAGCGTCGGGCATGCACAGTACATTCTCGATAATCTGATCGCGGCCGGAAAGGCCAAGCCGATGATCATCGTGATGCCCACAGGGCATACGCCGTACAAAGCCGGGCAGAGCATCTTGACCAATCAGGATTTCGGCAATGATTTTCTGACCGACTTGATACCCACGATTGATCGCAGCTATCGAACGATTGCTACCGCGTCGTCGCGAGCGATGGCAGGCCTTTCGATGGGCGGCGCACATACGATCAATTTCGGTCTGCCGCATTCGGATTTGTTCCGTTACCTTGGTATCTTTTCGATGGGTATCGGTATCGAAAACCCGCAAGCCGAGGTCGCTGCGTATGAAAATGCGAACGCGGCTGCATTGCGCAGGGGCGCTAAGGAATTCAAGCTCGTCTATTATGCAATCGGCAAAGATGATTTCATCTTCAATTCGTCAAAGCCCATGCGGCGTATCATGGACCGTTACGCTATTCCCTATGTATACAAAGAAAGTTCCGGGGGTCATACTTGGATAAATTGGCGTAGATATCTGAACGATTTCGCTCCGATTATCTTCAAATAGATGCTGAATGATCCTACCGGCTGACGCCGGTAGGATCATTGGAGAGGACTGAAGCCTTAATTGGTACTGCGTCCATCATCTCAATCGCGGGAGCAGCGCGAAACGGTCTATACGATCGCGCCGACCGCTGAGGATCTTTGAGCCGATATCATCGAAGCATTCGACAGAAGCAGCTAAACCCCGCCCTTAATGCTACACTGCATTCGCTATCACGGACGTGTCGCTTCCCCGTGGGAGTGCCATGAGTTCCAAGGAGACGGTGATGCGGCCTGCACGGAATGTCGCTTTGGCGGCGGTAGTCGCACTGTTCCTCCTTCCGTTCCCCGCCCGGGCGTCGGAATGGTGGTATGTGAACAGCGGCGCAAATCGCGTGCTCTTCGTCGATGCCCAGTCGATCGCGCGCAAAGGCGACATCGTTACCTACTGGACCATGTCCGTGATTCAGCCCGGCGAGCCGGAGGTGATGACGAAGGCGCATATGCGTGCGGATTGCGGCAGGCGCCGGCTCGGCACGCTCCAGATGTTCCGGTATGATGAAGCAGGTCGGCAAATCGGCGACGAGCCGGCGCATCCCGCGCCGATGCAGGCGGTGCCGCCGGACAGCCTCGGAGATACGCAATTCCACTTCGCCTGCGGCGACGACGGCTATCGGGTGACGAATGATCTGTTTCCGTTGGCGATCGATGAAGTGACCTTCGCGAAGGCGCTGATCGCGCGCGGCAACAGGCCGAACGACGCGCACGGCCTGCATGAAACGATGATCGCACGCCAGACCGGGGCCGCCGCGTCGCCACGCGCCGAGCCGAAAGTCGTGCCAGAGGTGGTGGCAGTCCGCGCCGATAGCGCGCAGGCCATCGCCGAAGACGGCGCCGAGGAAGCTGCGCGGCTCGAAGCGTCGTGCAAGTCCGGCACGATCGCAGACTGCGCGCTGCTAGCGACCCGATTGGCCGGGGGCGACGGCATCCCGAAGGACGAGGCCCGCGCCGCGAGCTTCTTTGAAAAGGCCTGCGCCGGCGGCGATGCCGACAGTTGCACCTTGCTTGGCATCGCCTATCATACCGGCGCCGGCGTGACCCGCGATGCCGAGCGGTCGGCGGATGCTTTCGCGCGGGCCTGCCAGAGCGGCGGTCCATCGGACTGCGCCAATTTCGGGTTGGCGCTGGTTAATGGGGACGGCGTGGCGAAGGACGTGGGACGCGCATTCGGCTATTTTGATGCGGCTTGCGAGAGCGGCAATGCCGCTGCCTGCTCCAGCCTGGGAGCATCCTATTCGATGGGCGTAGGTACCAAAGCCGATCCGGGAAGAGCACGGCGCCTGTTTCAGAAGGCATGCGACGGCGACGATCCGGGCGGATGCTACAATCTCGGGGTCGTCTTCGATCAGGGGCTTGGCGTAAGGAAGGACCCGGCGCGTGCAGCCTCGCTCTACGAAGGCGCTTGCGAGCGGGATGACGGCGCGGCCTGCGGCAATCTCGGGACGCTGGTGCAGAGTGGCAATGGCACCCGGAAGGATGCCATCCGTGCCGTCGAGCTGTTTCGCAAGGCGTGCATGCTCGAAGACGCCGACGGCTGTCTCAATCTCGGTCGGGCCTATCAGGCAGGCGCCGGAGTGACCCGCGACGTGGCTCAAGCTGCCAGTTTCTTCCGGCGCGCACTGGCGATCGAGCCGGACAAGGCCGATGCCCGACGTGCGCTCGCCGAACTCCCGCCTGGATGACGCTGCCTGCGGGACAGCCGTCGGGCCGGGACGCCATGAGCGCCGGGGCTGCAAGTTGGGTTGGCGATAGAGCGTGTCGGCGCGCGTTGTGTTGCTAGCGATTAGTGTCTTCCGAACGACCGCACCATCCCGGGAGGTAGCTGGCATGATGGCCTGACGCGAGATCGACCGCTTTTGCGAGCGCACGTTCGAAATCATGCTCGACGAGCTTGCGCCCGATTCGATATCGCAGGAAATCCGCCCACAAGAACTCCGAATAGGGTGTCGGATCTTTGGCGCAGCCGCCCTCGCGACGCAGCGCGCCGGCGAGCGAACGGTACGGATCGTCCGTCATCGCGCCGATCTTGCGCGGTAAGGTGCGGTGCGGCTGCCGTGTGCCTTCGGCATCGAACGGATGCAGCCAGTTACGATTGTCCATGAAGGTCCAGAACAGCGGCTTCTTCAGGCTACTCAGGTCGGCGACGATGCTGACCAGGACCTGCGTCACGCCCTCATCGTGCAGGGCGCGGACCAGATGATGGTGATCGATCAGATACGGTACGTGCTTGGGTCCAAGGATTGCGGGGATCATGTGGCGGCCGAGAAAGTCAGGTCCGTCGATTTCGACCCGCTTGCGCCAGTCCGCACGCTTGCGCGCGACCTCGCGCAGGCCAACCGTCATTTGGGTGGGCCGGAGATCAGCGATTGCGACCGGGTGGAGTACGGGGGCGAAATCCTCTTTCATACACGATCCTTTGTGCCCGAAAGCTTCGCCTCGAGCGCGACGACTGCATCATCGACGCTGTAGCTGCTGCGGCGATCCAGATCGACGGCGCCGGCGATCTTCAACAGATCATAGGCGTGATCGTGCAGTCGCGCGAGTTGGAGAGGAACCCCCGCCGCTTGCAACGCACCGTCGAACTCGATCAGTGCATCGAGCGCGGTGCTGTCGAGATCGTAGCTCTCCTCGAGACTAAGCACGATCCCGCGAAGCGCTGGGTTGGCGCTGGTCCGCATCCGCACCAGCGCCAACATGCGTTCGGCGTTGGCGAAGAACAAAGGCTCGGTCGGGCGCCAGATCGCGACATCGGGCGGCGCCACGGCATCGCTGTGGCGTGCGATGTCGACGTAATTGTGGCCGTCGCCGAGCCGCCCCAGACGGGCCAAGGTCGGCGTGGCGATCCGCCGAAGCAGGGCCGCCAGCGATAGCAGGATCGCGAGCAGCATTCCGTTGAGGACGCCCAGCGCAAGCACCCCGAGCGCCGCACCCGACGCGACATATTGATCGCGATCCAGACGCCACAGCCGGAGCAACGGCGCAGGGTCGAGCGCGTGGGTGAGTGCCGCGATCACGACAGCCGCCAGCACTGGCTGCGGCAGAAGCGCGATCGCCGGCATGGCGAACAGGATCATCATCGCCAGACCGATTGCCGCAATCACGCCAGTTGCCCGGCTTCCGGCGCCCGCCGCCTCGCTCGCCGAACCGGCTGAGAAGCCGGCACCAACCGGCATGCCTTGCACGAGTGCGCTCGCCACATTGGCGAGGCCGAGTCCGGCCAGTTCGCGATTGGCATCGACCATATCCCCATGGTGCAGCGCAAGCGTGCGGATCGTGCCCCAGGATTCGGCGAACAGGATCAGGACCAGCGGGACGGCATATTGCGCCAGCCGGGCTAGCGTGCTCCAGCCGGGCTGGGTGAGCGATGGCCATTCCATACGCGCATCGATCGCCCCCACCAGGGCGACTCCATATCGGTCGAGCTGGAAGACATGCGACGCCACCACGCCGGCCAGCAGCACGCACAGCGCGCCTGGAACCGCCGGCACGCGGCGCAGCGCCAGCAGCGCGGCCAGCGCAATCGCGCCGGTGAGGAGGCTCACGGGATTCCACGATGGTGCAGAGGCGATCAGCGCGATCGCAAAGCGTGCGACGTCGGGCGCGGCGACAGCGACGCCGGTGACGATGGGCAACTGGTGCAGGATGATCGTGACCGCGATGCCGAACGCGAAGCCGTGCAGGACAGGACGCGAGATGAAGCTCGTCATCGCGCCAAGCCGCGCGGCGCTGGCCGCCAAGAACAAGAGGCCGGTCATCATCACGACGAGCGTGGCGAGCGCGGCTTTGTCGCCCATACCGACGGGTATCGCCGCCAGGGTGGCCGCCAGGATCACGGCCGAAGAGGACGTCGCCGACACGATCGCGAACCGGCTGCGGCCGGCGATCGCGTAGCCGAGGCAGCCCGCGATCGCCGCGAAGATCGCGCGCTGCGCTGGCAGTCCGGCAATCCCGGCATAGGCTACCGCCTCGGGTAGTATCAGCCCGGCGACGCACAGGCCCGCGACGAGATCGTTTTTCCGCATCGCGCCACAATAGCGGCTTTACCGTTCGTGCTGGCAAGAGGGTGCGAGGGTGATCCGCGCGCCGATCCGACCGCTGAGAACGGATGTTCGGCGCAACCTTCGATAAGCGGGACTCTCGTTTACCAAAGTTGAACGCCTTTCCGATATCGTTGCGAGGAGGGAGCTGATTGCGTGGCGCTGTGGGACAAGAGCATGTGGGGACAGAAAACTGTTCGCCGCCTTTGCACAACCTTGCGAAGAGATCGCAAGGGCGTGGTCGCGATCGAGTTCGCGATCGTCGGACCTGCCTTTATCGCGCTGCTGCTCGGCATTCTCTACACGATGTCTATCTATCTGGCGCAGCAAATGCTGGAAACCGCAGCGCAAAGCGCGGGCCGGCTGTTGCTGACCGGTGCCGTCCAAACCAGCAAAATGGCAAACGGCAACGTCGGTATGTCGGCGAGCGATTTCAAAAACGCGATCTGCAACGGCGCGTCGGGCAAGGATGCCAATGGCCAGGCTTTCACCATTCCCGTCCTCCTGCCGTCTATGCTGACCTGTTCGCGGCTGACGGTGAACGTCACCAATGCGACCAGCTACAATGTCAACAACTCCGCAGCGCCGACATTTACCTATGACAGCAAGGGCGTTCTGACATCGACGGGGTCCGGCTATAATTACCAGTCGAATGGCGACGGCACGAACCGCATCGTCATTCTTCAGCTCATCTATCTTTGGCCGACCGGACGCGGCCCGCTCGGGTTGAATCTCATCAATCAACCGAATGGCAACCGCATGATCGTGGCGACATCCGTGTTCACGACAGAAAAATATGCGTGCAATTCGGCGCAATCGTCATGCTGAGGCGTCTTGCGACGAACACGCGCGGCGTGGCGCTGGTCGAATTCGCCATTTGTCTGCCAGTGCTTTTGCTGCTGTATCTCGGCGGATGCTGCCTTTCGGACATGCTCGCGTGCAACAGAAAGGTCACGACGGCGACCCGCACGCTTGTCGATCTGGTCGCGCGCACGATGTCCCCAACGATCGTCTATAACGACCCGCAAAGCGCCAATGCAAAATCCTATCTAAGTGCGAGCGCCGTCGTCCTGTCGCCGTATAAACTCGACGCCGCGACCGAGCAGGTTTCGCTGCTCAGGGTGTGCGACGCGACCCATGCCTATGTCGTCTGGACGCAGGCGCAGACGCAGAACGTCGACGGCAGCGTCGTGAGAGCCACAACGCCCGATCAGACGGCCGGCACGCTCCCGGCCAATCAGGCGCAGGCCGCCAACACGGTCATTCCGATTCTCACCAATATGGTCATCTCGACGATGGTGCCGACATCGCCCGACGGATCGAATGTCTGTAAAAATCTCGCCCCCGGCACCGCCACCAAGACCCAGGTCGGGACGGCCGGCGGCTGGCTGTACATGGGCAAGATCTCATATTCGTTCACACCCTCGGTCAGCTACCTCGCCCTCGGTCCCGTGACGCTGAAGCACACAATCTACATGATCCCCCGTCTGTATTAGGCTCGGAAAAATGACGAACGGTTCCGTATTGCGCAGGATCAAGGACGGTGCGCGTGGCTTCGCCAGGCGACTGAAAGCCGACCGGAAAGGCGGCGTCCTGATGATTACCGCGTTCGCGCTGATTCCGCTGACCTTCGTCACCGGCTTCGCCATCGATTATTCGCGTGCGATGAGCCTCCAGACGCATCTGAATGCCGCAGCGGACGCGGCTGCTTTGGCGGCGGTGTCGCCGTCGATCATTTTGCAATCGAACGAGGTGGCGGCCACCGCCGCCACGAATATGTTCAACGCGCAAGCGTCGCTGGTGACGGGTTTTCAGGGACTGACATTTAGGCCGCCGGTTATAACGGCGGCATCATCGACCGGCAACGGTGCGCTCGGGTATCTTCGCAAGGTGACGGTGAGTTACACGGCCCAGTCAATCAACATCTTCGCAGGCGTGCTCGGCGTGCCCACGCTCACCGTCACCGGCACGTCGACGGCGAGCGCCGCGCAGCCACCGAACGTGGATTTCTATCTGGCGATGGACAATTCACCCTCAATGCTGCTGCCCGCCACGTCCGGGGGCGTCAGCAGTATCCTCGCGGCGACGACAAATTCGAATAATAAAAATGGCTGTGCATTCGCCTGCCACACGCAACTGCCGAAGATCGACAAGATCTATATTAAAGATACCCAATTGCGGCATATTTTGCTTTCGACGGGATATTACACCTCCGGGTCTTCCAAACAGAACATTTACTATCGCTGGGATTCGGCGAGCAAACTCGTTTATGATAGTTCTGGAAATTCAATGACGTCTTCGACGAGTTCGACCTCCGGCTCGGCGAATTCATCCTCTGGCTCTACCACGACAGTTACAGTCACCACATATACCGTACCAAACGATATCATCGATGGTCTCGTCACGATCTATAAGCAGGTGACGTCGACCCCGACCACGACCAAGACCACAACATCCAATGGCAGGACGACAACGACAACAACTCCAGGAAATCCGACAACAACTACCAGTGTATATGACACAGGATATTGGGCTGACGGCTATTGGCTTACGCACAATTACGGCAAGATTTACAACAACCCTTCCAGCATTGTCCTGCGGAAGGACGACATGGTTTCGGCAGCGTCGCAGTTGATCCCCTTCGCGGCCAATCAGGCGGCGCAATATCATGTCACCTACCAGGCCCAGATGTTCTCGTTCGACTGGACGAAACCCGGCACCACGTCACCGGTCAAAACCCTCAACAATCTGACGGACGTCGCGTCGTACGGTAGCGGCTTCTCGGCGGCGTCGCTCTTTCCGGCCGACGACTATTGGTGGAAAAATTCGAAACCGACCAGCTCAACCGACAACAACGACCGTTCGACCGAGGTCAGTAACATGCTCTCGATCATGAACTCAAAGATTCCCACGGCCGGGACGGGCGCCCCCGGAGCGACGCCCCAGAAGATACTGTTTCTCATTACTGATGGCATGCTCGATCAGCCCAATGGCAGCGGCCGGTATTTCGGGCCGTTGCGGAGCAGCGATCTGTCACTGTGTACCGCGATCAAGGCGAAAGGCATCAAGATTGCGATCCTGTATACCCAGTACCTGCCGGAATCCCTTGCTGGCGATGACTGGTCCCAGTCGAACGTCGCGCCGTTTCTTCCCGCGCCGCCGTCGCCATACCCCTCCGGCAACGCAGGGAGCAGCGATCAGGTACTCGCCGGCCTGCAGAGCTGTGCATCTCCTGGTGCTAACAGTTCTCCCCTGGTCCAGACCGTGACCGCGAACGACAGCATCATAACGGCGCTCCAGCAGTTGTTTTCCACTGCCCTTCAGAGCTCCCGATTGGTTCAATAGAAAAATTTAAGCATGGCACTCCCTTCGGCAGGGTCGTCAGCTACACCTGGGAGATGGCAGCGAGCCTGCTGGCTGAATGGCTGCTCGCCACCACCGCAGGCCGCTCGTCATTCGTCACCGCCTCAGCTATCCCACGCCGCGAGACGCAAGCCGACGTGTAGGAGCGGACGTATATCGTGGCGGAGACCAAGACCCTGAACGAGCGGCTAACCGCGATCGTCACCGAGGGCGACGCCGCTTGGTTTGCGGCGCATCCAGACAACCGCGTGCGGATGCGCAATGCAGTGGCCGGCGAGTTCAGCGAGGAGATCGGCACGGCGCCGGTGGGCATGACGTGGCGCTGCATCATCGTGGAAGCGCAGCCCGGCGTTCGAATGCGGCAGCCCGTGGCGTTGCCGATGGGCGTCAGCAACGATATGAGCGATCATCAGCTTTTCGCACTGTTCATGCAAGCGGCACCACCGCAGGCGAAGAGGATGATCGATCAACTCCGCGCAGCGAAGCTGTCCGGGGTATCGAAGCCGGTAGGGTAGGGCGGTCTGTCTTCGCGGTTTGCCCGGCCTATACCCGAGCGGTGCGGTCCGCTTCGAGTCGCTTAAGCGCCTGGCTAAGCGCGGCTGCCAGGGTCTGCGTTCCCGGATGCAACAGCGAAGTATATACCGGTACGTGCTTGAAATCGCTTGGTGACCTACGGAAGCGAAACCTACAATGTAAATACATGATATAATTACATAAAATAATGATTTTGGCAATCTAATACCATCAAAGGTACCATCAATTTCCTTGGAGGCTTTGTTCTCGCTTGCGACGAGTGTCGCCGTCGGGAGCTGGACCGATTCGCATTGGCATTTCGGTGACGCGGGCTTCACATCATGCGCGTACGAAGGTTGAAAAGGATGACCAGCGTGCCGCCGACCATTAGAGCATAAATCGATCTGATTGAATCGTGGGCGATTCCCAAATCGGTTGCGATCTGATTCAGTACGGCCTTCGAGCAAGGAGGTTGATACATGCCCAGGGCGCTGTCGGTTGATCTACGCAAGCGG
>NZ_SGIS01000038.1 GCF_004208535.1 Sphingomonas populi
ATCGCCGTCCCTCGCTCTGGCTCAGGACGTCCATAAAGACGTCCTTATGGACGTCTCTTACGCGCTCACACCACCTTTCGGCAGGCGGCCTCAATCGGTCGGTTACAGAATAACGTTCAGCGTTTCATCATCACTGGTAAATTTTAGGTTGCCACGGATCTGGCCACCCTTATTGGCGGTGAAGCCCGGATCTCGAACGCCATTTGATGTTCTAAAGAAGCCACCAATGGCGAACGTCAGGTTCTTGTTTATAGGACCGGAAACAAACAGGTCATTGCGGACGCGATTCTGGCTACCAAGTATCGGCATGCCCCTCGATCCGCTTCGACCGGCGGTCGCCACCTTGCCGCTGCGGGGTGACGTCATCTCTGCCTTTCGAAAGCGCATGCCATCGGATCGCGCTTGATGCGCTGATGCCGAACCGCTTCGCAGCCTGCCGGCACGACGCGCCAGCCTCGATCGCCGCGATTACCCGCTTGCGTAGATCAACCGACAGCGCCCTGGGCATGTATCAACCTCCTTGCTCGAAGGCCGTACTGAATCAGATCGCAACCGATTTGGGAATCGCCCACGATTCAATCAGGTCGATTTATGCTCTAGAACCCTAAAGGGGCAGACGGCGGTTCGTTCGGTGATCGCAGTTCTTTTTCTCCACGATCCTGCTTCCCGTCAGTCTCGGTGCCACGCCACCACCTGCGCGCTCTCGTGTCATGCATGGCTGGCCGGATCTACCGAATGCGCGCGTTCCCGGGCCGGCTGCCAAGGGTCGCTGTCAACTCCAGACAGGAAGTGCTCGTCTTTCACCGGGCCAATCGGGTCTGGTCGGAACCCCTTCCTCTGATATCACTTACGCTTCCCCACCATCGCCGTGTTCGACAGCAGGACGGGACGCTTTCTCCGGGAATGGGGCGCCCACCTGTTCGCCATGCCGCACGGCATATCCGTGGACGACCATGACAATGTGTGGCTGACCGACGTTGCCCTCCAGCAGGTCTACAAGTTCAGCCCGGCTGGACGCCTGCTGATGGTCCTGGGCGAACGGGGTGTTGCCGGAGCGGATGACCGCCAATTCAATCGGCCGCAGTTTGATGACATCGGGCGAACGCTATTTGAACGGTCAGTCCCTGGCCCGCCTGCGACTGAAACGAGATCGTGCCTTCCATCGCTTCGGTCAACGCGCGAACGATGGCAAGACCAAGGCCCGTCCCACCGGTTCTCCGATCCCGCGACGGATCGAGCCGGGCATAGGCGGTGCCGAGCAGGGCGAGGTCGGCGGGATCGACGCCGGGGCCGTCGTCTGCGAAAGTCCACAGGATGAGACCGTCGCGTCGTTCGATGCGGATCGTGACGGTCCCGGCGTACCGCAGCGCATTATCGACCAGATTGCCAAAGATCCGTTCCAGCGTGGCGGGGTCGCCACGGATGATGCAGGTCTCGGGCAGGTCGAGATCGATATGCCCGTCACAACCATGCCGCGCGGCCAGATCCCGGGTGAGCGCGCTCAGGTCCACCGGGCCGGCGGTTTCGCGGCGCTGCGGTCCGATGCTGGCGAACAGCAGGCTGTCGTCGAGCAGCCTCGACATCTGTTCGAGATCGCGGACGGCGCGTGCGCGTTGTTCGGCGTCGCCGATGAACTCGGCGCGCAGTTGCAGGCGAGTGAGATAGGTCCGCATGTCATGCGCGATCCCTGCAAGCATGAAGGTGCGTTCCTCTACCAGCCGGGCGATGCGGTGCTTCATGTCATTGAACGCAGAGGCGAGGGCGCGGACCTCGCCACTTCCTTCCGGGCTAACATCGTCGGCATGCAGGTCGCGGCCGAGCGCGCGGACCCCTTGCGTCAGCCGCTGGAGCGGCCGGGTCGTTTGACGCAGCGCCAGCCACAACAGGGCAAGCAACAGCGCACCCCCGATAAGTCCGATCTGGCTCCTGTGCGCGAGATAGGCGCGCAGACCATCGGCGGGTCGTCCGGTCAGGACGAGCACGTCGCCGTCGCGTAGCCAGATCGTCAGGCGGATCGGCACAAGGAAACGCAAGGGACGTGCCCGATCGCCCAGCAGGCCGTTGAACCGCCCCGGACCACCATCGACGACGACATTGTGATCGGGCAACGCGCGGCGGTAGGCGATGGCGAGGGGCCGCATGCTCGCCGGCACTTCGCGGAAGTCGGGCAAGGGCGTGCCGCGTATCTCGACCGAGAAGAGCGAGCCGTTGAAATTCTCTACGAGCCGCTTGCCGCCCTCCGGGCCTGCCGCCTCGACCGAACGCACAAGTTCGGCGAAGGCGGGCGGCGAGGGCAGCCCGTAGAAACCGCGATCGCCGATCCGTCCCGGCAGTTGAAGGGTGGCGAGTTGAAGCAATTGCAACAGCACGAAGCCGACCAGCAGGATCGCGCCGATGCGGAAGGAGAGCGTGCCGCGCATCGCTCAGGCCCGCCGCACGGCTGGCGTGAACACATAGCCACCACCGCGCACGGTCTTGATGAGCGTTTCGCTTTCTGGGTGGATCGCCAGTTTTCGGCGCAGGCGGCCAAGCTGCACGTCGATGGTGCGATCGAACGGCATGGCTTCGCGCCCGCGTGTCCATTCGAGCAGTTGCTCACGCGACAGCACGCGTTGCGGATGGGTGACGAGGCAGTGGAGTAGGTCATGCTCGCCGCCAGTCAGGTCCACCGCCATGCCGTCGGGGCTGAGGAGGTGGCGCGCGTCGGCATCCCAGGTCCAGCCCGCGAAGCTGTAGCGACGGCCGCCGGGTGCGGCGATCGGCCCGTCGCTTCCGCGCGACCGCCGCAGCAACGCCCGCACCCGCGCGACCAGTTCGCGCGGATTGAACGGCTTGGGCAGATAGTCGTCCGCACCGATCTCAAGCCCGATGATCCGATCGACGTCGTCGCTGCGCGCCGACACGATCAGCATCGGCAGGTCGCCAATCACGCGCATCCGCCGGCAGAGCGACAGGCCGTCCTCGCCGGGCAGCATGATGTCGATGATGGCGAGATCCACCGACCGTTTCGCCAGCAGCGCATCGAATTCGGCGGTGGTGCGGCAGGGGTGAACGGTCATGCCTTCGCGTGCAAGCAGCCCGGTCACGAGATCGCGGATCTCGTCATCGTCTTCGATCAGGGCGACGTGCGGGCTTTCGGCAGGGTACATTTTGCAATCATGCCGATCAGGTGCACGGTCGCAACCGTTGTTACACTTCGTCACCATTTGATTCCGGCGGTTCGTCGGCGCCTTACCCTGGCATTCTACCTCCAGCATCGAGGGGCAAATCCTCGAGTCGGGAGTTTTACGATGCAGAAGATCTTCACCGCCGCCGCACTGGGCATCGCGCTTGCTGCAGGGTCGCTCGCTTTGCCGGGCGACGCCGATGCCCGCACCCGCGCGCACAACATTAGCGTGCAGGGCGCCCAAGGCCGAGGGTATGTCCGCCAGCACAGCGTGACGCGCCAGCCGGGCTATCGCTCGGCTAGTCGCAGCCTCCAGACCAATGACGGGCGTGGTGTGACCTCCAGCCGCGCGGCCGGGTGGGCCGACGGCAGCTATTCGGCCGGTGCGATGCACACCACCAATACCGGCACAAGTTGGGGCCGCAGCACCAGCGTCACCAAGCATGGCGACGGCAGCTATAGCGGTTCGGTCGTACGCACCCATGCGGACGGTTCGACGTCGAGCCGGTCGAAAACCGTCACCCGCGACTGATCCCCCCGCGATTGATCCCTCGGCCGGCGGCATCCTGCGGCCGGCCCGGAACCCCTCCTGCGAAAGACCGATCCAATGCGCAGTCTCCTCATCTTCAGCGCGGCACTGACCAGCATCGCCTCTCCGGCGCTTGCACAGCGCGGCGGCGACTGGTTCGCCGCCGCCGACACGAATGGCGACGGGGTCGTCACGCGGGCCGAGTTCATGGCCTATCGCGACGCCCGGTTCACCAAATTTGACCGCAACAAGGATGGCGTCATCAGCCCGGCCGACTTCCCCCGGCTCGCCAAGCGCAAGCCAGAGGCGCTCGATCGCCTGATGGAGGCGATGGGCGGTGCGGACGGCAACGGTGACGGCGCGATCTCGCGCAGCGAACTGGCACAATCCCCGCCGATGATGTTCGACCGCGCCGATGCGGACCGCGACGGCCGCGTGACCAAAGCCGAATATAACGCCGCCCGTGCCAAGATTCAGGCCGCCGTCCAGCAGACGCGGAACTGAGGCGCGAGTCATGACGATCCGAAGTCGCTTTCTATGTGTCGCAGCCTTGTTGGGCATCATCGCGCCGACCGACGCGATGGCGGCAGGGCCGGTGTGCGACGGGATCTGGCATGATGCCGTGCGAGACCGTGATGTTCCCGTCCGCATCCGCATGCCCGATGGCGATGGCCGCGCGCCGCTGATCCTGTTCAGTCACGGGCTGGGCGGCTCGCTCGATGGCGGGACGCTATGGGCGCAGGCCTGGGCCAACGCAGGGTTCATCGTCATCCATCTTCAGCATCCCGGCAGCGACCGCAGCCTCCTGCGATCGGGCGACGGCTTGCGCATGCTGCGGCAGATGCGGAGCGGTGGTGGCATCGGCGATACGTTCCGTGCGGCGATGTCGCCTGAGCAGCTCGACGCACGCGTGCGCGACGTCAAGTTCGTGCTCGACCAGATCCCAACGCGCCGCAGCGAGGGCGCTTGCGCGCTGACGCGCATCGATCTCGCACATGTCGGCATGTCCGGCCACAGCTTCGGCGCGCATACCACGCAGGCGCTGGCCGGACAGGTCTTCGCGAAGACCGGCGCAACCACGATCGAGCCACGGATCACCGCATCGATCGCGTTCAGCCCGTCGCCACCACGCGGCGGATCGGACGCGCAGGCGATGGTCAAGGTCGCCAAGCCCTTCTTCTCGATCACCGGGACGGCAGACACCACCCCCGCACTCCCGGACGTTACCGCCGCCGACCGCGAGCGCCCGTTCCGCGCCATGCCGCCGGGCGACAAATATCTGCTCGTCCTGAAGGACGCCACGCACGCCGATTTCAGTGGCAATGCTGGAGGCTTTCGGCAGCGGGGACCGAGCGACCATGTCGCCGCCGCCGTGATCGACACGACGATTGCATTCTGGCGCTGGACTCTTTCGGGTGACCGCGCCGCCAAAGCGGCGCTTGACGACCCCAAGGCGCTCGCAGCGCGGCTCGCGGTCGGCGATCGGCTCGAACACAAATGACGGCACTCCACATCTGCCCTACCGGACAGAACTTTAGATTCAAGTGACTAGGGGCGAATACGGGCAGCCATTCGCCACGTTTCAGAACCGCGTCCATTCGTCAGGCAACGATCACCTCAGCATGCGCAAATGCCTGCGCATAGCCATCCGATAAGGGGAGGTCGGTCACCAGAACATCGACCCGGTTAAGCGGTGCGGTTCGATGTACTGCATGCTGACCGAACTTCGACGCGTCCGCACCCAGCACAACACGCCTCGACGTCTCATAGGCAATGCGGCTCATTGCCGCCTCGCCGGGATGAAAATCGGTCAATCCGTGGTCGAGGCAAATCCCGCCGACCGACAGGATCGCCAAATGCGGGCTGAATTGCCGTACATAGGCCTGGGCCGCGTGATCGGAGAAGGCGTGGTAATCATAGTCCATTTGGCCGCCGGCCAGAAACAGCGTGTTGTCGTTGATCCCGCCAAGATCGGTCGCAACCTGGAAGGAATTGGTGATCACCGTCAACGATCGGCGTTCGACCAGTTGTTTGGCGATGAAGCAGGAGGTCGTGCCGGAGTCGATGAAGAGGATGGCGCCGTCATCGACCAGTTCTGCTGCCGCTCGGGCGATCCGCATCTTGGCCTCGGTATTCATATCCATGCGTTGGCTCAGCGGCCCCTCGAGCGTCGGGTTGGCCAATTTGGCGCCACCATGTTCGCGAACCAGGATTCCGCTCTCTTCCAACGCACGTAACTCGCGACGGATCGTTTCGTCGGAAACGTCGAGTTCGGACGCCAGTTCGGTCACCGACACGCTCAGGCCCGAGCGTAGTCGGGACACGATCTCGCGCTGTCGTTTGGATCTTTTATGCATCCAGCCTCTCTTGCATGTCTTGGAATGAATGTTGATGCGGGAAAGAAGATCGGCCGGAAAGGTCCGATGCTCAAGATTTTCGAGGTTGGTTTAGAAGCGGGTATGGCAGGCGCCGGGCAACTACGGCGCCTTCGTTCGGGTGATTTGGGCGATGTTCGCGACACCCGGCACAGAAGCGCCTGGGGGAGATCTGGTTCTGCCCAGGCAAAAGAGCCCGCCGATCTGAAAGATCGGCGGGTGGGAGGATAAGGAGGGTTGGGGTACGCCCTCCGGGGACATTAGAAGTTGGTGGTCAGTGTGATGCTGTACGTCCTGCCCCAACGCACGATCTGCGGCACCTGATAGCTGTCGGGGCCGACCGTCCGGTAATAGCTGACATTGTCGAGCAGGTTCGTGGCGGCGAGAACAAAGCGAATGTCGTGCGGCAGCGTGTAGCCGATCGTTGCATCGACACTGCTGGTTGCGCGCTGCGTGTCGTTCAGTTGCTTGCCGCCATAGGCGCCGAAGCGGTAGGCTGCGATCAACGGCCCGTTGTAGCGATACGACACATCCGCATAGAGTGGCCCCTTCTCATAAAACAACGCGGCGTTGGCGAGCCGGTTCGGCGTACCCTGCATCTGTTGGGTCACATCGGTCGAACTGTCGTTGAGATGCGCCCAACTGTGCTGGAGCGTCATGTTCCCCGAAATGCCGAAGCCCGATTCCCAGCCCGGCAAGTCGACAAGCTGATACCGCGCGGCCAATTCGACGCCGTACATCCCGGCCGTACCACCGTTCACCGGCTTCGAGATCGAAGCGACCCCGCTCTGTGCGATCTGCTGCGCGCGGAAGCTCGTGCCGCGATCATACAGATAGTCGCTCAGCGCCTTGTAGAAGCCGGCTACCGAGGCGCTGAACCCGCGATGCTGATGTTCGATGCTGGCGTCGAAGTTCCACGACTTGACCGCCTTAAGGTCAGGGTTGCCCTCCGTCACGCTGATGGAGCCGTCCGAGTTGATGGACGTCTGGCTGCCGCCGGCCAATTGGAAGAAGGCCGGGCGGGTATAGCTGCGCCAGATCGCGGCCCGCACCACGCTTTCGC
The DNA here is from genome assembly GCF_004208535.1 of Sphingomonas populi. Classification (GTDB taxonomy): domain Bacteria; phylum Pseudomonadota; class Alphaproteobacteria; order Sphingomonadales; family Sphingomonadaceae; genus Sphingomonas; species Sphingomonas populi. Next base: position 7,134 of record NZ_SGIS01000038.1, read on the forward strand.
CATCGGGGCGATAGTTCGCATGGAGGCTGGGCAACAGGATGTTGTATTCGGTCTTGCTCGACTGGAAGCCCTCGGACAAAGCGGGGCTGGTGGCTCCGCTTCCGCTCACCGAGTTCCAGAAAACATCGTCGATCGCGGTATGTTCGAAGCGCAGGCCGGGCTGCACTTCCACACCACTGAATTCGAGCTTTGCCAGCGCATAGCTCGAGAACACATTCTCATGGCCCGACAGCGTGTTCTTATTGAAGTCGTTCGGCGACAGCGTGGCCGTGTTGGCAGCGGCATGTGCCGCATCGGTCAGTGCTCCGCCATCGCCACGCAGGAACGTATAGGGGTAATATTGCTGGTCGATCGCAGGGACTTCGTTCCGCGAGAACGGGCTGCTCGTCCAGGACTGGCCGGCCGGGAGGAAGTTGAGGTTGCTATAGTCTCGCGAGTAGCTGTTGCGCGCGCTGCGGACGAATTTGACACCGGCGGTCACCGATTCAAGCCACGAGCCGATTGTGTAGGTGGCGTCGAAACGTCCGCCGACCTTCGATGCGGTGCTGCGCGAGTTCGTGAACTCGCCGCTATCCTGCTCAACGCCATACAGGGCGTTATTGTTGAAGCGGGCGAGCTGTGCCGCGCTCAAGAGCGGCAACGGATAGCCATTGCGGTAGCTGACGGCGAACGGGCCGTTCAACTGATTGCCGGCAAAGGTCTGGTACGTGATTTCCGCGTGATCCGGCGCCGCGCTCTTGCCCCAGCTCCAGAACCCGCTGTAGCCGAGCGTCAGCCGACCTGCATCCGTGGTGCCGCCGACGACTGCGGAGGCGAGGGTGGATTCGGAGGGGGCCGTTTCGAACCAGGCGTGATATTCGCCGTCGCTCTCCGCATTCTGGTACAGCCCGTCCGGGCGAACCACCGCTGCGGAATAGCCGTCCGCCTGAATGCTCTTCTGATAGACGTTCTGCTCAATGTTCGAGACGGCAAAGGTGCCGCGCGCGTACAGCTTGGTCGCGCCGAGGTGCCAATCCAACCCCAAGGCACCGCCGTAACTCACCTGATTGCCTTCGGTGAACTGCGCATTGGTGCTGGTCAGCAGAAGGTTGTCCTTCTTGGCAAAGCCATCTGGATTGCTGCCTTGCTCACCCTGGGAGACCGCGAACTCCCATTGACCGGCCTGAAAATCGACCATCGTCGAGGCGAAGTTGCGCTTGCCGAAATAGCCGGTAGCATAGACGCCGAACTGATCATCGTCGCCGAACTTATGCGAGACTTCGGCCTGCGCCATGACGTTGCCGGCGGGCGTGCCATAATCGAGCGCATACTGGCTCAACCCGCCGCGCAGATACACGCCGACATGGGTTTTCTTGTCGAAGTCATAGGCGGACGGCGTGCGGAAATCGATGGTTCCGCCGATCGCATCGCCGTCCATGTCGGCGGTCGACGTTTTGCTGACGACCACGGCGGCAAGCCCGACCGGTGGCAGCAAGTCGAGCTGGATCTGGCGCGAATAAGGCATGCCCTGCGCCGCATTCGCACCGTTGACGAGGTTGACGTTATAGGAGCCGCTCAGGCCCCGGAGATAGACAAAGCTCGCACCCCCACGCGCGGCACCATCGAGACCACCGTGGTTGCCCGATGACGGCGACCCGAAGAAATCGGTTGGCGCCACGGAAATTCCGGGCAGCCGCGCGAGTGCATCGACGACGCTAACCGTCGGCTGACGTTGCAGGTCGGCGCTCGACAGGACGCTGGTCGTACCCGTCGATTCGATCTCGGCCTTTTTCGACGCGCGACCCGTGACGATGATGTCCTCACCCTGGCGGGTCTTGGTGACGTCTGATTGTTCGACGGTCACGGTTTGCGCGGGAGCCTGGGCCTGCGGCGCCGCGTCCTCCGTGGCATAGGCCGTCGAGGGCAGAATCATCGCCCCGATCGCGATGGCGGAACACGCAGTCCCATTCAAAAGACCCGTCGTAGGAACATATGCGCGCGCAGCCGCGCGCGCCCAATCGATCGCGTTCATAAAACCCCTTAAATTTTGTGTTGCTGGCTGAACCCTGCTGGCGCGTCGATAGGAGCGTCATGTGAACTATCTGCGACAAAATGCATCATAATTAGGAGTGATCTGACCATATGTCCGGCATATGGTCGCAATACCCACAGTATTCTGTTGAATTTTTGAATCCGCCGATTGCTGGCCGCATTTTTGAACGCTACGGCGAAAGCCATGCAGGTCCGTCTCAATCCGAGGAAATCAGCGGGGCGCTGCGCAATCGTCGTCGGTGCTACGAACCGTGCGGCGCGCGGACCGACAGGGACGCCATCAGGTGGCGGGAATTCGGGTCGGCGAGCGGAATCCACCGGGCGATCGACGGTCCCGGCGCTCATCGTCAAGGGGGCGATCAGCCTATATCGGGCGATCAGCATTGCGCCTCAGGGAGCGGCGCGTCGGAATGGCGACACCTGCCGCCAGACTCGCGACGCCGGCATGACACAGCCAGAAGAGCGGCGTTGGCATGCGATCGTACAGCGCCCCCAGGACACCAACCACCAGGTTGGCGAAAAAACCGTGCAGGTAGAAGATTCCTATCAATGCCCCTTCCATGCGGCGTGGCGTCGCGCTGGTGACAATCGCCACGGCGGCGGGCCAGAGCAGCGCGATGCCGAAATCGAGAAACGCAAGGACGGTGAGCGGCGCGGTGATGGAATGCAGCCCGACCATGCTGAAAAGCGACAGCATGGCATAGCCGAGGACGATCGCGCCACAGCCCAACACCAGACGATCACCCTGCCGCAACCGCGCCAGTCGACCGACGCGGATCGTGGCGATCACCATCAAAATGGTAAGCAGGCCGTCCGCCGTCAGAAACCATGCCGGCGGGATGGCGAATCCGCCGATGTCGAGCCGGATCGTGCGTTCGATCCAGACCAGAAACAGATTCCACACCTGTTCATAGGCGCTAAAGCCCAGCACCGTAACGATGATCGCACCGACGGCCGCGCCGATCGACCCTTGCGGAAAGTGATCGGGGTCGGGCGCAGGTTGAGAGGGCGCGACAGGGGCGATCGTCGGCATTCCGACGAACACCGCGAGTCCTGCCAGCATCGCCACGCCTGCCCCGGCAAACCCGTAGGCCCAGCCGAATTGCTGCGCCAACCAGCCGCAGACCAGCGGACCGAGCATCGTCCCGACATTGATGCAGGCAAGATAGCGCGCAAAGACGGTGCCCCGGCGGGGATCCGTTGCTGGAAACAGGTCACTGACCTGCGCGGCCAGATTCGCCTTGAGCAATCCCGTACCGGCGATCAACAGCGCCAAGGCTGGCAGCAGCAACGCCGGAACGGTCAGGCAGGCGTGGCCTGCCGCGATGGCGACGGCTCCGGCAAGAACGGCATCGCGCCGCCCGATCACGCGATCGCCGATCAGGCCGCCAAAGGGCAAAGCGAGATAGGCCAATGCCGCGTACAGTCCAAAGACCTGCGACGCAAAAGCCAGCGGCGTCATCAGGCCCCAAATGCCCTCCAACCCGTGCCGCAGCGCCGCCAGCCCCCACGGCACCGCCTTGTTCGGCGCCAGGACTTCATTGATCAAATACAGGGTCAGCAGCGCCTTCATCCCGTGCAGGGAAAAGCGCTCCCACAATTCCATCCCCGCAAGCCGGAAGAACAGGCGATCCGTACGATCGGGACGAGCGGCGAAATGTGTCACCGCCGCCCCGTATCCAGCCTTGGTTACGATCCGGCGACACGGACATTCCACCAGTATCGAAAGGTTTTGATATGCGCATGGCGTGGTTGACGGCGCTTACGTTCGGCTTGATCTCGCTTCTGGCACCGCCGCCTGCCCAAGGCCAGACGCTGCGGGTGATGACGTTCAACGTCCGCTATCCGAACCCCGATGACGGCGCGAACATTTGGGCCAATCGGCGGAACGTGTTCGTGCAGACGGTCCGAAAGGCGGATCCCGACCTGATCGGCACGCAGGAGCTGTTCCAGTCGCAAGGCGACGATGTCGTCCGGGCGCTGCCACGCTATCGCTGGTTCGGTCGGGATCGCTTCGGTGGCCACGCCAACGAGCATATGGGGATTTTCTACCGGACCGATCGTCTGCGCCTGATCCGTCATGGCGACTTCTGGTTGTCCGAGACGCCAGACACAATCGGCAGCCTGGGCTGGGGCGCGACACTTCCACGGATGGTCAATTGGGGCGTGTTCGAGACCCGCGGCAAGGTACGGCTTCGGTTCCTGATGGTCGATACGCATTTCGCCAACCGCGACGACGAAGACGAACCGGCACGGCGCCATTCTGCCGATCTGATCGCTAAGCGCCTGCCAACGCTCGCAGGCAACCTGCCGATCGTCCTGACAGCGGATATGAACGCCACGCCCGATAGCGAACCCCATAAGCGGCTTTCCGCCGTCCTCGCCGATGTCTGGCAAACTGCGCCGTCGAGAGCGGGACCGGGCGGCACGTTCCATGATTTCACGGGCAAGCCGCGGGCGATGATCGACTATATCATGGTCAGGGGCTTCAAGCCTATTGTTGCAGAGGTTCTTACGACGCATCAGGGGGATCGCTACCCGTCGGATCACTTTCCGATCATTGCAGACCTTGTTCGGGATCGTGCGGTACGCTGATGCCGACCAATCCGGGTCATTAGATCACTCTCAATGCGATCCCGACGATACAAACCGCCTTCAGGACGCGGTAGCGACCGTGTGGGGCGGATTGCCGCCTATTGAAATGTTGGGGCGGCCCAGCTTGTCACATCGACAAGGCACGTCGGCACGCCAATCGCCTGTGCGCCGGCGATGTCGGTATCGAGATTGTCGCCGATCATCAGGGCGTCTGCGGGTTCGACCTGCAGCGCGGCGAGCGCGGCATGGAACAGCAGCGGCGCGGGCTTGCCAATGATGCGATCGGGCGGCCGCCCCGTCATGGCGACAACCGCAGCGGCGAGTGCGCCCGTTTCGGGCGTGACGCCACATTCGACGGGGTGTGAAACGTCGCCATTGGCGACCCACAACAACGCGCCGTCGCGTACGTGGTTAGCGACGCGCTTGAGCGTCGTGAAGTCGAAGCCGGTGTCCCGTAGCAGCAGCACGGCCTTCGGCGCGCGATCTTCGAGGTTCAGCCCGAGATCGCGCGCCGCCTGCTTCATGGCGGCGGTGCCGACGACATCGAGAGGCGCGTCCCCGAAGGCGAGCCGCGCCTCGCGCAGCAGCGTGTCGCCGGCGAGGTGAACGCAACGCTCTTCGACGCTCAGGCCCTGCGCTTCGAGCATCGCCGCGTAAGCCGGGCGTGGCAGTGTCGAATTGTTGGAAACGATCGCGAACGCCGGGCCGGCCCGCAACGTGTCCACGACATTCGGCAATACCCGATTGTCGATCGCCAAGCACCCGTCCCAGTCGCACAGCAAGGCGCGCGCGCGCCCGATCGCCGCGCGCAGGTCTTCCCAACCGGCTGGACTCAAAATACGAGGTCTTTCTTCATCATTCGGGAGCGGACCGTGCTGCTGCGCATGCGTTCCAGCATTTCTGCCGAGATGGGGAAAACTTCGCGATAGCGATCGACCAGCGCGGTGTGCGTGACCATCTGGCCGTTCTTCCATCGATGCAGTTGGAACGCGGGCGGCTCCATCTCGAAGAACGCCTGCGCGCTGGGGTCGGCGGCAAGATCGAGGTTCACCTGATGCGCGGTCGAGGGGCAGATAGTGGCGAGCCGCCCGCCGACCACTGCCTGGATCGAGCGATGAACATGCCCGCACAGCACACGCTCGATATTAGGATAGCGCGACAGTGTCTCGATCAGGCCTTGCGCCCAGCCGGTGCCTTCCGCGTCCATCAGCGTTATGCCGCAATCGAACGGCGGGTGGTGCAGCGCGACGATGGTCGGACGATCGGGCTGTTCGGCGAGCCGCTCTTCCAGCCAGGCGCGGCGTGCCTCGCAAAACTCGCCCATGTGGTGGTCGTCGCTGGTAGAGTCGAGCGCGATGATCCGCACCGGCATGTCCTCGACGGTATATTGCACGAACGGCCAGGCATCGGCGAGGTGCGGGTAGTCGAGCGACGCCAGCATCGTCTTGCGGTCGTCGTGGTTGCCGATGACTAGGTAGAACGGCAGGTGCAGCCGGGCGAGTTGCCGCTTCAGTTCATCATATTCCGTCACGGTGCCATGATCGCACAGGTCGCCGGTGATGACGACGCAGTCGGGCCGGGGATCGAGCCGGTTCAGTCGATCGACGGCTTTGGTCATCATGCCGTTGGTATCGACCTGATCCCTATAGGCGCGGCTGTCGCGGGCGACGACATGAGTGTCGGTGATCTGTGCAATCAACATGGCGATTCCCCTTGTCGACGCCTCTCAATCACGTCCTGTACATGTGTTCAAGTCGTTCATGAAACTGTCACTGAAAAAGTTCAGGGCAGGTGCGGTCAGTCCTGACACGTCCAGCGAGTCGCCGCATGTCCACAACGCAAATTGGAACGAAACGGCTCTCCCTGTTTGGGTTCGCGATCTTCTCGCTTCCTGTACTGGTGTTTCAAGCGATCGAACTTCCCTGGCGGGTGTACCTGCCGTCCTTCTTTTCCGAGACGCTCGGCTTGTCGCTTGCCACGGTCGGCACGCTGCTGATGATGATTCGGCTGTTTGACATGGCCCTCGACCCCGCCGTGGGGTGGGCGAGTGATCGCTTCCCGACGCGTTTCGGCCTGCGGCGACCGTGGATGGTGGCGAGCGTACCGTTCATCGTGATCGGCACCTGGCAGGTGTTCTTTGCGCAGGCGGGGGTGAGCGTCGCGACGCTCGCCGCATGGTGCGTCGCTATGCACTTCGGCTACACGTTGCTGGTGACCCCACACGGCGGCTGGGGCCTCGAAATCTCCAGCGACTATCACGAGCGCACCCGGATCATGGCCGCGAAAATGTGGTTCGCGGCGGCGGGAATGCCGTTCATCATCCTGCTGCCCTCGATCCTGGAGCGCGGCTTCCATGTCGGTCGTGCCGGGCAAGTCGCGGCGATGGGCGTGCTGCTGATCGTACTGACGCCGCTGTCGGTACTGCTCGTGCTACGCTTCATACGCGAACCGGCGATCGACCCGTCGATTGCTGCCCGCACCCAAAATCCGTTCCGCCAGTTCGCGGCGATCCTGCAGGATCGTGCGCTGGTGACGATCCTCGCGCTGTACGCGCTGGTCGGTCTCGCCGATGCCTCGTCGGCGGGCACCTTCCTGTTCTTCGTCGAGCAGACGCTGGCGCTGAAAGGCTGGGCGAGCACGCTGATGCTGATCCAGGCGGTCGTCGCGCTCGGTGCGATTCCAGCCTGGGCGGCGATCAGTCGCGCTGTCGGCAAGCGCCGCGCCCTGATGGGGGTGTTCGCGTGGCAGGCGCTGTCGGCGCCGCTCGCGCTGCTGCTGCCGGTAGGCGGACTGGTGCCACTCGCCGCGTTCCTGCTGGTGCGCAACGCGAGCTGGGGAGCGGACTATATGCTGTTGCGGGCAATGGTCGCCGATGTGTCGGGGCGCGATGCCGGTGCCGGGCTGCGGCGATCGGGCAGCTATTACGCTTTGTTCAATGTGACGCTGAAGCTCGCCGCCGGGCTTGGTGTCGGTGTGGCGTTGTGGGTGCTGTCGCGCGCGGGCTTCGTGCCGGGGACGACGGCGACTTCCGACGCGCTGTGGACGGTACGGCTGACCTATGCGCTGCCGAGCTTTCTGGCCGGGCTGACCGGCCTCGTCATCCTGACCCGGGGCAGCGCCGAGGCGCCCGCCCACCCCGCGATCGCGGCCGCGCAAAGTTCGCAAGTCGCCTTGGCGAAAGGTGAAGCGACGGTTTAACAGCGTGGCCATGTCCGCTGCTTCCGCACTCAAGATCGACCCCGACGCACGTGCGCGGATCATCCAAGCGACGTTGCCCTTCGTCGCCCATAGCGGCATTCGCGGTGCGACGCTGCGCGAGATCGCGGCATCGTGCGGCACGACCGCCGCCGGCATCCTCGGCATCTTCGGCAATAAGGATCGGCTGATCGTCGAGAGCGTCGCCGAAGTGGTGCGGGTCGATACCGCGCGGATGGCAAGCTTCGTCGCCCATCTCGCCACGTTAGAGGTCGCGGGCGCGCTGATCGCGCCGGCGTTGTGGACGCTGATCGAGGACGCGTGGAGCCTGCATCGCGACGATGCGCTCATCGTCACCGAGGCGTGGCTCGCGGCGCCGGGGCAGCCCGAGCTGGCCGAACTGTGCCGGAGCTGGCTCGTCGCCCGGCGCGACGCGATGCGCGCGGTCGCCGATCGGCTCGGCGCCGATCGTACCGCCTTCGACATCCTCGGCCTGCACCTGTTCTCCGAGGCGTGTTTCGCGGTCAGTTGCGGACGGTCGCCTGAATATCGGCTGGTCGCGGCGTGCGGCTTCGCGGAGGCGGTGGCCTGCCTGACCGGACTCGGCAGCGTCGCGCTTTCTCCCGAGGTCCGTGCGCTGTCGGCGCGATTCCATGCCGATCCGACGCCGCCCGCCGAGCCCAAGGGCGCCGCCAGCAAGCGTGGCAACGAGAGCCGCGACCGCATCGTCGATGCGGCCGCTGCGATCATCGAGCGGGAGGGATTGGCCAGCGTGACCAACCGCGCAGTTGCCGAGCGCGCGGGCGTGTCGCTCGCGCTGACCACCTATCATTTCAAGATGGTCAGCGAATTGTCCTTCGCCGGCATTCTGCGGGTGTTCGGCAGCGCGAACGTGGCACTGGGCGAGGGGCGGCAGGCTTCGTTGGACGCGATGGTCGCGCGGATCGATGGTCGCGCCAACCCGTCCGGCGTGGAGCGCACGCGCAGCCGGGCTATGGCCGAGATATCGCTCGCCGCGACGCGCGGCGCGGCGCCGGACGATCTCGGCGAGCAAATGCGGCGCCAGCGCGGCACGCTGACTCACGCCGCCGTGCGCGGGGCAAGCGGCGATGGCGGGATTAGCCGTACCCGTGCGGCATCGCACGCGCTCTGGTCCTCGGCGGTATTCCTAATCGGTGCGGCGATCCCGGACGCCGATTCGCTCTACGATTTCCCCGCGCAGGCGCGGATGGCGGCCATCCGATTGCTCGCACTTTCTTGAACATCGGTTTTCAAAATCGCTGATTCGCGCGGCATTCTGGTGCGTTTTCAAATTTTAATTCCTCTGCGTTCCAACGCGTTGACCTGAAGCTCTGTACGTGTGTGGGCGCGTTTTCCTCGGTGTCACAAAAACTGTACATTCGTTATCTAAAGCCGCTCCCAACGGATCAAAGGGAGCCTCTGGATATGAAAACCCGCGCATCATTTTTGCTGCTTTGTGGCGCTGCGGCGCCTGTACTTGTGTTCGCGCCGACGGCGTTCGCGGCCGATGCCGCGCCGCCGGCCATGGTGACGCCGGCCGTCGACGCGGTCCCGGCCACGGCGGCCGAGGATCAGAGCGGCGACATCGTCGTCACCGCGCAGCAGCGGCGGCAGCGCCTGATCGATGCGCCGGTTCCGGTCACAGTGTTGTCGGGCGAGACGCTCAAGGCATTCCGCATCCAGGGCCTCGGCGAGTTGTCGCTCTACACGCCCGGCCTGCTCGTGCAGGAACAGAGCGTGCAGCGCTCCGGCTTCAACCTGCGCGGCATCACCCAGGACGATTCGAGTCCGGTGTCCGAGCCGACCATCTCGATCTTCGTCGATGGCATCGACAACAGCCGCCAGGGCGGCGCGATCTCCGAACTGCTCGACGTCAACACAGTTCAGGTGATCCGCGGCCCGCAGGGCACTTTGTTCGGTCGCGGCTCGGTGATCGGCGTCATCGCGGTCGAGAGCAACCGCCCGACGAAGGACTGGTCGGCGGAAGTATCCGCCGACGTCAGCACGCTCAACGGTTACAACGTCACCGCGATCGGCAACGCGCCGATCGTCGACGACACAGTGATGTTCCGCACCGCGTGGCGCTTCAAGCGCCGCGACGGCGACGCGGTCAACGTCGCGATCCCCAAGGGCCGGCTCAACGGCATCGACACGATATCGGGCCGCAGCACGCTGCGGGTCAAGCCGGTGGAAGCGGTCACGTCGGATCTGATCTTCACCTATCAGGAGGATCATCCGCCGGCGACCGAGTTCAAGTCGATCGTCGTCGCGCCCGCCGGCGGCGATACCGATCCGTTCACCCCGGCCGCGCAGGACCGCCCCGATCAGGGCATTTCGCGCAAGGTCTGGGGCCTGACCTGGGACAATCAGATTGACCTCTCAGAGCACCTCAAGCTGCGCTCGTTCACCGGCTATCGCCAGGTGCGCTCGATCGAGCATTGGGACGGCGACGGCACCGGCTACGCCTATATCATCGGCGACCAGAACACGTTGCAGAAACAGTATAGCGAGGAGCTGCGCGCCACCTGGACGCCTGATCCGAGCTTCACCGTGATCGCCGGCGGCAATTGGTTCCACGAGAAGGTCAACGACACGATCGCGCTCGGTATCAACGAGCAATATCTGCTCGGCAGCTTCCCCTCGGTCGCCAACCGGACCAAGTCGATCGTCGCGAACCCGGCCTTTACGAGCCTGAACTACGGTGCCGTCACCCGCGATAATGACCGCACGAGCTGGTCGGGCTATGTCAACGCGTCGAAGACCTTCTTCAATCGTCTGACCTTCGATGTTGGCCTGCGCTACACCTATGACGATGCGACAACCTCCGCCTCGGCCGCGCATCGCACGGCGGGCGGTATCGCCGGGGTCGCCTTCGCGCAGGGTATTTTCGGGGACTCGGGCGGCAATGTGTCGCGCAACACCGCGACCTTCGGCTTCTGGACGCCGCGTGGCGCGGTCTCGTACAAGATAACGCCGAACCTCAACATCTATGCGGGTGTCGCGAAGGGTACGCGTTCGGGCGTGGTCGATGCGTCGTTCAGCACCAAGGTGGTCCAGCCGAATGCGACCTGGAACATCGTCAAGCCCGAAGAGGTGATGAACTACGAAGCCGGCATCAAGGCGAAGGTCGGCCGGATCAACGCCGATCTCACGCTCTACAAATACAATTACACCAACCTGCAGGTGCGCGACACCACGACAATCAACGGCCAACTCAACAACGCCGGTAAGGCCGACGGCAAGGGCGTCGAGGTTTCGGTGCGCGGGCCGGTGTTGCCCGGGCTCAATGTGATCGGCAGCTATGCCTACAACGACTCTGGCTACACCTATTACGTCACCAGCGCGGGGGCGAACCTTTCAGGCAACCAGTTCCGCCTGTCGCCGCACCACAAGGTCTCGCTCGCTGCCAAGTACGAGCATGCGGTGACGGACAGCATCCTCGGCCATGTCCGCGTGACAGAATTCTACCAGTCCAAGACGTTCATGAACGCCGACAACCTGCCCTACGAAAGCCAGGGTGGTTATGCGCTTACCAATTTCGGCATCGGCCTCGCCGACGATACGCGCGGCTGGAGCGCGGAAATCTACGTCAACAACCTGTTCGACAAGAACTACCTGCTCGATCTCGGCAACACCGGCAAGTCGTTCGGCCTGCCGACCGCAATCCGGGGTGAGCCGCGCATCGCCGGTATCCGCCTGCAACAGTCCTTCTGACCCTTCGAACCCGCAGAGAACCGCCATGTCCGACACCAGCCGTCGCCACTTCCTTCGAGGCGCGGGCATCGCCGCTGCGGGTTCGCTCCTGCCGCCCAGCATCGCGCGCGCGCTCGCGATTCCGGCGGATCGACGCACCGGGACGATCCAGGACGTCCAGCACGTCGTAATCCTGATGCAGGAGAACCGCTCGTTCGATCATTATTACGGCGCGTTGCGCGGGGTGCAGGGGTTTGGCGATCCGCATCCCGTGCCGCTGCCCGGCGGGCGCCCGGTCTGGGAACAGCGTGACAGGGCGGGGCGCGTCATCGCGCCCTTCCACCTCGACACCAGGACGAGCGCCGCGCTGAAGGTCTCGGTGCTCCCGCATAGCTGGGAGGATGCGACCGGCGCGTCCGATCAGGGCCGCTGGGACGGCTGGATTCCCTACAAGACCCCGCTGACGATGGGGCATTATCGGCGCGAGGACATACCGTTCCAATATGCGCTGGCCGAGGCGTTCACGATCTGCGACGCCTATCACTGCTCGGTCCACGGCCAGACCAACCCCAACCGGCTGTTCATGTGGGCGGGCGGCAACGATCCGCATGGGCGCGGCGGTGGCCCCGTGGTCGCCAACAGCTCGGGAGTCGCGCTCGACTTCGAAATCGCGCACACGCCGGAAATGGAAGAGGCGGCGCGGCGCTTCAAGCTCGACCTCAGCACCTATGGCAAGGGCCCGCGCTATACTTATACGACCTATCCCGAACGGCTCGAAGCGGCCGGGATCGGCTGGAAGGTCTATCAGGACCCGACGGACAATTTCTGGGGACTGACCAACCCGGCGGTCGCGTTCCAGGCGTTCAACGATGCGAAACCCGGCACGCCGCTTCACGACAAGGCAATGGCGCGCCACACGATCGACGATTTGCGCGCCGATGTGCTGGCGGGCACGCTGCCGCAGGTGAGCTGGATCGCGCCGTCGCAGTCGCAAAGCGAGCATCCCGCCGGTTCCAGCCCCGCCGAGGGCGCCGACTTCACCGCGCGCGTGATCGAGGCGCTCACCGCCGATCCGGCGGTCTGGGCGCGCACCGTGCTGTTCATGACCTTCGACGAGAATGACGGCTTTTTCGACCATGTCACGCCGCCCTCACCGCCGGGTTTCAATCCCGACGGCAGCCGCGCTGGCGCATCGACCGTCGATACCAGCGACGATATTCACGCGGCGGACAAGACCGCTTATGGTCTCAGCGTGCGCGTGCCGATGATCGTCGCCTCGCCTTGGAGCACGGGCGGGTGGGTCAATTCGCAAGTGTTCGACCACACCTCGATCCTGCGCTTCCTCGAAACCCGCTTCGGCGTCGTCGAACCCAACATCACGCCGTGGCGGCGCGCGGTGTGCGGCGACCTGACCACCGCGTTCGATTTCAGCAAGTCCAAGCAAGGCCATGCGACGCTGCCCGACACCCGCGACGCGGTGGTGCGGGTCGAAGCCGCGCTGAAACTGCCCGCACCGGTGCCACCCGCGCAGGGACAGCCGTTGTTTCAGGAAACCGGCACCCGGCCGTCGCGCGCACTGCCCTATGCGCTGGCGGTCGAGGATCGACTCGACGATCGCGGCATGAGCCTCGCGTTCCGCAATCTCGGCACGGCTGGCGTGGTGTATCAGGTGATCGACCTGCTCGATCTTGCCGCGCTGCCACGGCATTTCACGGTCGAGCCGGGGAAGACGTTACGTGACGTCTGGCCGGTCAAGGACCGCTATCATCTGCAGGTGCGCGGCCCCAACCGCTGGTTCCGCGAATATGCGGGGGCGGCGGGCGAACCGCTGACAGCACAATTGCGCGAGCACGGCGACGCCGCACTGGAATTGGCACTGGCCAATCGCGGCGCCGCGCTGGCGACATTGCGCTGCCACGACCGGCTCGCCCAAGGCGTGCCCGTGGCGTGCACTGTGGCAGCACGCGGGCAACGGGAATGGACCGTGCCGCTGCGCGCTGAACACGGCTTTTGGTACGATGTCGTGATCGAAGGCGGAGTAAGTTCATCCTTCTTCCGCCGCATGTCCGGCCGCCGCGAGACGGGTCGGGACACCACGAGTCGACCGGTTTGAGCTACCGTACGAGGCAGCGGATATGAGCGGGGTCCGTCATCATTCTGCCCTTGTTCAGCGGCCAAAATCTGGCCGCAGCAAGAGTCTATCTGCCGGCACCGGCCTGTAAAAGCACGGCAGAGCGCAGGTTCGGGTCAGCGGCTGGCGGTATCGTCCCGTGATCGGTGCTCCCCGCCCAGTCCCGATCGCGGCGAGCGAACGCACGATGCTCCGATGAACGAGCGCGCGTCCGCCGTTCTCGCCGACGCGGATTGTTGGCCCCGATGCGCCAAGATCGCTGTTTCGGATCGTCGCCACAATCGCCGCCCCCGGCAAGCGCGTAACCGCAAAATCATTTCGGTTGCGACTGTCACAGAGGAGTCGTCTGCGCGTGCTCTAGGGATACTGGTTCATACCAGTTGCTAGGGGGCACCATTTGATGACCAACTACCCATGGATTCAGGCGATGCGCCCGAAGCTCAGTGCTAGCCGGCCGCACCGCGAACCGTGAAGCCATTCGAATTCTGATTGCCAACTATGCAATCCCCGACGTGTAGTTGCCGGCGCGGGATCGCGACGTCTTCGAGTTCCAGGTGCCGATCGGCGCCCTAAAAACGCATATGTCCTTGAACGTTCCTCAGCGGCGCGTTCACGCCAAGAGTGCCGGATATACCGGCTATACGCTCGAAGTCAGCGGTTTACCCTGGGGCGGGGGCCCGCACAAAGTGGTTCGGTATCGGGCAGACGGAGATCGCTGCGGCGAGATGCTCGATTCGCAGGAAGGCGAAGGCGTCTCAGTTGTTATTCAAAGTAATCTGGCAGTACCTGATGTGGAAATTATCGAAATCAGTCAAGGGTCGTCGTGAAAAGAGGCGATGTAATAAAGGAGAAATCTAATTTCGATGGTTACAATCCGTTTCTGAATTTGATCTATTCAGAAGCGTTGTTCATGGTACAACAAAAAACTAGGGTCTTCATCGTTCGTTTTTAGGAATTGTTGGGGCCGCTACATATGTGGACGGCTCCCTCTTGCAAGATATGAGCGAGGCGATCAACGTGACGTTACTCACCCATGCAACGTGGAGCGGTTTCACCGGCTGTCCAATCCCGCCGGCAACAACAGTGAAGTGATGAATCAGCCGATGGTGCCGAAAAGGTCGGCTGGCGCTAAAGGATAAACCTCATCTCAGCCAGTTTGCCGCCTTTTCACGGGGGCGACGATTGGACCGCCCCTTTATGTTACGCCTTCCCGCCTTGGCTTGTCCGCCTCGTCAATCATCTCGCGTACCTTGCTGGCGATCGCTTCTATGCCAAAGGGCTTGGTGATGACGTGCATGTCCTGACCCACCAGGCCGTTGCCGACCACGGCATTTTCCGCATATCCCGTGATGAACAAGATTTTGAGTTTCGGTCGGTGCACGCGCCCGGCGTCGGCGACCTGACGACCGTTCATTCCTCCGGGCAAGCCAACATCGGTGATGAGAAGGTCGATACGCAAGTCGGACTGGAGGACTTTGAGGCCGCTCGGACCATCCGCCGCTTCGATAACATGATAGCCGCCATCGGTGAGGACATCGACGATGAGCGAGCGGACCGAAGCCTCGTCATCGATAACCAGCACCGTCTCGCCATGGCCACCAAGATCCAAACATAGCGGCTCGCCTTCCTCCTCCGTTTCGGCCACGCTGCCGGTATGGCGGGGGAGATAAAGGCATATGGTTGTGCCGACGCCCACCTCGGAATAGATCCGCACCTGACCGCCCGATTGACGCACGAAGCCATAAATCATCGAGAGCCCCAGGCCGGTGCCTTCGCCGAGCGGCTTGGTCGTGAAGAAGGGGTCGAACGCGCGGGCGATCACATCGGGCGTCATGCCGGTCCCGGTATCGCTCACGCACAGCGATACATATTGGCCTGGCGGCAGTTCGCGTTCGCGCGCCATGCGGTCGTCAAGCCACTTATTGGCCGTTTCAATCGTCAGTCGACCGCCGTCCGGCATGGCATCCCGCGCGTTGATGCACAGGTTCAACAGCGCGTTTTCGAGCTGGTAGCGATCCACCAAAGTCGTCCACAGGCCGCCTGATCCGACCACTTCGATTTCGACCGACGGACCAACAGTGCGGCGCAGCAGGTCTTCCAGGCCGGCGACCAGCCGATTTACATTGACGGCGGTAGGATCGAGCGTCTGCCGGCGCGAAAAGGCGAGCAGCCTCTGGGTTAGCGCGGCAGCGCGTTTTGCCGCGCCCTGCGCCGTCTCGAGATGGCGGTTGATTGCTTCCAACCGGCCTTGCGAAATGCGCAGCTCCAGCAGTTCGAGATTTCCTAGAATGCCGGCCAGCAGATTGTTGAAGTCATGGGCGATGCCGCCGGTCAATTGCCCGACCGCTTCCATCTTCTGGCTCTGGCGCAAAGCTTCTTCGGTCGCGGCGAGTGCCTCGGCCGCTTCGGTTTCAGCCGTGATGTCCCGGCCGAAAAGATAGAGCAGGCCGCCCTCGGGGACGGTGGTCCAGGCAAAGCGATGGTGGCTGCCATCCTGCGCCCGAAAGACACTCTGCGATTCTATGACAGGCGCATCGGGCTGGGATAGTTTCGCCAGCCTCTTCTGCGCGGCGTCCTGCTCCTCGGCCACGAACTCCAGGATATTGCGCCCGACCGTATCGGCCTCGATCCATCCAAGCACCTTCGTCCAGGACGGATTGACTGCGTTGATGATGCCTTGCGTCGTCGCCACCACCTTGACGACCGGCGAGATCGCCCAGATTCGCTCCCGGTCGCGGGCGAGCTGGCGTTCCTGGGTTATGTCGCGCGCCACGGCATGGATACGGCCGGCATCGGGAACCGCGTTCCAGTCGAGCAGCCGATAGCTGCCGTCCCGGCAGCGATAGCGGTTCTCGAACAAGAGGGTGGTAACGCCCTGGGTCAGCTTTGCGACCTCCTGGGCCGTGCTGGTCCAGTCGTCGGGATGGACGAAATCGGCCAGGATTTGGCCGACCATCTCATCTTCCTGCCATCCCAGGAGCCGCGTTGCCGTTGGGTTGACCGACCGGATCACGCCGTCGAAATCACACACCAGCATCAGGTCCTGGCTAAGCGACCAGAGCCGGTCACGGTCGCGCCGCTGGGCCGAGACGGCATCGATCGTGGCAAGCGCGCCGGCGATCTGCACCGCGATGAGGCTGGCGAAATTGCGGGTGGCTTCATCGAGCAGGCGATAGGGATTTAAGCCAAGAATGAGCGCGCCGATGGCCTGCGCCTCTCCGGGCTGTTCGACCGCAAGGATCAACGCGTCACGCGGCGGTATCTGCCACGGTCCGGTCGGCAGCTTTCGTCCGACACCGTCGAGCGCGATGACCGTCACCGTCTCACCCTGTTCGATCGCGGCAACGGGCCACCGCGTTGCGTCGCCAGAGGCAGGGTGGGGGCCGTCGGGCAGATCGAACAATGTGAGGTCGGCGAAAGGGAAGTCCCGGCTGTCGCTGCCGAAATGGGCGCGAACCGCCTCCACCACGTCCGATCGGCTCTGCGCCTTGAGCAATGTTGCGGCCAGATCGTTGAGTTGCTTGATCCGTCGTTCGCTGATGACCCTGCCGGTCTCTTCGCTGACGACGCAGATAAGACCTTCTACCGTGCCTTCGCCGCCGACGAGCGGGCTGTAGGAAAAGGTGTGGTAGGTTTCTTCTGGATAGCCATTGCGCTCGAGGAACAAAAGCATTTGCTCGTCCCAGGTCGCGACGCCATCGCGCATGACCGACACGATGCGATCCTCGACGTCATCGAACACTTCCTTCCAGACCTGAGACATGGGCTGGCCCAGCGCGGTGGGATGTTTCGAACCCAGCGTTGGAATGTAGGCGTCGTTATAGAAGAAGGTCAGATTCTCTCCCCAGCCAAGCCACATCTCGAACCGCGACATGAGCATGAGTCGGAGCGACGCTTTCAAGCCTTCAGGCCATTGTTCTGGGGAACCTAACCCTGTTTTCTCCCATTCATGGGCACGCATGATGGCGCTCATCCTGGAATCACCAGGAAAAATCTCAGACATGCGGTCGGTCATGTTCCCCCAAACTACCGGTCACGAGGCGGTGGCGTGATCCTTAATGACTTTCTTTGGCTTAAGTTCCTCCGCTGCGGCGCTCCACCCGGTGAATCAGTGGATATTGCGCATCTGACCTTTCTCCGGTGTTCTGGATCGCGGACAAGCCTTTGACGGTGGCGCGCCTTGACGGCGCCTCTCGGCGCGACCGGGCGCCAGTGGATGAAGAACATCCTTTGGGAGGAATCCGATCGCGTACCGCTCATCCTGCGGGTCCCGGGCATGAAGAACCGGGGCAAGCGATCGCCGCGCACGGTCGAGTTGCTTGACCTTTACCCAACGCTGACGGGCTTGGCCGGACTCCCCCATTATGCGCGCAACGAAGGCACGAGCCTGGAGAGTTTGTTGCGCAATCCTGCGGACCGTAGCTGGACGAAGCCTGCGCTTTCCCAGATTCGTGGCGGACGAAGCGTCCGCACGGAACGGTGGCGATACACTGAATGGGAAGAGGGCAGACTTGGACGCGAACTGTACGACCACCGTGTCGATCCGCAGGAACGGAACAACCTTGCCGAAAATCCACGCGTTGCGGCCACGGTTGCCAAACTTCGCGCGTTGCTGCCGCGCGGTTCGGTCGAGAAACGATCATCCGCAATCCGGTATGACGCTATTCGCGACTGTACCTATTTCCCACAGCCAAAACCTGGCGCTGCCAAGGGAGATGCGCCCGGTGGCGAGGGTGGGGGAGGCCTCAAGCGCTGCGACGCGCTTGATCCGTGAGCGGCGGACGGCTTAGTTTGAACTGCGGACTTTGTGGCCCTGAAATTCTCGAAGAGTTCCTCAACCGTACGATGATCGGCTTTCAACAGTGCAATCGCATCCGGCAACGTGGTCTCGGTTGCGTCACCAGACCGAGCCGGGTGAGCCGGTCGCCTGACGGGAGCGGTCCCACGCATTGGCGCGTTGGCGCCGGATCGATCGCCGACGGAAACCGTTTTTGCGAACAGCGGCGTTTCTCCGCCAATCGGATTTTTGGTGGCACGTCATTTCGCAGGAACGTGGGGAGCCGATGGGGAAGGTCCAGTCTCTTGCAGCAACATTGCCCGGCGTGAGTGCCCAGGTTCTGGTTCTGCGCGCCGAGCTGAGCCAAGGCGGGATGCGGAGCGTCGCAACGCTCCCGCTCCCGGGACGGGATCTTGAGATTTTGGAAGGACGCGAAGCGCTCTGGGCTGTCATACGGCGCCCCGGCAAGGGCGGGCTCGCTGTCCGCGCCGCCCACCTGCCCGGCGGGGCCACCAGGATCAAGCGCCGCCGCGCCGATGCGGGAGACGCGCTTCGTCTCGACATAGAAAGCGCAATCGGATCGCAAACGGTCACTTTCTCGTATTCGGCGCCTGATCTCGCGGTTCTTCGCATCACGGTGGCGCTCAAGCCGGCAACCAGGTTGCTGATCCCGTTTCTGCCTCGCGATCTTTATCCATTGGGCGAAAATGACGACCCGCTTCGTGCCGAAGGCCGTGTCGAGGCCGCGCAGCGGGGCCTCAACACTGGGGTCTCCTTCTTCCACATCGATCGGCCCGCCTTCGGCAGCGTGCTTTATTTCCAGAATTTCACGGCCCTGTCGGACTATTTTCTGTCGACCAAGACTACACCCGATGGCGCAGTCGGCGGCGAGTGGCCGGAACTGGGATATCTACCGCCGACGCCGCCGCAAAGCGGTACGCCGCCGACCGAGCCGTTGCCGCAGGGCAGGGACACAATTCTGTCCGACGCGCTGATCGTCTTCCATGATGATGTGGCGGCCGACGAGCAGGACAATGGGTTGCGGTTCGTGCAGATGCTGGGCGCAGCCTATCGGCAGCTAGATCTGCCTGCCACCGAGTATCGCGACTGGGTCGCGCGCGCCGACCGGTCGCTGCGAGATCTCGATACCGCTCCTGAGGCGACCGTCCGCCACTACGGTCACCGCTATGCCCACCCCTACACGGACACCGAATATCCCGACATCATGGTACAGATGTCGCTGATCACGGCGTTGCGCGATTATGCGGTTTGGAGGAAGGAGCCGATCCCGATCGAGTCCGAGTTCCGTGCTGGCCTTGGGAAGTTCCGTGACAGGAAGCTCCAGACGATGCGTCGGTATCTGCCCAATGTCGGCAAGGACAAGGACAAGAACGCCGTCGATAGCTGGTATCTCTACCATCCGCTCCTCAATCTCGGGCGCTTGGCAGTCGATGGCGACGCGCACGCCAAAAGGCTGTTCACCTCCTCGCTCGATTACGCAATCAAGGTGGCGCATCATTTCGATTATGCCTGGCCGATCCAGTTCAAGGTCGGTGATTTTTCCGTCATCGTCGAAGCGCGCAATGACGATGGACTCGGTCAGACCGATGTCGGCGGAATCTACGCTTATGTCATGCTGCAGGCGTACGAGCTGACCCAGGACGACCGGTATTTGAGCGAAGCGCGGGCGGCAATCGACGCGGCCAAGAACATGCGCTTCGAGCTCAATTATCAAGCGAACCTGACCGCCTGGGGCGCGGCGGCCTGTATGCGGCTGTGGCGGATCACCAACTGAGGTGGTCCCGGCTCAGGTGATTGAAACGACGGCGCCGTCGATCACTCGGTGGGTCATATCGAAACCGATCGGCGGCTCCTCGTCGAGCTCAATGAAGGGCTGCGGGTCCATTCCGATCGACGCGCGATCGCCCGTCGAAACCGATGAATCATTCGCGGACTGAAGGTCGGCGACATAGGTGCCGGCAGGCCGGTTGAGAGCGCCACTCAAGGAAACGGAGTCAGCCGTCTTCTGCCCGCCCGTGGAGCAACGGACCACGCCATCGATCCAGAGGCGGGCCTGCCATGTCTTGTCGTCTCGGCTCGAACGAATGTAAATCGGTCGTGAGTTCCGCAAAGGTCGAGAATGCTTCAGGGCTTTGAGCGGTTGGAAAGTGCGGCGCCTTGGTGCGCAATATAGCTGTCGAGCGCGCTGGCAGCGTTGAGCATGTGCGCGCGCATCCGACGCGCGGCTTCGTCGCCATCGCCTTGCGCGATCGCGCGCATCACCGCGTCGTGTTCGGCGCGCGAACTCGCAAGGCGGCGCGCCTGGCGAAGCTGCATGCGGCGGAAAGCGTTGAGCCGCGTACGCACCGCCATCGTCTGTTCGGCAAGGAAATCGTTGTGTGCGGCGCGGTAGATCGCCTCATGGAACTCGCGGTTCAGCGCGTCATAGGCGTCGACATCGCCGCTTTCGACCGCAGCTTCACTCGCCTCGTGGACGCGTAGCAGCCGGCTGCGTTCGAGCGGAGTGATACGATAGGTGGCGAGTCGGACGCAGGTGGCCTCCAGCTCGGCCATTGTCTCGAACATGTCCATCACCTCATCCCCAGTGATGCGGCGCACGATGACGCCGCGGCGCGGGCGGACCTCAACCATACCGCTGCTCGCCAACTGGCGTAGTGCATCGCGGACCGGGGTGCGCGAGACGCCGTAGCGGGCCGCGAGCTGCTGCTCGTCGAGCGTGGTTCCGGGCGCCAGTTCACCGGAAGAGATGGCATCGGTCAGCGCGTTGCGGATCCGGTCGGAGAGCAGACCGGTGACGTCGGGATCGCTATCCGCCACGTGCTCAACCTCCGACGATCGCGCGGACAATCAGGTACAGGATCGACGGCGCGACCAGGCAACCGAGCCCTGTGTGGAAGGTCGCCGTCAGCGCGCCGTACGGCACCAGCCGGCGATCGGTGGCTGCGAGCCCGCCAGAGACGCCGCTGACCGTACCCATCAGCCCGCCGAACACCATCGCGCTGCGCGGGTTGTTCAGGCCAATGAGCCCCGCGACCAATGGTGTCCCGACCATCACCATCACCGCCTTGAACACGCCGGTCGCGATCGACAGCGCGATGACGGGTGAACTGGCGCCGATCGCGGCCCCGGTGACGGGGCCGACGATATAGGTGACCGCGCCCGCGCCGATCGTCGTCATCGATACTGCATCGGTATAGCCGAACGCGGAGGCGACGAGCGCGCCGACGATGAACGGCAGGATGGTGCCGAGCAACAGCGCGACGATGCCGATCAGCCCCGCCTTCTTCGCCTGTTCCACATCGACCTCGCAGGCGGTCGCGACGATTGCGAAGTCGCGCAGCATCGCGCCGCCCATCAGCCCGATGCCTGCGAGCATCGGTAGGTCGGCGAGCCCCTTGTGCCCGCCGGTCTCGATTCCGCCCCAGAAGGCGAGGGCCAGGCCGATGACGATCGCGATCGCCGAACCATGGACGCGGCCCATCGTGAGCTTCGCGGACAATTGGTTCGATAGCCACATGACGATGCCGATGACCGCGAATGCGGTGACAAGCGCATTTGCGGTCAAGACCTTGATGATCATATCCATGGATCCGCCCTCAACGCTGGAGAGCGTGGGTGGCGGGGTGGATGGCGATCTCGGCCTCGCGGGCTTCTCGCGCCTCGATCTCGTCCATCGTCTCGGCCTTGCCGGACAGGCGGCTGATCAACGCGACCGCGCTGAAGCACAGGAGCAGTGCGCCCACGCCCGCGATCAGCACGATCGGCCCACCCTCGACTGCGGCTACGACGTCTTGTTGCGCCGCCATCGCAACGACGATCGGGATGTAAAGTGCGGCCCAGAACCCAATCCCGCGTGACAGGCCTTCATCGTATCGCCCGCGCGTCTTTATCCACATTCGCGCAGCGATCAGCAGAATCATCGCAATGCCGACTCCGCCAACATTGGCTTGGACGCCCAGCAGCAAGCCGAGGCCCTCGCCGAGCAGTTGCCCGATCAGCGTGCAGATCGCGAGTAAAGCGACGCCGGCGATCATGCGCCGTGGCCCTGGACAGAGCGGAAGGCGGGTACGGAGAACCCCATGGTATATCCTCTGATGTATTCGATCTTGCGCCGTATTAGGCTCTACGTATGCACATGCTTGCGTGTTAGGCAATAAAGGATACAACACGACGAACAAGAATGAGCGTCAGGAGGCGATGCGATGCGGCAATGGAATACGCGCAAAGCGTTGCGCGAGGAGCGGATCGCGGCCGGTGGCGTTTTCGCGAACGCCAAGGCGATCGATCCGAAGCACCTCGTCGATTTTCTCGAAGCCGTGCTGCGGCCGGGCGACCGCGTCTGCATTGAGGGCGACAACCAGAAACAGGCCGACGTGCTTGCGCGCGGGCTGGCCGACATGGACCCGGCGCGGATACACGACTTGCACATGGTGCAGTCGGGCGTCGTGCTCCCTGAGCATCTCGACATCTTCGATAGCGGCATCGCGAAGCGGCTAGATTTCTCCTATTCGGGACCGCAATCGGCGCGGATTGCGAGAATGCTGTTCGGCGGCAAGATCGAGCTCGGTGCGATCCACACCTATCTCGAACTCTTCGCGCGGTATTTCGTCGATCTCACGCCGCAGGTCGCACTGATTGCGGCGGTCAGCGCGGATCGCCACGGCAATCTCTATACCGGGCCCAATACCGAGGACACGCCGACGGTGGTCGAGGCGACGAGCTTCGGCAGCGGGCTCGTGATCGCGCAGGTGGGGGAGATCGTCGATACGCTGCCGCGCGTCGACATCCCTGGCGACCAGGTGCATTTCGTGCTCGACGCCGGGCGGCCTTTCTATGTCGAGCCGCTGTTCACGCGCGACCCCGCCGCGATGACCGAGACGCAGATCCTGACCGCGATGATGGCGATCAAGGGGCTTTACGAGCCCTATGGCGTGCGACGGCTGAACCACGGCATCGGCTTCAACACCGCAGCGATCGAATTGTTGCTGCCGACTTATGGCGAGAAACTAGGACTCAAGGGCAAGATCTGCACGCACTGGGCGCTCAACCCGCATCCGACGTTGATCCCGGCGATCGAAGCGGGGTGGGTCGAGCAGGTACACTGCTTCGGATCCGAGGTCGGCATGGAGGATTACCTCGCCGCGCGGCCCGACATCTTCTTCACGGGCCCCGACGGATCGCTGCGTTCGAATCGCGCCTTCAGCCAGACCGCAGGGCTGTATGCGTGCGACATGTTCATCGGGTCGACGCTGCAGATCGACCTGTCGGGGCACAGCTCGACAATCACCGCGAACCGCATCGCCGGCTTCGGCGGCGCGCCCAATATGGGATCGGACGCGCGCGGGCGGCGACATCCGAGCGCACCGTGGCTGCAAGCGGGCGCCGAGGCTGATCCCGACACGCCGGCGCCGCTCCGCCGCGGCCGCAAACTCGTCGTACAGATCGGCGAGACGTTCGGTGAGGGCAACGCCCCGCTGTTCGTCGAAAAGCTAAGCGCGCTCGAGCTGGCCGAAAAGCTCGATCTCGATCTCGCGCCGGTCATGGTCTATGCCGATGACACCACGCATATCGTGACCGAGGAAGGCATCGCGAACCTGCTGCTGTGCCGCAACGCCGACGAGCGCGAACAGGCGATCCGCGGCGTGGCTGGCTTCACCGAGATCGGTCGGGGCCGCGACAAGACGATGCTCGAGCGCTTGCGCGCGCGAAAGATTATTCAGCGCCCCGAAGATCTCGGCATCGATCCGCTCGATGCGAACCGTAACATGCTGGCGGCGCGTTCGATCAAGGACCTCATGCTCGCCTCAGGTGGGCTCTACCGGCCGCCGAGCCGGTTTCGGAACTGGTAGGAGACGGATCCCATGGAAATTCTCCATTTCGATATCGCCGCGCCGACATCGGCGGGTGGAACGCGGGCGATGGCTTTGGTCGGCGTTGTCGCGTCGGGCAATCTAGAGGTACTGGTTGAGCGCAGCGACGCGCCCGATCGTTGCGCGATCGAGATCAGCACCGCGGCGCACGGCTTTCGCGATCTGTGGACGGCAGTCGCCGAGGACTTCGTCGCGCGCCGCGCCGCAGGGGGGCTGCGCATCGCAATCAACGACGGCGGCGCAAGACCCGACACGGTGTCGCTGCGGCTCGCGCAGGGCGTGCGGATGATCGAGGAGCCCGAGGCATGAGCAACACGCGCCAGAGCTGGTACGAGGCCGGCGCACGCGAGCGGATCGCGGCTTTGGTCGATCCGGCGAGCTTCGCCGAGTTCATTGGCCCAGAACGCCGCGAGATCAGCCCCCATCTAAGCATCTTCGACCTGCCCACGCAGTTCGACGACGGCATTGTCGTAGGTTGCGGTGCGATCGGCGGCACGCCTGTGTTCGTCGCCGCGCAGGAAGGTCGCTTCATGGGCGGTGCGGTCGGCGAGGTGCATGGCGCCAAGCTGACAGGGCTGCTTCGTGCGGCGAAGGCCGTAGCGCGCGACGTGGTTATCGCTTTCGATACTGGTGGCGTACGCCTGCAGGAAGCGAATGCCGGCGAGATTGCGATCGCGGAGATCATGCGCGGGGTGGTCGAGGCGCGGATGGCCGGCGTGCGCGTGGTCGGGCTGATCGGTGGTCGCGCCGGCTGCTATGGCGGCGGCGGGTTGATCGCCGGGTGCTGTTCGACGCTGATCGTGTCGGAACAAGGCCGCATCAGCGTCACCGGCCCCGAAGTGATCGAGACCAACAAGGGCGTCGAGGAATTCGATTCGCGCGACCGCAGCTTCGTCTGGCGAACGATGGGCGGCAAGCACCGCACGCTTATCGGCGGCGCGGACGTTTTCGTCGAGGATGATACCATGGCGTTCCGCGATGCTACGCGCGCTGCACTGGCGCGTGCGCCGAAACTCGACGGGAACACGCTTGCGGCCGAACAGGCGCGGCTGGAGCGGCGCATCACACGGTTCGGCGAGGCAAGCGATGCGACCGACATCTGGCAGTTGCTCGGGATTGACGATCCGTGGGCGATCCCCGACATGCCCGCCACCGGTTTCGCCACGCTTGCCGACACATATCGGGAGCGTGCCGATGACGCCCGCTGAGATCCTCGACTCGCTGTTCCCGGCTGGCCATGCCGTGACGGCGGAGATCGACCTGCTGTTCGGTCGTGGAATGCTGGAAAGTGGCACCGTGCACGTCATCGGCGCGACCGGTCGCGCGCCGATCGGCATCGACCAAGCGATCCGCCTGTCCGCCGCAGTGCTCGAGATCACCTCGATTGACGACGCCGCGCCGATCCTGTTCCTCGTCGATACCGCCAGCCAGCGGATGAGCCGCCGCGATGAACTGCTGGGCCTCAGCGAATATCTCGCTCACCTCGCCAAGTCGCTGCTACTGGCCGAAGCGCGCGGACATCGCACGATCGGACTACTCTATGGCGGCAGTGCTGCGGGCGCGTTCATCGCGACCGCGCTCGCGTGCGGTACACTCGTCGCGCTGCCCGGCGCGCATCCCGAGGTTATGGACCTGCCATCGATGGCGCGTGTGACCAAGCTGCCAATCCCTGTTCTGGAGGAGAAGGCGAAGGCAACGCCTGTCTTCGCACCCGGACTCGACAATCTGGTCCGCGTCGGCGGCATCGCAGAAGTCTGGGACGCCGGGCGGAGTCTGAGCGAACAGCTGACGGCGCTGCTGGCGACCCCGCGAGCGGGCGACGACCGCGCGACGTTCGGTTCGGCGCAGCACGGGCGGACCAAGGCGGCGGCGGTCGCGAGCGAGATCCTCGCGGTCGCAGGTCGCTGATGCGCCTCGATCGGCACCGACTGGTCCATCTCGATCCGTCGCGTTGGCCGGACGTCCTCGCGGCACATCCCGCCTCGCGGGACATTCCCGAGGTGGCGGGCTGGGCTGCCGCAGGGTGGCCGCTCATAGCGCGGCGTCCGCTGTGCGATGACAAAGCCGGTTTTGTACCGCTCGGGCTTCCGTTGCCGCCCTCGCTCGGCAAGCGACGCCTCGCATTCGCCGTGCCGCCCGATGCGATCCTGTCGGACGGCCCGCCACCTCTGCTCGCCGATGCTGCCGAACAGGCGCCGATGGAGTGGCGACAGACGATCGCCAAGATCGTCGCGCTCGATCCTGAAACGCGGTGCTTCGGTAGCCTCGCCTGGATGCACCTGACTGGTCTGGCGTATCTGTCCCTGACGTCGGACCTTGATCTTTTGTGGCATGTGGCGGATGCGGACGACACCGCACGGCTGGCACCCATTTTGGAGGTTGATATCACGGCGCCGATGCGGCTGGACGGTGAGTTCATCACGCCATCCGGCTACGCAATCCAGTGGCGCGAGTGGATGTCGGAGGCATCCGAAGTGTTGGTCAAGACGACCGATGGCAACCGCATGCTCACCCGTGCGGCGGTGTTCGCATGACGGCGCTCGTCAGTTCAGTGCCGGTCGTGTCGGGCGAGGACCTTGGTCACGCCGCGACCGCTTGCCTCAAGCTCGAGATAGCGGCCTATCCCAAGCCCGGCCTCGTCAGCCCGGTCGATTCCGGTGCGCATGACGACATGGACGCGGCGTTGATGAACCGCAGTGCCGATGCGCTGCAGCCGTTCTTCGCCGGGCTGGCGGACGCGGGGGCGCGGGGCGGGGGAACGGACCGGCTGCGCGCGATCGGCATCGATGCGGAACGGGCGATGATGGCCGCGACGGGCGGCGTGAATACGCATCGTGGCGCGATCTTCGGGATGGGGTTGCTCTGTGCGGCAGCCGGATTTCGGACGCGCTACGGCATGGTCGGCACGTTGGGAGCCGTCGTCGCGCATCGCTGGGGTGCCGAAATCATGCGCGGACCGGTGCCGCTGCATAGCCACGGCAGCGTCGTCGCACGCCGTCATGCGATCGGTGGGGCCCGCGCGGAGGCAGCAGCCGGCTTCCCATCACTCTATGGCATCGCGATGCCGGCACTGGCGGCGGCGCGTCATTTGGCGGCGGACGCGGAGGCACAGCGCGTCCACGCGCTGATGGCGCTGATCGCGGCGGTGGACGACACCAATCTCCTCTATCGCGGGGGCGCGGCCGGACTGGTATTCGCACAGGCGCAGGCACGGGCGTTTCTGGATGCCGGGGGCGTGGGCGCCCCGGACTGGCGCGCGCGTGCAATCGCCATCCACAGGGCGTTCGTCGCGCGTAGGCTGAGCCCGGGAGGTTGCGCAGACCTGCTGGCGATGGCGGTGTTCGTCGAGGCCTGTGAATGAGCCTCGCGCTGCTGTGTTCGGGGCAGGGGCGCCAGAATCGCGCCATGTTCGACCTGTTCGTCGATCACGCCGCCGCAGCACCGATCCTAGCTGAGGCGGGCGCGTTGCTGGGCATCGACGCGCGTACCCTCCTGCACACCACCGATGACGCGGTCTTGTTTGCGAACCGGACAAGCCAGATCCTGTGCGTCGCGCGTGGACTAGCCGCCGCCGCGTGCCTTCCGCCCATCGAGCGGATGCTGGTGGCGGGCTATAGCGTCGGCGAGATGACCGCATGGGGCGTCGCCGGCATCTGGTCTGCGCAACGGACGTTGGAACTGACCGCTGTTCGCGCTGAAACCATGGACGCGGCGGGCGGCGCCGATGACGGTATGGGCTTCGTGCGCGGTCTTCCGCGCGACCAAGTAGCGACCCTGGCGGAGCAGTTCGATTGCGCCATCGCGATCGTCAACCCGGATCGGCTGATCGTGCTGGGTGGTGAGCGCGCTCAGGTCGAACGCTGTTGTCATGCGGCGATCGAGGCCGGCGCGGTCGCCGCCCAACCGATCGCCGTGCGGGTCGCCTCGCACACGCCTCGCCTGTCGCGCGCTGTCGCGCCGTTTCGCGCGGCGTTGGAGTCCTCTGCGCCGGGACGGCCGTATCCGAGCCGCACGCTCATCGGCGTGGCCGATGCGTCGGTCGTAAGCGGGGGCCGCAGTGTGCCCGGCCTTGCGGCACAGATCGATACCACGATCGACTGGGCTGCGACGTTAGAGGCGCTGATCGAACGCGGCGTCCGGCGGGTGCTCGAACTCGGCCCGGGAACGGCGCTCGCCGACATGGCGCGCGCTGCCTATCCTATGCTTGAGGCGCGTAGCGTGGATGACTTTCGTACCCTGGACGGGATTGCGGCGTGGATAGCGCTCGGCCCGCGCTACGATCGGTGAACGATATCGCGCCGCCGGTCCGGGTGCCGATGAACGCGGGCCGCCCCTAGTCCCGAAACGCTGTACGGTCATGTCAGCGGTTCGATGCGGGCGTTGTCGGTGCCACGCTCCGCGATCCAGCGGAAAAATATACTCGGCATCTGCCGTGACGAATGTTCAACTGATGCAAGCGGCGTGCGAACGGATACAAGCGCGTGCTCAGGGGATATCCTCAAGCATCCTTCTTGCGCTCAAACGGCAGAAACCACCCCGTTCTTCGTGATTTCGCCAAAGACACGAACGTAGTTCCCACCGACGATTTTTCCTATGTCGGCCTCGGTAAACCCTTGGACTAACATCTCCTCGATCAGGGCATAAACAAATCCCGCACGTTGGTCGGGCCAAATGGCGTTTGTGCGAGGCTGGCGTGCGGAGATGGCAGAATTAGAGGGCGGCGGGGCAATGACAGTGTCAGTGCCAATGCCGGTATGATCGATACCGACCACGTCGACCATCTCCTTGATCCCTAAAACATACGCTTTCAGCGTGGGAAATATGCGCCAGACTCCCATGATTCCGCCGGTTTCCGCGACCGCACGCGCGTACGCCGTGCTCACCAACCGAGACCTTAAACCCGGATTTGCCGTATAGAGATCCGCCGATCTCGCGTTAGGCGTGTCCAAAGCGGTGTGGGAGCAGAGCAGGGGATGATGCGAGGTCTTGACCACATCCAGCACCGATTGTTCACTGGCATGGGCCAAGTCGACCAAAATCCCCAGTTTGTTGCATTCTCCGACCACCTCCAATCCGAACGGCGTTATTCCGGTCGGTTCGGCGCTGGGGGTTGGCTGCATGGCCCCAGATGGAAGCAATTGCTGTATGCCTCCCAGTGGCTGGTGGGTATCGTGTCGCTGATGAAAGAGCTGCAAGTGTCGAAGGCCTCGGCGATATGCTTCCGCAACCCTGCGAAGATCACCCCCGATCCATTGAACGCCTTCGGAACTCTGGACTATCGTTGGAAATTTCGAAACATGAGCAGCCCGAAGATCCGCTGACGTCAGCGCACGCCGAATCTTGTTCATCTCGATCACGCGATCGATGTAATCGAAAATTTCGAGGTGATATCGATACCAATCGTCAGCCTGTGGCGTGAGGTAGAGATCCACAAACGACGTTAGACATGCTGCCGTCAACCCGGCCCGGCGCATCTCGCCGACCAGATCGATATCATCGGCATTTGCCCGGCTTTCGCTTGGTCTGTTATCGTGCCCGGAAAAGATCGGCTGCCCGATATGGTTGTGCATATCGATGGTGATATTTTCCGAAATAATCCTCGAGACGCGAGGATCCTGCGGATCGGCGGTCGCAACTGCAGATCGCGGCGACAACAGCGTCGTCCCGCCCATGCCTGCCAACGCCGCTATGATGGTTCGGCGGGAAATCGAACCTGTCGTGGACATACTCAAGTTTCCCTTATGCTGGGTCAACGACTATAGCAGCTATGACGCGTGCAACGATCTATTCCCTGTCCATTAGTGGACATATTCTCCTCATGGAGAGGGAATTTTGAAAACTCAAATACCTTAAAAGGTAACTTTCGCCCCCAAATAGAACGACCTTCCAATAATATCATAGACCGAAGCGTCGGTGGTTCCCGCTTGGCCACCCACGATCAAAGGCGATTGGTCCGCGACATTATTAATACCGCCGCGGAATTCGATGTGTGACGTAACTCGCGCCCGCGTTACGAGGTCAAATACGTCATAAGATACCGTTCCCGCTGACGGACTTGCAGGTGCGGTCACAGAGGTGGAATTTTTCAAGGACGCGTAATGCCTCCAACGCCCACCGATGCTGAACCCCCCACGCGCGTATGTGAGGGATGTCAGCGCGCGCCAGCGCGGGAAAAATCCGTTTCCGATCGTTCCGGCGAAATCTTGGACGGGTTGATCACGAAGGAGTTGGACTTCAAACTTCGATAGCCTGGTTGCAACGGTATTCAGAGTAAGCGTCCCAGCATTCTCGGCGATACCAAGATCGGACAGGTTCCAACGCGCGTCGAACTGAATGTCTATGCCACTTGTCTTGAATCCCCCCAGGTTGAAATACGGAGTGTTGATATTGGTCAGCGATCCAGAAAGACGATCGCGTTGCATAAGCGAACAAAAGATATTCGAAGGATCGTAATTGGGATTGGATCCATCAAGGTTAAAGCATTTGTTGATAACGGAGCTGGCGGGAAGCACGGAGATGGCCTTGTCGACACTTATGTTGTAATAATCGACCGACAAAGTAAGATGTGCAAATAGCGGATGGCTAAATTTCGGAGATAAAACCACACCGGCAGTATACGTCTCGGCGACTTCAGGCTGCAGGTCTTTATTACCCGTTACGGTTGTGCTCACAACGTTTGCTGAGTTGACAAAGCCGTCGAGCGCACCCGCCGGGAATCCTGTGGCAAGGCACAGGGTTCTGATGGCGGTGGTCCGATTTGTATAACGGGAATCGCAGGGGTCGCCGCTGGTGGGGGCCACGCCGATCGTGACCTGGACGCCGGTCGGAGCACTGAACAATTCGCCAACGTTGGGCGCGCGAATGGCGTGCTCAAATCCACCTCTAAGCAGAAATCCCGGCCGTATGGTCCAGTCCGCTTCCGCCTTATATGTCGAGACGCCCCCGCCGTACTGGTACTTCGAATAACGATAGCCGAGGCTTAGGTTCAAGGATTCGGCGACAAAGGAATCCTTGAGCACCGGCACCAAGAGCTCGCCCGCGATTTCTTTTACGCTCGTCGAACCCGAGGTAGGAAAAGACGGCTGCGTATTCGCGAGATCTGCGTTCGTTCGTCCGGGAATGGGCGCAAAGAGCACATCGGGACGGAAGTCGTAACGGTTTTTGCGATACCCTGCCGACAAGGAGTAGCGGATGTCGCCTGCCGGAAGCTTGAACAGCTTTCCCGAGACGCTTCCTTCGATGACATCCTGATCGACCACCGTCCGGCTGAACAGCGGCGTCGTGATATAATCGACGCACGCGGCTGAGGTCGCCAGAGAGTTGGCGACGCCGAAGGGATTGTATCCCCCCGCGCAGATCGATCGGCCGCCGTCGGGTGCGTTGAGTAGCTCCTGAACGCGCGACAACTGCACGGCGCTCGTCAATTCCTCGTTGATTGTCGTTCGCCCGTGGGACGCGTAGATATCAAATGTCGTATCTGAGCCAAGATTCCCGCGGATCCCGGCAAGTGCCTGAAATTCATGGAATGGGTTAACATAGTAGCGCTTGGGCGTTTCGACAAAACGCTTGCCGATAATGAACGGAGCATTGGGCTGGGCGCGCGATGCAAGAATCGTCCGCAGATCTTGCGGGATGAACGGGTTGGTTGTCGGCGCTGTCCCGTTTGGAATAAAGGTTGGGTAATTTGTGGCATTCTCGCTACGGCTAAACGTATACAGTACCTGCGCGTACGCTGTTATGTTCGGAGACACATCGAAGCTTGCTCGACCGAAGCCGGAATAACGGTCTTGAGCCGAAACAATGGTATTTTCGGCGGCAGAATATTGGACGAGGCTTCCCGCAGCCAGCCCGTATCCAGCGCCGAGCTTGGAATTTATTCCATTTACCCGGGCCAACAAGGTGCCATCATCGTTGAAACTCAAGATCGAGGTTGTCGGAACGGAGCCGGCGGCGACGCCATAGCTGCCAAATACCCGATCGACGACCGCTTGGCTCGGTCGATTGGCACCGAAATTGACCACGCTGCCGGGGAAATTTCCCGATGGGACGGCAAGATCGTAAAACCTGCGATCCCTGCCGAGTAGTTCGTCGCGTCGGGTATAGCTGCCGGAGGCCATGATCGAACCGCGGCCATTCGCAAAGCTGGTGCCCGCAGTGATGGAGGCGTTGTACTGGGCTGCATCGCCTTTGTCGGAGATGCCGGATTGCGCATCGAGTTCAATCCCATTCATTCGCTTCCGCGTTTTGAAATTGACGACGCCGGCGATGGCGTCCGAGCCGTAAACGGCCGAAGCGCCGCCACTGATGACCTCTACGCTCTCGACCAGTGCGTTGGGGATGATGTTGACGTCGACGACGTTGAATGCGCTCGAGGTTGGCAATCGACGCCCGTCCAGCAGTACAAGCGTCCGCGAGGGGCCCAGTCCGCGAAGATCCAGGGTGGCACGCCCCCCGCCACCCAACGGATTTGATGTTTCCCCTTCAGCCGGCACGAATTGCGGCAACTGGTTCATTGCGGATTCAATGTTGACCCTGCCGGTGGCCTCGATGCTCTCCTGGTTTTGCGTCACGATAGGGCTGGATGCGACGTAGTCTCGCCGGGCGATACGGGATCCCGTGACCACGATCTCTGTCGAGGCGTCGGCTTCTTTCGCCGGCGCCGCATCCGTGCCCGCTGGCGGAACCGGCGATTGCTGAGCCGAAATCGGGCTTGGGATAGCCAAAAACGTGGCCATCGCGAATGTACTAGCACTGGACAGTCGCAGAAAGGATTTGCTTTTGCGATTTGGTTCCGAACGGATCATCGCCATTTCAAGTACTCCCCGGTATATTGTTCGAAATCTATATGTACGTCGTTATGTGATTAAATATATTTCTATATGTCATGCGGGGATATGGCTGATTTATAATAATCGTGCCCGCTTGATTCGCTGAAATAAGTAAGCGTTATAGATTTATATCAGGTCAGATTGCCAGACAGATGGCCGCGCTGTTTTCGATGGAAATAAAGCGGCCAATAACGCCGGTATGCATCACTTAACATATCCGGAATTCAATTTTGGATTGATAATCTGGAATATATTGCAGCGATGTCGTTAATTTTATTCAGCGCTTGGCGTTCCGCCAGACTGGAGCGGTCTGGTCGCTATCGGTCGCCGACACTGACGGATGCGGGTTGCATGCCGCAAAGGCGCTTCGGTCTGGACGTGAACGGATATCGCGACGACGTCCCGCGCGCTGGCTCGGCTCCGACCCGTGCCAGCGTCTCGCAAGTGCTGGAATCGCGTCAGAGGTTTGAACGCGTGTTCTATCGACGTAGACGGCTCGGGATCGACGCATGCGCAATGGGATCGCAATTTTTGCGGCGCAGAATAGGTGTGCCAGCACCTGAAACGGAAAGCGCAGACCTTCTGCATCGCATCCTACCCCTGATCGCCGTGTTTACCATCGGTCACGATTAGAGCGATTATGGTACGAACTTGTACCTGTCAATATAATTGGAGGCCTGGCTATCGGGCCGGTTTGAGCTTGATCCACGCAAGGATGATATCCGCGACCTGGCTGGCGCGGCGCGCTACGGCGGACGGACTCGTCATATCGATTCCGAAATTGTGACTGAAGGTGAACTGGTTGGAGACGTTGTAAAACGCTAGCGCGGTCATGTTCATGTGCAGTTCGACTGGGTCGATCCCGCTGCGGAAAATGCCTTCGGCCTCACCCCTTGCGACGATCGCGGCGAGCAGGTCGATCACCTGACGATTGTCGTTGCGGAGTCCGTCGATCTGGCGGAGATGGTCGGCGCGGTGGATGTTCTCGTTCATGACCAGCCGGACGAGTTCGGGATGTTCGGAGTGATAACGGACATCGTGTTCGATCAGCCGCCGTAGTGCCTCGGCCGCGGTCCCGAACGTCACGTCCACGCTGCTTTCGCTCGATCTAACACGGCGATAGGCGCGCTCCAGCACGGCGCGGTACAATTCGTCCTTCCCGCCGAAATAATAATAGATTTTCCGCTTGGTCGACTTCCCCGCAATCTCGTCGATCCGCGCACCCGCCAAGCCTTTTTCGACGAATTCCGTCGTCGCGATATCGACCAATTCATTGATCGCTTCCTGGCGGGTCTCTGCACGGCTGCGACGTGCAAGCTTGTCTGGGGCGGCCAATACTATCTCCTTGAGACGCACGCACGGTGTGGAAGCGCAAGATCGTATCTACGGTAGGAGAAAGGAGGGAAGGCAACTGAAAAATAATGGAACGAACTCGTTCCTACGATATTGCGTTCTTACGCCGGTCGGTCATGATGCGGCATACATCGGCACGTCTGATGTCCGCCTCAGGAGGGCTGCGTTGAAAATATCCATCACAACCGGCGTTGCGATCGCCACGGTGTTGTTTGCCATCCCGGTCTCTGCGCAGCGTGCCCCGCGGGTTTTTCCGGTCGCCACGACCCCGGTGCTGGAGGACAATTTTCCGGTGGTGCCCGTCGCCTTTCCGGGCGGCGTGAAGGCGTATCGCGACATCGTCTACCAGACCAATCCTGGCTTTCGTCCACAGGTCGTCGATATCTACGTTCCCGCGACACCGGGACCGCATCCGCTGGTCATGTTCATTCACGGCGGCGGCTGGATGGGTGGACATACGCGCCATTCGGGCGCACTCGCCGATTTCCCTAAGGTGCTCGCGTCGCTGGCGGCGGAGGGCTTCACGGTCGCCAGTCTCGAATATCGCCTGTCGAACGAGGCGCCATTCCCGGCGCAGTTGCAGGATTCGAACGCCGCGCTGCGCTTTCTGCGGGCGCATGCCGACGACTATCGAATCGATCCCAAGCGGGTCGGCGTGTGGGGTGGCTCGGCCGGCGGGCATCTTGCCGCGCTGACTGCGGTGACGTGCCGCAACACGGCGCTGGACCCGGCATCCGCGGATGATGGCTGTGCGCAGGCGGCGGTGACGTGGTACGGCGTGTATGATTTTGCGAGTATGGCCGCGGCGCGGGATGGCAATGCCGCGGGCGGGAAGTTGCTCGGCTGCGGCAAGACCTGCCCGCAGGATAAGGTTCGCGCGGTCAGTCCAGTGACGTATATCGACGCGAAGGATCCGCCTTTCTTGCTCATCCACGGCGATGACGACCAGGTCGTGCCGGTCGTGCAATCGCATTTGGGCGAGGCGGCGTTTAAGAAGGCAGGCGTCCCGGTTGAATCGATCTATATTCCCGGCGTCAATCACAGCTTCATCGGCAAGACTGCGGAAATCACCCGGGCGGCAACGCTGCGTGCGACCAACGCAACTTTCGACTTCTTTCACGCAAAGCTCAGGGTATCGAACGAATGAAGCGGCGGCGTCCCCGTCACCGCGATGATCGGGCGTTAGCGATGTTGAACGGCGCTTCGCCGCGTCTCGTTTAGCTGCCCCTGAAAGCCGCGCGATCGGATGGATTGCGGACGCGAATTGTGGCTTGGATTTCAGACCAAGCGCCTCGCGGTCGTGCCCGATTGGGCCGATGCCTCAGGGGAAAACCGTGATCAATGCCATCGCAACGGTTTCGCTGAGCGGCACGCTGGAGGGCAAGTTACGGGCCGCTGCCGAGGCCGGAAATTTTCGACGCTGATTTCGTCGCATCCGCAATGACGCCGGGCGAGGTGAGGGCGTTGCTCGACGAACTCGGCCTGGCGTGCGTCTTGTATCAGCCGTTCCGCGATCTCGAAGGCATGCCCGACCCGTATCGGTATCGTGCCTTCGTGCGGATAGCGCAGAAGTTCGACGTGATGCGCGAACTGGGTTGCGACCGAATTCTGCTCTGTTCGAACTGCTCGCCGTACGCTTCGCCCGATCGCGGTCGCATCGTCGCTGACCTGCGCGAACTGGGCGATCTGGCTGCGGGCTACAATATCCTCGTCGGCTATGAGGCACTGGCCTGGGGCGTCCACGTCAACGATCACCGCGTCGCATGGAAGATCGTCAAGGCGGCCGATCGGCATCCTGCTGGCCGCGCACGGCATCGCCCGCATGCCCGTCCCGTCCAATTATCACGATGATGCCGCAGTTAAATTCGGGCTGGACGATGCGCAGGACACCGGAATGCGAGCGAACGACATGCTGATCGACGAGGAGGCACCTGGCCGCCGGTTCCGCCAGATCTACAGCCGCGCCTTCGCCAAGACTTTCTTTTCGAATTCGTCGAACGTATCGGCGGATATGAGGGTTAGGGGGCGCCCAACGCCCCGATCCGCCTCGCCGCGCACAGCCGGTTCCGCGCCCCCGAGACGCCCGACTGACCGCCGCGATCGACCCTGCTCAATCGATGACGATCCGTTCAACGTTGCCGAGAACGAAGATGTACGACAGCGCGCCCATTAGCGCGATGCAGCCGATGAATGCCAGCGCGTAGAAGAAACTGCCTGTCGTTGCCACGATCGCCCCGATGATGATCGGCGTGACGATCCCGGCCAGGTTCGCCGCAAGGTTGAACACGCCGCCCGTGACGCCCAGCATACCCTCCGGCGCGATGTCCGACACCAACGTCCAGCCGAGCGCCGCCATCCCCTGTGCGAAGAAGGCGAGGCTCAGGATTGCGATCACCACGCGGTTGTCATCGACGAAATTGGCCGACACGATCGTCGTTGCCAGTAACAGGCCCAGGGTGATCGGCAGCTTGCGCGCGACGTTGGGCGACTTGCCTTGGCGCAGCATCCGGTCCGACCACCATCCGCCGAATAGCACGCCGACGGAAGCGGCGATGAACGGCATGACGGCGAAGAAGCCGATCTGCATCCAGTCCATGTGCCGCTCGGTCGCGAGATAGGTCGGAAACCAGGTCAGGAAAAAAACGAGCGTCGCGTTGCCCGCGAATTGGCCGAGGCAGATGCCCCACATCTGCCGCCGCCGCAGCATCTGGCCTGCCGCGCGCCAGTCGAACGCCTGCCGCACCGGCTGGTCGGTCAGTCCACCACCGGCGACAATCTCGGCCAGTTCGGCGGCATTGGCGTGGCTCTCGCGCGGCTCACGATATCTCGCCCACCAGACGACCGCGAAGGCCAATCCGAGCACGCCCGCGCCGATGAATAGCGACCGCCAGCCAAACGTCGCCATCATCGCGAACAGGATCGGGCTTAGGAAGGCGAGGCCGATATATTCGCCGACCGTATACACGCCGGTCGCGAATGCGCGCTCCTGACGCGGGAACCAAGTCGCCACGACGCGACTGTTCGCCGGGAAGCAGGGGCTCTCCGCCATCCCTAGCAACAGTCGCAGTCCAAGCAGCGACGTGATCCCGCCGACCAGCGCGTGCAGCAGGGTGAAGAACGACCAGAACCCAACCGACAGGAAATAGGTCAGTCGCGTACCGAACCGGTCGAGAAACGCGCCGCCCGGCACTTGCGACGCGGCGTACGTCCAACTGAAGGCGGAGAACACCACGCCCATCAGCGCAGCGTTGATGCCGAGTTCTCTGGTCAGCGACGGCGCGGCGATGCCTAGGATCGTGCGGTCGAGATAGTTGATCAGCGTACCTGTCGCGATCAGGCCCAGCATGCCGAAACGAACCTGCGTGGCAGGCAAGGGCGCAGCAAGCGCGTCGGGCGAAGGGCTGCTAACGTCGGTGTGCGACACGTCGCTTCCCCTTCCTTATCTATTATTGCAGATAGTTAAATACGAACTAGTTCGTTCCGTCAATCGCTTCATCGCTGTGCTGGATTCGTACTGTCGTTATCGCGCCTTGATTGCTCGCGCTCCATTCGGCAACGGTTTGCCGCGACGGCGCGGGATACGAACGCAGGGGACACGACGATTATGGCAAACCTGCAGGAAGAGAGGCCGGACGACGGCGTGGAGTTGGGCGTGCTCACCGATCTCGCCGGCTATCATCTGCGGCGTGCATCCGCAGCCTTCGCCGCCGATTTCGCCCGCGTGCTGGAGGGGACGGGTATGCGGCAGGTGCTGTTCGGCGTCCTGTCCGTCGTCGCCGCCAATCCGGATATCAACCAAGGCATGGTTGGCCGCAGTCTGGGAATACAACGCGCCAACATGGTCGCATTGATCAATGAGCTGGTCGAACTGAACCTGGTCGAGCGCGAAGTGGCGAAAGACGACCGCCGCGCCTTCGCCCTCCGTCTCAGCCCGATCGGCCAAGACATACTGGCCGAATGCATTCAGCGCATCCGCGCGCATGAAGAGGAGATGCTGTCCGATCTCGCGCATGACGAACGAGGCCGGCTGATCCGCCTGTTGATGCGGATTGAAGCGAAAGAACGCAGTTAGTAACGCCGAGATTCAGGCCGTAAAGAAGCTGGCACGCATCCGGTCGCGATCCGCCGCCATGCCCGTGATGATTTCGAACGCGGATGCCGCCTGGTTGATGACCATACCGCTGCCATCCAACGTGCGGCACCCCTTTGTGCGTGCAACGCCGAGCAGTTCGGTTTCCAGGGGGAAATAGACGATGTCGGCGACCCAATGGCGTGGTTCGATCCGCGCCGCATCGATCGGCAGGCCAGGGTTGGAGCGCAGACCGACCGGGGTTGCATTGACGATGCCGTCGATCTCAACCGTGTCGCGGTCGTGCGGCGCACGCACTGCAACCTTCTCCGCGCCGAAACGCGCCCGAAGCATCGCGGCCAGCCCGCTGACGCGCTCCATATCGATGTCGGCGATGTCGAGCCGCCCAACCCCAAGCGACAACAACGCGGTTGCCACTGCGGCACCCGCACCGCCCGCGCCCAGTTGCAAGACGCGGTCCATCGGCGCGCCATCCAGACCCTCGATCACGCTCTGGCGAAAGCCCGACATATCGGTATTGTATCCGATCAATCGCCCATCGCGGATCGCGACAGTGTTGACCGCGCCGACGATGCGCGCGCTGTCGTCTAGCGCGTCAAGCGATGCGATCACCTGCTGCTTGAACGGATAGGTCACGTTGAACCCGGCAAACCCGCAGTCGCTGACGTCCTGGATCACCGATGGTAGGGCGGCGTCGTCCAATGAACGCTGCGTGAAATCGATCAGTTCGTAGCTGAGCGCTACCCCCTGTGCCCGCGCCTCCTGCTCGTGGAGCCAAGGAGAGCGAGACTTGGTTATTGAGCGGCCGATAAGGCCGGAATGTAGCATTTTGTTTCTTTCTGATCGCAAAAATCAAATGAGGGTGGCGTGTGTGACGCGGAATTAGATCAAGCAATCTATGTCAGTGCCTGGAAATTTGCAGGATTCGAGCGACTTTCTTGTAAATAGTGGAAATCGTCAGGCCCGAAGCTGAGGTAGATTGATGACGGCTGCGTGCTGAAAAGACATCCCGGCTTTTTCGTCAATAGCTGTCAATAAAACATCCGGCTTTTCGTATCGGCTAGACCCCGTGGCAGCGTTACGGGATTGCGAAGTCCGCATAATATATTGAAAATACGTAGTTTTAATGTCGAGCGACGTTGAAGAAATGAAACGGAAAGACACAAACCTTCTGCATCGTATCCTGCCTCTGATCGCCGCGTTTCCGATCGGCCGCAATCAAACGCTTATGGTACGGACTTGTACCTGTCAATATATTCGGGGCGTTCCCGTCCGCTATACGATCAGGTGCGGCTACCCCCGTTATCTCAGCGGAATTGATCCTGGTCGTGCCCACTCATCTTGACAGCGGTACGGACACGTTCAATAAAATGGAATGCGATATAACAATTGGCCGCTTGTGCCATTGGAGGAGGGCCTCTCATGCGGATTCGATGCGCCCTCGGCGTGGCGGCGGCTATAATGGCGCTTTTGGCATGTCGAATGTCCGACGCGCAGCAGGCCGCGCCAGCCCAGACGATCGCGCCGCAAGTGCTGGCTGCGGTCGAGCAAGTCACCGTTGCAGCATCCGGCCAAGCCAATGTCGAATCGGCGGTACGCGTTTGCGTTCGCGGTTTTGGGCAGGTCTGAGCGATGTCTCCGCTGATCGTCGAGAAAGGAAGTGCCATGCGCTTGGTAGTTATCTCATCCTTTGCCGCAATGCTCAGTACCGCGCCCGCCGGCGCGCAGTCCGTTGCCGCGCAGCCAAGCAGCGATACGGCGGTGCAGGCTTGTGCCGCCCTTATCCATTTGCCGGGCGCTGCGCTGGGGGATCCCGCTGGCATGGTGGAACAGGCTCACCTCGTCGCCGCAGGCCCGGCCCCTGTTGATCCACGGCCCGGCGCCCAGCCCGGACCGCCGCTGCCACAGCATTGCGAGGTGTTCGGCAAGCTCCAGGATCGCGCGGGTGCCAACGGTCAAGCCTACGCGATCCGCTTCCACATGCGCCTGCCAATCGAGTGGAACGGACGGTTCTTCTTCGGCGGCGGCGGCGGCTCTAATGGGATCGTCGGTGCGGGAACAGGCAATCTTCTCGGAGCGCAGCCCGATACGGCGCTCAATCGCGGCTATGCCGTGGTTAACCAGGACTCTGGCCACGACAATGCCCGCAACAACGATCCGAAGTTGCAGGGCACTGCCACTTTTGGTTGGGATGCGCAGGCGCGGCGCAATTATGGATATGCCTCCATTGGCACGGTGACCACGGCCGCCAAGGCGATCATCCACGCTTACTACGGCCGGCCCGCGGCCTATTCCTACTTCGTAGGCGGTTCCAAGGGCGGGCAGGAGGCTTTTATGGCCGTGCAGCGCTTCGGCCGCGAGTTCGATGGCGTGCTCGCCGGCTATCCCGGGTTTCGCCTCGCTACCGCCGCCACCGCAGGCGAGATGTGGGACAACCAGGCCTTTGCCGCTGTCGCCCGAGAGGCCGGCGCGCTCGGCAGCGACGGCCTCCCCCTGCTCAACCGGGCCTTTTCCGACGAGGATTTGGCGCTGGTCGCGGGTGCCGTGCTCGATGCGTGCGATGAGCTCGACGGTCTGAAGGACGGCATGATCTTCGCGTTCACCCGCTGCACCACGGCGCGGGTGCGCCCTGTGCTGGCGCGTATGACATGTCGCGGCGACAAATCGGCTTCCTGCCTCAATTCGGCACAGGTCGCGGCGCTCGTTCGGGTTTACGACGGCGCCCGCGATCGCGCCGGCAAGCTGCTCTATGCGCCATGGGCGTGGGATGCCGGCATCGGGGGCCGCTCCTCGAACGGCTATTTCAACGGCTGGCGCCAATGGAAGATCGGCAGCGCCGCGTCGCCGACCAACAATGCCGCCAACGTCACGCTGGCGGTTGGCACCGTGTCGGCCGTGTTCACTTCGCCGCCGACGCCTGTGCCGAACGACCCCAAGTCCTATGTCCGCTATGCGATGGGACTGGATGTGGCGGCGACGGAAGCCGCTTCGCGGCGAAAATGGGGGCCATTCAACGAGTCGAGCGTCGATTTCATGAACGCGGATGCGCGCGACCTGAGCGGCTTTACCGGCCACGGCGGCAAGCTGCTCGTCTTTCATGGTGTCAGCGATCCGGTTTTCTCGATCATGGATACGATCGCGTGGTTCGACCGGGTGAACGCCTTCGAGAAGGGCAAGGCCGCGCGCTTCCTGCGGCTTTTCGCGGTTCCCGGCATGAATCACGGGGGTGGAGGCCCATCGACGGACCAAGTCGATTATTTCTCGGCATTGGTTGCCTGGACGGAGCGCGGCACGGCGCCCGACCGGCTTGTGGCGACCGCCCGTGCCACTACCGCCTGGAACGGCCGCACACGCCCGCTTTGCGCTTTTCCGCTTCTGGCTCGCTATACCGCCGGCGATCCGGAGCGCGCCGCTTCCTTCACCTGCGGCTGACACACGGACGCTGTGACTAGATGTTAGTTGCCGACGAAGGTTTCCGAATTCGGGCCGACTGACGTACTCGTCACAAGCGTGTCAACGCTTGCCCCGTCAGTCGATCGGAGGGCGCCAGTGCGGCGTTGGGGCCGGTCGCGACCGCCCTGGCGCTGATCGGCAATGATCCAGACCCGCCGTACGAGCGCCCAGCATTGTCGGAGAAAGATCTGGCGGGCCACCAGCCTTCCGAGCGGCTGCGCATCCGGCCGCAGGCGTTCGGGCGCGAGCGCGGCAGTGCTCTGCTCCCGGCGGCGCTCTCCACACCGCCGATTGGCTGCAATAAACTTTCTCAAAGGGCGCGTGCTTTTTTTGTTTCTTGGTATAACAATTGTTGGTACGAACTAGTCCATACAAATGGACAAGCGG
The DNA here is from genome assembly GCF_004208535.1 of Sphingomonas populi. GTDB lineage: Bacteria > Pseudomonadota > Alphaproteobacteria > Sphingomonadales > Sphingomonadaceae > Sphingomonas > Sphingomonas populi. The sequence continues at coordinate 49,579 of NZ_SGIS01000038.1, forward strand.
ACGGTGAGCAGACTCGCCGCTGCATCTTCTAGGGGAGGTTAGCATGGGGTATCGTAAGCAGCTTTTGGTCACGGCAAGCGCAATCGCGGTGCTCTCGGCACCCGTCCAAGCGCAGCAGGCGCCGACTCCAGCGGGGGCCTCTGGCGCGCCGGGTACCCTTGGAGGGGCTCCGAATTCTTCGGCGGTGTCTCCGCCGGCGGCCACCGCTGGCGGCGTGCCCGTGACAGCGCAGGAGCCAGAGGCGCAAGCCGGCGCTCGGCAGTCAGATGAAATCGTGGTGACAGGCTCTCGCATCGCTCGGCGCGACTATGTAGCCTCTAGCCCAATCGTTACGCAAACGGCTCAGGCGATCCAGGCGACTGGCAAAGTCAATATCGAAGACGCTCTTAATGAGTTGCCCCAGTTCGTGCCCGGGCAAGGCGCTAACACTAACGTGAGTGGTGGCGGTGGCAGGGCCACATTGAACTTGCGGGGACTCGGCGAGCAGCGGAATCTCATCCTTCTGGATGGCAGGCGATTGCCGCTCGCTAGTGCCTTTGGCATAGTTGACGTCAATATCATCCCGAATAATATTCTTCAGGGCGTTGAAGTAATCAGCGGCGGTGCTTCCGCTGTTTACGGATCCGATGCAATTTCAGGTGTTGTCAATTTCAAGACACGGCAGCGTGTTCATGGCGTCGAGGCCGACGCGCAATATCGCCTCTCCGATCGCGGCGACGCAGCGCAGCAGGATGCGGCGATCGCGGCGGGAACCGATTTCGCTGGCGGACGTGGTAATGCGTTGCTTACCCTAAGCTACACGCACCGTGACGAACTTCTCGGAGACGCTCGAGAATTCTATAAATTTGGGACGCCTTCGGGCAACATCGCAGGGGGGGCGGCATCGTTCGGAAGCAACTTGCCCACTCAGTCTGCTGTGAACGGAGTGTTCTCTAGGTATGGGTACGCGACCGGGACTGTCGCAAACAGTTCGGCGCTCGGGTTTAACGACAACAATAGTCTCTATGCGATTCGCGGCGGGTATAATGCGCAGGTTCCCGGCAACTACGGACTCGTGAATGGAAGCCTTTCGGAGTTTACCGCCGTCAACAATACGGTTATCGCGCCCCAGGACCGATACTCGGCTTTTGGGCGTGTAATACCAAGATTCACTGATCAGAACTCGCGAGCCCAATCACGCAGGCCGATAGACATGATCTTCCAGGGCTGGTCGACCAGCTTGTTCCAGGCGTCGCAGCAATGGTCGACGATGTCGTCATAGGAGC
>NZ_SGIS01000039.1 GCF_004208535.1 Sphingomonas populi
ATCGCTCCGTCACCGGAACTGCGCGGCTCACAGGACAATCTGCTCTCGGCGCCATCCGCGACCTCGTCGACGGCACCTTCGTCGTCGCCTGAGCACCACAACACTCACCAACCAGGTGAGCAGTTACCTTCTCGTTTTCAGGTGCTTGTACGTGCGAACGGATGGGGTCCCGCTTCGGCGCTTAACCACAGCTTGCGGTATCGACACTGCCGCCAGCGCGTCGGGCTATGATGGACCGCCCACATTGGGAGCTATACTGCAAATCCTTCTTTTGCTAATGCGAGGCGGTCGCATGCATTAAAGGGGATCAGAATTGGTTGTTCGTTGCTCGGCGCGAATGCGCATGGCTCTCGCTTGTGTCGCTGCACTGCCGTCCGTGGCCGCCGCCCAGACCACCGCCGGAAGCGGTAGGGACGGCGAGATCATCGTCACCGGCGAGCGTGAGGGGTACACGCCTGCCATCACCTCGGCCGCCAAGATCCCGGCCCCGCTACGCGATATCCCGCAATCGATCTCGGTCGTGCCGTCGCAGGTGCTGTTGGACCAGCGGGCGCTGTCGCTCCAGGATGCGCTGAAGAACGTACCGGGCGTTAGCTTTGCTGCCGGGGACGGCCAGCGCGACCAAGTGAACATCCGAGGCTTCACCGCCATCGCCGACCAGTTCGTCAACGGCTTCCGCGACGACGCCCTCTATTTTCGCGACCTTTCCAACACCGAGCGGGTCGAGGTCATCAAAGGTCCGGCGGCGGTCCTGTATGGGCGCGGCTCATCGGGCGGCCTCATCAACCGTGTTCTGAAACAGCCAGACGCGAACATCACGTCCGCCACTTTCTCGGTCGGGTCCTTCGCCACCAAGCGGGGTGAGTGGGACGTGGGGCGCTTCGATCCCAAGGGCGGCGTCGGATTTCGTCTGACCGGCGGATACGAGGACGACGACAGCTTCCGCGACCAGCAATTCCTCAAGCGCTTCGCGCTCGCACCGTCGCTTCTGCTCGGCGCCGACCGAGACACCACGCTCTACGTCGAAGCCGATTTCCTGCGTGACAAGCGGCTGATGGACCTTGGTATACCGGCCATCAACGGACGACCGGTCGATGTGCCGCGCTCGACATACTATGGCGCCGCCAACGCCCGCGAGGCCGATGCGACGACGAGCCGCGTACTGTCGCAGACCGTCATCATGACGCATCGCTTCTCAGACAGCCTGAGCTTTCGCGATGGCTTCCGCCACTACAACTACCAGCTCGATCGGCATAGCACGCTGCCTTCGGCGGTGAACGCGGCAGCCTTGACGGTCACGCTTCAGCACGGCCGCTTGAATCGAGACGAGGACGGCTGGTCCAACCAGGCCGAGCTGACGCAGAAACTGCGGTTCGCCGGCATGGAGCACACCCTGCTCTACGGCTTCGAGATCGGGCGTCAGGTGAAGGGCGCCGATACCTTCGCCTCGCGCAACGTGGCCACCACCTCCCTGTTCAACCCTGTGCTGCCGGTCGTGAACGACGCCAGCTTCACCGCGTTGAGCGCCAGCAGTAACACGACCTTCGATACACGCGGCCTCTACGTGCAGGATCTCGCCGATCTCGGCCACGGCTTCAAAGCGCTGGTCGGAGCACGGCACGACTGGTTCATCCAAAAAACCTACCAGCTCCTGCCCGGCCAGCCGAACCTCGCGCGCACCGACCGCAAGTGGAGTCCCCGCGCCGGCCTCGTGTTCCAGCCCGATGCCGCACAATCCTACTATGTCTCATGGAGCCGCAGTTTCCAGCCCTCCGCAGAAACGTTCGCACTTGCCGCCACGAATGCCGACATCGCGCCGGAAGAGACTATCAACAAGGAGGTTGGCGCCAAGTACACGCTCTTCGGCGGGCGACTGAACATCCAAGCTGCCGCGTTCGTCTTACGCCGCACCGGCATCAAGGGCAGCGACCCGCTTACGCCAACGCGTGTCGTGCCGATCGGAACGCAACGCACGCGAGGTATCGAGTTGTCCGGCCAGCTCGACTTGCCTTCCGGCTTCCAGGCCATCGCCGGCTACGCTTATCTCGACACGCGCGTGACCGCGTCGGCAACGCCCGCCTTCGTGGGGAAGCGAGCGACCATCACGCCGAAGAACGCGGTCAACGCTTTCCTCACAAAGACATTCGCAAGGCGCTTTGGCATTGGGGGCGGCATGAACTATGTGGGCGATCGTTGGGCTGACCCCGCCAACACCACGGTACTGCCGCACTATATGACGGTCGACGCGGTCGCCTGGGCTTGGATCGGGCCGGTTCGGCTCCAGCTCAACGCCTACAATCTCGGAAACATAAAATACATTGTCGCAGGCCACGGCACCTCGCCGCTGCTCAACCTGCCGGGCGCGCCACGATCAGTGCTTGGAACGGCGCGCATTACCTTCTGATGCGCTGGATCGAGCTTACGCACCACTGGCGGGGCGGAACGATCGGGCTGCTGCTGGCGATGATCGGTCTTCGGCACAATCCTCGTCCGTCGGGATGCCTGGACGACGGTGCCGCACAAGTATGATGCCATCGGCCAGAGCGCCGATCGCGTCGAGATCGCTGTGCCCACCGCCCCAGATGACGGCGCAGAGCGACTTGAGCTGATCACTTCCTCCCCGACTTCCACGTTGGGGCTGGCATCATAAGGACGCCATCACCGCTCTCCTCAACCACTTCCCGCTCGGTCCTGCCGCCGTTCAGTTCACAATATCAAGCCGGACGGCCTTCAGACGTAATCCTCTCCATGGACGGTCCCCCTCGCTTGAGGCTTCGACAGCTCGATCTGGCACATTGCGATGCCGTTGGGAGCCGTCCACCCCAACACCATGAAGCTCATTTACAATCTGTCCGATCTGCTCCGCTGACCCTGCCCATGAAGAAGCGTGTGCCCGAACCTGAAATGACCGATGTAGCGGTCTCAAAGACCCTTCGCGGCTGCTCTGCCGGTCATCACTTGATAATTGCAGCGCGCGTCGGTAAATGACCGAAATATCAGGCGCGAGACTATGTTGCGCCTGCCATCTCGGCCGCTGAGTAACATATGGCAGAACATGTTCGCACCTATTCCCGCACGACGCGCGAAGCGTTGGCGCTGCTCGGACGCGCGATCCGGCTTGCGCGCAAGCAGCGCAAGATGACCGAGGCTGACTTGGCGGCGCGCGTTGGGATTGCGCGCAGCACGCTCCAGCTAATCGAAAAGGGACAGCCGCGCGTCGAGATCGGGCTGGCATTCGAAGCCGCCGCCCTGCTCGGCGTCCCGCTCTTCGTTGACGAGCCGTCGCGGCTCGCGCCCGAAGTGTCGCGCCTCGACGACAAGCTGGCGCTGCTTCCCCAGTCGATCCGGCGGCCGCGCAAGGAGACCCGCGATGACTTCTGAGGCCGATGCCGGCCTGCCGGCCGCGACCGAGGCGTTCGTCTGGATCTGGCTGCCGGGGGCACTCGAGCCAGTCATCGCCGGGCGGATCGAGCGCGACGGCAACACTCATGTCTTCACCTATGGCCGCTCGTACCTTGAGCGGCAAAAAGCCATCCCGACCTTCTCACCCGAGCTCACGCTGGGACGCGGGGCAATCGCGCCAAACCCGCCGCTCGATATGGCGGGTTGTCTGCGCGACGGCGCACCCGATGCCTGGGGACGGCGGGTTATCATCAACCGGCTGACCGGCCTGCAGGGCGACGCGGCACAGAATGTCGACTTCAACGAGTTGACCTTCATGCTCAATTCGGGATCGGACCGGATCGGCGCGCTCGATTTCCAGCGCTCGCCCGATCGCTATGCGCCGCGCGAGCAGGACAATGCGACGCTCGAGGAGTTGCAGGATGCTGCTGGGCATGTCGAGCGCGGCGAGCCGATTCCGGCGGGGCTTGAGAAAGCGCTGTTTCATGGCAGCTCCATCGGCGGCGCGCGGCCCAAAGCGCTGATCGAGGACGGAGACACCAAGTTCATCGCCAAATTCTCGGCGTCGAACGACACCTATGCCGTCGTCAAATCCGAATATGTCGCGATGCGGCTCGCCGAGCGGGTCGGCCTCAACGTCGCGCCGGTCGTCCTGACGACAGCGAACGGCAAGGATATATTGCTCGTCCAGCGTTTCGACCGGGCCAAGGCGCAAGGCGGTTGGACGCGCAAGGCCATGGTGTCGGCGCTCACCATGCTCGGGCTGACCGAACTTCAGGCCCATTATGCAAGTTATATCGACCTTGCGCAGATCGTGCGCGCGCGCTTCGTCGCGCCGCGCGAGACTTTGCGAGAGCTTTTCGCGCGGATGGTGTTCAACATCCTCGTCGGAAACACCGACGATCATGCCCGCAATCACGCGGCCCTGTGGGACGGCGCGACACTAGCGCTGACGCCAGCCTATGACATCTGTCCGCAAGGGCGCAACGGCCGCGAGGCGAACCAGGCGATGGCGGTGATCGGCGACGATCGGCGCAGCCTGCTCGAACATTGCCGGCTGTCCGCGCAATCCTTCTTGCTCAGCGACGTCGAGGCGCGCGACATCATCAATAGCCAGGCGAGCGTGATCGTCGCCGGCTGGCCCGAGTTCTGCGACGAGGCCCAGCTCTCGCAGGTCGACCGCGCCTATTTCTGGCGGCGGCAGATCCTCAACGATTATGCGTTTGACGGCTATGCGGATGGGAAGCCGGCGGGATGGTAAGGCTGCGTAGTCAAGCTAAGCGACAGCCGATCACAAAAACTGACGTGAAAGAATGCGGAGTGTGCACTGCTGAACCAACGCAATATAACCGGTTACCAGCCGAGGCCCGGTAGGTCACATACACGCCACCGCCCTGCTGAGCTGCGAGATCGAAGACCGTCGACTATCTGTTTGGTCATGGGCTCGAAGCGCTGATTGGACGGTGGCGGCTCACGTCGATCAATCTTGCGATCGTGGCGGGCATGATCGTCGTAATAGGCTTGATGATCTGGCTGGTGCGAAAGGTGTGGAGCGCGGCGTAGCCGCTCCAGCCAGCCATCAAACGCAGACCCAGTCGACCAACTGCTGCAACCCACCGATAGGCTCCCGCATGCTGTGAGCTTCGGGAACTCGCCGAACTGCGGTCGAACACGCATTCGTAGTTGCCAGGAACGACGATCTGCCCACATAGCTCCGCAATGGAAGACACACTTCAAGCGACGATCACCGCCATCATCGCTCGCGCGCCTGAATGGGTTCGCCAGGAATTTTTCTCGAAGGAAGCGGCCATCCGCAGCCGCGCGGAGGAAACGCTCGCTGCCATGATCGCGAATGCACTGGCGAAACCCGATCAAGAGTAATTTCGGCGACTGCGTTCGGCGGGACGACTCGAACTAATCGTTGAGGGCACTCGCACGCCTTAACCGCTGTCAGACCTAATATTGTCGCGACACACATTGCGCGGAGACGGCATTGCCGAGGATGCGCAAATCGCCCGCAGCGCGCATTCCGCGAAACAAGCAACCACTCAAGCTGTCGGGGGTGTTCTTCCGGCGAGGCACCATGCTCATCCGCGCTGGTTACACGCTGGCCTTCGAATGCGACGCGGCGACCCCGCTGATCGCGATGCTCAACATCCATCCCTCGCGACTAGCTGACTTACCGACGCCTTACGAGATGTCCACCGGCGCAACGAGCGATCGGGAGGACTAGCGGGATGCCTTCGGCAATATCTGCACCCGTCTGATCCTGCCACTCGGCATGACATCACTTTCGTGCGACAGAAGATCGCGGAGAGCCAAATCCGCAGCATCGCGCCGATCAGCAGCCCGTCAAGCAACGCCCGGCCGACGTCCTCGCCTATACCCTCGGCAGCCGCCATTGCGCTACCGATCGCCGGACATCCGAAGCCTGGTATCTGTTCGGCGGGATCGCGCCGGGATCGGCGCGCGTCCGCGCGATCGTCGATTTCGTCCACGAGCATCGATGTACGGCTATTGCTATGCCCGCGCCCATACGAACCGCTTACGAAGCCTATCAGGAGCGAGTTGGCGTCTGCCGCGATTTCGCTCATCTCGCGGTTGCCTTATGCCGCTGCATGAACATCCCCGCGCGCTATTGCAGCGGCTATCTCGGCGACATCGGCGTACCGCCGGTCGATGTCGCGATAGATTTCCATGCGTGGTTTGAGATGTATCTCAACGGCGAATGGCATACATATGACGCGCGCGACCGCATCCCGTGGATCGGTCGACAAAAATATCATTTAGAATCAATGCGAAATGATTGAGTCGAGGAAAATCGCACCCATCTCAAAGCCAGCTACGGCGCATTCAGCGGCATTTACGAACAACGAGAGAGGTGCCGAAACTAACTGAGATATAGGTCAGCGATTCGACCAGCTGATGCGTCTGCGAACTCGATCCATAGCATGCCCTCCGCTCACCTTCTCAGTCGTCGGAGAACCGAGATCAGTCGCCGCAGCCTAGCGGGAATTTCCCTTGCATCGAAGGTCGCCCGCCGCCACATTGGCTGCGGCGGACGGACCTTCTTATGACGAAGGATCCTCGCGTGACCAATCTTCCATCTGATCCAACCAAACAGCCTGGTTTCTCGACTGCGGCCGCATCCATAATCAAAGACCGGCGAAAGGATTCGCTCCTTCGCATCAAGGCGGTGAAAGCCCGTACCGGCCTGTCGGTGGCGACCATCTACAGGCGTGAAAGCGATGGTTCCTTTCCGAAACGGACCGCCATCGGCCGCAGATGCGTCGGCTGGTATGAGAGCGACATAGAAGACTTCGTCGCCGACCCGCTCAACTATCGGCGTCCTTGATCACGAGGTCGAGCGGTGAAGGGAGGCCGCCTGAGATCATGTCGGCCCAGATCTGAAGTAATGCCGCGCGCGGCTTGTAATAGCGCGCCCGGTTATAGGCCCATTCTGAGGCCGACATTCCTTGGGGGACATGCGCGAGGATCATGTCGATAATCAGCCGGTCTCCGTCGCGCTCCAGTTCCGCGGCCCGCTCATTCATGAGCGTCGAGAAAGACGTGCGCCAGCCATGAGGAACCATTCTACCCTTAAAACCGCCCCCACGCATGCGCTTGTAGAGCGAGCTCAGAGCAGCGTCGGTCATCGGTTCGCGCCAGGACTTGGCGTGAGGGAAAAGATACCTCGAACTCGCCGTGAGTATCCGTACCGCCCGTAGTGTCTCGATGGCTTGGGTCGAAAGCGGCACGTCGTGACCAAAGGCGATATTCCCCTTGTCTTCGACCTCAAGCTTCATTCGTTCGGACGAGATACGCCAGACCGGTCGCGAACAGGGCGAGTCGGGGCGGGACCAGTCAATCCCATCGAACTCGTCCCACGTGGCCGCGCGAAGTACCCCGACCCGGACCTGCGTCAGGGCGAGGAGGCGAGATGCGAGTTTGACCAGCAACCCGCCGGTAGAGCGATCGACCGTCAGTTGGAGATCCAGCAGCGCCGTGAGGCTCGTTAGGGCGGGCATCCGGCGACCGCGAGGACTAGGTTTCAGGGCGTCGCGGATGTCATCGATTTCGTGAAGAGCTTCGCGCCCGACGAGGCGCTCACCTTTGGCCCGATTGACGATGGCGCGAATGTAACCGCGTACCCGCTTCGCCGTTTCTATCGATCCGCGTTGCTCGATCTTACGGAGGGCGTGGAGAACCATCGCGCCATCGATGCTGGCGATCGGCGTTACACCGAAGCATGGATAGATATCATTCTCGAGCCGGTGGCGGACTCGTTTGGCATTAGCGGGCGACCAAAGCGGGCGCTGCTCTTCTAGCCAGATCTCAGCAATTTTCTTGAAGGTGGCCTCTGTGGCGGTAATCTGGGTCTGCTTTTGACGCTTGGCTTCCACCACTGGGTCTTTGCCCGCGCGGATGAGCGTGCGCGCTTCGTCGTGCAGAGCGCGTGCGTCTGCCAGACCTATGTCGGGAAAGCGCCCAATCGTGAGCAGGCGCTCCTTGCCACCGAAATCATATTTGTAGCGCCAGGACTTCGTGCCGCTGGCGGCAACAAAGAGATAAAGGCCTTGCCGGTCAGTAAGTTTGTAAGGTTTGCCGCGCGGGTGAGCCGCATTGATGGCAGCAAATGTAAGAGTCATCGATACCCCGTTTTCGGATCTCGATACCCCGCCAAATACCCCCCGATTCGTGAGATACTATGATGCATTATGGCAACACATGAGAAGAATGACATAGGAAAAGTCCTTGAAAACAAGGATTTTTCTATATCACATGTAAGCCATGATCGGGAGAGATGGTGGGCCCGGCAGGACTCGAACCCGCAACCTAGCCGTTATGAGCGGCCAGCTCTAACCATTGAGCTACAGGCCCCACCGATTGCCCCGTTAGCGGATGCGAAGGCGCGGTGGCAAGGCATGGCTCATCCCGCCGCAGCGATCAGCGCGTCGAGCGATGCCGGACGGATGCCGCGCCGGTCGAGATCGGCGAGCACCGCCTGCCACCAGCCATGAAAGCGCGCCAGATCGGCGGCGTCGCGCACGTACGGCGTGTGGCCGGGCGCAAGCGAGGGTGAGTGGAACGCGAAGTTGAGCACGCGAACCCCCTCGCCCACCGCGATCGCGATCGCCTCCAGCGCGTCGGCGAGCGGCATGTCCTCGGGCGTGAGCGCGATGCGCGAAACGAGGCGCAGTCGCGCCGCCAATCCCCGCCCCTTCGGCACCTTGCCCAGCGCATCGTACAGCCGCGCACCGCCACGCCGCAGCCCGCCGGTGAAGACCGTCGTCAGCGGCAGTTCGACGATCACCTTGTTCGGGCCGCAACGGAACGCAGCATTGCCGATCGCGCCGAAATCCGGCCCGCCATCGGCGGAATAGCGATAGCGCGCGCGCATCGAGCTATCGAGCCGATACCCCCGCGCGGCGAGCAACCGTAGCGTCGCCGGGCCGATGCCATAGCGCCCGGCGCGATACGCAATCGGCCGCCGTCCGAACGCCGCTTCGATCGCATGGGTCAGCGTATCGAGCTTGGCCGCCTCGGTCGCCTCGGGCAGATTGCCGGCGTAACTGTTGGCCGGCGTCAGAGGTTCGTCGAACGGCGGATTGACCCACGCGTGCAATTGCGCGCCCACCGCCGAAACCCGATCCGTCAGCAATCCGCGCAGAACGTCACCCGCCCGCGCATCGGTCGCGATCGGATAATCGACCATATAGGTAAGCGGTACGCCATGATCGGCGAAGCGGCGGTGCGCCTCGGGCAGCGCCGCCACCGACGCGAGCGTGTGGCCAGTGCGCGCCAGCGGCGCGGTCCAGTCGAACTCCTCCTCGGTATCGACGAACACGGTGAAGCGCGTGCCGAAATCGTCCGGCCATGCGACCAGATCGTCGGCGTGCGGCGGCTCCGGCCGGAACCCGGGCAGTTGCGCGCGCGCCACGATCTAGTTTGAGAAAGCCTGTCCCATTCCGGCACTTACGGCGGCGGGCAGCCGCAAAGTCAAGGCCGCGTCGCCCAGCGTCAGCGATCCGCCGAGTTCGCCCGCCAGATTGCGCGCCAGCCGCAGCGCGAAGCCGGTGCCGAGCAACGGCGCACCGACTTGCTCGGCCTCGGCCTCGGCATCGATCCGCAACAGCCCCTCGGCGGCATATGCCGCAAGCGAGCGCGGGCGATCGAACACGATCACCGCCTGCATATCCTCGCCCCGCGCGGCGACGCCGATCCGCTCGCCGGCCTCGGTCGAGGCGACCAGCGTGGCGAGCAACCGCCCGATCAGCCGCTCCACCGCGCGGTCGTCGCCGGCGATGACAAGATCGGGCGCGGCGTGGCAGTCGATCGTCGCCGAGCGCAGATCGGCGAGCGGCGCGAGATCGCCCACGATCCGCGCGAGCAGCGGCGCGAGCGGCACCGCATCCTGCCGCAGATCGAGCGCGCGCGTGTCGATCCGCGCCGCCATGTCGATATCGTCGATCGCGCCGAGCAGCGCATGGACCTGATCGCGGATCGCCCCGGCGCGCCCACGATAGACCGGCGGCACCGGCCCGAGCATCTCGGATTCGATCATCTCGGCGAAACCGGCGATGGCGTTCGCCGGCGTGCGAAGTTCGTGGACGAGCTGGCGCAGCGCGTCCGGCCCGGCGCGGCCACGGTCGCGCGACAGTTCGGCGCTTTCCTCCACGCGCGGCCGGCGTGCCGAGCCGCGATAGCCAGTGAAGCGCCCGCTCGCCCGGTCAAACACCGGCGCCGCGCTGATCCGCCACTGCCCCGCCGCGTCCGACGTGCCGGCGACGACGAGCCGCGCATTGGCGAACCCCGAGCGCCGCCGGAACGCGCCCGACGCGACCCCATCGATCGCCGCGCCCTCACCGACCTGATCGAGCGACAGCCCGATCAGCGGCGCGCGCGACACCCCCTCGATCCAGCGGATCGTGCCGCTGGCGTCGGTCTCGAACTGGAAACCGCGCGCCTCGACAGGCGGCAGCGCGAACATTTCGGCCTGGATCGGCGCTCCATTCTCATCGCGCTCGCGGTGGAACGCGTCGAGCCGCGCGACCAGATCGGCGATCTCGAAGGTGCCGTCGGCGGCGGGCGTGGGCGGTGCGTTCTGCTGGCGCAGCGCCTCGGCAACCACCGGCAGGCCCTGCGCGATGCTGGCGATCGACGCGAACGAGGACTCCGACACGGGCACAGGCTCGATCGCCGGCCCCCCCTCGGATGCGCGGACGGCCGGCTCGTGCCCGGCATCGACCGTAGCCAACGCCTCGGGCGACGCGCCCAGCACGAAATCGACGCTGCCGAACGCCTGCAGCGCGCGCAGCACGCCGGCGGGCAGATCGCGGCGATGGCGCAACACCGAGCGGCCGACCGAAGACAATCCCGGCAGCAATCCGATCCAATCCCGCTCGTCGAGCCGCGCGGTGCGCAGCACGGGCGCGGCGATCGCAGCGTCATCCTCGGTGAACACCCGCACCAGCGCCGCCGGCGGTGTGGCATCGGCCAGCGCGCGCGCGCTGGCGGCACGCACCGCCGCAGGCACCGCGCCCCGCAACGTACGCAGCCGGGCGATCGCCTCCGGCGTCGCTTCGGCGCGCCCCCGGCCAATCAGATCGACGAGCTGCCGCCATGCCGACTGCGCGCCGAACGGCGTCGACATATCGGCCGAAAGCACCGTTTCGAGACTGTCGTCGAAGCGCAACCCGCAAATACCCTTTAGATGACGCACGCCGGGACGACCCGCGCTGTAATGAATCCTTAACGCGCGTGAAGCGCCACTGGAATAGCTGATTTTCGACCGGTCGCAATGTGGGACAATTGCGTTCTCTCGCAATTATCTTATGATAAAGCACCTTCAGGCATTGGAAAACATATGTTTAAGCGGAGCAGCTCGTAATGGCGTTCGACCAGATCGATCGGCGGATTCTCGAATTGCTACAACGCGACGGACGGATGACCAATGTCGAACTCGCCGAGCGCGTCGGCCTCACCGCGCCGCCGTGCCTGCGCCGGGTCCGCGCGCTGGAGGAAGCCGGCGCGATCCGGGGCTATCACGCCGATCTCGATGCCGCAACGCTCGGCTACCCGATCACGGTGTTCGCGATGGTCTCGCTGCGCAGCCAGGCCGAGCAGGATCTCGCCGCGTTCGAGGCACACATCGCGACCATCCCCGAAATCCGCGAATGCCACATGCTCAACGGCGAGATCGACTTCATCCTCAAGATCGTCGCGAGCGACCTCAAGGGCTTCCAGGAAATCCTGATGACCCACCTCACCCCCGCCCCCAACGTCGCCAGCGTCAAGACCTCGCTGACGATCCGCACCGCCAAGGCGCTGCCGGGGATTCCGGTTCGGGTTGGATGAACCAAGAAGCGCGTTCGTTGCGCCCAATCTCGCTTGAGCCTAAACGGGCACGAGGTTGCCCTGAATGATGGGAGTGGCGCGATGACGGTTCAGGTCAGTATCACCCCGACGGGCCAAATGTGTCTGCCCGCAGACATCCGCCGGAAAATGGGATTGGCCGAGGGCGGTCAGGTCTGGCTCGAAGAAACCGAGGACGGCCTCGTGCTACGCACATCGGCTCAGGCGGTCGCGCACGCGCAAGCGCTCGCCAAGCGCTTCACCGATGGCAAACCGGAGGCGTCAGTCGATGCGTTTCTCGCTGGCCGCCGCGCCGCCAGCGGCGAATGAGCAGAGTTGTACTCGACGCATCCGCACTGATCGCAATGGTGAAAGGCGAGGCCGGCGCGACGCTCGTCGCCGAAGCGATCTCCGGTTCCCGGATGAGTTCGGTCAATTATGCCGAGGTGGTCAGCCACTTCATCCATGCCGGCATGCCCGAGCGCGAGATCGATATCATGCTCGATTCGTTGCCGATCGATGTGGTTCCGCTCGACAAAGACACCGCTAAACGCGCGGGACGCCTGCGCACCGCCACGGCTTCAGCCGGGCTGTCGTTGGGTGATCGCTGCTGTTTGGCACTGTCCATTCAAGAGGCATTGCCGGCATGGACAGCAGACAAGGTCTGGCAGAACATAGCGGATGCCATTGGAGCCGAAGTCCTCGTCATCCGCTGATCCCGACGCCCCTCAAGCCGTAAAGATCGCCGTCCGCCCCAGTGCCACCGCCAGCGCGGTATGCCGCCGCTCGACTGCCTCGCTGTACAGCGCCCGGTCCGTGCTCGGCGCACTCAGCACCACCGCGCCGCCCTCGTCGCTCAGTCGCGTCCGCCGCAGCGGCCCCGCGAGGCCACCGCTCAGCCGCTGGCCGAGCCGCATCGCCAGCCCCCAGCCGATCGCGCGCTTGAGGTCCGCCGGCGGCGCCAGCACGCCGACCGGGTCCGGCACCGCGATCCCGCCGCCGAGGCTGGTGAACAGTGCCTGCGCCATCAGCGCACGCCCGCGCCCATCGATGCCCACCCAATTGCCGTGCAGCGCAATCTCGACGCCGCGTTCGGCGCGGAAATCGGGGTTGGCGCGCCAGCCGACATCGGCGAGCAGGCACGCCGCCAGCCGCAGCCTTGCCATCGCCGGCGCGTCCTGAACGAACAGCGGCGCGATCCAGCCGTCGAGAAGATCGCCATGTTCGGCGAAGCGCCCGTGCCGCCGCCCCTCGTCGCGCGCCGCCACAATCAGCGGGTCGAGCGCGCGCGTCGCCGGATCGAGCGCCTGATACAACAGCCCTTCGCGCAGACCATAAGCCGAGACGATCGTGCGCTCGCACTTGAGTTGCTTGAGCAGCACCGCCAGCACCGCCGTCGCGTCGCTCAGCGTGCCCGCGCGCCCCGATTGCAGCCCGGGCACCGCGCGCAGCCAGCTCTTGTTGACCTGCGCGATCGTGCGGCTCATCCGCGTGATCGCGCCGCGCGGCATCGCATATTGGTGGATCACCGGCAGCGGATAGCCGCGCAGATGCATATCGAGCCGCGCCATCGAACGCCACGATCCGCCGACCAGATACAGCGGTAACCCCTCGCCGCGCCCGCTCCAGCCGACCGCTTCGATCAGCCGCGCGACCTGCCGCTGAAGCGCGCCCGGCCCCTTGGCCCGGATCGCGGCGACGCGCAGCACGCCGAGCGGAAACGAAACCCGGTCCTGCACCGCGCCGCCCGAAACGCGGATCAGTTCGAGGCTGCCACCACCCAGATCGCCGACGATGCCGTCCGCCTCGGGGATCGCCGACAGCACGCCATAGCCCGCGCCGATCGCCTCTTCCTCGCCCGACAGTGTTTCCACCTCGAGCCCCGCCGCCGCAGCGATAGCGAGCAGCTTGCCGCCATTGCTGGCGTCGCGGACCGCAGCGGTGGCGACGGTGCGGAGTTGGTCGACCTCCATCTCGCGTGCGACCGCAGCGAAGCGGTGCAGCGCGTCCTTCGCCATGCGCAGCGAACCCCGCGTGATCGCCCCGTTCACCGCCAGCCCGCGCCCCAGCCCGGCCATCACCTTCTCGTTGAACAGGATCGCCGGCAATCGCGCCGGCCCCTGATAGACGACGAGGCGAATCGAATTCGAACCGATATCGACGATCGCGGTACGCGGCTCGCTCACACCATCACCCTTGGGCTTGCCGAACAGCGCCACGCTCAGCGCGTGCGCCGCAGCGACAGCTTGGGCACCGCGTCGCTCGCGGTCAGCGCGGCGCCGCGCCCGGACAGCGACGGGTTGGTCATGAAGTAGCGGTGCAGATTGAACGGCCGGTCGCCGGGATCGTCGCGAACATAGCTGCCGTCGGGCTGCAATTCCCAGCTCTGTTCGTTGTCGATCAGATTGGCGACCATCACCTGATCGAGAATCTGGTCGTGGACGGTCGGGTTCTCGATCGGCAGCATATATTCGACGCGCCGGTCGAAATTGCGCTGCATCCAGTCGGCCGAGGAGATGAAGATCTTGGCGCCGTCATTGGGCAGCGCCTTGCCGTTGCCGAAACACCAGATCCGGCTGTGTTCAAGGAAGCGGCCGATCACCGATTTGACGCGGATGTTCTCGGACATGCCGGGCACGCCGGGGCGCAGGCAGCAAATGCCGCGGATGATGAGGTCGATTTCGACCCCGGCGTTGCTCGCCTCGTACAATTTCTCGATCACGGCGAGATCGACCACCGAGTTCATCTTCGCCCAGATCGCGGCGGGATTGCCGGCCAGCGCGTTGGCGATCTCCGAATCGATCAGCCGCAACAGCCGTGGCCGCAGGTCGCGCGGGGAGAGGCTCACCTTGGTCATGCCGGTCGGCTCGATATAGCCGGTGACATAGTTGAACATCTGCGCGGCATCCCGCCCGATCGCGGGATCGGCGGTGAAGAAGCTCAAATCCGTGTAGATGCGCGCCGTGATCGGGTGGTAATTGCCCGTGCCGAAGTGGCAATAGGTACGGTACTGCCCGGCCTCGCGGCGCACCACCATCGATACCTTGGCGTGCGTCTTCCAGTCGATGAAGCCATAGACGACCTGAACGCCGGCACGCTCCAGCGCGGAGGCCCAGAGCAGATTCTGCTCCTCGTCGAAGCGCGCCTTCAGCTCGACCACCGCCGTCACCGATTTGCCCGCCTCGGCCGCCGCGATCAGCGCGTTGATGACGGCGGATTGCTTGCCGGCCCGGTACAGCGTCTGCTTGATCGCGACGACATCGGGGTCGGCCGCCGCCTGTCTCAGAAACGCGAGCACCACCTCGAACGTCTCATACGGGTGGTGGACGACGATATCCTTGGCGCGGATCGCCGCGAAACAGTCCCCGGCGAATTCGCGAATCCGCTCGGGAAAGCGCGGCGAGAACGGCGGGAACTTGAGATCGGGCCGGTCCTCGTCGACCAGCGCATCGAGATCGCCGACCCCGAGGAAAGCACCGCTTTCGGTGACGAACGCGTCCGGTCCGCCGAGTTCTTCGCGCAGCACCGCACCGAGCACCTCTGGCATGCCGCTTTCGAGTTCGAGCCGGATCACGCGCCCGCGCCGACGCCGCTTGATCGCATTGGCGAAGTAGCGGACGAGATCCTCGGCCTCTTCCTCGATCTCGATGTCGCTGTCGCGCAGCACGCGAAACTCGGCGCCGCCGAGTACGCGGTAGCCGGGGAAGATCAGCGGCGCGAACCGCTTCACCAGCGATTCCACCGCGACATAGCGCACCATCTCGCCCGGTATGCGCAGGAAGCGCGGCATCGGCGCCGGCAGCATCACCAGCTCGCGGATCGGCTCATCGTCCGATTCGCGGACCAGGTCGAACATCACCGCCAGCCCCTTGTTGGGCATGAACGGGAACGGATGTGCCGGGTCGAGCGCCTGCGGCGTCAGGATCGGGAAGATCTGCTCGCGAAACTGCGTTTCCAGCCAGCGCAGTTCGTCCGCCGTCACCGATTCGTCGATCGTGCGCGAACTCAGCACGACGATGCCGGTCTCGGCGAGCAGCCCACGCAGCTCGCGCCAGACGGTGCGCTGGCGCTCGATCAGCTCGTCCGCCTCGCCGACGATCGCGGCGAGCTGCTGGCTGCTGTTGAGCCCGTCGAGCGACCGCTGCGTGACCTCCTGCAACTGCTGGCCCTTGAGGCCGGCGACCCGCACCATGAAGAATTCGTCGAGGTTCGATCCCGAGATCGACAGGAAGCGCAGCCGCTCCAGCAGCGGATGCGCGGGGTTGCGCGCTTCCTCCAGCACGCGGCGGTTGAACGCCATCCACGATAGCTCGCGGTTGAAATAGCGATCGTTGCCCTCCGTCGCGGCGAAAGGATCTTCGTCATTGTCGATGCGGGCGATGTGCGCGGGTCGAGTCATCAGGAGTCTGCCGATTCGGTTTGGGTGCCGTCGATCAGCCCTGCCTCGGCCAAGGTGGCGCGTGCAAGCGCGATCGACAGCCGTTTGCGGCTGCCCAGCACCGCTTCGTCGAGCACGTCGACCGCGCGCAGCAGTGCGACATGCGTGCGCTCGATCCGCCGCACCAGCCATTCGATCAGGTCGGGCCGGGCATCTAGGCCACGCCGGTAGAATTGCCGCTCGAACAGCGCGCGCATCAGCGCCTCGTCGGGCTCGCCGAGCCGCAGCGTCGGGCTGGCGATCAGTCGCGAGCGCAGATCGGGCAGCCGGATCGCCCATTCGGGCGGGGCCGCATAGGCGACGATCACCACCGGCTTGCGGGTTTCCTGCGCGCGGTTCCACGCATGGAAGATGTCGGCTTCCTTCTGCTGCTCGGCATCGTCGATCAAATGGCCACCGGCCTTGGCGGCGAAGATCCGGGCGAGCAGGCTGCGCCCCGATTTGCGCGGGCCGGTCACCACCACCGCCGCGACCGGCCAGGTGCTCCAGTGTTCGAGCTGCTGGATCGCGCGTTCGTTCGATTGGGTTACCAGAAACTCATCGTCACGCGGGTCCGCCGGCCACTCCAGGGGCAAAGCGAGTTGCGCGCTCACCCCGGATTACCGTCGCTCGCCTGCGCGCGGCGGATGCGGATCGTCGTGCCCGATCCGTTCACGACCCAGCCCTTCGCCTCCAGTTGCGCGCGGAACAGCGCCGGATCGGCATCATAAGCGACTCGCATCACCGAAACCCCGCCGAGCGCGAGGCTGGTGGTGACGGCGCTGCGCACCCCGGTCAGGCTGCGGAGCGCCGCTTCGGTGGCGGTGACAGCCGCCGCGCCGGGGGTATCGACCTGCACCGTGATCGCCACCGTCGCGGTGTCGCCTGGCGAAAGCGTGATCGCGCCGCCGGGCACCACCGCCGCATCGGTCGGCATGTCGCTCGGGGTCGGCGTGGGGGTCGGCGTCGGCGCGACCGGCGGCACGTAGGCAAGGCTCGAATCGGGTTGCAACCCGCCCGAGCGCAAGTCCGCCTGATACGCCGCGTCGATCCGCTTCACACCCTCGTCGAGCAGCAACGGCAGCGCATCGGCATTGCCGACGCGCAGCGTGAAGCGCGTGACGACCTTGTTGTCCGGCCCGTGCCGCGCCTCGAACGCGCCGATGATCGGCCCGCCCGGCCACTGCCGCGACAGCCGCACGATCGGCACGAGGACGTCGTTCGACCCATATTGATCGAGCACGATCCGCCACCACGCCCGCCCCGGCCGAGTCGTCTGGCCAAGGTTGAGCAGCAGCGCATCGTTGCCGGTGCCGCTCGGCCGCACATAATCGATCGAACTGTTGCCGCTGCGGAACCGGCTCCACGCCTGCGCCCACGGACTGTCCTGCTCGAAGGCGATCGCCGCACCACCCGAATAGGCGATCGGGATCGTCAGCATCGAGGTCGAGCGCTGCTCCTGATCCGCCACGCCGAGCAACGCGCCCGCCCGCGCTCGGCTGAACAGCACGCCCAATCGCGCGACATAGCGATTCGGCCCGATCTGCTCGTTCTCGATGATGATCCCCGACACCATCGAATCGAGCGTCCCGTCGGAAACCCCGCCCGCGCTCGACCCGAGCCGTGCGGCGAGCATCTGCCAGCCCTTGCGCTGCGCCAGCCGCCAGCCGGCATAGCGCGCGGCGTCGGCATTGCCCGCGCTCACATCGACGCGAATCCCGCCGACCTCATAGCTGCCCGATCCGTCACCGATCGCGCCCGATGGCGAGGGCGGCGCCGGCGGCGCGGCATCCTGGGCAAGCAGCAAGCCACCGCTGGCGACGAGCGCCGATGCGACGAGGAACTGGAACGGGCGGGAAAGGCGCGGGGGCATGTCGGCGCCCTTTTGGCGAAGCAGACGTGGAAATCCAAGCAGGATATGGCTAGGCGACGCAGTATGAGCGACAAACCTTATACATATGCGCAGGCCGGCGTCTCGATCGCGGCCGGAAATGCCCTCGTCCGCGCCATCGCCCCGCTGGCGAAAGCGACGCGCCGCCCCGGCGCCGACGCCGATCTCGGCGGCTTCGGCGGTTTCTTCGATCTCAAGGCGGCTGGCTTCGTCGATCCGCTGCTGGTCGCCGCCAATGACGGCGTCGGCACCAAGCTCAAGCTCGCCATCGATTCGGATCACCACGACGGCGTGGGCATCGATCTCGTCGCGATGTGCGCCAACGATCTCATCGTGCAGGGCGCCGAACCGCTGTTCTTCCTCGATTATTACGCGACCGGCAAACTCGAAGCCGGCGTCGCCGAGCGCGTCGTCGCCTCGATCGCGCAAGGCTGCCTGCAAGCCGGCTGCGCGCTGATCGGCGGCGAGACCGCCGAGATGCCCGGCATGTACGGCCCCGGCGATTACGATCTCGCCGGCTTCTGCGTCGGCGCGGTCGAGCGGGACCGCGTACTGACAGGCAAGGATATCGCGGCGGGTGACGTGGTGCTCGGCCTCGCGTCGACCGGCGTGCATTCGAACGGCTTCTCGCTGGTCCGCCGCCTCGCCGCCGACAAGGGCTGGAAGCTCGACCGCCCCGCCCCGTTCGATATCGACACGTTGCTGATCGACGCGCTGATGGCGCCGACCCGCATCTACGTGAAGAGCCTGCTGCCCGCGCTTCGCGTCGGCCGAATCAAGGGCCTCGCCCACATCACCGGCGGCGGTCTGCTCGAAAACATCCCGCGCGTGCTGCCCGACGGCACCCACGCGATGATCCACGCCGATGCATGGGAGCAGCCCCGGCTGATGGCGTTCCTGCAAGCGCAGGGCGGCATCGAGCCGGGCGAGATGGCACGCACCTTCAACTGCGGCATCGGCATGGCCGTGGTGGTCGCTGCCGAAGACGCCGACGACGTGACGGCGATGCTTGAAGGCGCGGGCGAATCCGTGTTGCGCATCGGCGAGATCGTCGCGGGCGAGCGTGGCTGCACCGTCAACGGCCGCATCGAGACCTGGGGCGGCCGCGAGGCCTGGTCGGCGACGCATCTGCATGGCTGACCGCAAGCGCGTCGGCATCCTCATCTCGGGCCGAGGCTCGAACATGATGAGCCTCGTCGCGGCGGCGCACGACGCCTATGAAGTCGCGCTGATCGCCTCGGACAAGCCCGATGCCGCCGGTCTCGGCTGGGCGAAGGCGCAGGGCCTCGCCACCTGGGCGCTCTCGCCCAAGGGCATCGGCAAGCCCGCCTATGAGGCCGCGCTCGACGCCGCCTTGCGCGAGGCGGGCGTCGGGACGATCGCGCTCGCCGGCTATATGCGGCTCCTCTCCGATGATTTCGTCACGCGCTGGCGCGGCCGCATTATTAACATCCACCCCTCGTTGCTGCCCAAATACAAAGGCCTCGACACCCACGCCCGCGCGATCGAAGCGGGCGACTCCCACGGCGGCTGTTCGGTCCATGTCGTCACCGAGGAACTCGACGGCGGCGCCGTGCTCGGCCAGGCCGAAGTGGCGATCGAACCCGGCGACACTGCCGAAACGCTCGCCGCGCGCGTGCTAATCGCGGAGCATCGCCTTTACCCGCGCGTTCTGGCAGACTTCGTAAAGAGGTGAGTCCGATGAGCCCCGATCCAGAAGTCCCCCTCGCCCGTGTCCGGTCCTACTGCCTCGCACTGCCCGAGGCTGAGGAACGGCTGTCGCATGGTTCGCCCGGTTTCCTGATTTCGGGCGGCAAGTTCTTCGCCTATTTCTGGCACAACCACCATAATGACGGCGAGACGGTCGCGATCGTCCGCACCACCGGCCATGACGAGCAACAGATGCTGATCGAGAACGATCCGGCCTTCTATTACGCGCCGCCCTATCTCGGCACGTTCGGCTGGGTAGCGATGCGGCTCGACGGTGCCGATCTCGATTGGGATCGTGTCGATGACCGGATCGCGGCAAGCTGGGAACTCGCCGCGCCCGAGCGACTACTGGAAGCAGGTGGACGATGAGCGAACCCAATGCCACCGAACGCGCCGAAGCCCGCGCGATTCGCAAACGCTGGGTCACGCTGGCGGAGATCGTCGCGGTCGCCGGCTTGCTGATCTCGGCGACCACCGCCTGGCTGAGCTGGTCCGACCGGCGCAGCGAAGAGCATGAAAAACAGATCGAGAAAGTCACCGAGGCTCGCACCCGAACGCTCGTCCGCCTCACCGCCACCCCCGAACACGGCGGCGCGAGCATCGCGCTCAAGGACGCCGAGCATGACGTGCAGAGCGTCGACATCCGTTTCCCGAAGGCGCTCGGCGTGGCACCGCAGAACAGCATCCTCAGCCCGCATGTCGAAGCCGACTGGGTCGCCAAGCCGCTGCTCGAAGCGACCAAGGATGGCCCCGACAAACGCGAGGGCCGCCTGCCGATCCTCGTCGCCGCAAGCTATTGGGATGGCGACCAGCAACGCACCGACACGGCGATCTACGATCTCGTCTGGGAGACAGAAGGCGGGCTGATCTGGGGCCACAAGCTCAAGCTGAAGGGCCTGATGCTACGCGAACGCACCGCCTCCGCCGCGCGGCTCGACGGGCTGTGGAAAGTGGAGAAGCCCCGTTAAAGCATGATGACGATTAAGTAGCTCCGTTCGTCCTGAGTAACCACCGAGTAGCCCGTAGGGCATATCGAGGTGGTGTATCGAAGGACAGACCCCGCGCGCTACACCTGTGCTTCGATACGTGCTCTCGATACGGCGCAAGCGCCTACTCGATCACTACTCAGCACGAACGGATAGGGGCATCATGCTCTAACGATCCTCTCCACTGCGTGGGGAGGATCAGATCACCGCGACGCCAGTTCCGCGCCCGGCTTCACCCAGCCGGCAAGCTGATCGCCCGCACCCGTCCGAACGAAACACCGCCCGCCAGCCGCACGATAGGACAGGCACAGCTTCACCGCATCGCCACGCGCATAGCCGCCGAGCGAGAGCCGGTAGAAACTCCCCGCCCCGGCCTTGACGGTCGCGCCCTGCGGCGTTTGCCCCGCGAAGCGCGGGAACTGCCGCGCGGCACGCTTCCACGCATCCTGCGCGACGCTGGCGTTGTCGAACGCACCAAGCTGGACATAGAATTTGCCGGCAGCGAGCGCACGCGGCGCGGCTTCCACCGGAGCCGCTTTGGCGACGGCTTTCGGCGCGGGCACCGCCTCGGGCTTGGCCGCGAGCGGCTGGACGATTTCTTGACGCGCGGCGAACTGCACCGCCGGCACGCCGGTATTGAGCGACGGCGCGGCATCGGGCGCGGCGGTGGTCGGTGCAGGCGCTGCGGCAACCTCGACCGGCGCAGGCGCGGCCGGCGCTGGCGCGGCCTCGACCGGCGCGGCACTCGCCACCGCTACAGGTGCGGCAACGTTGAGCGCCAGCGCGGCCGGACGCCCCTTGTCCACCACCGCCGTCACGCCGAGCAGCGATGCGACCTGATCGGACGCCGCCTTGGGCCGCGCGAACGCGCCCCATTCGACGATGCGCTTGTCGGCATCGGCGGCGGCGAGATCGAGCCCGACCACCGCGCGCGCCTCGGTCCAGCGCCCGGCGAGCGCCAAGCTCAGCGCGAGGTTCTGGCGAGTCTTGATATTCGCCGCATCGGCCCGCGACGCGCTGGCGAGCAGATCGACCGCCGCCGCCGGATCACCCGCCAGCGCGATCGCGAGGCCACGGTCGCTGACCGGGATCGTGTCGGCATGCGCGGCGAGCGTCTTGCGCGCCGCGTCCCAATCGCCGGTCGCGATCTGCGCCAGCGCGAGATTGAGCGCGGCCTTGCCGTTGCCGGCATCGAGCGC
This sequence comes from Sphingomonas populi, assembly GCF_004208535.1. Taxonomy (GTDB): domain Bacteria; phylum Pseudomonadota; class Alphaproteobacteria; order Sphingomonadales; family Sphingomonadaceae; genus Sphingomonas; species Sphingomonas populi. The sequence goes on from NZ_SGIS01000039.1 coordinate 21,961, forward strand.
GAGCGTATCGCCGAACGCATCGCGCGCCGAGGTGAACCGCCCCGCCTTCAGATAGGATTGGCCGAGCAACATGCGGAACTCGGCCGATTCGGGGGCGGCCAGCGCGGCACGTTCGGCATGTTTGACGGCATCGTCACCCTTGCCGCGCGCCAGCAGCGCGCGCGCCTTGCCGGCTTCCGCCGCTGCCTTGCGCGCGTCGCCGCCCTGCTTGTGGCTGCCGGCGAAAGCCACGCCCTGCACCCCGCCCGCCAGCGCGCCGCCGAGCAGCAGCACCGATCCGGCCAGGGAAATGATCGCACGCGTCTTCATCGAATCTCTCCAACCGAGTGCGAGCGCAGTGGCACGTTGCCCACCCGCGCCCCGCCGTCGGGATTGCCGTTCAAAAATCGGTCGAGCGCACGCCCGAAGCCGGCGCCGGTCATCTCAGTTCACCACCCGGCGACCGAAGCCGCCGCTCACCGGCCGTTGCCCGAACGCGCCGGTCGCTGGGGGCGCGGCGAACACGGTGCGGCGGAAATTCTTTTCGAGCCGATCCGATACGTAGCGCCACAATGCTTCGATCTCGGCGGTCGACGGGCTCTCGGCATCGCGTTCCATCACGGTGCCGCCATCGACCATCGCGGCCGCGAAATCGGCGCGATGGTGGACGAGCACCGGCGCGACGATGCCGTGCCGCGACAGCGCCATCGTCGTCTCGGTGGTGAGGCGCGCGTCGGGCGTCGCGCCGTTGACGACGAACAGCAACGGCTTGCCCGCGCGCTCGCACAGATCGACCGTCGCGCCGACCGCGCGCAGATCGTGCGGGCTGGGCCGGGTCGGGATGACGATCAGCTCGGCGAGCGCGATCACGCTCTGGATCGCCGTCGTGATCGCGGAAGGCGTGTCGATCATCGCCAGCTTGAAGCCTTGCAGGCGCAGCACCTCCAGATCGGCAGCGAGCCGCGCCACCGTCGTCCGCGCGAACGCCGGGGTATCGCCGGTGCGGTCGTTCCACCAATGCGACAGCGAGGCTTGCGGATCGATGTCGATCAGCACCACCGGCCCCGCCCCGGCACGCTCGGCCTGAACGGCGAGATGCCCGGTCAGCGTGGTCTTGCCCGACCCGCCCTTCTGTGATGCCATCGCGACAACGCGCATGTGCCCCGTAAACCCCCGCCTGTAGAAGCCGGTCATTGCCCCAATATTGGTCAAGAACAGGTTAATGGCGTGCGATACGCTCCTTTTCGGCACGGTCTGCCTAACGAAATCTTTGCCAATCCCGCGTATCTCCGGTTAACCGAACGGGATTTTGGGGCGATAGAATGCGGGTTCGCATATGAAGACATGGATTTTGGCCGCTGTGGCGGCTGCGGGTGGCATGACTCTGGCGGCGCCGGCGTTGGCCGACGTCAAGGCCGGCGTCGACGCATGGAGCCGGGGCGATTATCGCAAGGCGATCGACGAATGGCGCCCCGCCGCGATCAAGGGCGATGCTGACGCGCAATTCAACCTCGGCCAGGCCTATAAGCTCGGCCGCGGCGTTCCCACCGATCTGCCGATGGCGGAAAGCTGGTATCGCAAGGCGGCGATGCAGGGTCACCTCCAGGCCGAGGATAATTACGGGCTGATCCTGTTCGACGAGGGCAAGCGCACCGATGCGGTGCGCTGGCTCGAACGTTCGGCCACACGCGGCGAGCCGCGCGCGCAGCTCGTATATGGAACGATGCTGTTCAACGGCGACAGCGTCACCAAGGACTGGCCGCGCGCCTATGGGCTGATCCTGCGCTCCGCCGCGCAGGGCCAGCCGCGCGCGCCGCAGGTGCAGGCGCAGATGGACCAGTATCTCTCGCCCGAGGACCGCCAGAAGGGCATGGCGCTCTCCCGCCAGTACGAGGCGGACGAGAAGCGCCCGCAACTCCCGCCGGAAATCGCAAACGCAGGCACGCAGACCGCGATGCGCGGCACCGATCTGCCGCCCTCCGCCTACGATCCCAACGCGCGGCCCGCGCCCACCGTCTATACGCCGCATCAAGACGAACCCGACGCCCCGCCGCGCGGCGACACTCCCGATACCCCGCGCACGCGCCCGACGCCGCCATCTCGCCCGCGTCCAGCACCCGCGCCGACGCTGGCCGGCAATGGCCGCTGGCGAATCCAGCTCGGTGCGTTCCGCGACGAGGGCAATGCGCGCGGCCTGTGGCAAACGGTGCAGGGCCGCCTGCCCGGCCTGCAAGCTTATTATGTGAAGACCGGCGCAGTCACCCGCCTCCAGGCCGGCCCGCTCGCCTCAAGCGCCGCCGCTACCCGCGCCTGCGCCGCCGCCCGGACGAGCTGCGTACCCGTCGCGCCGTAAGCGGCCAAAGGGTTCCACACTCACCCGTTCGTCCCGAGCGAAGTCGAGGGACACGCCCGGAACCCGTGCTTCGACTAGCTCAGCACGAACGGCCCTAACCCGTTCGTGCTGAGTAGAGATCGAGTAGGCGCTTCCGCCGTATCGAGAGCTCGTATCGAAGCACAGTGGCGCGCGGATCTGTCCCTCGAACGCTACTTCGATACGCCCTGCGGGTTACTCAGGACGAACGGGCGGGTAACAAAGTTCACCCCGCCGAAGCGCGCACCACGCCGAGCAGCAGCCAGTACAGCCCGCCCGACAGCAGCATCGCCGCCGGCAGAGTCATCACCCAGGCCAGCACCATGTTGAGGATCGTGCGCGTCTGCAATCCGCTGCCGCTCGCCACCGACGCACCCGCCACACCGCTCGACAATATGTGCGTGGTCGAGACCGGCGCCGCGAACAGATCGGCCGTCATGATCGTGAACGCCGCGACGATCTCCGCCGCTGCGCCCATGCCGTAGGTCAGATGCGTCTTGCCGATCTTCTCGCCAACCGTGACGACGATCCGCTTCCAGCCGACCATCGTGCCGAGCCCGAGCGCGATCGCAACGATCACCTTCACCCACAGCGGGATGAAGCGCGTGCCCTTTTCGAGATGCTTCTGATAGGCGCCGATCGCGTCCAACTCGTCCGCCGAGAAGGTTTTCTCGGAAGCCTTGTCCTTGGTCACGAACTGCGCGACGCCCTGCAGCAGATACATGTCGTTGCGCAGGTTCGGCGTCGCCGCCGCCGGCACCTTGTCGAGCGACCCGTAGCCCGAGATCCGTGCGGTGACATCGTGCGAGAGCGTGTCGATCGCGCCATAGGTCGCAGGTCCGGTGGCCTTTTTGCTCTCGAGCGCATGCGTCAGCACCACCCGCGCCGCGCCGACATCGGTGCCGACCGTGCCGCCATGCGCGCGGAATGCGGCGGCGGCGGCGTTGGCCGATGCGGTGAAGGCGGGCATCTCGCTCGCCGGCATCGTGCGGTTGAGCGCATAGGCCGTCGGCGCGCAGCCGATCAGGATCAGCATGATCAGTCCCATGCCCTTCTGCCCGTCATTGCTGCCGTGGAAGAAGGAAACCGCCGTGCAGGTCGCGATCAGCGTCGCGCGGATGCCCTTGGGCGGCGGCGAATCGGCGCTCGGCGCGGTGTAGAGCGTCGGATTGCGCAGCACGCGCTTCATCACCAGCAACAGCACCATCGATGCGACAAAGCCGATCAGCGGGCTGAACAGCAACGCCGACAGCACCTTCTGCGCCTGCCCCCAGTCCACGCCTGAGGTGCCGTTGCCGCCATGCGCCAGGATCTGGTTGGCAAAGCCGACGCCGAGCACCGAGCCGATCAGCGCATGGCTCGACGAATTGGGCAGCCCAACATACCAGGTCGCGAGGTTCCAGATCACCGCCGCCAGCAGCAGCGCGAAGATCATCGCGAACCCGGCGCCCGATCCGACGTGCAGGATCAGGTCGACCGGTAGCAATGTCACGATCGCATAGGCGACCGCGCCGCTCGAAAACATCACGCCGAGGAAGTTGAAGAACCCCGACCACACCACCGCCACCGGTGCCGGCAGCGAGTGCGTGTAGATCACCGTGGCGACGGCATTGGCGGTGTCGTGGAAGCCGTTGACGAACTCGAACCCCAGCGCGATCAGCAGCGCCAGCCCCAGGAACGCAAAAGTGGCGATCGCCAGCCCCTCGCCCGCCTGCGCGGTATCGAAGAAGATGCTCGCGCCAGCATAGCCGATCGCACCGATAATGATGGCAAGGAAGATCCAGCGCCCCGCCGGGTGCAGGGGCCGGTCGATATGCGGCACGCCGACGGCACGTTCACTCGGTTCGAGTGACGCTGTAGTGGAGATATCCATAAAAGTTGGCGTGGCCTGCTTCTGTTACCATATGATGACAGCAGCGTTCTTGGCGAAGCCCCGTCGAAAACGGCGCGTCACGCGCACCGATGTTGCCGCGCCCTTAGTCTCGATTCGGTTCGGCGGCAACCGGCGCGCGCCGCGCCGGCGGGGCTTCGTCGCATCGCACACGCCTTTACGCGGCGATCAAAGATTGCCCTCGGCGCCGACGTTCCCTACCTGTTCGCCGATGAATATCCCCGCGTCCGCCCCCGAACCCGCCTACCTAAAAGGCCTCAACGCGCCGCAGCGCGATGCCGTGCTCACCACCGAAGGCCCCGTTCTGGTGCTCGCCGGCGCGGGCACCGGCAAGACCGCCGCGCTCACCGCGCGGCTCGGCCATCTGCTCGCCACGCGCCGCGCCTACCCGAGCGAGATCCTCAGCGTCACCTTCACCAACAAGGCCGCGCGGGAGATGCGTGAGCGTGTCGGCCGGCTGGTCGGCGATGTCGTCGAGGGGATGCCGTGGCTCGGCACCTTCCACGCGATCGGCGCGAAGATGCTGCGCCGCCATGCCGAACTGGTCGGGCTGCAATCGAACTTCTCGATTCTCGATACCGACGATCAGCTCCGGCTGCTCAAGCAACTCGTCATCGCCGCCGACATCGACGAGAAGCGCTTCCCCGCGCGCAGCCTCGCCGGGCTGATCGACGAGTGGAAGAACAAGGGCCTCGTCCCCCGCGAGATCGACGCGGGCGAGAGCGAGCGCTACGCCAACGGGCGCGGCGGCGAACTGTACCAGCAATATCAGACTCGCCTCGCCGCCTTGAACGCCTGCGATTTCGGCGATCTGCTGCTCCACATGCTGACCATCCTCAAGCGCGACCGCGAGGTGCTCGCTGATTATCAGCGCCGCTTCAAATACATCATGGTCGACGAGTATCAGGACACCAACAGCGTCCAGTATCTCTGGCTCCGCCTGCTCGCGCAGGAGCGCAAGAACATCTGCTGCGTCGGCGACGATGACCAGTCGATCTATTCGTGGCGCGGCGCGCAGGTCGAGAACATCCTCAAGTTCGAGAAGGATTTCCCCGGCGCCAAGGTGATCCGGCTCGAACAGAATTACCGATCGACCCCGCACATCCTCGCCGCCGCCTCGGGCGTGATCGCCAACAATTCAGGGCGACTTGGCAAGACTTTGTGGACCGAGGAAGCCGACGGCGACAAGGTCCGCGTATTCGGCGTGTGGGACGGCCCTGAGGAAGCGCGCCGCGTCGGCGAGGAGATCGAGGCGGCACAGCGGGGCGGCCAGTCGCTCGACAAGATCGCCATCCTCGTGCGCGCGCAGCACCAGACCCGCGAGTTCGAGGATCGCTTCATCGCGATCGGCATGAACTACCGCATCATCGGCGGTTTCCGTTTCTACGAGCGTGCCGAGATCCGCGATGCACTCGCCTATCTGCGCGTCGTCCACCAGAGCGCCGATGATCTCGCCTTCGAACGCATCGTCAACGTCCCCAAGCGGGGCTTGGGCGACAAGGCGGTGCAGAAGCTCCACATGCTCGCGCGGGCCGAGAACATTCCGCTAAGCGTGGCGGCGGCGCGTATCCTCGACACCGACGAACTGACCGGCGCCGCGCGGAAATCGCTCGGCAATTTCGTGATCGACCTCGCCCGCTGGCGGCGCATGGCGAACGACTTGCCCCACGCCGAACTCGCCCGCCAGATCCTCGACGAGAGCGGCTATACCGGCGCGCTCCAGGTCGAGAAATCGGTCGAGGCGGCGGGACGGCTCGAGAATCTCACCGAACTCGTCCGCGCGATGGAGGAATATGAGAGCCTCGGCGCGTTCCTCGAACACGTCAGCCTCGTCATGGACAACGAGGCGCAGGCCGACGAGGCCAAGGTGACGATCATGACGATCCACGCCGCCAAGGGCCTCGAATATGACACCGTCTTCCTGGTCGGCTGGGAGGAAGGGCTGTTCCCCTCGCAACGCGCGATCGACGAAGGCGGCAACGCCTCGCTGGAGGAAGAACGCCGCCTCGCCTACGTGGCGATCACCCGCGCCCGCCGCCGCGCGATCATCCTCCACGCCGCCAACCGCCGCATCTACGGCCAGTGGACCAGCAGCATCCCGAGCCGCTTCGTCGGCGAACTCCCCGCCGCCCACGTCGAGAGCGAAAACAGCATGAGCGGCGGCGAAAGCCTGTGGCGCGCCAATTGGTCGGAACGCGCGGACCCGTTCGCGGATGTCGCGCGCGGCACCGGGCGCGGCCCCGGCTGGCAACGCGCGGCGGGGGTAAAGGACGGCGGCGCCTTCACCAGCCGCACCTTCTCGCGCGAACCTTCGCGGGTGGTCGAAGCGCGCGCGAGTGCGGTCAGTCTGGGCAACAAGGGCCGCAGCGATTTGGCGGTGGGGATGCGCGTGTTCCACCAGAAGTTTGGATATGGCGCGATTGCCGAGATCGAGGGGAATAAACTGGAGATCGATTTCGATGAGGCTGGGCGGAAGCGGGTGATGGATACTTTTGTTACGCTGCCAGCGTGATGTGGGTGAACACGATCCACTCACGCTCGCGCATTTGAAGAAGGCTTGAGGGCTGGTGCGTATCGCAAGTAGGAGCAGGAAGCGGAGCTCCGATTTCGTCGACGATATCCTCACGACGACGGGAGGGGCATTCCTTTTGACCGCAACATTTTTCGGATTGCGTTTACGCAGAGCATGGTAAGAGCACGACATGAGCAACACCAGCTTCGGAATTGGAGCATATAGCCCCTCAGAGGCCGCTCGGCTGACGGGTCTACCAAGCTCTGCTATTCGCCGTTGGCTATTCGGCTACTCTTATAATCATCAAGGCCTCCCGACGACGCAAGCACCTTTGTGGCGGCCGGAGTACGGGCTCGATCAGGACGATCCGGTTTTGGGGTTTCGGGATTTAATCGAAGCCCGGATGGTTGGTAATCTTCGGAATTTGGGGATCGGCTTACCTACGATCCGTCGCTGCATGAACACCGCCGCAGAGATCGCAAATGACGACCACCCTTTCTCAAGCGCGAATTTCAGAACTGACGGGACACGTTTGTTTCTTGAAAGATTGGGTGAGGACGGAAAGCATGATGTCATCGATTTGAAGACGCGGCAGCATGCTTTTGCAAAGATTGTCGAACGCTCGTTTCTTGATCTTGAATTTGACGATTGCAAAGCGACACGGTGGTTTTTACTGCCGAAAAAGCAAACAATTGTTGCTGATCCGAAGCGGTCTTTTGGTCAGCCGATTACAACAGATAGTGGCATTCCAACCGCACGCCTTGCCCAAGCCGTGACGGCTGAGGGATCAGTCGAAAAAGTGGCAAAGTTGTTTGAAATCGCGGTCGGGGCGGTGAGAGACGCCCTTCGATTTGAAACACTTCTCGCGAAGCCACAAACCGCGTGAAAGTGATGGTCGATAACGACCTACCTCCAAGGCTTGCGACTGCCTTGCATCTTATATTCGAGCCTGATGGCGATGAGATCGTGTCCCTTCGCGAGAAATTTGGACGTGCAAATTTGAAAGATGAAGAGTGGATTCGTGCGTTAGGGCAGGAAGGCCGCTGGGCCGTCTTATCGGCTGACCGTCGCATCGCTAAACAGCGGCCGTCGCGGGAGCTTTTTATCGGAGCGGGATTGATCGGCTTTTTCTTCCCTCCATCTCTGCAAAAAGAAGCGCTCAATCGACAGGCCGCCCGCCTACTCTTGCTGTGGCCGAGCATTCGCGATCAGGTTCGCTTGAACGCAAACGGGTGTTTTGAGATACCCGCCAATGGCGCTCGATTTCGAACGATCGGTCGCTAACCGTCCGGTATCGACGCTTAGCCTGAGACGTTCTCGAAGCAGATCGCTACGTCCGCCGATAGCCTCAAGCCCGCGTATCCAGATCACCCGTCCAGTCGAGCTTGCCGCGAAACGCTCGGATTTCGCTCTGCCGGCGCATCTGAACCAACAAACGCAAACCACGTTCGACCGCTTCGCGCTTGGTCCGCGCACCGCTGGTCGCCATCGCCTCTGCCAGTAGCGCGTCGTCGATCACGATGCTCGTCCGCATGATGTGTCTCACCGATCGTTCGACACGCATCATCCGCCCAACGCCGAGCACAATCAAGCTGTCCTACACCGCCCGCCCCATGCCACACTCACGGCATGCCCGTCCGCCTGCCCCCAATCACCACCGCCACGCCACCCCGCGTCGCCAGTCCCGCCGCGCGCCCAGCCCCCAAACATCGCACTTCGCCAACGGTGCTCGATGTGGACAACCTTAGCCACGTTTCCCTAGCGGCGCCGCCGCAACCAGCGGTTCGCCGCGAACACCAGCAGCGCCCAGACCGTGCCGAAGCACCAGCCGCCGAGCACGTCGCTCGGCCAATGCACGCCGAGGTACACGCGGCTGCATCCGATCAGCACGACGAGCAGGCTGAAGAAGCTCACGATCGCGACGCGCACCGCCCGGCGCGGTTCGATGCCGGCGAGCATCAGCGCGATCGTCAGATAGGTCGCGGCGGAGATCATCGCGTGGCCGCTCGGGAAGCTGGCGTTGTCGACCCAGACGAGGTGCGGCACCACCTCCGGGCGCGGGCGGTGGATCACGCTCTTGAGTTCGGTCGAGAGCAAAGACGCGCCGACCAACGACGCCGCAATCCACGCCGCCTCGGCGCGGCGGCGCAGGAACACCAGCGCAGCGATGCCCGCGCCGCCGAACAGCCACATCAAGGTGAACCCGCCAAGCGCCGAAATGTCGATTGCCGACTGGCGCAGCCACATCGGCCCGATCGGAACGTCGAGATGCCCGGGCACGCGCAACGCGAGCAGGATCGGCGTGTCGAACCCGAAGCCCTCGCCCTCGATCAGTTCGGCGGCGAGGTGAACACCCAGCAGCAGTGCCGAGATCGCGAACAGCGCTACCAGCGGCCACAGCCACGCCAGCGCGCGCGGCGCAGCGTCGAGCGGCGCGCCGGTCTTCACCGGCGTCAGCCGAGTTCGACGGTCATCAGCGCGGAATCGCCGTATTTGGGGTCGCTCGGCGAGAACAACGGATTGGCCTTGAACGCGCGCGGCGTCAGCCGCAGCCCGGTCAGCCCGGCGAGCTTGAAGGTGCCGAGCTTGAGCTCCTTGGGCGGCCGCCCGTCGCGTTCCAGCACGACACCGTCGATGAACAGATCGCCGTGGCGCGTGTAGATGATGTGCGGCGCGAGCGTCACTTCGGTGCGATTATAGGTCGCGGCGAGACAGCGCTGGCGCACGATGCCTTCGAATACGGTGGGTACGTCGCCTGCGGGGGAGTCTGTCACGGCATGGTCTTCGGGTCTGGGGGGCTGGCGGCGCGCTTAGCCCGAGCGTGACGGTACAGCAAGGGCCGATCCCGCATCGGTGCCGGTGGCGGCGCTCGACAAGCGCGGGATCGGCCCATATCAGCCGGGCATGGTTCACCCGCTTGTCGCCAGCCTAGGCCTGTCGCCGCACCCGGAGGGCGGCTGGTATCGCGAAACGCTGCGCCAGCCAGCGCCCGACGGCGGGCGCGCGCTGGCCACCGCGATCCTGTTCCTGCTCGATGCGGGGGAGCGTTCGCACTGGCACCGCGTCGATGCCGCCGAGCTGTGGCTGTGGCACGCGGGGTCGCCGCTGACGCTGCGGATCGGGCACGACACGCTGCTGCTCAGCGGCGAGGCGCCGCAAGGCCTCGTCCCCGCCCACGCCTGGCAATCGGCGGAGGCACTTCACGGCTGGGCGCTGGTGAGCTGCGTGGTGACGCCGGGGTTCGATTTCGCCGGCTGGGAACTCGCCCCGCCCGGATGGTCGCCGCCGCGATGAGCGACGGCCTGCCGATGCCACGGCGCCTGCTCGCGATCGGCGCGGTGTCGTGCGGGTCGGCGCTGATCATGATCGACGGCAGCGTCGCCAACGTCGCGCTACCGACAATCGCGCGCGATCTGCACGTCGACAGCGCCTCGATCGTCTCGATCGTGACGATCTACCAGTTGATCCTGGTGATGCTGCTGCTCCCCTTCGCCGCGCTGGGCGAGCGGCTCGGGCTCAAGCGGATGTACCAGATCGGCCAGATGGTGTTCACCGTCGCGACGATCCTGTGCTTCTTCGCCAAGAGCCTGCCATTCCTGCTGATCGTGCGCGCGGCGCAGGCGATCGGCGCGGCGGCGGCGCTCAGCGTGTCGTCGGCGCTGATCCGCTCGGTCTACCCCAAGGCGCAACTCGGGCGCGGGCTGGCGGTCAACACCGTCGTCGTGACGAGCGCGAACGCACTCGCGCCGACGCTGGGCGGGCTGGTGCTGGCGGTCGCGCCGTGGCCGTGGGTGTTTGCCAGCGCGGTGCCGTTCGCGATCGGCTCGCTGCTGCTCGGCCGCGCCTTGCCCCGGGCCGAACCGCGCGAGACGCCGTTCGACGTGCTCGGCGCGGTGATGTGCGCGGCGATGTTCGGGCTGGTGATCGGCGGCGCGGAGACCGGCATCCACGGCGACAGCCCGGTCGTCTCGGGCGCGATCGTCGCGGTGGGCGTCGCGATCGGCGTGTTCTTCGTGCGGCGCGAGCGCAAGGAGGCCAACCCGATCCTGCCGATCGACCTGCTCGCCCGCCCCGTGCTCGCGCTGTCGGTGCTGAGTTCGTACACCGCCTTCGTGGCCTCAATGATGTTGCTGATCTCCTTCCCGTTCCGCATGCAGCAAGAGTTCCACATGACCCCGGCCGAGGTCGGCGCGGTGCTGGCACCGTGGCCACTCACCAACATCTTCGTCGCGCCGATGGCGGGCTATCTGTCCGATCGGGTGCCGGCGGGCGTGCTCGGCGGGATCGGCATGACGATCGCCGTCACCGCCCTGTGCCTGCTCGCCTTCCTGCCGCCTGATGCGACCTATATCGACATCGTCTGGCGGATGATGCTGTGCGGCGCGGGGTTCGGGCTGTTCCTGCCGCCCAACGCCCGGCTGATCGTCGGCTCGGCCCCGTCGCACCGCGCGGCGGCGGCGGGGAGTTTGGTCTCGACCGTGCGCCAGGTCGGCCAGACCACCGGCGCGACGTTGGTGGCGATGCTGCTCGCGTTCGGCGTCGGCGCCGGGCGCATGCCGCCGCTGGTCGCCGCTGGGCTGGGCGTGATCGCGGGGCTGTGCAGCGTCGCGCGGCTGCGGCCGTCGATCCGCAATCCGAAGCCGCTCGAAACCGCAGATGTAGAGGCACACCAGCCATGAGGCGCGCCTTGATCCTTGCGCTCGCCTGCTGCGTGTCCGCCTGCGCGCCCGCCGTGAAACGCGACCCACGCTTGTCGAGCGCACCTCTGGCTGAGCGGCTGGCGGCGGCAGACGCAAGCTTGGGCGCCACGGTCTTCTCGCGCTGCGCGGCGTGCCATACCGTCACGCAAGGCGCGGGTGATCGCGGCGGCCCGGCGCTCTACGGCGTGGTCGGGCGCCCGGTCGGGCGGGGCAGCGACCGTTTCAACTACACCGCCGCGCTGGAAGCGGTCGGCGGGGTGTGGACGTTCGAACGGCTCGACGCGTGGCTCACCAATCCCCAGCATTTCGCGCCCGGCACCAACATGGGGTTCGCCGGCCTTCCCGACGGCATGGATCGCGCCGACGTGATCCGCTTCCTCAACGAAAACGGCTCAAACCTGCCGCTACCCGTCGCGCCTAGCCCGCACAGCCGACCAACCCGGTGACCGGCACCACCACCCCATCCTTGCCGTCGCGGTCGAGCCGGAGCGCGCCGTCGGGGATGGCCGCGCCCTTCACCAGATCGCCGCGCGTCTCGATCGTGAGGTCGAGCGTCGCGCGGATGCCGGGCGCGGCATAATCGGCGGATTCGCCCAGCCCGAAGTTGGCCGCGCCGCGCTGCGCGGTACGGGTCAGATCGACGATCGCACCGTCGAGTGAAACGCGCAGCCGCGCCGGTTCGGCAGTCGCCATCGCGACCAAAGTGCGCTGTTCGGTCGCGGTCCACAGAAAGGCGGCGCAACCCGTGGCGGGCAGGTCTTGCTTGGGCAGCACATCGAGCGGCAGGCCCGCAATCGGTGTGGCGGCGAGCAGCAGCGGCAGAAATGCGAGCGCGTTCATGCCGCCGAGCCTAGCAGGAACAGCCACGCCGGATAAGCGGCGACCGCGAGCAACGCGCCGAACGGTGCGCGATCATCGAGCCGCGCCGCCCGGCCACGCACCATGCCGACCGCGACGATCGCGAGTCCTGTCAACGCGGCGAGGAACAGCACCACCGGCAGCATCCGCCAGCCAAGCCACAGCCCGATCGCGCCGAACAGCTTGGGATCGCCGCCGCCCAGCCCCTCGCGACCGCGCGCGATCCGGTACGTCGCCGCGATCAGCCACAGGGCGCCGAAGCCGGCCGCGCCACCGATCAGCCGGTCAGTAAGCGGCGGATCAATCCCCAGCACGCCGGTCACGAGGCCGGCGAGCGCCAGCATCAGCGTCAACGCATCGGGCAGCCAGAATTCGGTGACGTCGAGCGCGGCGAGCGCGAGCAGCAGCCAGCCGAACATCGCTCCCGCCAGCGCGACCGGCCCCGGCACCGCCAACCCCGCCGCCATGCCGATGACGAGCGCGATCGCTTCGATCCGCCAATGCAATTGGTCGATCGCCGCGCCACAGTGGCGGCATCGCCCATGCGCAACTGCCGCGCTAAACAGCGGCACCAGATCGCGTGCGCCAAGCACCACGTCGCACGAATCACAATGCGAACGACCGCGCAGCACCGATCGCCCTTGCGGCCAGCGGATCACCAATGTCGCCACAAAACTGCCGATCACCGCGCCGAGCAGCCCGAGCAGCACCGGCCAGAACAGCGCTTCAGCCATTCGGCTTCTTGCGGATCAGATAGCGATAGGCTCCGAACAGATCGATCCCGAGCAGCACGACGTTCTGGGTGCCGAGCGCAGCGTCGTGCGTCAGGATCGCCCCGCCGATCCACGCCAGAGCCGAGGCGGCGAACAGCACCAGCGCCCAGCCGGTCACACGCCGCCCGAGATCGAGCGACACCAGCGCCGCCGCGATCATCCCGCCGCCCGAGGCGGTCCATTTCAGCACGGTGGTCACTGTATCCATGCCCATGCCCTAGGGCCGCACACCGCCCCGCGCCAGATTGATACGAAGCAAGCCTTCGCGCGCCCGCCGTTCAGAGATCGAGCGTGAAATAGCGGCTGAACGCGGTGTCGGTATATCCGGCGAACGGGCCACAGGGTACGAAACCGGCGCGTGCATACATGGCGCGCGCTGCGGCAAACGCCTCGTTCGAGCCGGTCTCCAGGCTCAACCGCTGATAGCCCGCCGCTCGACCTTCCGAAACGAGCTGCGCGAGGACCGCAGCACCGATGCCACGCCGCAGATGCGCTGGTGCGACGCGCATCGACTTGAGTTCGCCATGTGTGGCGTCAAGCTGCTTCAACGCCCCCATGCCGAGCAGCGCATCGCCTTCCCATGCCGTCCACACCGTAATCGCCGGATCGCGCAGGCCCACGGGATCGAGCGCGAACACCGATCCCCACGGCGAATTTTCGACCGCTTCACGCATGTGCAGATCGACCAGATCGACCACCACACCGCGCGAAAGATCGTCGCGTTCGAACCGGATCGCGGGCACGCTCACGGCAGCGCCTCGTCGGGTTCGACACCCCACAGATGGATCGCCTCGACATAGCCACCCTGCCCGTGGACATCGAAATAACACCAGCCGCGCGAACATCGGCTCAGCCGCCCGACCACGCCCGGCGCAGCCCGCCAGCGCACCCGCGAACCAGCTTCGGGCTGGTCGAGCAGCTCGACCTGGGTGCCCATCACGAAGCCGGTCCGCACCTCCTTGATGAGCGCGCCCAGCATCCAGCCCTGCGTGCCGCCCGGGTCTTCGACCTTGAGCCAATTGCCGTGATCGTACACGTCGAGCACCTTCACCGGCAAATCGGCGCGCTGATACAACCAGATCGCCGGATAGGTGCGCCCCGGCCCGGTCCGCATCCGCGCCTTCGCCGCCGAGATCGAAGCGAAATAGGGCGTGCGCTTCTGCACCAACGCGCCGATCGCCGGCGCGGTCACGGCGATCGCCGCCACCATCAAAGCACTTCTACCGAACCAACGCATATACGCCCCTAACTGGATGCAATCTGCTTAGCGCGTGCGGCGCGCGGGCTTCAACAGCGTTGACGCGGAAGCGCCACTTCGCCAAGCGCGACATATGCCCGAAACGAGACGCGTCGCGCACCCGAAGGTCTTCGTCACACGCGAACTCACCAACGCGGTGATGGCGCGGATGGAGCAATTGTTCGACACCACGCTGAACCGCGTGGAAGGCAAGATGACGCGCGAACAGCTCGCCGCCGCGATGGCCGCGTGCGACGTGCTGGTGCCCTCCGTCACCGATACGATCGACGCAGACCTGATCGCCGGCGCGGGCGAGCGGCTCAAGCTGATCGCCAATTTCGGCGCGGGCGTGAACCATATCGATCTCAAGGCCGCGCGCGCGCGCGGCATCATCGTCACCAACACCCCGGGCGTACTGACCGAGGACACCGCCGATCTGACGATGGCGCTGATCGTCTCGGTGCCACGCCGGCTGGCGGAGGGCGAGAAGCTGGTGCGATCGGGCCAGTGGACCGGCTGGAGCCCCGGCGGGATGCTCGGCCACCGCATCGGCGGCAAGGCGCTCGGCATCATCGGCATGGGGCGGATCGGCCAGGCGGTGGCGCGGCGCGCGCGTGGCTTCGGGCTGACGATCCATTATCACAATCGCTCGCGCCTGCCCAAAGTCCTTGAGGGCGAACTCGGCGCGCAGTGGCATGCCAACCTCGACGCGATGCTCGGGAGCATCGATATCCTGACGATCCACACCCCGCTCAACGCCGACAGCAAGAACCTGATCGACGCCGAGCGGATCGCGCTGCTGCGCCCGCACGTCTATCTCATCAACGCCTCGCGCGGCGGCATCGTCGATGAAGAGGCGCTGGTCGATGCGCTCGAAGCCGGGCGGCTGGCCGGCGCTGGCCTCGACGTCTGGCAGCACGAACCGGAGATCGATCCGCGCCTGCTCGCGCTCCCCAACGTGGTGATGACGCCCCACATGGGCTCGGCGACGTTCGAGGGGCGGATGGCGACGGGCGAGAAAGTGATCCGCAACATCCGCGCCTGGGCCGATGGCCACCGCCCGCCGGATCAGGTGCTTGAGGGCTGGGTCTGACGCGTCATTTCAGATGCGGCAGCCGCCATGCCCAAAGCAACGCGGCGGTTCTCAAGGCGAAAATGGCGAAACCGGCGATCACCGCAGCACCGTCTTTTCGGACTTTGAAACGCTGTATCAAGACGACCAGCAGGGTCGCACCCGCCAACGCCGCAGTGGCGTAAAAGTCCTCGTGCAGCACGCGCGGAACCCGCGCGCTAAGCACATCGCGGAGGATACCGCCGCCGCACCCGTTCACCGTGGCGATCACGACGATACTCGCGCCATTGAGTTTGTAGTCGAGGCTTTTGCGCGCGCCGGCGATCGCGGCGAGCGAAAGGCCCATTCCCTCGAACACATCGACCGCCAGCGGGGGTGTGAAAGTACTCACGCGACCCAGCACGAGAGACGCCGCGATGACGGTGGCGGTCGCCGCGAGCGCCAGCGCCGCATACCGCCAATCCCGAAACGCGGCGGGCGGATGCTCGCCAAGCAGAAGATCGCGAATGACACCGCCGCCCACCGACCCTACAAAGGCGAGGACGAGTATCCCGAACAGATCGAAATCTGCCTGCACCCCGCCCAACGCGCATTCAGTCGCCAGCACGAACGTCGCAGCGAGATCCAGCGTTGCGAGCATTCTGTCGCGAATGCGCCCGCCTGCTGGAGCCACGGCCGCCGTGGCAGCACCGTTTCCGGCATGGCTCACAAGGTTTTGATCCACGTGATCCGGTCTACCGCTCACCGCAACAATTCCACCAGCACCCCGCTCGTCACCGCCTCCGAGCACAGGAACCCCTGATACAACTGGCATCCCTCCTTCGCGAGCAACTCCAGTTGCTCGGCGGTCTCGACCCCTTCCGCGATCACCGTCAGCCCGAGCGAGCGCGCCATGTCGATCACGCCGCGCACCACCACGCGGTCGCGCGGGGTGCCGGTGATGTCCTGCGCGAGCTTCTTGTCGATCTTGAGGTAATCGAGCGGCAGCGCCTTGAGGTAGGCGAGGCTCGAATAGCCGGTGCCGAAATCGTCGATCGCGATCCGACAGCCGGCGGTGCGCAGCGCCGACAGCAGCGCCGCCGCCACGCCGAGATCCTCGATCAGCCCGCTCTCGGTGATTTCCAGTGTCAGCCGCGCACGCGGGAAGCCGCTTGAATCGACCCGGTCGAGGAACAGGTCGATGAAGCCGGGCCGGGCGATGTCGGCGGCGGTGAGATTGAGCGACAGCCGCAAACCGCGCAGAGCAGCCGGCCAGCCGGCGGCGCGCTCCAGCGTGATGCGCTGGATATGGTCGGACAGTGCGATCTCCAGATCGGCACGCGCGGCCGCCGCGAACAACGTTTCCGCGCCGATCGTGCCGAGCGTGGCATGCTCCCAGCGCGCCAACGCCTCGACGCCGACGATCGCGCCGCTCGACACCGAGACTTGCGGCTGGAACAGGATGTCGATCTCGCCGCGCTCGATCGCATGGTGGAGCGCGACCGCGAGCGAATCGATCGGCGCCTCGTCACCGCGCGCTTCAGCGACGCGCAGCGTGGCGCTATCGGATTCGCGCGCGTCGGCGAGCGCTTCGCTGGCGCGGCGCAGCAGCGCGGCGGCATCGTCATCGCCCTCGCCTTGCGCGACGCCGATCCGGCAGCCGAGCACCGCGATCGCGTCGCCGGCAACGAACGGTCGCGCCATCTCGCCGGCAATCCGTTCCGCCACCAGTTCGATGCGGGCGCGTGGCGCGCACGCGGCGACGAGGAAGGACGAGCCGCTCAGCCGCGATACCAGCGCCCCGCGCCCCAGCACGTCGCGAACGGCATCCTCGATCCGTTTCAACGCGCCACGCAGCAGAGTATCGCCGGCACTTCGGCCATAGGCCGTGTTGACCATGTCGAAGCGGTTGAGCGCGACCAGCATCGCGTGGAGCGGCTCCGCCCCCGGCTCGCGCAGCCGTCGGCTCATCCAGCGCCGGGCGCTACCGGCATCCCGCGCGCCGGCCAGCGCTTCACGCAGTTCGGCGGACGGCTCCGGCGCGCTGCCCAACACTTCGACGAACGCATCGACACGCCGCGCGGCCCCGTCGAGATGCAGATGCTGCACGACGCGGCCGATGCCGGGCACGTCATGCGCGAAGGCCGTGGTCGGGCGCGCGAGCGACAGCCGGCGCAGCGCCGCAAGCGCGACACGCCGATCGGCCGAGTCGATCCGGCGCAGCAAGGCGCGACATGCCGGCTGCTCATCGGTGCCGAGCCGGCGCGCGAAGGCCGGCGTCAGCAGCATCGTGCGTGCGGCGAGATCGAAACGCCAGCCCAGCGGTTCGGCGATGCCGGTGGTGCGCCACTCCCCGGCCATCCGCTCGGCATGGCGCGCGGCGTAGCGCAGCGCCTGGATGAATTCGGTCTCACCAAACGGACTCGACAGGAAATGCGTCGCGCCGGCCTCGTAGAGCGCACCAAGCGCTTCGTGGTCGCCACGCGAGACGAGCGCCAGCATCGCGCCGCCATTCGCCTCGATCGTGCCGCCGAGCATGCGCGCGCTGGCCAGCCCTTCGTCGAGCGCCCCACGCGCGTCGAGCACCACCACGGCGGAGCCACTGGCGAGGAACCGCCGCTCCACCCCCGCCGCGCGCCGCGCTGCGACCACTTGCCAGCCCGCCCCGCCCGCCAAGGCGGCAAGCTCGTCGCGCTGGCGGAACGAGAGGATGAACAGCGGCGTGGCGCCGGCGGAGATGCCGGACCCGGCGCGCAACCCATCTTCGTCCACGCTCGTTCCCTGCCCACTACGCCGCCCGATCGACCGCGAAATCCCCTTCTGCCTTGGGACACGTCAAAGAAGAAGCGCAAAAACGCTGCCTCTTGTTCGGCGGCACGCGAACGCCTAGCTCCATGTGATGCCCGCACCAGCAGCCCTGATCGATCGCCACGGACGCACGATCAGCTATCTGCGCATTTCGGTGACCGACCGCTGCGACCTGCGCTGCCGCTATTGCATGGCCGAGGCGATGACCTTCCTGCCCAAGGCGGCGCTGCTCTCGCTTGAAGAAATCGCGGTCATCGCCGAGCGATTCATCGCGCGCGGCATCACCAAAATCCGGCTGAGCGGCGGCGAACCGCTGGTGCGACGCGACGTGATCGAATTGGTACGGCGGCTCGGGCGCCACGTCGGAGCGGGCCTCGACGAACTGACCATGACGACCAACGGCACGCGTCTCGCCGACCATGCCGATGCGCTGGTGGCGGCGGGGATGCGGCGCATCAACGTCAGCCTCGACAGCCGCGATCCCGAGACGTTCCGTCACATCACCCGGCATGGCGACGTTTCGCAGGTGCTCGGCGGCATCGCTGCGGCACGCGCGGCCGGACTGGCGGTCAAGATCAACATGGTCACGCTCAAGGGCCTCAACGCCGCCGAGATCGCGCCGATGCTGGCATGGTGCGTCGATCAGGGCCATGACCTGACGCTGATCGAGACGATGCCGATGGGCGCGATCGACGAGGACCGCACCGATCGCTTCCTGCCGCTGACGGCGGTGTTCGACGATCTCGCGAGCCAGTTCTCACTGGTGCGCGATCCACGCGGCAGCGGCGGCCCGGCGCGCTATTGGGGCGTCGATGGCACGAAGACCCGGCTCGGGCTGATCTCGCCGCTGACCGGCAATTTCTGCGCCGCCTGCAACCGCGTGCGGCTCACCACAGAGGGCATCCTCTACACCTGCCTCGGCCATGACGACCGCGTCGATCTCAAGCACGTATTGCGCAACGATGGCGTCGGCGCGCTCGACGCCGCGCTCGATGCGGCGATGGCGAGCAAGCCCGAACGTCATGACTTCGACATCGCCTCTGCCACCCCCGCCGTCGCGCGCCACATGAGCGTGACCGGCGGCTGAGATGAACCACGGTGCCGCGCCACAGAAGCGGGCGCTCGTCGCCTCGCCCACCCCGCCCGCCCAAGCCGCTGCCGAGGCGCTTGCCGACGCATATGACTGGGTGCCCCCCGAAGAGGCCGACCTGATCGTCGCCCTCGGCGGTGACGGCTTCATGCTCCAGACGCTGCATTCGATTCTGGAGCGCCGCAAGCCGCCGATCCCGGTGTTCGGCATGAACCTCGGCACGGTTGGCTTTCTGATGAACGAATGGCGCCATTTCGATCTCAACGGGCGGCTGGCGCGCACCAAACCCTTCAAGGTCACGGCGCTGTCGATGACCGCCACGACGATCGACGGCGCGGTCCACACCCTGCCGGCGATCAACGAAGTGTCGATGCTGCGCGAGACCCGGCAGACCGCGAACCTCGAAGTCACCGTCAACGATCGCGTCGTGCTGCCCGAACTGGCCTGTGATGGCATTCTCGTCGCGACCCCGGCGGGATCGACGGCATACAACCTTTCCGCGCAAGGCCCGATCCTGCCGCTCGGCTCCGCGCTGCTCGCGCTCACCCCGATCAGCCCGTTCCGCCCCCGCCGCTGGCGCGGCGCGATCCTGCCCGACAAGGCGCGGATCGTCGTGCGCGTGCTCGATCCCGGCAAGCGCCCGGTCAGCGCCGTCGCCGACCAGCGCGAGGTGCGCGACGTCGCCTCGGTCGAGATCGCGATCGACCGATCGCGCGAGTTAACCCTGCTGTTCGACCCCGAACACGCGCTCGACGATCGCATCACGATGGAGCAATTCGTCGCGTGATCCACACAAGGGGTTGCATCGCCGTTTCAGCCGGTTATAGAGCGCGTCCACGTTGTTCCCTGATAGCTCAGCGGTAGAGCTCTCGACTGTTAATCGAGCGGCCGTAGGTTCGAATCCTACTCAGGGAGCCATTTTCGCACTTTCGGGTGCAGACCCCCTTTCAGGTGGGGTACAGCCACCATCGGGGCATTCAATCTTTTCTAGCAAATCGAACGGCTTGCGGAAGGTTGTTACTAGTTCCCCGTTGGCGAACGAGCAGTTCGATAGCACGAAATTCAGAGCCCTGCGCTTGCTGGAAATCGGCAACGTTTCAAACCGGTGATGCGCCGTTCGGGCGAAATCAACTAACGCGACACCGTCGTCGATCACGTCATCCTCAGCGAAGGCCAGGCTCTCGAGATCGCGGACGCACCTGTCTCGTTCCTCCCTCCACGTCGCCGCCACGCGATCGTGAAACTCGCTTGTCACTCGACCCTCGATCTTGTCGAGATAGAGCGTGTCGAGCCGGTGTTGGAGGCGGTCAGCTTCCGCTCGAACCTTGGCCACCCGTTCCTCGCGCTCGCGAATCTCGTTAGCGCGGCTCTCGCGGCGCCACCGCGACTCCATACGCCCGCAATCTCTCGCAAGCGCTGGATGTCAGCTTCTGATAAGAACCGCCGTTCGACAGGTCATTTGGGAACGGCAGGATTGTCCCACCTTTGGTCATTGGCGCAGCACGTAATCGGGTACCACGCGTCAGGCGAGAACCACTAGGTCTTGAACCGGCGGCGTCGGCACCGGTGCCGCCTCGCTTGGCCCCTCACCTTCCCAATGTGCGGTCCGCAGGTGCCTGAATTCGCCTATTTGTGCCCATTTGCGCCGAACCGGTCCACTCGGTGGGGGCAGATCAATCACCCGTCTCAGCTAGGGCGTGGTGACGATTTAACTATCTCAGCCATATAGCGATGGCTGCGAGTTTGACGAAGCCCATGAAGTTGGCGAGCAGCTTGTCGTATCGGGTTGCCACCCGTCGGAACTGCTTGAGTTTGGCGAAGAAGCGCTCGACGCGATTGCGTTCTTTGTAGAGTTCGCTGTCGTAGTGCCGTTGCGTTTTTCGATTTCGCTTGGGCGGGATAACGACATCGATTCCAGCCTTTTCGATCCTGTCGCACAAATGATCAGCGTCATAGCCCTTGTCCGCGAGGAGAGTCTGCGCTTCGAAGCCGTCGATGAGGTCGTGTGCCAGAGCGATGTCGTTGCGTTGCCCCGGTGATCCGATCAGGCGGATGGGAAGGCCCAGCGCCTCGCAAGCGGCATGGATCTTTGTGCTCAGTCCGCCGCGAGACCTGCCCAGGCCCTGGGCATCCGCCCCCCTTTTTCCTTGCGCGCGCCCGCTGCATGCTGGTGGGCGCGTACGATGGTGCTGTCGATCATCAGCCATTCAAGATCGGCCTCACGCGTCAGCACCGACAACATCGCGTCGAGAACGCCCATCTCGATCCAGCGATAATAGCGCCGTTTTAC
>NZ_SGIS01000004.1 GCF_004208535.1 Sphingomonas populi
ATCTGGCACAACTTCGAACAACTCTCGAAAACCACGCACCTGCATCTCCCGGTCTTTCCAGAAGACGCTTCAGAATCCTTTTTCCTGCCCGGCGCTACTCCCTCCAGCTCAAATGCGATTCCCCTGCCCTGAAAGGGAGGGGGGCAGTGATCAAGGGAGGGGAGCGAAGGCGCGCCTAAAGCCGCTCCACCGCGCGTCGCAGCCGGCGCACCATCGCCATGTCGAGCGGCTGGGCTTCGGCGGCTTCGCTCGCCACTGCCATCAGCCGCACCGCGCCGAAGCTGGCGGCGAGGCCCTTGAGCCGGCTTGCCGCGAGCCGCCAGTCGGAGGCGCGGCGTGCCGCTTCGAGCTGGTCGAGCGCGCGGTTGGCGCTGTCGAGAAAGGCGCCGCGAAGTTCGGCGATCAGCTCGGGCTCGTCGCCCACCGCCGCCGCCAGCGTCGCATCGATTGCTCCGGGATCATAAGCCATAACGGAGCAATATCACGACGGATGTTAAGGCAAGGTTTCGCAATTCGCTTCCCCGTCGCCGGAAACATGGTAAACACATGCAAATGAACGGGGGTTCTCGCATCATTGATCTTCGACCGGGCGCGGTGGATTTTTTCGTCGGCGAAGGCGCCGGGAGCGGAGAGCATATCAAAGAGCTGCCGGCGGACGTTCCGCAAGACGTGATTCATCTCGACGATGAACCCGAAACCGCGCCGGCATATCGGTTCGGCTGGCTGTTGCCGGCGCTCGGCGCGCTGGTGTCGATCGGCTGGATCGGCACCATGCTCGCGCTGAGCTGGGGCCGGCTTGCCGCCACGCCGCCGATGGAGTTGGCGGTGTTCATCGCGGCCTTGTGCGTACCGCCCGCGCTGATCGGTATCGGGCTGTTGCTCACGCTGCGCACCAGCCGGGCCGAGGCGAATCGCTTCGCCGGCACCGCGCAAGCGATGCGCGCCGAGGCGGCGTCGCTGGAAAGCACGATCGCGGTGTTGTCGCGCGGAATCGAGGACAATCGCGAACGGCTGGCCGAGCAGACCGCGACCTTGGCGATGCTCGGCGAGACCGCGACCGCTCGGCTCGGCAGCATCGGCAGTGGCATCGCCGCCGAGATCGCGCGCGCCGAGACCAACGCGCAGTCGCTCGCTGCGCTCTCGGCCGATGCCTGCGCCAATCTCGACACGCTGATCGCGCTGCTGCCACGCGCCGGCGAGGATACCGCCGCGCTCACCGAACAGCTCAAACACACCGCGATCGTGGCGAGCGAAAGCGCTACCTCGCTCGACGCGCAACTCACCGCGCTCACTGAGCGCGGGCGCGAGGCGGATCAGGTCGCCGGCGGCGCCGCGCAGAAGCTCGCCGCCAATCTGATGCGGATGAAGGCGACCAGCGAATCGGCGGCGGCGCGGCTGGAACAGGTCAGCGCGGACATGTCGGCATCGGTCGACAGTTTGCTCGACCGCACGGCCGGCGCGGTCGACCAGGCGCGCAAGGGGATCGGCGCACAGGGCGAGGCGATGCTGGCGATGCTCGGCGCCCATCAGGCCGCGCTCGACCATGCCGCGCGCGACAGCGCCGAGGCGCTCGCCGCGCGCATTTCCGACATCGATACGGTGATCGACCGGATCGCGGCCCGGCTGGCGACGCAGAGCGAGGCCACCACCGACATGGTCGAAACGTTCGGCGCCGGTGTCGAGCATCTATCCGCCGAGTTCGACGGCCTCTACGACCGACAGGCCGCGCGCGCGCAGGACCTCGCCGTGTCGATCGAGGCGTTGCGCGCCTCGGCCGAAGGCATGTCCGAGACGATCCGCGCCGGCGACGACATCGCCACGATGACGATCGCGACAACCGAGCGGCTGCTGATCGCGCTCGATTCGGCGACGCGTGAGATCGACGAGACGATTCCCGCCGCACTCGCCCGCCTCGACGAGCGGATCGGCGCCAGCCGCCGTCTGGTCGGCGAGGCCAAGCCCGAACTCGGCGCGCTCGTCACTGCCGCCGAAAGCACGCATGCCGCGATCGAGTCGGTCGCTTTCGTCATCTCCGGCCAGAGCACGCGCGCGGAGCGGCTCGCCGGGACGCTGCAAACGACGCTGGCGGCGAGTGCCGACCGGGCGGCAGAGCTTGGCGCCTCCGTCGAGGCGACGATCGCGCACGCGAACCGCTTCGCGGGAGAAGCCGCGCCGCGCCTCGTCGATACGCTGCTGCGCGTGCGCGACACCGCCAACGCCGCCGCCGCGAGCGCGCGCGATACGCTCGCCAGCGTCATACCCGAAGCCGCCGCCGCGCTGGAGGCGGCCAGTGTCGACGCGATGCAGCGTGCTGCGGCATCGTCGCTCGAGCTCAACCTCACCGCGATCGGCGAGGCAGCCGAAGAGGCCGCGCGCGTCGCCGAACGCGTCTCGGCGCGGATCGCCGAGCAGGTCGCGACGATCAGTGCGGCCAGCGCGATCGTCGAAACCCGCGTCGAGCAGGCGCGCAACGAACGCGAAAACGCCGAGGAGGAGAGTTTCGCCCGCCGCGTCTCGCTGCTGATCGAAGCACTCAACTCGGCCTCGATCGACATCGCCAAGAGTTTCTCGACCGAAGTCGCTGACAGCGCCTGGGCGGCCTATCTGCGCGGTGATCGCGGTGTGTTCACCCGCCGCGCGGTGCGACTGCTCGACGGCGGCGAGGCGCGCGACATCGCCCGGCTGTACGACGACGACAATCGCTTCCGCGACCACGTCAACCGGTACATCCACGATTTCGAAGCGATGCTGCGCGCGATCCTCGCGCAGCGCGACGGATCGCCGCTGGGCGTGACCTTGCTGTCTTCAGACATGGGCAAGCTCTACGTGGCGCTGGCACAGGCGATCGAGCGGCTGCGGAACTGAGGCTTGGTGGGGTTGGAGGCGACGGTATTGTCAGGCGGTGCGTTGCCCTGAGGCGGGGCGGCGTTCTACCAGCGGGTTGGCCTCGTGTTCCAGTATCGCCAGCGTGCGTTCGAACAGCGCGCGCAGGGTCGCCACCAGCCCCAGCATCGCCTCGGGCGTGTCGTGGCTTTCGAGGCAGTCGCGCGCGGTCGTCTCGATTCGTTCGGCGAGGTCGGCCAGTGGCGCGGCGCCGAACTGACGCGATTCGCTCTTGAGCGTGTGCGCGGGCATCACCAGTCCTGCGGTGTTCCGCGCGCCCATCGCGGCTTCGATCGCGGCGACCGATTTCACGCCATCCTCGCGGAAATAGCCGAGAATACGCACGAAGCTGGCACCCAGGTCGCTACGCGCACGCGCGAACACGGTCCAGTCGACAAGCTCCCGATCGTCCAGCGACACGGCCGTTCTCCTCCACCGCGATCAAGAGCGATCACGGCAGTTCTGGCCGAACTCTACATGCGCTGCGTAAACGAGATGTTGATGAAACAGGCTTTCCGCGCGCTCAACCAAGTCGAGCGCGAGAAAATCTATCGGTCGAATGGGTTCTTCGGTGCCCGCAACGTCAATCGCACGGGCACTGCGCCGAAGCCGAGATCACGGCGGATGCCGTTGATGAGATACCGCTGATAGCTCATCGGCAGTTGATCGACGCGCGTGCCGAACAACACGAAGCCGGGCGGACGCGTTTTAGCCTGGGTGAGATAGCGCAACTTGATCCGCTTGCCGCCGGGGGCGGGCGGGGGGTTGGCGTCGACCGCCTTTTCGAACCAGCGGTTGAGTTCGCCCGTACCGACGCGGCGCGACCACGCCTCGCGCGTGTCGAACGCGACCTGGATGAGCGTGTCGATGCCCTTGCCGGTCGCCGCCGAGACGGTCAGCACCGGCAGGCCCTTGACCTGACTCAGCCCCTCTTCGAGCGCACCGCGGATGCCGTTGAACAGGCTGCTGCCATTCTCCGCGACATCCCATTTGTTGATCGCGACGATCAGCGCACGGCCTTCCTGCAACGCCGCGTCGGCGATGCGCAGATCCTGCGCCTCCAGCCCGCGCGTGGCATCGAGCAGCAGCACGACGACCTCGGCGAAATCGATCGCGTGGAGCGCATCGGCGACCGAGAGCTTCTCAAGCTTGTCCTGCACCAGAGCGCGCTTGCGCATGCCGGCGGTGTCGATCAGCCGGACCGGGCGGCCCTCCCACATCCAGTCGATCGCGATCGAATCGCGCGTGATGCCAGCTTCCGGCCCGGTGATGAGCCGTTCCTCGCCGAGCATGCGGTTGATGAGCGTCGATTTGCCCGCGTTCGGCCGGCCGATGATGGCGAGCTTGAGCGGACCCTTTTCGTAGAATTCGTCGTCCTCGGGCGGTTCCTCGGCCGGCGCTTGGCCATCGGGTTCGAGGAGCGGCAGCAGCGCCTCGAACAATTCGCCCATGCCTTCGCCATGTTCGGCGGAAAGCTGGACGGGATCACCCAGGCCAAGCCCGAGCGCCTCGATGATGCCGGATTCCCCGGCGCGGCCTTCGGCCTTGTTGGCGACCAGCACGATCGGCGTGGTCGATCCGCGCAGCCAGCGCGCGATTTCGGCGTCGAGCGGAACGATCCCGGCGCGCGCATCGATCAGGAACAGCGCCACGTCGGCCTGCGCGACCGCCGCTTCGGTCTGCTGGCGCATGCGGCCGGGCAGCGAGGCGGCGTCCTGATCCTCATAGCCGGCGGTGTCGATGACGCGGAAATCGAGGCCGATCAGCGAGGCATCGCCCTCGCGCCGATCGCGCGTGACGCCGGGACGATCATCGACGAGCGCGAGCTTCTTGCCGACGAGACGGTTGAACAAAGTCGATTTGCCGACGTTGGGCCGGCCGATAATCGCGACCACGGGAAGATTGGGCATCGCGCTCCCTTACGGCACGCGCGCCGGTTCGTCACCCCCGTGCCGGTATTCCTGTGATGTCACGCCCGTTCGTTGCTTCCCGATCGTCTCTTTCCGTTCGTCCCGAGCGAAGTCGAGGGACATGCGCCGAGCGCAGGTGTCTCGACTTCGCTCGACACGAACGGGTGTTATTACGAAGCGCTGGCCATCCCTCGACTTCGCTCGGGACGAACGGAGTGTGAGGGGCGGGCCACAGCCCGCCACCCTCACTTATACGCGACCAGATGCCCCTTCTGGTCGAGCACGTAGAGCGTCGACTTGGCGACGATCGGCGGCAGCGTGAAGCTGGTCTTGGCCTCGATCGTCGATACCACCTTGCCGGTCTCGGGCGCGGCCGAGACGATCTGGCCGAGCGAGTTGGTCAGCACCAGCCGCCCGCCCGCCAGCACCGGGCCGAACCAGGTGATCGGGTTCTTGTGCTTTTCCTTCTTCTTCTTTTTCTTCTTCTCGCCCGCATCCTCGGCGACGATCTTGTCGCTCTTGTAATGCTGGAGCTGTGCGATCCAGCGCACCTTGCCGGTGCCGCGTGCGAGGCAGACCAGCCGCGCGTCGTCGGTGACGAGGAATAGCCACTCGCCGGCAACCCACGGCGTCGAGATGCCCGCGAAATTCTGCTCCCACTGGCGCTGGCCGGAGACGATCTCGAGCGCGACGGTGCGGCCGCCTTGCCCGACCGCGAATACCGTGCCGCGATCGACCACCGGATCGGCATCGATATCGGCGAGCGACGACACCGAAGTCGAGATGCTCGACCGCGACAGCGCATCCTGCCAGAGCGTGCGGCCGTTCTCATAGCGATAGGCGGTCAGTTCGCCCGACGAGAAGCCAGCGATCACGGTGCCCTGCGCGATGGCGGGGGCGGCCACGCCGAACACACCCTGCGTTTCGAGCGAGCCCGAGCCGGACCACACGATCGACCCGTCCGTCTGCGACAGCGCATAGAGCTGGTTGTCCTGGCTCAGCACATAGAGCTGGCCCGAAGCGACAGTCGGCGCGTTGCGTAACGGGCCGCCGGGCTTGACGCGCCACAGCTCCTTGCCGTCCTTGGCATCGAACGCGACGACATCGCCGAGGCCGTCGGTCGCGAACAGCTTGCCGTCCTCGAAGCTCACGCCGCCGCCGAAGCGGGCGGAACGGTTCTTCTTATCCGATCCCTTGGCGATGTCGGCGGTCCAGATCTTCGCGCCGCTTGCAGCGTCGAAGGCGTGGATCGTCGCATCGACATCCACCGCGAACAGCTTGCCGTCGGCGACGATCGGCGCGGAGCCGAGCCGCTGGCGGTTCGAGCCGCCATCGATCTGCGCGGTCCACTGGCGCGTCAGCGACGTGCCGAGCGCAAGCTGGCCGAGCGAGCGGGACGCGCTGCCGCCGGGCTGTGCCCAGGTGTCGTTCACGGTCGCCTCGGGCAGCAGCACCTGCACGTCGGCGATCGTCTTGTCGGGATCGGCCGCGCTTTCGGAGGCGAGGATCGGGATGCGCTCGCCGAGCGTCGGCGTCTTGTGACGGCCTGAGCCTTTCAGTGCGGCGCAGCCGCTCAGCGCCAGCGCGGCAGATGCCGTCGCGGCCAGAAATATCCTCGTCTTCATTTCGCCTTCTTGTCCTCACCCTGATCGACGGCATCCACGCCGAGCACGCCTGTCATCTGCACGGCGCGCTGGCGGATCGTGCCGGGTACATCTTCGTTACGCGCGATCTGCGCGAACAGCGGCCCGGCCAGTTCGGGCTTGTTCATGCGCAGATAGGCCATCGCGACCAGTTCGCCGGCGCTGCCAAACCACGCGTTGCTCGGCCTGGCGAGATCGCGCAGCCGCGAGACGACGAGCTCGGGCTTGAGCGTGTCGAACTCGGCGCTGGTCTCGCGGATCAGCGCGAGATCGCGGAACGGCTGGCCGACGCCGGTATCGGCGGCGATGGCGGCGAACAGCTTCGCCGCGCCGGGCAGGTCGTTCTTCTGGAGGAGAACATCGGCCTGGGTGAATTTCGCGAGCGCGCGGTAGCCGGGCTCGCTCGCCGTGGCGAGATCGGGCAGCGGCTTGGTGGCGGCGTCCTTGGCGGCGATGCCGTCATACACTTTCTGCAATGCCTCGGCCTTTTCGCCCGCTTCGGACTGCTGGTGGCTGCGCCACAGCAGATAGCCGCCGAACGCGGCCAGCGCGACGATGATCGCGATGATCGCGATCCGCCCGTAACGCTGCCACGCGCCGGCGAGCTGGTCGCGGCGCAGTTCCTCATCGACTTCGCGCAGGAAAGCGGCATCGGTATTCGGCGGGACAGCCAACGCATAACTCCAATCGGGCGGGGAAGGCGCGGACCTTAGCGGGCCGCGAGTATTAGGGGAAGTGGCGTCAATCCTTGGGCAGATACGTCTGGTCGACGCCCGGAAACGTGCGTGACCGGACATCGCGTGCGTAGGTCTCAACCGCGGCGGAAATGCGGCCAGCCATGTCCTCGAACGTCTTGACGAAGCGCGGCGTGCGCTCGAACAGGCCGAGCATATCCTCGGTGACGAGCACTTGCCCGTCGCACTGCGCCGATGCGCCGATGCCGATGACGGGGCAGGCGACCTCGGCGGTGATGGTGCGGGCGAGCGGTTCGAGAATGCCCTCGGCGACGATCGCGAATGCGCCGGCATCGGCGATCGCGCGGGCATCGGCGAGGATCTTGGCGTGCTCGGCTTCGCTGCGGCCGCGTGCGCCATAGCCGCCGAGTGCGTTGACCGCCTGTGGGGTGAGGCCGACATGGCCCATTACGGGCACGCCGCGTTCGGACAGGAAGGCGACGGTCGGCGCCATCGCGACGCCGCCCTCGAGCTTGACCGCCGCCGCGCCGGTTTCCGCCATGATCCGGGCTGCTGAGGCGAAGGCGGCTTGCGGGCTGGCCTCATAGCTGCCGAACGGCATGTCGATGACGACGACCGAATGATAGCTGCCGCGCACCACCGCCGCGCCATGCGCGCACATCATGTCGAGCGTCACCGGCAGCGTCGAGGGCAGGCCGTAGATCACCTGGCCGAGACTGTCGCCGACCAGCAGGATGTCGCACTGCGGATCGAGCAATTGCGCCATCCGCACCGTATAGGCGGTGAGCATCACCAGCGGCTCGCCGCCTTTGCGCTTGCGGATGGCGGGTACGGTGAGCCGCTTCATCGGCGCTGGCGTGGGGTTGGCGCGGCTGGTCGCGGTGTCGATCGTGAAGGTCGTGGACATGCGGCTCCATACCGCCGGTCGCGCGCGTGCGCCAGCCAGTGTCAGCCGACCGTCACGCCCTTCCAGAACGCGAACCTCCCTTTGATCTCGGCGGCGGCGGATTTGGGGTCGGGATAATACCATGCGGCATCGCGGTTGCGCTCGCCGCCGACGACGAGCGTCTTGTAGCTGGCGGTGCCTTTCCACGGGCAGATCGTGTGCGTGTCGCTGTCTTCCAGCAATGCGGGATCGACCGAGTCGGCGGGGAAATAGTGGTTGCCCTCGACTATGACGGTATCATCCGATTGCGCGATGATCGCGCCGTTCCAGCGTGCGGTGGGCATTGGAGAACGTCCTTTCGATTCTCCCCGCCAAGCGGGGAGGATCAGGGGTGGAGGAGCTTCAGCACCATCTCGGCGTGCTCCGGGCGGGCGATCAGCAGGTCGGGCATATACACGTCGGCATTGTTATACCGCAGCGGCGAGCCATCGATCCGTGAGCAGTGCAGCCCGTAGGCCGCCGCCACCGCGACCGGGGCGGCGCTGTCCCATTCGTACTGCCCGCCCGAATGGAGGTAGATGTCGGCTTGCCCGAGCACCACCGCCATCGCCTTGGCGCCAGCCGAGCCCATCGGCACCAGTTCGGCGCCGAGCTTGCCGGCGATCGTCACCGCCTCGGGCGCGGGGCGGGTGCGGCTGACGACCATGCGGAGTTGCGCGGGCGCCGGGGGAATGGGGGCAGGGCGGTCGGAGCGCAGCACCAGCCCGGCATCGGGCAGCGCGACCGCGCCGACGCTGGCGACCCCGTCGATCGCCAGCGCGACATGGACCGCCCAGTCGGCGCGCGCCTCGCCATATTCGCGCGTGCCGTCGACCGGATCGACAATCCACACGCGCTTCATGCCGAGCCGCGTGCCGTCGCACTTCATCTCTTCGGAGAGCAGCCCGTCATCGGGCCGCGCCTCGCGCAGCGCGTGGACGAGGAACTGGTTGGCAGTCTGGTCGCCCGCCAGTCCGAGCGCCTTGGGCGAGAAGATGCCCGATCCGCGCACATCGCGCAGCAATTTTCCAGCGGTCTCGGCGAGGTGCGCGGCGAGGTCTGCGTCGGTCATGCTCACAGGTCATGGCTCCAGATGCCGACGATCGCCTCGACGATCACGTCCGCCGCCTGATCGGCGGTCAGCTTGGTCGTGTCGATGCGGATTTCGGGGGTGAGCGGCGGCTCATAGGGGCTGTCGATGCCAGTGAAGTTCTTGAGCTGGCCGGCGCGCGCCTTCTTGTAGAGGCCCTTGACGTCGCGCGCCTCGGCCTCGGCGAGCGGGGTGTCGACATGTACCTCGATGAACTCGCCGGCGGGAAGCATCTGGCGCACCATGTCGCGCTCCGAGCGGAACGGCGAGATGAACGCGGTGATGACGATCAGCCCGGCATCGGTCATCAGCTTGGCCACCTCGCCGACGCGGCGGATGTTCTCGACGCGGTCGGCATCGGTGAAGCCGAGGTCCTTGTTGAGCCCGTGGCGGACGTTGTCGCCGTCGAGCAGGAAACTGTGCTTGCCGCGCGCGTACAGCTTCTTCTCGACGATGTTGGCGATGGTCGATTTGCCCGATCCCGACAGTCCGGTCAGCCAGACCAGCCGCGGCTGCTGCCACTTCTGCGCGGCATGGACATCGCGGGTGATATCAACCGCCTGCCAATGGATGTTATCGGCGCGGCGCAGGCTGAAATGGATCATCCCCGCCGCGACGGTGGCGTTGGTCATCTTGTCGATCAGGATGAACCCGCCGAGATCGCGGTTCTGCGCATAGGGTTCGAACGCGATCGGGCGGTCGGTGGAGAGGTTGGCGACGCCGATCGCGTTGAGATCGAGCGTCTTGGCGGCGAGATGCTCCATCGTGTTGACGTTGACCTGATATTTCGGTTGCTGGAGCGTCGCCGAGACGGTCTGTGTGCCGATCTTGAGCCAATAGGGGCGGCCGGGCAGCATCTCGGCCTCGTCCATCCATACGATCGTCGCCTCGAACTGGTCGGCGACTTGCGGCGGCGCATCGGCGGCGGCGATCACGTCGCCGCGCGAGCAATCGACCTCGTCGGTGAGCGTCAGCGTCACCGACTGGCCGGCGATGGCGTGGTCGAGATCGCCATCAAGCGTGACGATCGACTTGACGGTCGAGGTCTTGCCGGAGGGCAGTACGCGGATCGCGTCGCCGGGCGCGACCCGCCCGCTCGCGATCAGCCCGGAGAAGCCGCGGAAATCGAGGTTGGGGCGGTTGACCCATTGCACCGGCATGCGGAACGGCTTTTGCGCGTCGAGCGTCGCATCGACCGCGACGGTTTCGAGATGCTCCATCAGCGTCGGCCCGGTGTACCAGGGCGTGTTGGCGCTCGCGCTGGTGATGTTGTCGCCCTTGAAGCCCGAAATCGGCATGGCGACGAACGCCTCGATGCCGATCGATGTGGCGAAGGCGGTATATTCGGCGACGATTCGCTCGAACACGCTCTGGTCGTAACCGACCAGATCCATCTTGTTGACCGCCAGCACGATGTTGCGGATGCCGATCAGGTGCGCGAGGTACGAATGCCGCCGCGTCTGGACGAGCACACCCTTGCGCGCATCGATCAGGATCACGGCGAGATCGGCGGTCGAGGCGCCGGTCACCATGTTGCGCGTGTACTGTTCGTGGCCGGGCGTGTCGGCAACGATGAACTTGCGTTTCTCGGTCGCGAAGAAGCGATAGGCGACATCGATGGTGATGCCCTGCTCGCGCTCGGCGGCGAGGCCATCGACGAGTAGCGCGAAATCGATCTCGCCGCCCTGCGTGCCGACGCGCTTGCTGTCCGCCTCGAGCGCGGCGAGCTGATCCTCGAAGATCATCTTCGAATCGTAGAGCAGCCGCCCGATCAGCGTCGATTTGCCGTCATCGACCGAGCCGCAGGTGATGAAGCGCAGCATCGTCTTGTGCTGATGCGCGTCGAGATACGCGTCTATATCCTCGGCGATGAGGGTGTCGGTCTGGTAGATGGGGTCAGTCAGGGTAGTGTCGGTCATGTCTTCCAGTCCGTCATGCCAGCGTAAGCTGGCATCTCATGGGGGAGGGCGCGCGCGAGCCGCAGGAGACCCCAGCGTGCGCTGGGGTGACGCCGGGGGCGAGGGCCGGGGCGGGGTCGCGCATCAGAAATACCCCTCCTGCTTCTTCTTCTCCATGCTCGCGTCGCCGCCGTCCTTGTCGATCGCGCGGCCCTGGCGTTCGCTGGTGGTGGTGAGGAGCATTTCCTGGATCACCTCCGGCAGCGTCTTCGCCTCGCTCTCGACCGCGCCGGTGAGCGGATAGCAGCCGAGCGTGCGGAAGCGGATCGAGCGCTCCACGGGCACCTCGCCGGGGTTGAGGCGGAAGCGCTCGTCGTCGACCATCAGCAGCAGCCCGTCGCGCTCGACGGTGGGGCGCGGAGCGGCGAAATAGAGCGGCACGATCTCAATGCCTTCGAGCTGGATGTACTGCCAGATGTCGAGTTCAGTCCAGTTCGAGATCGGGAACACGCGCATGCTCTCGCCCTTGGCCTTGCGCGCATTGTAGAGGTGCCAGAGTTCGGGGCGCTGCGCCTTGGGGTCCCAGCGATGGCTGGCGGTGCGGAACGAGAAGATGCGTTCCTTGGCGCGGCTCTTCTCCTCGTCGCGCCGCGCGCCGCCGAACGCCGCATCGAAGCCGTAGAGGTCGAGCGCCTGTTTCAAACCCTCGGTCTTCCACATGTCTGTGTGGAGCGGGCCGTGGTCGAAAGGGTTGATCCCCTTCTCGCGCGCCTCGGGGTTCTGGTAGACCAGCAATTCCATGCCGGCATCCGCCGCCGCTTTGTCGCGGAGCTTGTACATCTCCTGGAATTTCCACGTCGTATCGACGTGGAGCAGCGGGAAGGGCGGCGGCGAAGGGTAGAACGCCTTCTTCGCCAGATGCAGCATCACGGCCGAATCCTTGCCGACCGAATACAGCATCACCGGCTTCTCGGCCTCGGCGACCACTTCGCGCAGGATGTGGATCGCTTCGGATTCGAGGCGTTGCAGATGAGTCAGGGATTCCACGGGCATGTCCGATGAACGACTTAGGAGCGCCCCCAAGACGGCCTGCCGGGGCTGCGGGCAAGCGAATGATTCTAGGCCGGCCCCAATCGCAGCTAGGCGGGGTTGATTGCCGCGCGCGAAATCCGCAAGGGCGTTCGGATAAAGACGGGGGAGATACCACGATGAGCACGAGTTTCGATAACGCCACGTTTCGCCGCGTGCTGGGCCATTATCCCACCGGCGTCTGCGTCATCACCGCCGTCGAGGCAGACGGCACGCCGACCGGCATGGTGGTCGGCTCGTTCACGTCGGTTTCGCTCGATCCGCCGCTTGTCGCGTTCTTCCCCGATCGCACATCGTCGAGCTGGCCGCGCATCGAGAAGGTCGGCAAGTTCTGCGTCAACGTGCTCGCCGCCGATCAGGAGGCATTGTGCCGGCAATTCTCGGCGCGCGGTGCGGACAAGTTCGCCGGCATCTCGCACCGCCACTCCGCCAACGGCTCGCCGATCCTCGACGGGGTGGTGGCGTGGATCGACTGCAACCTCGATGTCGTCCACGAGGCGGGCGACCATTTCATCGTGCTCGGCCGCGTGATCGCGCTGGAAGTGGAAGCGCCGAGTGCGCCGTTGCTGTTCTTCCAGGGGAGCTATGGCGCGTTTTCGGTGCTGGAACCGTCGGCTAACCGCTGAACCCTTAGTCCGTTCGTCCCGAGCGAAGTCGAGGGACACGCGGCACGCGGAAGCGCATTGTGTCTCGACTTCGCTCGACACGAACGGTTGGATTGGGCGAGCGGTGCGAGGCTGCGGGCGGAGCGAGTCTCACCGAGAGACCCAGCTTGCGCTGGGGTGACGATGGGGCGGCGGTTACGATCGCGGCAGTTGCGCAATCGGATCGACTGGCGTGCGGCCCTTGCGCATTTCGAAGTGCAGCTCCGGCCTGTCGGCCAGCCCGGTATCGCCCGACAGCGCGATCGTCTGGCCGCGCTTGACCGCCTGGCCGCGCTGGACGAGCAGGCGGCTGGCGTGGCCGTAGACCGTCGTCCAGCCGTCGCCGTGCTTGACGATGACGAGGCCGCCCAGCGTCGGCACTTCGCTGCCGGCATACGCGACCACGCCGTCGGCGGCCGCGAGGATCGGCGTGCCGATCGGCACCGCGATCTTGATGCCATTGAAGCGCTCGCCACTCGCGCCGCTCGGGCCGAAGCGCGCGACGATGCGGCCCTGCGCGGGCCAGCCGAACACGCCGCGCAGCCGCGCCGGCTCACTGATCGCCTCGGTCGGCGCGAGTACGCGGCGGGGTGAGCGTGAGGGCGGGGCGGGGCGCTGGTTGCTGGCGAGCGCGGGCGCGCTGCCGGTGACGATGTCGTCGACATCGAGGCGGAACGCGGCGGCGCGCTCGGCCGCGCTGCTGATCCCGGGCGTGGCGCCGGGGATCAGCACGCGCATGCCCGCACGCAGCGTATAGGGCTCGCTGAGGCCGTTGGCGGTGACGATACGCGACCAGTCGATGCCATAAGCGCGTGCGATCGCGATGCCGGTCTCGCCCGAGCGGACGAGGTGATAGCGGCCGCCGGGAATCGACAGTCGCTGGCCCGCGCGGATCACGAACGGCACGCTCAACCCGTTGGCGCGCGCGATCGCTTCGGTGCCGGCGCCGGTGCGGTCCGCGACCGCGCGGAGCGTGTCGCCGGGGCGGACGACATAGGTGGTGGAGTCGACCGGCTTCGCATCGGCGCTGACCGGACGCGCCTGCCATGCCGGCGGCGGCGCGGGCAGGGCGGCGACGCCTTCGTCGATGCGGTGCGGTTCGTAGCGTGGCTGGTCGTTGGGGGGCGGGGCGTCATGCCGCTCGGGCATGGACTGTTGCGGGCGGTAGCGCGTCGCGTCGGGATCGGGGGCGGCGCCTTGCGGGATACAGGCGGCGAGGGCCGGTAGCAGAACGACCAACGACGCCGCATTGCGCGACCGACCCGAACCCGAAAATCGCCCCATTACGCGCCCTTATAGGAACCGTTCGGTGAGCATAGCGAGCGACGCGTGGTGTGTCAGGTCGAGATGCAGCGGGGTCACGGTGATGTGGCCGTGCTCGATCGCTTCGAGATCGGTCGCTTCGGCGGGCGTGTGCGGGATGCGCCCAAGCCGCAGCCAGTAATAGTCGAAGCCGCGCGGATCGGTGCGGCGATCGAGCTGGAGCCGTCCGTAATCCCGCAGGCCCTGCGCGACGACGCGAATGCCCTGCACATCCTCGGCCGCGACCGGCGGGAAGTTGACGTTGACCAAGGTGCGCGGCGCGAACGGCGTGTCGATCAGTGTGCGCAGCACGCGCTCGCCCCAGGCTTCCGCCGCCGCGAAGGTTACGGCGTCGCCGAGGCTGCTACCGGCATAACGCTGGCTGAGCGCGATCGAGCGGATGCCGGCGTGGGCGCCCTCCATCGCTGCGGCGACGGTGCCCGAATAGCTGACGTCCTCGCCGAGATTGGCGCCGCGGTTGACGCCCGAGAGGATCAGGTCGGGCTTGGCGTCCTTCATGATCTCGGCGAGCGCGATCATCACCGCGTCGGTCGGCGTGCCGGTGACCGCCCAGCGCTTCTCGCCGAACTGACGCAGCCGCACCGGCTCGGTGAGCGTGAGCGAACGGCCCTTGCCCGATTGCTCCGCGATCGGCGCGACGACGGTGACGTCGTCGGAAAGCGTACGCGCGAGCCGTTCGAGCACGGCGAGGCCGGGCGCGTGGATGCCGTCGTCGTTGGAGAGGAGAATGCGCATCAAATCCGCTCCGTGCCGGGGAGGATCATTTGGGTTCCAGCCGGTTTAGGCCCTTGAGGTAGGATTTGAGCACCTCGGGCACCGCGACCGAGCCGTCTTCCTGCTGGTAATTCTCCAGCACCGCCACCAACGTCCGGCCGACCGCGAGGCCGGAGCCGTTGAGCGTATGGACGAAGCGCGTGCCCTTTTCCTCGGCGGGGCGGTAGCGCGCGTTCATGCGGCGCGCCTGGAAATCGGTGCAGGTCGAGCAGCTCGAAATCTCGCGGTAGCGGCCCTGGCCGGGCAGCCACACTTCGAGATCATAGGTGCGCGCCGCCGTGAAGCCCATGTCGCCGGTGCAGAGCTTCATGCGGCGGAAGGACAGGCCGAGCGCGGTCAGGATGCCCTCGGCGCAGGCGGTCATGCGTTCGTGCTCGGCCTCGGACGTGTCGGGCGTGACGATCGAGACCATCTCGACCTTCTCGAACTGGTGCTGGCGGATGAAGCCGCGCGTGTCGCGTCCGGCCGCGCCCGCTTCTGAGCGGAAGCAGGCGGTGAGCGCGGCGAAGCGCAGCGGCAGTTCCGCTTCGCTCAGGATCTTGTTCGCGACGATGTTGGTGAGGCTCACCTCGGCGGTCGGGATCAGCCAGCGACCGTCAGTGGTCTTGAACAGATCCTCGGCGAACTTGGGAAGCTGGCCGGTGCCGAACAGCGCCTCGTCGCGCACCAGCAGCGGCGGCACGACTTCCTCATAGCCATGCTCAGCCGTCAGCGTGTCGAGCATGAACTGGCCGAGCGCGCGGTGCAGCTTGGCGGCGTGGCCGCGTACGAGCGTAAAGCGCGCGCCCGACATCGCCGCGCCGGTCTCGAAATCGAGGCCGAGTGTCGGGCCGATCGCGTCATGCTCCTTCGGCGCAAAAGTGAAGGCGGGCGGCGTGCCATGCACCGCGACCAGCGCATTGTCGTCCTCGTCCTTGCCGGCGGGCACGTCGGCGAGCGGCAAATTGGGGATCGCGGCGAGCGCGGCGGTGAGCGTCTCGCCGACCGCTTTCTCCTCGGCGGCGATCGCGGGCAGGCGTTCCTTCAACTCGGCGACTTCGGCGAGCAGGTCGGTGGGGTCGTCGCGGCGGGCCTTGGCGGCGCCGATCGCCTTCGACGCTTCGTTGCGGCGCGCCTGTGCGGTCTGCGCTTCGGTGATGAGCGCGCGGCGCGCCTCGTCGAGCGCGAGCAGGTGCGCCGACGCAGGCGCGACCCCGCGTTTGGCGAGGGCGGCGTCAAAAGCGGCGGGATCGTCGCGGATCAGGCGGATGTCGTGCATAATGCGCGAGGCTATGGCCGCGCGGTTCCGCCTGCGCAAGCGAATCGAAAAACCCCTGCGCGACTCGCGTCGCGCAGGGGTTTTCGTTTTTTGACAGGTGGTGCGGCTCAGGCTTCGGCGGCGGGTCGCTTGGCGAAGCGCTTGCGGGCGACCAGCGCGGCGGCGGCGGCACCGAACAACAACACCATCGGCGGCGCGGGCACGGGGGCCGGGTGGCCGCCGCTGCTGCCGCCATGACCGCCGCTGCTACCGCCGTGCCAACCGCTACTGCCGCCATGCCAGCCGCTGCTGCCCGGGAAGCCGTGGCTGCTCGATGCGTAGCTGCTCGATCCGCTCGACGCGCTCGACGTGGAGGTAGACCCCGAGGTGGAGGAACTGGTCGAACTCGACGTCGAGGAACCGCCCGTCGATGTGGAGGTGGAAGAGCCGCCGGTGGAGGTCGAGGTCGAGGAACCGCCGGTCGATGTCGAAGAGCCGCCCGTCGAAGTCGAGGAACCACCTGTGGACGTGGATGAGCCTCCGGTCGAAGACCCGCCGGTCGAGGTGGACGAACCGCCGGTGGAAGACCCACCCGTCGACGTGGAGCCGCCGCTGGTCGAGGTCGATCCGCCGCTCGACGTCGAGGAGATGACGATGCCGCCCGATCCGCCGCTACCACCGCCGCCGAAGAACCCACCGCCCGAGAAGCCGCCGCCGAATCCGCCGAAGCCGCCGCCGATCACGGTCATGCCGCCACCGCCACCGCCGCCCATCGCGGGCGGATCAGCCGGGGGCAGCGGGATCGGCGCGCCCTGGCTCGTCATGGTGACGACCGCGGGTGGGCACACCGCGCGGGTCTGCGTCACGACTCGGCGGACGCGTCCGGCGGGGTGGCTCACCGTGCGGCGCACGACGCGCTTGGTCTTCTGCACATAGGCGTGGCGCGTCTTCGATGCTTCGGCGACATGCACCGCGCCACCGCCGACGATAGCGCC
Organism: Sphingomonas populi; assembly: GCF_004208535.1. Taxonomy (GTDB): domain Bacteria; phylum Pseudomonadota; class Alphaproteobacteria; order Sphingomonadales; family Sphingomonadaceae; genus Sphingomonas; species Sphingomonas populi. The sequence continues at coordinate 17,107 of NZ_SGIS01000004.1, forward strand.
GCCGCATGCGCAAGCGCACAGTTTAGCCAAGGCCATCCGCACCGACATGATCTCGTTCTTTCGTTGCCGGCAGGGTCTTCTACCGGGTCTGCATTACCTCAGCGGGTCCGCCGCTCTTTGCCCAAAGTGCCGAACAAAGTGTTAAGTTCAAGGCCGTTAACCGCGTTGTAGGGGTCTCGATACGGGATTCATGGCGCCGCATCCGCGCGGATCGTGGTTAACGTATCGTAGCGGTACAGATCCACCGGGCGTTCGTACTTCCCCGCGTGCATCGGGAATGATGAGCGAATGGCGCGCTTTTACCGGGGGTTGCTTGTGGTGCGGGAACGGCATGGCTATAGGCCCGCTCATCATGGGACAGCCGGGCGTGAAAAAAGAACGCTTTGAGCGTCATACGACTGGCAGCGATGGGATGGCGACTGGTCTTGAATCACCGAGATGACACCACGAAATTCGACGCGCCTCCGGCCCTGTCGAACGATAGCGACGGGTATCGGCCGAGCGCCGACGAACCTTTCATGAACCCACGCCAGCAGGCGTATTTCCGGGACAAGCTGCAAGCGTGGAAGGACGCGATCCTGCGCGAATCGGCAGGCACGCTCTCGCAGCTCCAGCTCGATTCGCTGCGCGAGGCGGATCTGACCGATCGCGCATCGAGCGAGACCGACTGGTCGATCGAGCTGCGCACGCGCGACCGGCAGCGCAAGCTCATCTCCAAGATCGACGCGGCGCTGCGCCGGATCGAGGACGGCGAATATGGCTATTGCGAAGTCTCCGGTGAGCCGATCTCGCTCGGCCGGCTCGAAGCGCGGCCGATCGCGACGATGACCGTCGAGGCGCAGGAACGCCACGAACGCCACGAAAAGGTCTCGCGCGAGGATTGAGCGCGGCCCGATAATTAAGACGTTGGATACCGAAGTCCGCTATCGTGGAGCCAAGTATCTTCAATCGGCGATGGTGATGGACGAGTCCTCCAAAGATTCCCTGCGTGACCCGAGCGGCGAAGACGCGGGGGACCGTAGCGGCGCGCGCGACAGCCTGTTGCTGATGTCGGACCTGCGGGTCGGCGATGCCACGACGACGGTGCGCGTGCGCAACCTGTCTGCGGGCGGGTTGATGGCGGAATATCAGCAGGGTCTGGATGTCGGCACCGAGGTCGAATGCGATCTGCGCGGGGTCGGCGTGGTGCGCGGGCGAGTCGCGTGGTCGGCGGCGGGGCGGATCGGGATCGCGTTCGACCGGCAGATCGATCCTAAACTGGCGCGCAAGCCGGTCGGCACGGGGGCCAAGCCGAACATGGTGGTCGCGCCCAAATACACGCCGCGCACGTAAAGCGGGGGTTCGAAGCCCGGGCAGCGGTGCTGCCCGGGCGCGCTATCGTTAAAGGATCGTCATTTCTTCCTTAACGCGAAGCTTTTGCTTCTTGAGCGCGGCCAACATTGCGCTATCAGGCTGCGGTCGATGCGACTCGGCGCTGATCTTCTCCTCGAGGACGGCGTGTTTGGCCTCCAGGGCCATATGGTGCGCGTTCTGCATTGAGTTTTCCTCCTTCCGAAAGGGTGGCGGGGGAAGCAATCAAGCATGATTCCGGTTCAATGTCTGCCCCCTCGGCGGTGCGATTCGACGTACCGAGCAAAGAAGTGCGACGACCGGATTTTTGGCGCTCGCGTCCTTCCACGGTTTTGCTAGAGTTCCAGCGACCGGCCCGTTCCCCCGCCCGAAACCCCTTGGTAGATCCGGGTGGGCCGTCGGGCGGTGGTGCGGGCCGGTGCGACTCAGCCGATCACCGGCGCAGGGGGACGAATGGACGGAGCGCAGATCGCCAAGCGGCTTGAGGTGGTGAGAGTCGAGCATCGTGACCTCGATGCCGCACTGTCCGCGCTGATCGCCGGCGGCGCGGCCGATCAGATGCAGCTTGCTCGCCTCAAGAAGCGCAAGCTGCGGCTGCGCGACGAGATCGTCTCGCTGGAGGATCAATTGATCCCCGACATCATCGCGTGAGCGGGGCGGCGATCCGAAACGGGACGATCGGTGGCGCTACCGCCACGCGCCGCGCTACCGCCGCGCGCGCCATGTGCGTCACAGAGCTGGCATGAGGGGGGCGGGATGAGGGGGGGATTTTCGGACTCGCGGATTCACCGCCGTCTGATCGATGTGTTGTACGTCGATGCGATGGTGCTGGCCGACGAGGCGCGCAGCTATTTCGACGATGGCGGTCGCGTCGATCGCGAAGCGCTGCCGCCGCTCGCGCGCGTCGCGTTCAGTTGTGAATCGCTCAAGGTGACGACCCGGCTGATGCACGTCATCGCCTGGCTGCTGACCCAGCGCGCGGTGAGCGCGGGCGAGATGGCGCCACGCGACGCGCTCGATCCGTCGCGGCGGCTCGGCCCCGCGCCGATCAGCGATGCAGCGGCGGTGGCGGAGCTGCCGGCGCGGGCGCGGGCGCTGATCCAGTCGAGCGCGGACCTGTACCGGCGGGTCGGCCTGCTCGACGCGGCGCAGGCGGGGGTGCCGGCGCTGCAAAGCCCGGCGCGATCGATGCAGGAGCGACTGGCGACGGCGTTTTGAGCGGCTGCTGAGGGCGCGCCTTCGCAACCGTTCGTGTCGAGCGAAGTCGAGACACAATGCGCTCGCGTGTGGGGTATGTCCCTCGACTTCGCTCGGGACGAACGGGAGGGGGAGGCGTTTCTCACTCATTCGGGACGAATGGCGAAGAGGTCGCCCCTCACCGCAAATGCGCGCGGCTTTTCATCAGTGGCTGGATGCGGGTGCCGAACGCTTCGACGCCTTCGAGGAAATCGTCGAAGGTGAGCAGCACGCCGCCGGTATTGGGCACCTCTGCCATCTCGTCGAGCATCCGCGCGACCGTCTCATACGAGCCGACCAATGTGCCCATGTTGATGTTCACCGCCCCTTCGGGCGCGGCGAGCTGGCGGACGTTGGTGTCGGTGTTTACCGTGTCGGCGGCGCCCTGATCGGCGAGCCAGGCGATGGCGTCGAGATCGGCGCCGTCATTATAGGCGCGCCACTTGGCCTGCGCGGCGTCGTCGGTTTCGGCGGCGATCACCATCACCAGCACAAAGATCGACACGTCGCGCCCGGTCTTTTCGGTCGCGACGGCGAGCCGGGCGTTGTTGGGCGCGAACGCGGTCGGCGTGTTGACGCCCTTGCCGAGACAGAAAGCGTAATCCGCCCATTTCGCCGAGAAGGCGAGACCGGCGTCGGACGATCCCGCGCAGATGATCTTCATCTCGCCCTGCGGCTGCGGCCAGACGCGGCAGTCGTCCATCTGGTAATAGTCGCCCTTGAAGTCCGACGTGCCGGTCTCCCACAGCTCGCGCAGGACATGGGCATATTCGTCGAGCATCGTGTAGCGGTTGCGGAAATGCTCTTCGCCCGGCCACATCCCCATCTGGGTATATTCGGGCGGTTGCCAGCCGGTGATGAGGTTCAGCCCGAAGCGGCCGTGACTGATCGAATCGATCGTGTTGCACATCCGCGCGGCGAAGGCCGGCGGGATCAGCAGGGTGGGGCAGGTGGCGTAGATCTTGATCCGCTCTGTAACGGCGGCGAGGCCGGCCATCAGCGTGAAGCTTTCGAGGCCGTATTCCCAGAACTCGGTCTTGCCGCCGAAGCCGCGCAGCTTGATCATCGACAGCAGGAAATCGAGGCCATGCTCCTCGGCCTTTAGAGCGATCGCCTTGTTGAGATCGAAGCTCGGCTTGTACTGCGGCGCCGCTTCGCTGATCAGCCAGCCGTTGTTGTTGATGGGGATGAAGACGCCGATCTGCATGCGCTACTCTCTTCCGTTGCCGTCGAGCCAGCCGAGCAGGCAGGCGTTAAAGTCATCGGCCTGCGTGACGTTGCAGGCATGGCCGCCACGCGCGAACCGCACCAGTTGCGACCCCGCCATGCCAGCGTGAATCGCCGCTGAGCAGGCGGGCGGCACGAGCATGTCGTCGTCGCTGGCGATCAGCAACGTCGGCGTGGCGATCTCGCCGAGCCGGTCGGCGATGTCGAAGCCGCGCGCGGCGGCGATGCGGCGCTCGATCATCGCCGCGCCGGGGAAGTGTGCGAGGTGTTCGGCTTCTTCGGCGACCAACCGGTCGTGATGCTCGCTGATCCATTGCGGCGGAAACAGGAACAAGGGCTGCGCGTGGAGATAGGCCTGCGCGCCGCTATCGCGCAGCAAGGCGAGGCGGGTGTCGAAGCAGCGCTCGGTATGCCGATCGAGCCGCGCCCAGCCGTTGACCACCACCAGCCGCGCGACACGCTCCGGCGCGGCGAGGGCGAGCGCCATGCCGGCCATGCCGCCGATCGCGTGGCCGACGATCGTCACCGAGGGAATGTCGAGCGCGTCGAGCAGCCGGCGCATATCCGCGCCGACCGCCTCCAGCGTCACCTCGCCGGCGATCTCACGCTCGGAACGGCCGGTGCCGCGATGATCGTACAGGATGACGCGATACCGCTCGGCGAGCGCCGAGAGGTTGGGCTGCCAATAGCCGCCCGAGCCACCCAGCCCGGAGGACAGCAGCAATGGCGGCGCACCTTCGGGGCCGTGCAGTTCGTAGTAAAGCCCGTCCGCGTGCGGCATCAGCCGAGATGCGCGACCGAGGCGATCTCGACGAGGCATTCGGGCTTCACCAGATCGGCGCGGATGCAATAGCGCGCCGGTTTGTCGCCCGGAAAATAGGTGGCGTAGACCGCGTTGAACGCGGCGTAATCGCCGAGATCCTTGAGGAAGATGTGGTTCATGGCGATGTCGGCCATGCTGCCGCCCGCCGCCTCCACCGTGGTCTTGATCGCGTCCAGAACGTGCCGGGTCTGTGCCGCCGCATCGCCGACATGCAGCACCACGCCGCCCTCGCCAAGCGCGAGCATGCCTGAGACGTAAAGCGTGTTCCCGGCCTTGGCGCCGGCCGAAAACGGCGCGATCGGGGTGGGGAATTGCGGTGGGTTGATCGCTTCGAACGGCATCATGCTTCCTTATTTGGCGCTTGGCCGACCGCGCCGCAGAAATCGGCAACGGTGCTGACCCAGCCGAAGAATTTCTCGACGTTGTAAACGGTCGCCTGCTGGATGAAATCGGGGCCGAGGTGGTGCGTGGCATCCTCCAGCATCACCCCGAAATATTCGAGGTGAAAGCCGTCGCGCAGCGTCGATTCGACGCAGACATTGCTGGCGATGCCGACGAACACGATCGTGCGGATGCCGCGTGCGCGCAGGATCGAATCGAGCTGCGAGTTGAAGAACGCCGAATAGCGCGTCTTGTGGACGCGGATGTCGCCCGGCTTGGGGGTGAGCGCATCGACCAGTTCGTAATCCCAGCCGCCGCGCGCGAGCAACTGGCCGGCGAGATCGGGGCGCGCGCGCATTGTCTTGAGCGCGTTGGACTTGTGGTAATTGGGGGACCCCGGCGTGCCGGCCTCGACATACTCGGCATCCCATCCGTTCTGGAGGAAGATTACCGGCATGCCGGCGCCGCGCGCGGCATCGAGTACCTGGCCGATCTTGCCGATCACGCCGGCGGCGCCCGCAATGTCGAACCCGGCGAGATCGACATAGCCGCCTTCGCTCGCATAGGCGTTCTGCATGTCGATCACGACGACGGCGGTGTCGTGCGGCGACACGCGGATCGGCTCGGGCCGCGCCGGCAGGACGACGGTGTCCGGGGCGTTTTCGGGGCGATGGTCGATCACGGGCGGTTCGCGCATCCCGGCATGATCGGGCAGCGTCACCGATAGATCAAGCGCTCAGCTCAGCCGGTCGATCGCTTCGGCGTCGAGCGAGCCGGGGATGATCATCAGCGGGATCGGCAGCGCGCCCGAATCGCCGGCGAAATGCGCGATCAGCGGGCCGGGCGAGCCGACCGGCGCCGCGCCCATCACCAAAGCAGCGATGTCGGGGTTGCCCGCGATCATCTCGCGGATGATCTTGGGGCCGTCGCCCTGGCGCACCGTGATCGACGGGCGCAGCCCCGATTCCTCGATCAGCGTACCCGCCGCGCCCGCGACGAGGCCCTCGGCGTGGAGCCGCGCTTCCTCCTCGATCGTCGCCTGCACGCCGCCGAACGGGATGAACTCCTGCGGCTCGATCAGCGCGAGAATCTCGACGCCGCCGCCCGTCTTCACCGCGCGCCGCGCCGCGAAGCGCAGCGCGATCGCGCTTTCGGGATTGTTGTCGATCACGACGAGATAGATGCGCATGTGCGAAGGCCCCTCACGGCGTTAGGTGGCGCGTGCGCGCGTCCTGTGCAAGCCTGGCTGCACGGAACATGGTCTTGACCGGGCCGGTTCGGGGCGCGAGAGACGCGGACGCCCCAGGATTCGATTTCAAGGACGACTTCATGCCGATCGAGATCAAGATGCCCGCGCTTTCCCCGACGATGGAGGAGGGCACGCTCGCGAAATGGCTCGTGAAAGAAGGCGACACCGTCCAGTCGGGCGATCTGCTCGCGGAGATCGAGACCGACAAGGCGACGATGGAATTCGAAGCGGTCGATGAAGGCGTCATCGGCAAGCTGCTCGTCGCCGAGGGGGCCGAGGGCGTGAAGGTCGGCACCGTGATCGCGGTGATGGCCGGTGACGGCGAGGATGCCGCGCCCGCGCCCAAGGCCGAAGCGCCTGCCGCGAAGGAAGCTCCCAAGGCCGAAGCCGCGCCAGCTCCGACGCCTGCACCCGCGCCGGCAGCGGCGCCCGCGTCCAAGGCCGCCGAGGGCGACCGCCTGCGCGCCAGCCCGCTCGCGCGCCGCCTCGCCGCCGAGAAGAACATCGATCTCGCCGCGCTGACCGGCAGCGGCCCCAACGGCCGCATCGTCAAGGCCGATCTCGACGGCGCCAAGTCGGGCGCAGCGCCCGCCAAGGCTGCCGAAGCCGCAGCGCCCAGCGCCGCGCCGGCCCCCGCACCGATCGTCGCCAACGTGCCCGACATCCCGCACACCGCCGAGAAGCTGTCGAACGTACGCAAGGTCATCGCGCGCCGCCTGACCGAATCGAAGCAGCAGGTGCCGCACATCTACCTGACCGTCGACATCCGGCTCGACGCGCTGCTCAAGCTGCGTGGCGAGTTGAACGCCGGCCTCGCCGCGCGCGGGGTGAAGCTGTCGGTCAACGATCTGCTCATCAAGGCGCTTGGCGTCAGCTTGATGCAGGTGCCCAAGTGCAACGTGATGTACACACCCGACCAGCTCATCAGCTTCAGCCGCGCCGACGTGTCGGTCGCGGTGAGCGTGCCGGCCGGCCTCATCACCCCGATCATCAAGGGTGCCGATACCAAGGGCGTCGCCGCGATCTCGACCGAGATGAAGGATCTCGCCACCCGCGCCAAGGACGGCAAGCTCAAGCCCGAGGAATTCCAGGGCGGCACCGCGTCGCTCTCGAACATGGGCATGATGGGCATCAAGCAGTTCGAGGCGGTCATCAACCCGCCGCAGGGCATGATCATGGCGATCGGTGCGGGCGACCAGCGCCCGTATGTGATCGACGGCCAGCTCGGCATCGCCACGGTGATGTCGGCGACCGGCAGCTTCGATCACCGCGCGATCGACGGCGCCGACGGCGCGCAGTTGATGGCGGCGTTCAAGACGCTGGTCGAATCGCCGCTCGCGATGCTCGCGTAAGACGCTTGTGCGCCGGACGCTCGTCGAACTGATGTTCCTCGCGCTCGGGCTGGGCGTGGCGATGACGATCGCGTCGGTGGCGGTGTGGGCGGTGCCAGGCACCGGCCGCGCCGTCTGGGGCGTGACCTATGTCGTGATGATCTTCGACGTGTTGCTCCAGGTCCGCCCGATCCGCCGCGCGTGGCAGCTCGATCATGCGAACACGCAGACCGTCGATGGCTGAACCGACCCTGCCACCCGGCGAACCCGCGATCCGCGCCACCGCGATGTCGGCGGACAACAACCCTTATGGCACGATCTTCGTCGGCTGGCTGATGGGGCAGATGGCGCTCGCCGCCGGATCGGTCGCGTCGCGCCATAGCGGCGCGCGCGCGCCGGTGGTCGCCGCCGATGGCCTCGCCTTCACAGCACCTGTGATGGCGGGGGATGAAGTCTCGTTCTACGCCGCGATCGTCGGCACCGGGCGCAGCTCGATGACGGTCGCGGTCGAGGTGTGGCGACGCGACCGACACGGCGAGGGCACCGCGCGCGCCGCACGCGGCACCTTCGTGCTCGTCGCGATGGGCGACGACGGCGCCCCGAAAGCCCTTAACACCGTGCCACCCACTTCCGATATCAAGCCGCTGCTGGAAGGAACCCTTTAAGTGTCCGAATCATTCGATCTCGTAATCCTCGGCTCCGGCCCCGGCGGCTATGTCGCGGCGATCCGCGCGGCGCAGCTTGGCCTCAAGACCGCCATCGTCGAGCGCGAGCGGCTGGGCGGCATCTGCCTCAACTGGGGCTGCATCCCGACCAAGGCGCTGCTGCGCACCTCCGAAATCTATCATTACATGAGCCACGCCAAGGATTACGGGCTCAAGGCCGACAACATCGGCTTCGACCTTGAAGCGGTGACGCAGCGCAGCCGCAAGGTGGCTGGGCAGCTCAACGCCGGCGTCAAAGGGCTGATGAAGAAGAACAAGGTCGCGGTGTTCGAGGGCATCGGCGCGCTGACCGCCAAGGACACGCTCGTCGTGACGCAGGGCGACAAGAAGACCGAGCTGAAGGCCAAGCACATCATCGTCGCGACGGGTGCGCGCGCGCGCGACCTGCCGTTCGCCAAGGCCGACGGCAAGCGCATCTGGACCTATCGCCACGCGATGGTGCCGCCCGAAATGCCGACCAAGCTGCTGGTGATCGGCTCGGGCGCGATCGGCGTCGAGTTCGCGAGCTTCTACAACGACATGGGCGCCGACGTGACGATCGTCGAGATGCTGCCGCGCATCCTGCCGGTCGAGGACGAGGAAGTCTCCGCGTTCATGGACAAGGCGCTGACCAAGCAGGGCATCAAGCTGCTGACCGGCACCGGCATCGAGGGGCTTGAGAGCGGCGCGAACGGCGTCACCGCCAAGATCAAGGGCAAGGACGGCACGGTTTCGTCGGTGGAGTTCAGCCATGCGATCGTCGCGATCGGCATCGTCCCCAACACCGAGAATATCGGGCTCGAGGCGCTCGGCGTCGAGACCGATCGTGGCCACATCAAGGTCGACGGCTATGCCCGCACCAACGTCGAGGGCATCTATGCGATCGGCGACGTGACCGGCGCGCCCTGGCTCGCGCACAAGGCGAGCCACGAGGGGATCGTCTGCGTCGAGGCGCTCGCCGGCGAGAAGCCGCATCCGTTCGAGACGTGGAACATCCCCGGCTGCACCTATTCGCGCCCGCAGGTCGCGAGCGTGGGGCTGACCGAGGCGAAGGCCAAGGACGCCGGCCATGAGGTCAAGGTCGGCAAATTCCCCTTCATCGGCAACGGCAAGGCGATCGCGCTTGGCGAGGCGGAAGGCTTCGTCAAGACGGTGTTCGACGCCAAGACCGGCGAACTGCTCGGCGCGCACATGGTCGGCGCGGAAGTGACCGAGCTGATCCAGGGCTATGTCATCGCCCGCCAGCTCGAAACCACCGAGGCCGAGCTGATGGAAACGGTGTTCGCGCATCCGACGCTGTCGGAAATGATGCACGAGAGCGTGCTCGGCGCCTACGGCCGCGCGATCCACATCTGATGCGGTACGGCGCGGCGGCCTTGCTAGTGCTCGCCGCGCCGGTCGTTTCCGGCGCGTGACCACGTCGCGCCAAATCCCGTTGGCAGCGGGCCTGCTGTTCCTGCTCCAGATCGCCTTGTGGTGGCCGGGTGTCGCGATGTTCGACACGATCGGCCAGTATGCGCAGGTGCTGAGCGGCGCCTATGACGACTGGCATCCGCCGATCATGGCGAAGCTGTGGGCGCTGCTGCATCCGCTCGGGCCGGGTGCGGTGCCGATGTTCGTCGTGCAGGCGGCGGCCTATTGGCTCGGCCTCGGGCTGATCGCGGCGGCGCTGGCGCGGAGCGGGCGGGTGCGTGCGGGCTGGGTGGTGATCGCGCTTGGTGCGCTGCCGCTGTTCGTCGCGTGGCAATCGGTGGTGCTCAAGGATGCGCAGATGCTCGGCGCGATGCTCGCGGCGGTCGGCATCGTCGCGCGGGCGCGGTTCGCCGGGCGGTCGCTGTCGATGCCCGCGCTGATCGCGGTGGCGGTGTTGCTCGGCTATGCGGCGCTGGTGCGGACCAATGCGGTGTTCGCGGTGGTGCCGCTTGGCGTGATGCTGGTGCCGGGGCGGCGGCGCTGGGTCGGGCGGGCCGGGGCGATCGCCGGGCTGACGCTGGCGGTGCTGGCGGTGTCGCCGGCCATCAACCACCGGCTGTTCGGCGCGGAGCCGACCAGCGTGAGCCATACGCTGCCGCTGTTCGATCTCGCCGGGATCGCGCATTTCGCCGGGAATGATGGCGTGCTGAGCGCCGACGAGCGCGTGCTGATCGTCGCGAAACATTGCTACCAGCCATTCTTCTGGGACCCGATCGGCAGTGCGTCGCGCTGCGGGGCGATTGCCGACCGTTTTCAGCCCGTTCCCGCCGGCACGCTCGACCTCGCCTGGGCGGGCGCGATCGTGCGGCATCCGCTCGCCTATGCGCGCCACCGTATCGCGCATCTCAACGCGACGACGCGGTGGCTGGTGCCGGCGGTATGGACGAGCGCCGCGCCGCCGTCGGTTTCGGAAATTAATACGGTCGGTCTGGGGACGCCCGCGAAGGTGGCGCAACCGATCGTCGCGGCGGCGGGGTGGCTGGCGGCGTCGCCGCTCGGCTGGCCGATCGCGTGGATCGTCGTCGCGGCGTCCGTGGTGGCGATCGTCATCGCCAGCGCGCGCACGCCGATCCGCGACCTCGCGCTGGCGCTCGCCGTCTCCGCGCTGGCGCTGGAGGCAAGCTTCGCGGTGGTGAGTATCGCCTCGGACCTGCGTTACCATCTGTGGCCGATGATGGCGGCAGCGCTCGCGGCGATTCTGGTGGCGAGCGAGGGCAGGGTGCCGCGCCGGCTCGCGCTGGGCTGTGCGCTCGCGCTCGCGCTGGTGATTGCCGCCGGCGTCGGTGCCCGCGCGACGCTGCCGTCACCGCCACCGGGCTATACGGCGATGCTCGAATGGGATGGACAGGCGGCCGCACCCGCGCGACAACCCGCGTTATAGGGTTGAAAAAGGGGGATTTGATGGTTCGCAAGATTCTCGCGGCGGCGCTGCTTGCGTCCGTGGCGACACCGGCGCTGGCCGATAGCGTGGTCGTTACCGCGTCGCATCTGCTCGATGTCGCTTCGGGCAAGACGCTCGACGATCCGGTCGTGGTCATCACCGACGGTCGGATCGCCTCGGTCGTGACCGGTGCAAACGCGCGTCCGGTCATCCCCGCCGGCGCGACGCGGATCGACCTGCCCGGCAAGACGATCCTGCCCGGCCTGATCGACATGCACGTCCACCTTACGTCGCTCGCCGAGATCGGCGGCTATACCGGGCTGAAATACACCGACAGCTTCTGGCAGGCGGTCGGCGTGGCCAACGCAAAGACCACGCTGAAGGCGGGCTTCACCTCGGTACGCAACGTCGGCTCGGGCAATTTCGATGACGTCGGCTTGCGGCAGGCGATCGACGGCGGCTGGATCGAAGGCCCGCGCATGACCACCGCGACCTATGCGATCGGTGCGACCGGCGGGCATTGCGACGACAATTCGCTGCCGCCCAGCCTCGACAAGCAGCAGCCCTCGGTCGTCAACTCGCCGGAAGAGGCGCGCGCGAAGGTGCGCTGGCTGCACAAATATGGCGCGACCGTTATCAAGATCTGCGCGACCGGCGGCGTCTTCTCGCTCGGCGACAGCGTCGGCGGGCAGCAGCTTTCGTTCGAGGAGATGAAGGCGATCGCCGACGAGGCGCATATGCTCCACCTCAAGGTCGCCGCGCACGCGCATGGCGACGAGGGCATCAAGGCCGCAATCCTCGCCGGCATCGACACGATCGAACATTGCAGCCTCGCCTCGGACGAGGCGATCAAGCTCGCCATCGCGCATCACACCTGGTTCGACATGGATATCTACAACGACGATTATATCCTCGCCACCGGCACCAAGAACGGCACCGAGCAGGAGAGCATCGACAAGGAGCGGATGATCGGCCTCAAGCAGCGCCAGACCTTCCAGCGCGCGGTGAAAGCGGGCGTGCCGTTGCTGTTCGGCACCGATGCGGGCGTCTATCCGCACGGCGACAACGCCAAGCAGTTCGCGGTGATGGTGAAATGGGGCATGACCCCGCTGCAGGCGATCCGCGCCGCGACGCTGAGCGCCGCCGACGCGCTCGGCACGCCCGAGGATGTCGGGCAGATCGCGGTGGGCCGTTACGGCGATATCGTCGCGGTCGATGGCGATCCGCTTGCCGATGTGCGCGTGCTGGAACATCCCGCCGCGGTCATCAAGGGCGGCGAACGGGTGCGGTGATCCGGCCCGACCGGAGCGTTCCGATACACGGGACGCTCCGGCTAAGCGAAGAGGCCGCTTAGCTGGCTTCGGCTGCGAAGGCCGCGAACAAGGCGGAATGCTCCTCGGGCGCCGGGAAGCGCTCGAAACTCCAGCGCGCGCCGGTCTTCGCCCACGGAAGCGCTTCGCTGGTGAAGGTCTCCGCGAACGGCGCATACCAGGTCGCATCATCCAGCATCGTCGCGCGCACGTTGACGAAGCCGGGATCGGGATCGAAGCGGGTGAAAACCCAGCTCTTGCAGGCATCGCAATGCTGGTGATGCAACATGCCCTCGCGAAGGCCACCGCGCACCGTGTCCCCCGTCACGACAATGCCGTCGGACGGCACCATGATCGACGTCGAAAACGCGCTGCCAGTCATCTTCTGGCAGCCGGTGCAATGACAGGCCACGGTCAGCATCGCCGGCTTGGTGATGTGGAAGCGCACCCCGCCGCAGCGGCATCCAGCGGTCCACGGAAGAACGGGTACGGTCATCATGCGCTCCCTTGCTATGCCGCCCGGCGGTGGCGACCTGGGATCGAGTATCACAGTGCCGGCGGTGGTGCATCGCCAGTCGGCGGATAGGCAGGGGGATCGTCCGTGTTGCGCGGATCGCGCGGCGGTGGTGCGTGCTCCGTAAAATTCTGTTGCTGCGTGGGGGTGGGCGTTGCCTGCGCGGGGACGCCGCCTTACTCTCCGCTGCATGAACGACGTGGGAGCAAGCCCGCGCATTCCGGCCGCAGAGCCGATCCCTGCCGGAGCACTCCGGCGGTCCGCGAGAGAAGGAGCCGTTCGATGGTCGATATCAACGAATTCGCCAACAAGACCAAGGAAGCGTTCGACGAGAAGATCGTCGATCCCGCCCGCAAGGCGCACGCCAAGTTCGTCGAGGGCGGGTCGAGCCTTGGCTTGCGTATGCTCGATCAGGCCGAGTCCAACACGCGCGAAGCGTTCGCGGCGATGCGCCAGGTCGCCGAGGCGCAGGATCTGTCGCAGGTGATGAAGATCCAGGGCGACTTCATCCGCGAACAGAGCAGCCGCTCGGTCAATCAGGCGCGCGAGATCGGCGAGCTTATCATGAAGTTCGGCCGAGATGTGGTGACGCCGACGAAGGGCGAGTGACGTTTAGCCCTCTCCTCTTTGGGGAGAGGGTTGGGAGAGGGGCAGTCACAGACGCTGCGCTGCGTTACTGCCCCTCTCCCGACCTCGCTGCGCTCGGCCACCAGCGTCGGGTCGACCATGCCCCGCATGGTCGAGGATCGTCCGGGGGACGATCCGACCCGACGCTCCCCGGAGGGGAGAGGGCTAAACGCTACTGCGCCGGCCGCTTGTCGTCGGGCGCCACGTCGAGCGTCGAATCTCCGCCCAGCGTGCGGTACAGCGTCACCAGATTGGTCGCCGCCGTCAGTTGCGTGTTCACCAGCGAGCGTTGCGATGCATAGAACGATTGCTGCGCGGTGAGGCTCGCCAGATAGGTGTCGATGCCGCCGCGATAGCGTGCTTCGGACAGCCGGAAATTGTCGCGCGAGGCGGCGGTGAGCGCCTGTTGCGCGCGTTCCTGATCGGCGATCGTGCCGCGCCGTGCGAGCGCGTCGGAGACTTCGCGGAACGCGGTCTGGATCGATTTCTCATAGGTCGCGAGCGCGGAATCGCGCTGCGCCTGCGATTGTGCGACCCCGGCGCGGGCGGCGCCGGCACGGAAGATCGGGTAGCTCACGCTCGGCGCGACCGAATAGTTGAACGCGCCGCCGGTGAACAGCGTCGACAGCGCGCTCGACGCCAGCCCCGCCAGCGAGGTGAGCGACACGGTCGGGAACAAGGCCGCGCGCGCCGCGCCGATCTCGGCGTTGGCGGCGCGGAGTTCATATTCGGCCTGGACCACGTCGGGCCGGCGCAGCAGCACGCGCGAATCGAGACCGGCGGGGAGTTCGGCGATGGTCGTGCCGGCCTGTTCGATCCCGTCGGGCAGCAATGTCGGATCGACCGGCGCGCCGACCAGCAATTGCAGCGCGTTGACGTCCTGCGCGAGCGCGGTGCGCTGCTCGGCGAGGTCGGACAAAGCGGTTTGCAAGGTGATCTGCGCCTGCGCGAGATCGGTGCGCGGCGCGATGCCGCCACTCAGCCGCTGGCTGGTCAGCGTGACGCTTTTCTGGGCGATCTCGGCGGTCTGTTCGGCGATCCGCAGCAGGCTCTTGTCGGAGGCGTAGGTGAGCCAGCCAGTGGCGATGTCGCCGATCAGCGTGAGGCGGGTGGCGCGCGCGGTCGCCTCAGTGCCGAAATAGCGGTTCTGCGCGGCCTCGCTCAGCGAGCGGATTCGGCCGAACAGATCGATCTCGAACGCGGTGATGCCCACGCTCGCCGAGAAGTTGTTCGAGGTGCCGCCCGCCGCGCCGAACCCGCCGTTGCCAACGCCCCCGTTGCCCCCGCCGCCAGTGTTGGTGCCGCCCGCCGAACTGTTCTGGCGGAAGGTGTAGCCGCTGCTCGCGCTGACCGTCGGCAGCAGTTCGGCACGCTGGATGTGGTAGGTCGCGCGCGCGATGGCGATGTTGGCGGCGGCGACGCGCAGGTCGCGATTGTTGACCAGCGCCTGTTCGACAATCTGTTGCAGGCGCGGATCGCGGAAGATGTCGCGGTAGCTGACGCTCGGCAGCGCGGCTTCGGTCTGGCGCAGATACGCGTCGCCGGTCGGCCATGACATCGGTACGGGTGCGACCGGGCGGACGTATTTCGGCGCCATCGTGCAGCCGCCGAGCGCGGCGAGCGCAAGCGCGGTGGCGATCGTGCGGGTCATGCCGCGGTCTCCGGCGGGGTGTCGTGGTGGAGGCGGTGCTGCACCGCCTTGAGTCCGTCGCGAACGCCGCGCCGCACCAGCACGAAGAACAACGGGATGTAGAAGATCGCGAGGATCGTCGCGGTCAGCATCCCGCCGATCACGGCAGTGCCGATTGCGACTCGGCTGTTCGCGCCCGCGCCGGTCGAGATCGCCAGCGGCAGCACGCCGAAGATGAATGCGAAGCTGGTCATCAGGATCGGGCGGAGCCGCAGCCGGGCCGCCTCCAGCGCCGCGTCGATCACGCGGGCGCCCTTCTTCTCGGCCTGTTCGGCGAACTCGATCATCAGAATCGCGTTCTTCGAAGCGAGGCCCATCGTCGTCAGCAGGCCGATCTGGAGATAGACGTCGTTCTGAAGCCCGCGCAGCGTCACCGCGAAGATCGCGCCGACCAGCCCGAGCGGGATGACCAGCAGCACCGCCACCGGGATCGTCCAGCTTTCGTACAGAGCGGCGAGGCACAGGAACACGACGAGCAGCGAGATGCCGTAGAGGAACGGCGCCTGACCCGTGGAGAGCCGCTCCTGATACGACAGGCCGCTCCACGCGACGCTGGTGCCGGGAAGCTGGGCGGCGAGTTCGGTCATCACGTTCATCGCGTCGCCCGAGCTTTGCCCCGGCGCGGGCTGGCCCGAAATTTCGTAGGACGACAGCCCCTGGAAGCGCGACAGCGAGTTTGGCGCGGTGTTCCAGCTCGTCGTCGCAAACGAGGAGAACGGCGCCATCGATCCGCTGCTGCCGCGCACGTACCAGCGCGCCATGTCTTCGGGGCGCGACCGATATTCGGCGTCGCCCTGCACATAGACGCGCTTGACGCGACCGCGATCGTTGAAGTCGTTGACGTAGGAGCCGCCCCATGCGGTCGAGAGCGTCGCGTTGACGCTCGCCTGGCTGAGTCCGAGCGCGCTCAGCTTGAGCGGATCGACATCGACCTTGAGCGTGGGCTGGTCGTCGAGTTCGGTCGGGCGCACCGCCGCGAGCCGGGTGTCGCCGCGCGCGGCAGCGAGCAATTTGTCACGCGCCGCCTTGAAGTCGGCGCGGCTGAGCCCGCCGGTGTTCTGCAATTCGAGCGTGAAGCCGTTCGACTGGCCGAGGCCACGCACCGCGCCGGGCTGGATCGCGTAGAATTCAACATTGCGCAACGCGCCGAGCGCGGCGGTGGCGCGCTGGGTGATCGCAGGCGCGCCGTTCACGCTGCCCTTGCGCAGCGACCAGTCCTTGAACGCGACGAAGCCGCGCCCCGCGTTCTGGCCGCCGCCACCGCCACCGCCGGCGGCGCCCGCCACGGTGAGCACGCCGTCGATATTGGCCTTTTCCTGCGTGAGAAAATATTTCTCGATCTCGCGCTGCGCAAGCTTGGTGCTGTTGATCGTCGAGCCGGGAGCGAGGTTGTACTGGATCGAGGCGATGCCCTGGTCCTCGGTCGGCAGGAAGCCGGTCGGCAGACGCGTGAACATGATCGCCAGCAGCGCGACCACGAGCGCGTAGATCAGCAGGAACACCCATTTGCGATCGACCACGGCGACCACGGCCTTGCCGTAGCGATCGACCATCTTGTCGAAATTGGTGTTGAACCAGTCCTTCGCGCCCTGCGATTTGCGCGCGAACCAGCCGGTGTTCTTCTCTTCGGTGCGGTGCTTGAGCAAGGTCGCGGTCAGCGCCGGGGTCAGCACCAGCGCGACGATCACCGAGAGCACCATCGCCGACACGATCGTCACCGAGAATTGCTTGTAGATCACGCCGGTCGAGCCGCCGAAGAACGCCATCGGCAGGAACACCGCCGACAGCACCAGCGCGATCGCGACCAGCGCGACGGTGATCTCGTCCATCGACTGGATCGTCGCGTCGCGCGGGGAGAGCGAGGGGTCTTCGTCCATCAGGCGCTCGACATTCTCGACCACGACAATCGCGTCATCGACGAGCAGCCCGATCGCCAGCACGAGGCCGAACAGCGTGAGCGTGTTGATCGAGAAACCCGCCACCGCGAAAATGCCGAACGTGCCGAGCAGCACCACCGGCACCGCGATCGTCGGGATCAACGTCGCGCGCCAGCTTTGCAGGAACACGAACATGACGATGACGACGAGGATGATCGCCTCGATCAGCGTCCAGACGACCTCATCGACCGAGAGTTTGATGAACTCGGTCGAATCCTGCGGGAAGGCATAGGCAAAGCCGTGCGGGAAGCTCTTGGCTTGCCGCGCGAATTCGGCCTTGACCAGTTCGGCGGTCGACATCGCATCGGCGCCAGGGGCGAGGCTGATCGCCATGCCCGCGCCGGGATGGCCGTTGTAGCGGCTGACGATGCCATAGCTTTCCGCGCCGAGCTGCACCGTGCCGACATCGCGGATTCGCACCGCCGACCCATCGGTCTGCGTCTTGATGACGATGTCGCGGAACTGTTCGGGGGTTTGCAGCCGCGACTGCGCGGTCACGGTCGCGTCGAGCACCTGCGTGGGCGGATTGGGCGCGCCACCGATCTCGCCCGCCGCGACCTCGGCGTTCTGCGCCTGGATCGCGGTGATGACGTCGCTCGGCATCAGGCTGTAGCTGGCGAGCTTGTCGGGGTTGAGCCAAACCCGCATGGCATATTGCGAACCGAACACGTTGGTGTCGCCGACGCCCTTCAGGCGGCCGAGCGATTCCTGCATGTTCGAGACCATGTAGTCGGACACGTCCTCGTTGGTGACGCGGTTCGACGTGTCGTAGATCGCGACGACCATCAGGAAGTCAGGGTTCGACTTGGTGACGGTGAGGCCCTGCTGCTGGACCTGTTGCGGCAGGCGCGAGACCGCCTGCTGTACCTTGTTCTGGACCTGCACCTGCGCGATGTCAGGATTGGTGCCCTTCTGGAAGGTCGCGGTGATCGTCACCGATCCGCGCGAGCTGGAACTCGACTGGAAATAGAGCAGGCCGTCGAGGCCGGTGAGCTGTTGCTCGATCACCTGCGTCACGCTGTTTTCCAGCGTGGCGGACGAGGCGCCCGGATAATTCGCGCGGATGTTGACGGTCGGCGGGGCGACGTCGGGATATTGCTCGATCGGCAGCGTGTAGATCGCGCCGAGGCCCGCCAGCATGATGATGATGGCGATGACCCAGGCGAAGATCGGCCGGTCGATGAAGATGCGCGAGATCACTGGCGGGTCAGCCCTTCTGGCCGGGCTTCTGCGGCGCCTGAATCTTTTGCGGCGAGCCGGCGGGGACCGGCCTTACCTTGATGTTGGGCTTGGTCTTGCCGACGCCTTCGGTGATGACCTTGTCGCCGGGCTTGAGGCCGGCGGTGACGACCCAGTCGGTGCCGACCGTGCGCGTCGCGGTGACGGTGCGCAGCACGGCTTTGTCGCCGCTCAGCACGAACACCGTCGCGTCGCCCTTGGGGGTGCGCGACACCGCCTGTTGCGGGATCAGGATCGCGCTGTTGTCGATCGATTGCGCGAAGCTCGCGCGGACGAACATGCCGGGCAGCAGCAGACCCTTGGGGTTGGGGAACACTGCGCGCAGCGTCACCGTGCCGGTGGTCTGATCGACCACGACTTCGGAGAATTGCACCTTGCCGGTCAGGCCGTAATCGCTGCCGTCTTCCAGCTTGAGTGAAACCGCGGCGCTGGTCGCGACTTCACCGCCCGAGGCGAGCGCGCGGCGCAGCCGCAGCAGATCGGCGCTCGATTGCTGGATATCGACGAAGATCGGGTCGAGCCGCTGGATCGTCGCCAGCGCATCGGCCTGACCCGAAGTGACGAGCGTGCCGACCGTGTAGAGCGAGCGGCCGATCCGCCCGGTGATCGGTGCGGGGACGGTGGTGAAGCGCAGGTTGGTGTTGGCCGTCTCCAGCGCGGCGCGCTGTTGTGCGACGGCTGCCGAGGCTTGCTTCGCGGCGGCGTCGGCGTCGGTGTAATCCTGCTTGGCGACGGCTTCGATCGCGGCGAGCGGCTTGTAGCGATCGGCCTTGATGCGGGTCGAGGCCGCCGTCGCCTGCGCGCTCAGCAGATTGGCCTGCGCCTGATTGGCGGAGGCGCGGTAGAGGCTCGGATCGATCTGGTAGAGCGGCTGGCCCTTATGGACGAGCGCGCCTTCGGTGAAGAAGCGGCGGTAGATCACGCCCGAGACCTGCGGGCGCACATCCGAGCTTTCGAACGCCGAGGTGCGCCCGGCCAGTTCGGTGACGAGCGGCACGCTGCTGATCTTGGCGACGACATAGCCGACCTGCGGCGGGCCGGCATTGCCCTTCTTGCCGCCGGCGCTCCCGCTGCCGCCCGACCCGGAACACCCGGCGAGCGCCACCGTGCAGAGCAGGGCGATGGCAGGGGCGAGGGTGGAAGACGAAGAGAGGGCGCGGCAGGGCTTGGGGGGCGTCATCGTAACTCCATCGCGCATCCGCCCGGAGGTCCTGCGGGGAGTTATTCCTTCGCACGAGACGCCGAATCCGAATACCGGGTATAACGCCTGTGTAACCGACTTCTTTTGCAGCGCAACACGCCCGATTCGGGCTTACCGCAACTTGGCGATCGAGAGCCCGTCGGCCTTGGCGCGATCCTTGGTGGATTCCTCGCTGCGCTTGAGCGCCTTGGCGATGGCTTTCAGTGCCATGCCTTTCTTCGCCAGCGTGTGCAGCTTCTGGATCTCGTCGGTGGTCCAGGGTTGGCGGTGGCGCTCGAATCGGTCTTCACTCATCGTCATGCAATACAGGATGCGGGTGCGGCTGGCCATCTCGACAATGCGGCCCCCGATCGGCAAAGGCTGGGGAAACAGGGGTGGAGGATCGTATGACCAGCTATGATGTGGTGATCGTCGGGGCCGGGCACGGCGGCGCGCAAGCGGCAGTGGCGCTGCGTCAGCAGAAGTTCGCGGGCACGATCGCGATGATCGGCGACGAACCCGAACTTCCTTATGAGCGGCCACCGCTCTCCAAGGATTATCTGGCCGGCGACAAGAGCTTCGATCGTATCCTGATCCGCCAGCCCGCCTTCTGGGACGAGCGCGCGGTGACGATGCTGCTCGGCTCGGCGGTGACGCGGGTCGATCCCGAAGCGCGGATCGTCGAGACGGCGGCGGGCGACGTGATCGGCTACGGCAAGCTGATCTGGGCGACCGGCGGCAGCCCGCGCAAACTGACCTGCGACGGGCACAGCCTGCGCGGCGTCCATGCGGTTCGCACCCGCGCCGATGTCGACCAGTTGGTCCGCGAGCTTCCGCAGGTCGAGCGCGTCGTGGTGGTCGGCGGCGGTTATATCGGACTCGAGGCGGCGGCGGTGCTGACCAAGTTCGGCAAGCATGTCACCGTGCTGGAAGCGCAGGATCGCGTGCTGGCGCGGGTCGCGGGCGAGCCGCTGTCGCGCTTCTACGAGGCGGAGCATCGCGCGCATGGCGTCGATCTGCACCTGTCGGTCGGCGTCGCGTGCATCGAGGAGCGCGACGGCGCAGCATCCGGCGTGCGGCTCGCGAGTGGCGCGATCCTGCCGTGCGACATGGTGATCGTCGGCATCGGCGTGATCCCGGCGGTCGCGCCGTTGATCGCGGCGGGTGCCGAGGGCGGCAACGGCGTCGCGGTCGATGCGCAGTGCCGCACCAGCCTCGCCGATATCTCCGCGATCGGCGATTGCGCGGCGCATGCCAATCGCTTCGCCGAAGGGGCGACGATCCGGCTCGAATCGGTGCAGAACGCCAACGATCAGGCGACGATCACGGCCAAGACGATCCTCGGCGAAGAGGTCGCTTACGATGCGGTGCCGTGGTTCTGGTCGAACCAGTACGACCTCCGCCTCCAGACGGTCGGGCTGTCGATTGGGCATGACGCGGTGGTTGTGCGCGGGGTGCCGGAGACCCGCAGCTTCTCGGTGATTTACCTCAAGGGCGGCCGGGTGATCGCGCTCGATTGCGTCAACGCCACCAAGGACTATGTGCAGGGCCGTGCGCTGGTACTGGCGCGCGCGGCGATCGACCCCGCGCTGCTCGCCGATGCCGACGTGCCGCTCAAGGCGATGCTGCCGGCCTGATTTCGGAGACGTTGATGTTCCTGTTCCTTGCCGCCGCGTCGCTCGCGGGCCAGACGACGCCGATCCCCAAGCTGCCGCCGGCCAACCCGATCCCGCTCGCGGATGCCGACACCAGCGCGGTGATGGCGCCGGTCAACGCCTTCCTCGCCGGTGTCGCGGCGAGTGACCCCAAGGCGATCCTCGCGGTGGCGCGGCCCGACGGCGGCGCGACCTATGCGGTCGAGAACCCGGACGGCACGCGCACGATCACGCGGCGGAGCTGGGCCGAGGTCGCGGCGCGCTTCGCCCCCGGCGCCGACCGTTTCGAGGAGCGGATCAGCGACCCCGCGATCGAGAGCGACGGCGATATCGCGATGGTGTGGGCGCCGTACACCTTCCGCATCAACGGCACGCTGCACCATTGCGGCGTCGATCATTTCGACCTGATCCGCGAAGGCGGCACCTGGAAGATCGCCAATGCGAGCTGGTCGTCGCGCACGAGCGGGTGCGACGCACAATAATCGATTTCGGGCCGAACTGGCATAATCCTGCGACAAAGTGCGGGCATCCCGGCGTCGTTACGAAACGGGGACGATTTCCATGCGCCGCAGCTCTGCCATAGTGTTTCTCGCATGTGCGAGCACGGCGACGATCGCCACCGCGCAGGATGCGCCGCAAGCGCGGTCACATGCTCAGGCGCCGTCGGAAGAGGTTGAGGAGAATGCCGACATCGTCGTGCAGGGCGTCAAGCCGCCCGGCTCGGTGGTTGGCGACATCCCGCCCGAACAGACGCTGGGGCCAGCCGACATCCGCTCCTACGGGGTCAGCTCGGTCGCCGATCTGCTCAACGAACTGTCGCCGCAGACGCGCAGCGACCGTGGCAGCGGCGGCGCGCCGGTGGTGCTGCTCAACGGCAAGCGCATCTCCAGCTTCGCCGAGATCCGCGACATCCCGACCGAAGCGATCCTACGCGCCGAAATCTTGCCCGAAGAGGTCGCGCTGAAATATGGCTACCGCGCCGATCAGCGCGTGGTGAACATCGTGCTGCGCCGCCGCTTCCGCGCGCTCACCACCGAACTCGCCGATACCGTGCCGACCGAGGGCGGCAACACCAGCCCCGGCGTCGAGGCCGATCTGCTCAAGATCCAGAGCGGCACGCGCGCCAATGTCCACCTTTCGTACAAGTCGAGTTCGGCGCTGACCGAGGACGAGCGCGGCATCACCTCGTCATCGCGCAATGGCGTGACGGGGGTGGTCAGCCCGCTCAACCCGAACGGATATCTCGATCCCGCGCTGGGAACGCTGACGACCGCCAACCTGCCCGGCACGGCCGCCACCGCCAATCCCGCGCTCGGCGATTTCGCGGCGGCGGCGGCGAACCTTACCGATCAAAGCCCGTATCGAACGCTCGTCCCCTCAAGCCGGGACTTCGCGGTCAATTCGAACTATGCGACATCGATCTTCGGCAATGTCAGCGCATCGTTCAACGGCCGGCTCGAAGTCACCGACAGCCACGCGCTGAACGGCCTGCCCAACGCAGCGCTGACGCTACCGGCGGGCAATCCGTTCTCGCCGTTCTCGCAAAACGTGGTGCTCGATCGTTCGGTCGGCGCCGGCTATCTGCCGCTGCGGCAGGATTCGTCGAGCGTGATCGCGCATTTCGGCACCACGCTGAACGGCAACGCGGGTACGTGGCAATGGTCGGTGACGGGCACCTACGACCGCACCGACAGCAAGACCTTCACCGATCTCGGCGTCGATACGTCCGCGTTCCAGGCGCGGCTCGACGCGGGTGATCCGACAGCCAACCCGTATGGATCGCTCGCCGGCCAATTGGGCGCGCTGCCGGTCAACCGCGGCACGTCGACCGCGCAGACCGGCGGCGCCGACGCCTTGTTCAGTGGCACTTTGTTCAAGCTGCCGGCCGGCGCGATCTCGACCGCGATCCGCGTCGGCGCGCAGACCAACAGCTTCGACAGCCGCTCATACCGTTCGAACATCGAGCAGGCCGGCACCGTCCGGCGCGATATCGTCAACGGCCAGATCAACGTCGATATTCCGCTCACCAGCCGGTCGAAACAGGTGCTGGGCGCGATCGGCACGCTGTCCGCCAATGTCAACCTCGCGGTCGATCATCTCTCCGATTTCGGCACGCTGACGACGGTCGGCTACGGCGTGAACTGGGCGCCGGTGCCGGCGCTGCGCATCATCGCCTCGGCGACCGATGAGGACAACGCACCGACCGCGCAGCAGCTCGGCAACCCGTTCCTCATCACGCCGAACGTGCGCGTGTTCGATTATGTGACCGGCAGGAACGCGATCGTCACCGCGATCAGCGGCGGCAACCGCGCGCTCATCGCCAGCACGACACACACCAAGAAGCTCCAGGCGACGCTCAAGCCGTGGGCGGCGAAGGACATCAACCTCACCGCCAATTACGTGCAGGTCCGCACCGAGAATCCGACGGTGTCGTTCCCCGGCGCGACCGAGGCGATCGAAAGCGTGTTCGGCAATCGCTTCATGCGCGATGCCGATGGCGATCTGACCCAGATCGATCAGCGGCCGATCAACTTCGCCGAATCGAGCCGGTCGGAGTTGCGGTGGGGCGTCAACTTCTCGGTGCCGCTCAAGTCGAAGATCCAGAAGGCGTTCGAGGCCTATCGCGCCGGCAAGGGGCCGAACCCGCTTGAGGGGCTGCTCCCGCCGGGCGGACGCCGGCCCGACGGCGCCCCCCCGGGCGGGCCGGGCGGCCCGCGCAACGGCGGATTCGGTGGACCCGGCGGTCCGGGTGGACCGGGCGCTGGCGGACCCGACGGTCCCGGCGGGCCGGGCGGCGGCTTCCGTGGTGGTCGTGGCGGTGGCGGTGGGCGCGGGCAGGCGGGTGGCCGCCTGCAATTCGCGGTCTATCACACCTGGCACTTCACCGATCGCGTGCTGGTGGCGCAAGGCGGCCCCGCGCTCGACCTGCTGCGTGGCGACACGATCGGCTCGGGCGGCGGGCAGCCGCGTCACGAGATCGAGGCGCAGGCCGGCTATAGCAACAACGGCCTCGGCGCGCGGCTGTCGGCCGATTGGCAGAGCGCGACCGACGTGACCGGCGGCACCGTCGGCAACCCCGATCCGCTGCACTTCTCGGCACTGGGCACGATCAACCTGCGGCTGTTCGCCGATCTCGGCCAGCGGCTCGATCTGGTGAAGGCGCATCCGTGGGTGCGTGGCGTGAGGATCGCGTTCGGCATCACCAACCTGTTCGACACGCGCCAGACCGTGCGGGACGGGCAAGGCGATACGCCGGTCAGCTATCAGCCGGGCTATCTCAACCCGCTTGGGCGGACGGTGCGCTTCTCGGTGCGCAAGCTGCTGTTCTAAGGGCGTAGCCCAAGCAGTTTTGCACGCGGAGGCGCGGAGGCGCGAAGAGCGTTGTGCATCCGGACAGCCGGGTGCGTTCGACGGGCGGGCCGAGTATCGGAGGTGAGGGAGCCTGCGGCGCATCACCTCCGCGTCTCCGCGCCTCCGCGTGAACTCTTCTCGGCCTGCGCATCGTGTCTTGCATTCGCCCCTCCGCCCGCGACATGAGGGCGCGTAACCTTCAGGAGACTCCCCGATGCCAACCGCCTTCATCACCGGCGCCACGTCCGGCATCGGCGCCGCGACCGTGCGTGAACTGGCCGGATCGGGTTGGCATGTCGTCGCGACCGGGCGGCGCGCCGACCGGCTCGACGCGCTGGCGGCGGAGATCGGCGATCTCGTCCATGTCGCCGCGTTCGACGTGCGGGACGAAGCCGCGTTCGATGCAGCGCTGGCGGCCTTGCCGGCGCCGTTCAGCGACATCGATCTGCTCGTCAACAACGCCGGCCTCGCGCTCGGCACCGCGCCCGCGCAGAGCGCCGACCTCGACCAGTGGCGCACGATGATTGACACCAACATCACCGCGCTCGCCACCGTCACGCACCGGCTGCTGCCGGGGCTGGTCGCGCGCAAGGGCGCGATCATCAACCTGTCGTCTGTGGCGGCGACCTATCCGTATAGCGGCGGCAACGTCTATGGCGGCACCAAGGCGTTCGTCCACCAGTTCAGCCTCGGGCTGCGCTCCGATCTGGCGGGGACGGGGGTGCGCGTCACCTCGATCGAGCCGGGCATGGTCGAAACCGAATTCACGCTTGTCCGCACCGGCGGCGATCAGGGCGCATCGGACACGCTGTACGCCGGCATCGAGCCGATGACGGCGGAAGACATCGCCGCGACGATCGCCTGGGTGGCGACGCTGCCGCCGCATCTCAACATCAACACGCTGGAGCTGATGCCGGTGCGGCAGAGCTTCGCGGGGTTTCAGGTGGCGCGGGCATCCTGAACCCGTTCGTGCCGAGCGAAGTCGAGCCACATGCCCCGGAGCGCAGGTGCCTCGACTTCGCTCGGCACGAACGGTTTGATGTTCACCCCTGAATCCAGTTCCCCTCGCGGAACCATTTGGTCACGATATACTTCGTGCCCTTCATCACCGCGACGCCTTCGTGGAGCGTCTTGTCGTTCGGGCTGCCATCGGGGTTCATGTTGTTCCACGCGAGCAGCAACCCTTGCTTCGGATTGACGCGCAGCCCCGCGAGCGGGAACCAGGTCGCGCCGCCTTCCTCGACGTCGTTCAGATAGATCATCGCCGTCCAGGTGCGCTGGCCGCCGCATTGCTGCATCGCCGGCCAATAGGGCTGGTCCTCGCTGAACCAGTCGCAATG
Source organism: Sphingomonas populi (assembly GCF_004208535.1). Lineage (GTDB taxonomy): Bacteria > Pseudomonadota > Alphaproteobacteria > Sphingomonadales > Sphingomonadaceae > Sphingomonas > Sphingomonas populi. The sequence goes on from NZ_SGIS01000004.1 coordinate 43,105, forward strand.
CGCGCGGAACTGCTGGCCGGGCGCGTAGCGCTGGCCCTGCATCGTCTCGCCGTGGAGCGGATCGAGCCCGAGCAGTCCGGCGATCGCCTCGTCGGTCGGGCGCACGTCGGGGGACCAGCGATCCATGTCGCAACTGTCGCTGGTGCGGTAATCGGGATCGGCGGTGCTGAGCACGGTCGAGGGACGGCGATTGGCATCGATCATCGCGCGCAGCCGCGCGCATTCGGCAGCGTTGAGGAAATCGGGATAATAAAAGAGCTGGATCGCGTCGCTCTTGGCGGGCTTTGTCGCCGGATTGGCGGCGAGGCGGGCCGAGACCGACTCCCCGTAATATTGGCGTACCGGCGAGGTTCTGACGGGTTTCTTGCGGAACAACATCGCGCCGTTTCAGCCCAGACCTCTACGAAAAACAAGGGGCCGGATGATCTCTCGTCCGGCCCCGATCGTTTTACCAGAAGATGTCGTAGACGGTATCGACCACCTGGCCGGTGTAGATATCGACGAGCAGCGCATCGTTGTAATAGCGCACCCAGCGATACGGACCATAGGCCGGCGGCAGGCGGTAGTAATCGGCGTTGCTGATCCAGTAATTCTGCCCGTACAGGATCGAATCGAGCGTCAGGCCGACGCCGAAGCGACGATAGCCATAGCCCCACCCGCTCGGCGCATAGTAGCGCGGCAGACGGTAGATGCCGCGATTGGTGTTGCGGTAGGCGAAGTAATTATAGCGATTGTCGCTGCGCCAGCCACGGTTCCAGTCACGGCGATCATTGCCGTTGCCACGGTTCCAGTCGTTCCCGCGACCTTGCTGCCAGCCGCCCGGGCGATTGTCGCGGCCCTGCTGCCAGCCGCCGGGACGATCGTTGCCGCGACCCTGCCAGTTGCCGGGGCGATCGTCGCCACGACCCTGTTGCCAGCCACCGGGGCGGTCGTGGCCGCGCGGATCATTGCCTTGCCAGCCGGGGCTACCGGGGCCGCCAGGGCGTGGCTGATTGCCGCGATCGCCGCCTTGCCAGCCGCGCCCGTCGCCACCCCGCCCGTCGCGGTCGCCGCGATTGCCCTGCCAGCCCCCGGACGGTTGTGCCTGCGGTTGCGCCTGCGGTTGAGCTTGGGGCTGGGCGCCGGGTTGCTGGTCGGGTCGGCCGCCGGGCTGGCCCTGCCAGCCGTGTCCGTCACCGCCGCGTCCGCCTTGATATTGCGGGCGGTTGGCGCCGTCACCGCGTCCCTGCCAGCGCTGCCCCTGCGGAGCCTGCGCCTGCGCCTGCGCCTGCGCCTGCGGTTGAGGCTGCGGCTGAGCGACGGGTTGCGGGCGCGCTTGTTGCGGCTGGCCCTGCGGCGCCGGACGCTGGCCGCCGTCGCCACGGCCGCGCCACTCACGATGATCCTGCGCGAACGCCGCAGCCGGCACCAGCGCCGAAGCGGCCATGATTGCCGCAAGCAGATACTTACGCATCGAACGAACCTTCCAAAGAGCGGTCGAACGATTCGCCGCTGTTACTGTATTACTGCGCCACGCGCACTGAGCGTATTCTGAACTCTGTTGACAGCAATGCGAAAGAATTCATGGTTTGGCCGGGCTGAGCGCCGGCACGCGTCTTGCGGCATCGTCGGGTGACGTATCGGGGGCCGCGCCCGCCTCGATCGTCTCGTCGCCGCGCTGCACCCGCGCGGCCTGCAACACCGCCTCCACCACGCGCGGGTACACGCCGCACCGGCACAGGTTGGTGATGCTCGCGCGGATATCGTCTTCGCTCGGGTTGCGGGTCTTCTTGAGGAACACCGCCGCCGCCATCACCATGCCGGGGATGCAGAAGCCGCATTGCGTGACGTTCTTCGCCAGCCACGCGAGTTGCACCGGATGCGACCGCTCGCGCGACAGCCCTTCGATCGTGGTGACGAAGCTCCCTTCGATCGCGCCGATCGTCGTCTGGCACGCCTTCACCGCCTCGCCATCGATATCGACCGTGCAGGCGCCGCAATCGCCGGTGCCGCAGCCGTATTTGGCGCCGGTCAGGTTGGAGGCGTCGCGCAGCGCCCACAGCAAAGGCGTCTTGGGGTCCATCCGATATTGGACCGGCTGGTTGTTGACGGTGAAACGGGTCATGCCGCGATCCTACGCCAAGCGCGCGCGCCGGGAAACGCGTCGTTTCTGCGGGCGACCTTGTGAGGGCAGCACGGCGGGGCGATATGCGTGGCATGACCCTTCCCACCCTGTTCATCCCGCATGGCGGCGGCCCGTGTTTCTTCATGGACCCGGCCGGCGGCCCGCCCGATCCGATGTGGCGGGGAATGCAGGCGTATCTCGCCGGGCTGATCGCGTCGCTGCCCGAGCGGCCCAAGGCGATCCTGCTCGTTTCCGGCCATTGGGAGACGCGCGACGTGGCCGTGCATGTCGGGGGCGGCCAGCCGTTGCTCTATGATTACGGCGGTTTCCCGCCGCACACCTATCACCTGCAATGGCCAGCGCCCGGCGCGCCTGATGTCGCGCGACGCGCGGCGGCGCTGCTGGCGGCGGCGGGCTTCGCCACCAGCGAAGAGGCGGCGCGCGGGTGGGATCACGGCGTTTTTATCCCGATGATGGTGGCGGTGCCCGGCGCCGACATCCCGCTCGCGCAGATGGCGCTGCGCCATGATCTCGATCCGCGCGCGCACATCGAGATCGGTCGCGCGCTCGCTCCCTTGCGCGACGAAGGCGTGCTGATCGTCGGATCGGGCATGAGCTTCCACAATCTCGGCGCACGCGGGCCGCAGGTGACGCCGATCGCCGACCAATGGGACGCAGCGCTCGTCGCCGCCGTCACCGATCCCGATCCGGCCAAGCGCGCCGACCGCGTCGCGCGCTGGAGCGAGCTGCCCTACGCCAAGTTCGCCCATCCGCGCGAGGAACACCTGCTGCCGCTGATGGTCGCGCTCGGCGCGGGCGGCGATGACGCGGCGGTGTGCGATTACCGCGATCATGTGATGGGGTGGGCGGTGTCGGGGTATCGGTTCGGGTAACGCGTCACCCTCACCCTTCCGTCGCTTCGCTCCTCCCTCCCTCTCCCATTGGGAGAGGGAAGGGGCCCACCGGCGCAGCCGGTGGGAAGGGTGAGGGTGACGTGCGTTAAAACGCCGCAATCCCGGTAATCGCCCGCCCCAGGATCAGCGCATGTACGTCATGCGCGCCCTCATAGGTGTTGACCGTCTCGAGGTTCATCAGGTGGCGCATCACCTGATATTCGCCCGAGATGCCGTTGCCGCCGTGCATATCGCGCGCCATCCGCGCGATATCGAGCGCCTTGCCGACATTGTTGCGCTTGACCATCGAGACCATCTCCGGCGCGAACCGGCCTTCGTCCATCAGCCGCCCGACGCGCAGGCTGGCCTGTAGCCCCAGCGCGATCTCGGTCTGCATGTCGGCGAGCTTCTTCTGGAACAATTGCGTCGCGGCGAGCGGCCGACCGAACTGCTTGCGATCCAGCCCATATTGCCGCGCCGCGTGGAAGCAGAACTCCGCCGCGCCGAGCGCACCCCAACTGATCCCGTAGCGCGCGCGGTTGAGGCACGAGAATGGCCCCTTCAGTCCCGACACTTCGGGGAACAGCGCATCCTCGCCGACCTCGACATCCTCCAGCACGATGCCGCCGGTGATCGACGCGCGCAGGCTGAGCTTGTTCTCGATCTTCGGCGTGGACAGCCCCGCCATGCCGCGCTCCAGCACGAAGCCGCGGATCGCGCCGCCGTGCGCGTCGGACTTGGCCCAGACGACAAACACATCGGCGATCGGCGCGTTGGTGATCCAGGTCTTTGCGCCGGACAGGCGGTAGCCGCCATCGGTCTTGACCGCGCGCGTCGTCATGCCGGCGGGGTCGGAGCCGGCGTCGGGTTCAGTCAGCCCGAACGCGCCGATCCACTCGCCGCTGGCGAGGCGCGGCAGGTATTTCGTCTTCTGCGCTTCCGATCCGAACGCGAGGATCGGGTACATGACGAGGCTCGACTGCACCGACATCATCGAGCGATAGCCCGAATCGATCCGCTCGACCTCGCGCGCGACGAGGCCATAGGCGACATAAGACGCGCCGACCCCGCCATATTGCTCCGGCACCGTCGCGCCGAGCAGCCCGAGCGCGCCCATTTCGCGGAAGATCTCGGGATCGGTCTGCTCGTCGCGGAAGGCGGCGAGGATACGCGGCGCTAGCCTGTCGTCGGCATAGGCGCGCGCGGTGTCGCGGATCATCCGCTCGTCGTCATCGAGCTGATCGTCGAGGAAAAACGGGTCCGCCCAGTCGAAAGCGCTCATGCCGGCCATAACAGTCTCTCCGATTGTATCGTTCAGCGCCCGAGGACGCGCGCCATGATCTTGTCGAGCTTCGCGAGCAACGCCGGATCGCGCGCTTCGGGGGCGGTGATGAGCGCCTGATCGAGCACGGTGTCGAGCGGGGAGGGCGCGCGCTCGGGCGGGAGCGCTTCGACGAACGCCGCCACGGTCTTGCGAGCGATCTCGCCATTGGCGTGCATCTGCTTGATGACCTCGCTCACCTCGACATGCGCCTCGCTCTCGCGCCAGCAATCATAGTCGGTGACCATGCCGATCAGCGCGTAGGGAATTTCCGCCTCGCGGGCGAGCTTGGCCTCGGGCATCGCGGTCATGCCGATCACGTCCGCGCCCCATTGCCGGTAGAGCAGGCTTTCCGCGCGTGACGAGAATTGCGGGCCTTCCATCGCGATATAGGTCGCGCCGGCTGCCGCCGTGCCGCCCGCCGCCGTCACCGCCGCCGCCGCGAGGCTCGACAGGCGCGGGCAGGTCGGCTCGGCCATCGAGACGTGCGCGACCATGCCGGTGCCGAAGAAGCTGGAGGCGCGCGCCACTGTCCGGTCGATGAACTGGTCGACGATCACGAACTTGCCCGGCTCCAGCTCTTCCTGAAGGCTGCCGATCGACGAGATCGCGAGGATATCGGTCACGCCGCTGCGCTTGAGCGCGTCGATATTGGCGCGCGCGTTCAACTCGGACGGGCTGATCCGGTGGCCCCGGCCGTGGCGCGGCAGGAAGACGAGATCGACGTCGCCGATCGTGCCGAACAGCAATTCGTCGGACGGATCGCCCCACGGCGTCTCGACGCGCCGCCACTCGGCATTGCGCAAGCCATCGATCGCGTAGAGGCCCGAGCCGCCGATGATGCCGATCGTCCATTGGGTCATGGGGTACGCCTCTTAGAATGTGCCGGTTGCGTTCAGGCGATAGCGCGGTGGAGTGTTCGCGCAAGTCATAGGAGGGGAATGGAAGGTCGCCGCCGGCGAAGCCGTCGGCCGGGTTCGGCGGCAAGCGCCGACCCGCCGGCCGTGCCGGGCGCTGCGCTACGCGCACCGGCGCTTGGTCGCGCCTGCGCCCGTCAAATCACCTTCATATCACTCCCATAATGGTGCCACGCGAAGATCGCGAGCGCGCCGCGATGCGGGCGCCAGCCTTCCGCCAGCTCGCGCAGCAGTTTCTCGCTCGGGCGCGTCTCGTGGCCCAACAGGCGGCCGATCTCGATCTGCACGGCGAGGTCGCCCGCCGGCCAGATATCGGTGCGGCCTTCCGCGAACAGCAGGTAGATTTCCGCCGACCAGCGGCCGATGCCCTTGATCCGCACCAGCGCGGCAATCGCCGCTTCGTCATCCTCGGGAAGATGATCGAGGTCGAGCCGGCCGCTCGTCACCTCTTCGGCGAGGCTGCGCGCGTAGCTCGCCTTCTGGCGCGACAGCCCGGCCTCGCGGAGTTGCTCGTCGGTGGTGCGGGTGATCGCCGCCGGATCGGTGACGTCGCCCGCGACGATCGCCAGCTTGCGCCATACCGCTTCGGCGGCATGCGTGCTGACCTGTTGGCCGAGGATGGTGCGCAGCAACGTCGCATAGCCGCGTTCGCGGATGCGCGGCGCGGGATAGCCGGCGCGCGCAATCGCGGCGGCGAAGGCCGGCTCGATCGCGCCGAGCGCGTCGAGGCCGCTGCGAAGGTGCTCGGCGCTCAGGCCCACGGCGACGTCCTTGCGTTGACCGGGGCGGCGCGGCATGGCGGCGCAACGAAACCCCGAAGGAGGAAATGGATGCCAAAGCTTATCGTCGTGACCCGCGAAGGGGAAGAACGCGTGCTCGACGGACAGGTCGGCCATAGTGTGATGGAGATCATTCGCGACGCCGGCATCGATGAACTCCTGGCTCTGTGTGGCGGCTGCTGTTCGTGCGCGACCTGCCACGTCCATGTCGACCCGGAGTTTGCGGCCAAACTCCCGAAGATGAGCGCAGACGAGGACGATTTGCTCGATTCGACCAACGAGCGCGACGCGACCTCGCGGCTGTCGTGCCAGTTGCCGTTCAGCGAAGAGCTTGACGGCATGCGCGTTAGGATTGCTGAAGAGGACTGACGGGTAGAGGCCAGCACGCTGCTGGCCGGTGCGGCAACGCCGCACTACCCGGCGCGGCCGGCGGGTCGGCGCTCGCCGCCGAACCCGGCCGACGGCTTTGCCGTCGGCGCACTTCGATCTTATCCGAAAACCGTTCGTACCGAACCCTTCGGCTGGCTGGCAAGCCAGCCGCCCAGGGCTCGGGACGAACGGTGGATAGTGTTCAGCCCTTCTTCTCGGGCGCGATCGTGATCTTCACCGTCTCGCCCGAATTGCCGGGGAACCCCGTGAACATCGCCTCGACGAGACGCGGCACCAGATAGGGCAGATCGTCGGTGCGCGACTGCGCCTTGGCGGTGCCCTCGAACACATGCGCGCCGGTGTCGGCGCGCTCGATCGTCACCATCAGTTCGCTGGTGTAGACGGTGTAGCTCGACACGTCGGGGCCGAAGCCGCCGCCCCACATGAACGGATCGTTGAAGCCAAAGGCGAAGCGGCTGCGGCCATAATAGCCCCAGCGCGGGCCACCCCAGCCACCATAACCGCCGCCCCAGCCGCCGTATCCACCATAACCGCCGCCGAAGCCCGGCGTGGTGACGGTACGTTCGCGGCCATGATCGACATCATAGGCAAGCTTGACGACCAGATCGGCCGGGCCACCTTGCGCGGGGCGATAGCCCTGCTGGGCGAGCTTGCCCGAGACGAGGCTGGCATATTGGCTGAATTCGAGGCCGCCGCGCTGATTGGGATCGACCGGCTGCACCACGAAGGTCTGGCCAGTCGATGGCGCGAGTTGCTGGAAGCGCGACACTTTCGCCGCGAACGGCTGGGCACAGCCGCCCAGCGCGAGCAGCGCGGCGGCGGCGAAAGGAAACATCTTCATGATTTCACGACCTTGCTGGAGACGGCATTATATCTGCACTGCCAGATGGCCCCTGAATAGCGCTTGAACAAGACGCTGCCTAGGGACGGATCGCGCGGGAGATCGGGCTGATGGATCAAACCTCTGCCGTTCGTGCCATTCCCAGCCGCTCGTCAAACTCAACCGTTCATCCCGAGCGAAGTCGAGGGACCAGCCCGGAGCGCAGGTGTCTCGACTTCGCTCGACACGAACGGGGGGCGAATTGGGCAGAACGGGCCGGGCTTACAGATGCAGCCCGACCGCCTCCTGCGCGGCGCGCAACGTCGGCGCGCCGAGCGCCGCCGCCTTGGCCGCACCCTCCGCCAGCGCCGCCGCCACCGCCGGCCGGTCGCCGAGCAGCGCGGTCAATCGGTCGCGGATCGGCCCCAGCGTCGCGATGGCGAGATCGGCGAGCGCGGGCTTGAACGCGCCGAAGCCCTTGCCGGCATGCTCGGCCAGCACCGCGACCGGCTCCACGCCGGCAAGCGCTGCGTAGATCGTCACCAGATTGAGGGCTTCGGCGCGGCCTTCCAGCCCGGCGACCGTCTCGGGCAGCACGTCGGCGTCGCTCTTGGCCTTGCGCAGCTTGCTCGCGATCACGTCGTCGCTGTCGATCAGGTTGATGCGCGATGCGTCCGAGGGATCGGACTTGGACATCTTCACCGATCCGTCGCGCAAGCTCATGATGCGCGGCGCGGCCTTGGAGATCAAAGGCTCCGGCAGCGGGAACAGATCGACACCGAAATCGCCGTTGAACTTGGTGGCGATGTCGCGCGCGAGTTCGAGATGCTGCTTCTGGTCATGCCCGACCGGCACATGAGTCGCCTTGTAGAGCAAAACGTCGGCGGCCTGCAGCACGGGGTAGGTGAACAAAGCGACCGACTGGGTCTCGCCGCTCTTGCCGGCCTTGTCTTTCCACTGCGTCATGCGGTTGAGCCAGCCCATCCGGGCAGTACCGCTCAGCAGCCAGTTCAGCTCGGTGTGCGCCGGCACGCGCGCCTGGTTGAACAGGATCGACCGCTTCGGATCGATCCCGCAGGCGAGCAACGTCGCCGCCATCTCGACCGTGTTGGCATGAAGCTCGGCGGCGACCACCGGCTGCGACAGCGCGTGCAGATCGGCGAGGAAGAACAGGCAGATATCGTCCGGCCCCATCGCGTCCTGCATGGCCACCCACTGCTTGATGGCGCCGAGATAATTGCCGAGGTGGAGGTTGCCGGTGGGCTGGATGCCGGAAACGATACGCATGAATGGTCTCGAATGTCAGGCGGCGCGACGGCGCCGCAGGAAGGCCAGATCGGCGCGGGTGAACGCACCGAGCACGAAGGTCGCGATCGCATAGACCAAGCCACCGGCGGCGACCAGCACCAGCATCGCGCCGGTCCGTACGGTCCAACTCCCGTGCGTATAGGGCGTCAGCAGCCCTTGCAGCAGCCACAGGATCAGCCCCATCGCCAGCGCGGCGAGCGCGAGCCGCCACGCGCGGCGGCGCAGCCGCGCATCGGGGGCGAAATGGCCGCGTGTACGCAACGCGCGATAGAGCAGGATGGTGTTGACGGTCGAGGCGAGCGCGGTCGCGAGCGGCGGCCCCATGTGCTTCAACGGCACGATCAGCGCGAGGTTGAGCACGAGGTTCACCCCCATCGAGATCGTCGCATAGCGCACCGGCGTGCGCGTGTCGGCGCGCGCGTAGAAGCCGGGGGTCAGCACCTTGACGAGGATGTAGCTCGGCAGCCCGATCGAGAAGGCGGCGAGCGCTTGTGCGGTGTTGACGGTGTCCACCGCGTCGAACTTGCCGTGTTCGAACAGCGCCGCGACGATCGGCCCGCCGCACAGCACCAAAGCGACCGTGGCGGGCAAAGTGAGCAGCAGCGCGAGTTCCATGCCGCGGTTCTGCGTTTCCATCGCGGCCTTGTCCTCGCCCGCGCCGAGCTGGCGCGAGATTAGCGGCAGCAGCACCGTGCCGAGGCCGATGCCGATCAGCCCGAGCGGAAGCTGGTTCACCCGGTCGGCCATGTAGATGTACGTAACCGAGCCGTGATCAAGCAGCGACGCGGCGAGCGCGGTCGATACGACGAGGTTGATCTGCACCGCGCCCGCGCCGGCGGCGGCGGGCCAGATCAACGCCAGCAAGCGCTTCACGTCGGCGTTGAGGCGCGGCACGCGCGGGCGGATGCTGACGCCGTTGGCGCGGCAGGCTGCATATAGCCAGACCAGTTGCAGCAGACCCGACACGCTCACCGCGACCGCCTGATTGCGCGCGGTCAGGAACGGATCGTGGTTGTGGAACGCCAGCAGCGCGACGATCAGCGTCACGTTGAGCAGGATCGGCGCGGCGGCGTTGACCCAGAATTTCTGGAGCGAATTGAGGATACTGCCGAGCAGCGACACCAGACTGATAAACATCAGATAGGGGATGGTGAAGCGCGACAGCAGCACCGCGAAGGCGAACTGATCGTGGCTGACGCCGTGGAACTTGCCCGACAGCGCCAGCGTCACCGGCCAGGCGAACACTTCGAGGATCACCGTCATCACGATCAGGATCGGCAGGAGCACCGAAAGCACGTCCTGCGCAAAGGCGATCCCGTCGGGCAGGCCGCCGCCGTCCTTGTCGCCGACCTTCTTGTTGAACATCGGGATGAACGCCGCCGAGAACGCCCCTTCGGCGAACAAGGCGCGGAACATGTTGGGCAGGCGGAACGCGACGAGGAACGCATCCGACGCGAAGCTCGCGCCGACATAGCGCGCGAACAGCGAGTCGCGCACCAGCCCGAGAATGCGGCTGGCGAGCGTAAGCCCGCCGACCGAGCCGAGCGCGCGCGCGAGGTTCATCGTTCGGCGCCCGCCCCCTTGGCTTGGATCAGGCGTTGCCGGTCACGCCGACATTGCCCTGCTGCTGCGCCGCCTGCTGGAGATACAGCGCGCCGAAATCGATCGGCTCGAGCATCAGCGGCGGGAAGCCGCCGTCGCGGACGGCGTCCGCAAGCACGCGGCGCGCGAACGGGAAGAGCAGGCGCGGCGCTTCGCCGAGCAGGAACGGCTGGATATGCTCCTCGGGGATGTTGCGCAGCCCGAACAGACCCGCGAACGACAGATCGACCAGAAACGCGACGGTGCCCTCGGATTCGGCGCGCACTTCGATGCGCAGCGTGATTTCATGGACATCCTCGCCGACCTGGTTGGCGCCGATGTTGAACTGCACGTCGATCGCGGGCGCGCCCGGCGTCTGGTAGATCGCCGGCGCGTTCGGGTTCTCGAACGACAAGTCCTTGACATATTGCGAGATCATGCCGGCGGCGGGCGCCGTGTCCTCACCATTCGAAAACGGCGCGGTGGTGGTGATGATGCCGTCGTCCTGTTCGCTCATGAAACGCGTCCTTGATTCTCTAACGGAGCGGCACAGCCCTCTGGCGCTGCCGAAGCGGCGCGCGTAGCAGGGGGCGCGCGGCAGTTCAACACGCAGGCGGCGGTGCCATTTGTATCGTCCGTGCGTTGCGCCTATATTGGCTGTTCGCCGAAGTTCAGGAGGCAAAGTGTTCTACGTCGTTCTGCTCGGGATGGTCGCCGGTTTTCTGGCGTTGCGTCTCTATATGGTCCTCGGCAAGCGGACCGGGCATGAGCAACCTTTGCCCAAGCCCGCCGAGGATCGCGCGCCGATCACGGTGCTGCCGCGTCCGATCGAGACGCCCGGCGAATCGCGCGAGCTGTTCGGCCGCAACATCGCGCCGCGCGCCGAAGCCGGCCTGCGCGCGATCGTCGCGGCGGAGCCGGGCTTCGACGTGATGCGCTTCCTCGAAGGCGCGCAATCGGCCTACCGGATGATCCTGGAAGCCTATTGGAGCGGTGACGAGGAGCAACTCGCCTGGCTCGCCGAGGATGACGTGCGCGCCGCCTTCGTCGCCGCCATCGCTGAACGCGCCGAGGCCGGGCATACGCTCGAAAATCGCCTCGTCACGATCGAGCGCGCCGCGATCACCGATGCCACGCTGACCGGCAAGGCGGCGCGGATCACGGTGCGCTTCGACGCCGATATCGCGGCGGTGACGCGCGACCGCGACGGGGTCGTCGTGGCCGGCTCGATGACCGATGCGGTCGAGACTCATGACATCTGGACCTTCGCGCGGACGCTCAAGAGCAGCGATCCGAACTGGAAGCTTGCCGACACCGACGAGGCGTGACGTCCTTGCTGCGTTGGGGGGTAGTCGCTGCGGCCTTGCTGCTGGGCGCGTGCGTGAGTCCTGCCGAACATGCGCGACCGGGTGCCGGCACCGCGCCGGTGCGGCGTCCGCCGGTTGCCGCGCGGCCGCTGCCGCCGGCGCCCGCGACGACGACCCCGAACGCGCCCGGCGCGCGTGACGCGGGCGTGGTCGCCGGCCCGGCGATCTACACGCTGCCGATCGACGATGCTCAGGCGGCGCGCGCGCTGGCGGCGTTCCGCCTGTCGTGCCCGACGCTGCGCAAACGCAGCGACGCCTCCGGCCTGACCCGCGCGACTGACTGGAACGCCGCCTGCGACGCTGCGGCGACCGTCCAGCGCGGCGAGGCGCGCGGGTTCTTCGCGCAATATTTCGAGACCGTGCAGATCGGCGACGGCAAGGCATTCGCCACCGGCTATTACGAACCCGAAATCGCCGGATCGCGCGACCGCCGGCGTGGCTATGAGGTGCCGATCTTCGGGCGTCCCGCCGATCTCGTCGATGTCGATCTCGGCCAGTTCAGCGACACCCTCAAAGGCAAGAAAATCCGTGGTCGCGTCGATGGCGCCAATTTCGTGCCCTATTTCGATCGCGCCGCGATCGAGGACGGCGCGCTCGGCACGCGCGCGCCGGTGCTCGCCTGGGCGGCTGATCCGGTCGAATTGTTCTTCCTCCAGATTCAGGGATCGGGCCGGCTGCGCTTGCCCGATGGATCGACGCTGCGGATCGGCTACGCCACGCAGAACGGGCGCGACTATACCGGCATCGGCGCGCTGATGCGCCAGCGCGGGCTGCTCGCACCGGGGCAGGCGACGATGCAGGGCATCGTCGCCTGGCTGCGCGCCCACCCCGCCGAGGGCCGCGCGCTGATGCGCGAGAACAAGAGCTTCGTGTTCTTCCGAACGCTCGACACCCCGCCGATCGGCGCGCTCGGCTATCCGGTGACGGGTGGGGCGAGCGTCGCCGCCGATCCGAAGTTCGTGCCCCTCGGCGCGCCGGTGCTGCTGTCGATGGACCGCGCTGACGCGAACGGCATCTGGATCGCGCAGGATACCGGCGGCGCGATCAAGGGCGCCAACCGCTTCGACACCTATTGGGGTGGCGGCGCGCAGGCGGAAGCGACGGCTGGCGGCATGTCCGCGCACGGCACCGCGTTCCTGTTGCTGCCGGTCGGAACGCTGGCGCGGCTCGCGGCGGAGGGGCTGAATGGGAAAGCGCCCGTTAAGCGCTGAGGAAGCGGCGCTGTGGGCGCGCGTGATCGCGAGTGTCCGCCCGATGCGCTTGCCCGCACCGCCCAAGCCGACCGCACCGCCCAAAGCGCCGGTAGCGCCCGCGCCAGAGCCGCCAGCGCCGGTGAAGAAGGTGCGCGGTCGCGTGCCCGCGCCCTTGCCGCGTCCCGTCAAGCCCGCCGCACCGCGTCCGCTCACCGCCAACACGCTTGACGGATCGTGGGACCGCGACCTGTCGCGCGGCCGCACCGTGCCAGACAGTTCGATCGACCTGCACGGCCATACGCTCAGCTCGGCCTATGTCCGGCTCGACGCCGCGCTCGATTTCGCGATCCAGAGCGGCCAGCGCGTGCTGCTCGTCATCACCGGCAAACCGCCCCGCGCCGAGAGCGAACGGCCGCATGCGCGCGGTGCGATCCGCGCCGCGATCGGCGACTGGCTCGCCGGTTCACGCCACGGCACGCATATCGCCGCCGTCCGCCCGGCGCACCCGCGCCACGGCGGAACCGGCGCGCTCTACATCATCCTGCGGCGCAGCACGGAACATCGAAACCGTTAACCTTTGGCTGATATCTGCTTCCAAACGGGAGCGAACATCCCACGGTCGCAGGAGTACCTCAAGATCGCTACGACGGCAGCTTTACGCACGCGCCAGAATATGGTGACGGGTGCCGCTGCGGTGTTGGCGGTCCTGCTCGCCGCCGCGGCGATCTTCAATACGCCTACCGCTCCGGTCGCGCTGATCTTCGCCGCCGCCTGTTCGGGCGTGTTGCTGCTCGGTTTGGGCCGCACCGCCGCCGCGCGTCGTGCGGCGATCAACGGCGCGGTGCAGCGGCTTGCCGTCGCCGCCCAGGGGGATCTCAGCAGCACCGTTCCCGCGATCACCATCGCGCATGCCCCCGAACTGGCAAACGCGATGGCGGCGTTGTTCGAGGCGCAGGCGAGTGCGCTCGACACGGTCAGCCACCTCGCCATGTTCGACGCGGTGACAGGGCTGCCCAACCGCACCAGCTTTCGCCGCAGTTGCGAACGCGTGCTCGCCGAAATGGCGGACGGGCAAAGCGCGGCGCTGCTGTTCATCGATCTGGACCGCTTCAAGCTGGTCAACGACACGATGGGCCATGCCACCGGCGATCTGCTGCTCGAAATGGTGGCGAACCGGCTGCGCGCGGTCGGGGACCGTTTCGCGGGTGAGAGCGACCGGGATCTGCCGCTGATCGGGCGACTTGCCGGGGATGAGTTCACGATGTTCTTCGTGGGGGTCGCGAACCCGGCGCTCGCCACACAGATTTGCCGCAGCGTGCTGTTCGCGCTGGCCGAGCCGTTCTGCCTGCACGGTACAGACGTCACGATCGGCGCGTCGATCGGCATCGCGCTGCGCCCTGATCACGGCGAGACGCTGACCGAGCTGATGCGCGCCGCCGATGCCGCGATGTACCACGCCAAGGCGACCGGCCGCGGCCGCGCCGAGCATTTCTCCGAAGCGCTTGCCGCCGGGATCGCGCATGGCCACCAGCTCGAAAGGGAATTGCGCGATGCGATCCGCGACGATCAGTTCATGCTCGTCTTCCAGCCGCAGGTCTGCGCCAGCGACGGCGCGATCGTCGCGGCGGAGGCGCTGGTGCGCTGGCGCCATCCGCGCGACGGCTTCCGCCTGCCGGGCAGCTTCATCCAGCGCGCCGAGGAGACCGGGCTGATCGTCGAGATCGGCGAATGGGTGGTGCGCGAGGTCGCCGAAACGATCGCGCGCTGGGGGCGGATCGGCATCGAGCAACGCCTTGCGATCAACGTCTCGCCGCGCCAGATCGATCATGTCGCCTTCTTCGAGCAATTGCGCGCGGCGATGCACGCGGCGAACGCCCCGGCACGGCTGCTCGAACTCGAAATCTCCGAATCGCTGGCGATGCGGTGCAGTGAATCGGTGATCGACGCGATCCGGCAGTTGCGTGCCGACGGCGCGACGATCGCGATCGACGATTACGGCACCGCCGCCTCCAGCCTGCCACGCTTGCGCAGGCTGCCGATCGACCGGATCAAGCTCGACCGCTCGCTGATCGAGCATGTCGTCGACGATGCGCAGGCCCGCGCGGTCGCGCAGGCGGTGATCGGGCTGGCGCACGGCCTCGGCTGCGAGGCGGTGGGCGAGGGGATCGAGACCCGCGCGCAGGCAGACGTGCTGCGCGTGATCGGCTGCGACGTGATTCAGGGCTATGCGATCGCCGAGCCGATGGCCGAGGAGGCGTTCATCGCCTGGGCGCGAAATTCCAAATCCACCGTGGCCGGCGCGCGCGGCGCGGTATGGAGCGCGGTCGGCTAAAGGCGGGGCGGCCAAACAAAAGCCTCCCCGGGCTTGCGCCCGGAGAGGCCGATCATGAAGCTGGCGTTCGGTTTACATCTTATAGGACAGCCGGGCGTATCCATACTGGCCGGGAACGTCGTAGGTCGTCGGATCGAAGTGGTTCAGGCTGCAGTTCACGCAGCCGGGCGGGTCCTGATTGAAGACGTTGTTGACCCCGAGCGTCAGCGCGACCTTCTTTTCGAGAAAAGCCGGGCTGAAGCTCAATTGCACATCGCCATAGAAGCGCGAATTGAGCCTGTTCCCGCCCTGAAGTTCGACCACGCTGGAGATATAGCGGCCGGTGAACGACGCGGATACGGCCTCGCCGGTCCAGTCGATCGTCGCGTTGCCCTTGAAGTGCGGATAGGCTTGATCGGGACCGCCGTCATTTTCGGTGCCGACATATTCGGTGACGGTGAAGCCGCTCGATGATGGCACTGCCTTGGTCAGGCTGAGCAGGAAGGTTCCGTTGGCGGCCAGGCCGAAGGTTCCGATCGAGGTCAACGGCGTGCGATAGTTGAAGACCACGTCGATCCCGCGCGTTTTGTAGGCGCCGACGTTCTGCAGAACGCCGTCGATGCGCGTGATGAAGCCGTTGCTCGCCCGCTTGACCGCAGCGCAACTGAGCGCGTCGCCGGTCTGTGCGCAACGATCGAGCAACGTCGTCGCCGGGATTGACGAGATCGTATCGTTGACGGTGATGTCGTAATAATTGACTTCGAGGCTCAGAACGCTCGCTAAGCCGGTTCCGCGTGCCCAGGACGGGCTGTAGACACCGCCGAACAACAGCGTGTTCGACGTTTCCGGCTTCAGTGTTGTCGAGCCGCCGGTCACGACGCCAACTTGGCTCACGACCTCCTTGTAACTTCCATCGGCCGGTACACCGTGTGCCGAGCAGTTGCTCTGGACGGTTTGCGACGTTTGATACGGCGACCCCGCGATGTTCGAGCAGGGATCGACGTCCAGCGTCTGGTCGAAGCGCGACTGGCTGCCGAACAGTTCGCCGATCGACGGCGCCCGCACCGTATGCGCATAGGATGCCCGAAGGAGGACGTCCTTAACGGGTTTCCAAAGACCGCTGCCGGTGTAGGTCCAGTTGGTGCCGGCGGTCGAATAGCGCGACCATCGACCCGACCCATCGACTTCGAGCGACTGGAAGAACGGCGTGTCGGCCAGGATCGGCACCTGCAACTCACCATAAAGTTCGTCGACATGGTAGCCGCCATGCGAAGCGAGCGCGGGAATGTCGGAACCAAGACCCGCCTGGATGATCGCGTCGGGCGTGAACGAGCCGCGCTGGTTGCGATGCTCGTAACCAAACGCCACGCCGAGCGGCCCCGCCGGCAAATCGAAGATCGTACCGCTCAGGTTGGCGGTATAATCCTCCATGTCCTGCGTGCTGGCGTCGTGTTCGTCGAAGCCGATGTACGACAGCATCGCCGGCGTGATCGAACCCACGCCGCCAAAGATATCGAGAGGCACGCATTGGCTGGTGCATTGTGAAACGGGCCCAAGCGCCTGCGCGACTTTCGCAGCGTTGACGTTGCCGGTGAAGAGTTGGTGCGCGCGGTTGGAGCCGACCACGGCGTTGACATCCCAGTACCAGTGACGATCGCCGACGTTGAACGAACCGTCGAGCGTACCGGTCAGCGACATGGTATCGACATGCTGCGTATAGGTCCGCTGCCCGGCTTCGACCAGGCGGCGGGCGAAGAAGACATAGTCGTTCGGCGTGATCGTGCCGAACGGGTTATACGGGTTGCTCGCGTCGATCGTGACCGAATCGATCGGCCCGCCAGTTCCCGCGCCCGGCCCGATGAAGAGCGGCAGGAATGCCGCCCTGTTCTGCGAATTGCGGCGATTGTAGAGCATCTTCACGCGCAGGTTCACGTTCGGGGTGAGTTCCTGCTTGAAGCTTGTCCATAACCCCCACCGTTCGGACGGCGTAAGGATGTAGTTATAGGGTCCGAAGTTGAAGCCGTTGTTGGCGGTCGTGTAGGATGTGAAGTCGCTGCTGGCGCCGGTCGGATCGAGCGGATTGAAGCGCGGTTTGCCCGAGACGGGCGCCTTCAAAGTGAGCGAGCCGTTATAGATCGCGGGATTCGTGAAGAGGAAGCGCCCCAGCGGCGTCGCGCTGCTGCAGCTTGTGCTGAAATGGCAATCGTCCGTGCCGGAAGGGTAGCGCGAGATCGCGCGATCCTTGGCGAGGATCGATTCCTGCTTCACATAGGAACCGCCGAAGACAAGGGTCATACCCTGGCTCTTGAGGCCATAGCTGACGTTGTAGTCCTGGGTATGGCCGTCGCCCTGCCGGTAGCTGCCGAACTGTGCGGACGCCTGCAAACCCTTCTGCGATTGCTTGGTTACGACGTTGACCACGCCGGCGATTGCGTCCGATCCGTACAGGGACGAGGCGCCCGATTGCAGGACGTCGATATGATCGATCATGCTCGCCGGCAGCGCGTTGAGATCGACGGTTGTCGGTATGCCGCTGGCGGACGCGCCGTTCACAAAGCGGAGTCCATCGACCAGAACGAGAGTGCGCTTTGCTTGAAGATAGCGCAGTTCGATTTCCGCCGAACCGGCGCCGACGCCACCACCGTCAGGCGGGTTGCCGAAGTTGCCGCTGCTGTTGACCTTGCTGTTTAGGCCGCCGCTCGCGCTCGGCAGGTGTTGCAGGATGTCGGCGATAGACGACAGGCCGGTCTTGGCGATTGCACCCTGGTCAAGCGTGACGACCGGAGCATCCTGTTGGAGCGGATCACGGCGAATGCGTGATCCGGTGACGACGACGGTTTCCGGCTCGGATGCACCCTCGTCCGGCACCGGCGTTTGCGCGGAAGCGATCCCGGTGCCCGCTATTATCAGCGCGGGCAGGAATACCCCGCAGCGCAATATGGATTTTTTTAACATTATTGTTTCCCCGTTTTGAAATCCCACGCGCTCATGGTGTCGTCAGTTCGACCTCGTAACAATGCGGAAACATTGTTTCTGGAGAGGGGCGGCGCGAAATTCTTTAACTGTTGCCGCAGTGCAACAAATGGAATGCGCGATAGAACGGCATATCCTGTCCGCTGCGGCCCTTCGGCTGGCATCCGCAAAGACGCGACGGGAAAGGGCCGGCGCCGGAAACGGCACCCGGGCTTTTTCGTGGCCGCCCGCCCTCCGCTTGTCGCTATGCCGAAGGGCGCGGGCAGGCTAAGGCGGGGGTGCGGTCGTGCCGGAAGCACCTGAGGAATTCGAAGTGGTTGCTGACATGCCCGAGCGTCACGAGTGGCGCCCCGAACACCTCCGCCGCGCCATCGTCGCGGCCGGGGTCGCGCTGTGGGCGTGGAATGTCGATACCGATGGCTTCACGATGGATGCGATCGGCCTGGACTTGTGGGGCTTGCCGGACCGCAAGACCGTCACGTTCGAACAATTGTCGTCGCGCATCCACCCGGCCGACCGCGACCGAGTCCGTTCCGCCTTCACCGCGACGCGCGCGATCCTCGGCCCGTATGAGACCGACTTCCGCATCCTGATCGGCGACGAGGTGCGCTGGGTATCCGCGCGCGGGCAGGGCGAGGATGTCGGCATCGTCGGGCGGACGATGTACGGCATCTTCCTCGACGTCACCGGCCGCAAACAGGCCGAGGAAGGCCATGAGCTGCTCGCCGGCGAAATGAGCCATCGCGTCAAGAATTTGCTCGCCATCGCCTCGGGGCTGACCGCGATCTCCTCGCGCTCGGCCGACAGCGCCGAACAGATGGCGAGCGAATTGACCGACCGCCTCTCGGCGCTCGGCCGCGCGCACGATCTCGTCCGTCCGCTCCCCACCGGGCAGGGCGATGCCGCGCTGCTCGGCGATCTGCTCTCCGTGCTGCTCGCACCCTATGACGATCTCGGCGCGTTCAAGGGGCGCATCCGCGTCGCCGTCGAGCGGATGGGCGTGGGCGAGAAGGCCGCGACCGGCCTCGCGCTGGTGATCCACGAACTCGCCACCAACGCGATGAAATACGGCGCGCTGTCGGTCTCGGCCGGCACGCTCGACGTGTCGAGCGTCGCCGAGGAGGACGACATCGTCTTGACCTGGCTGGAGCATGGCGGGCCGGAGGTCCGCGAGCGCCACGAGGGCGGCTTCGGCACCCGGCTCGTCGAGCGCACCGTGACCTATCAGCTCGGCGGCACGATCGCCTACGACTGGGCGGAGGCCGGGCTGATCGCGACGCTCCGCATGAGCCGCGCGCGGCTGGCGTCGTAACGCTAAGCCCGAACCGCGATCAGCGTTTCTTGACGAACTCTGCGCGCAGCACCAGGCCCTTGATGCCATCGTAGCGGCAGTCGATTTCCTGCGCGTCGCCGGTCAGCCGGATCGACTTGATCAGCGTGCCGCGCTTCAGCGTCTGGCCGGCGCCCTTGACCTCGAGATCCTTGATGAGCGTCACCTGATCGCCATCGGCGAGCAGATTGCCGACCGCGTCACGCACCTCGACCTGCGACGCCAGCTTGGTCTTCTCGGCGAGGTCCGCCGCTGAAACCCACTCGCCGCTGTCCTCGTCATAGACGTACTCGTCGTCGCTCATGCTGTTTCCTCCGTAGTATCGAATGGCGTCGGCCACGCGGCCACCCCGTCGGCTGGCTGGTAAGCCACCGGCCCGGGAAAGGCCATGCCCGCCGCCGCTGTCCTATGCGAACCAAATAGGTTAGATGCATCGCCCATGCAGAACCGCGTCCCCACAGCTCGCCCCGCGCTCGATTTCGAGCCGGTCCCCCGCAAATACCGCTACGACGGCTGGACGGCGGAGCGCCAGCGCGCCTTCATCGCCGCGCTCGCCGAGACCGGATCGGTCAAGGCCGCCGCCACGCGCATCAACATGAGCTACGAAGGCGCCTATTACCTGCGCCGCCAGCCCGGTGCCGACGGCTTCCGCGCCGCCTGGATCGCCGCGCTCGATCACGGTGTCCAGCGCCTCGCCGATATCGCCATCGAACGCGCGATCGAAGGCGTGCCCGTGCCGATCCACTGGCGCGGCGAGCAGGTCGGCGAGAAACGCCGCTACAACGATCGGCTGCTGATGTTCATCCTGCGCCACCATCTCGCCGATCGCTACGGCGGGCCGGGGCTCGCGCACGGCACGCGCAACCCCGAGACGATCGCGCGCGAGGCGGCGGAGAACTGCCCGGTCTGCAAGGCCCGCGCCGCCGAGGCCGAAGCGGCGGAGGCCGCCACCGCCGAAAAGCCGAAGGCGGACAGGTCGTGGCTCGAACGGACGCTCAAGCTCTACATCGGCAAGGTCGTCACCGAACGCAACGCGCGGCGGGAAGGCGATTTCGCCGGCGCCGACTTCGCGATGCGCCAGATTTTTTACATGGAAATGATGCTCGACTGCGCCGGCGCGCCAGAAGCGGTGCTCGCCTTGTGGAGCGAAGGCACTATGCACGACCTGCCGACCCACACCACCCCGGTCTGCAAACTCCTCGACCGCGCCCGCCGCGCCGCATGGGCGGACGACGGCCTGATCCGCCCCCCGGTCAAGCTGCCCGCCCAGGCTTTTGGGTCTCCGGCCATGCACGGCGGGCTGCATATGAAGGAGCGGTATGCGGCACAGGACGCGGCGTGCCGGCGGATGGCCGAGGCGCAGGCGCTGTGGGAAGCGGCGGCGACGGAGGAGGGGTGGGCGGCGTGGTGTGGGGAGGGTGGGGGGTAGGGGGTAGGCGGCTGTCCAGCGATCAAAATGAACGCTTGTGCCAGATCCTTCGAAGAGGTCATCTCGGCGGTAAGTGCCTAACCAGTCGTACTCTCCATTTTCCCAGGTTTCGAAGTGCCATAAAAAATTCGGCAGTGGAAAACGATTTCGTCACCGCAACTGCATAGGAATTTTCGAATCTCTCCAACTCGCATATTTTCCAAAGGTTTTACGGGAAAGTGATGTATCTTTCTACATGTGCAGGTTGCATGCACCTTTCGCAAAACAAAAGTTATCTCCTTTTCAGCAAGCTCTACCTCAAAACTTTCCGTGCAGTGCGGGTTTATGCAGTGGATTACCTTGCCCGCGGACAGAAGTTCGGAGCGTCTCTTGATGCGAGTTCCACAGTCACAGATGAACGAAACCTCCGGGCCGATACCTGTTGAAGTCAAGGTTCCGCTTGCGATTCGTTCAATCTCTATGAGCGCTTGCTCTACTTTTTCTCGGATCGCCTTGATATCGCCGAAATGTTCGACCTGCACGGCGCTTGATTTAGGCAACGAAACATGAAGGGCAGTATTTGCCAAGCCATTCCAAAGTTTGGTGATCAGCCTTCCGTCGAAACCCTGCTGCGTGCCGAGCGGAACGTATTCGAGCGTGGAGAGATCGTCGCCCTCGGCGGGCGGATGGCGAGCCATGCTGATCGTATATGTCGATGCAACATGCGGATCGACATCCTCTTCCAGAACCTTGATCACATGTCGCGGCGGCCAGCGGCGAATCTCTTCATGGGAGATATAATCGTGCGCTCTCGCCAATCTGTCATAACAGATGCGCTCAATCGCTAAGCGACATTCTAGCGCGGCGTAAGTCATTGCGCGCGCCGATCCGTCGGTCATATGCGTTTTGATATTTGCGATTGTATCCCGTAGGTCAATCATATGTGAAATCCTCCCGGCGTTTTACACTCGACCGCTTATAAATAGCGTTGCTTTCGCCTTGTCCCCGTTGGGGTTGTACCGATGCTAGCTAAACCGCATTTGGCCTCGCGCGCTAACCCTTATTCGCTTACAGGCGAAACTCTTGCTGCCGGACCTTTTCGCGCTTATCTTCCAGACATGGCCAAAGTCTCTCGCAACCGATCGACAGGGCGTTTCAGCATCGCTGCGAACGGCAAGGATTCGCCATCGACGATTCGCGATTCCCAAAGCGGCACGGTACTCGCGCTCAGGGGCTATGGCGCGATGTCCGGCGAATATGTCGTCCGCGACGGGATCGACCTTTCGAAGCCGATTGCCGCGCAGGCCGCCGACGTAAAGCCGAAGGAAAAGGCGATCGCCGCGCACAAGCCGGGCTGATGGCGCGGCTACTGCTCGATACCAATGCGCTGATCTGGTTCAACGCCGGCGCACCGCTCGAAGGCGAAGCGGTTTTCGAGATCGCCACTGCTCAGCGGGATGGCACGCTCTTCGTCTCTCCGATCAGCGCATGGGAAGCGGCTTTGGCGCTTCGCAAGGCGAACCCGGCGCGCCGTCCCGATCTCAGCGGAGACGATGCCGCAACGTGGTTTCGCCGCGTGCGACAGACGAGTGGCGCGAGGCTGGCGACGATCGGCGCGAGGATCGCGCTGGAAGCGGCGCGTGTGCCTGATGTTTATGGGATCGGCGATCCGGGCGATTGCTTCATCATCGCGACCGCGCGGGTCAACGATCTGATCGTCGTGACCCGCGATGGCCCGATGAGCGACTTGGCGCGAGCACGACCGGAGTATTTGCGGCTGATTCAGTGCTGATGCTCTGGTCCGCCGCGGCAAAGCCGCGTCGTCGGACGGCGCTGGCGCGCCGCCGGCCGGGCTGGTTTCGATCCTCGGCTAAGCTGCGCTTAGCCTGACGCGCTCACTCAGTTCTCGTCGCCCATTCGGAGGGCTGCGATAAACGCTTCCTGCGGGATCGAAACCGAGCCGTACTCGCGCATCTTCGCTTTGCCCTTCTTCTGCTTGTCGAGCAGCTTGCGCTTGCGCGTCGCGTCGCCGCCGTAGCATTTCGCGGTCACGTCCTTGCGCATCGCGCTGATCGTCTCGCGCGCGATCACCTTGCCGCCGATCGCCGCCTGGATCGGGATCTTGAACAGGTGGCGCGGGATCAGCTCTTTCAGCCGCTCGACCATGCCGCGCCCGCGCACCTCGGCGGTGCTGCGGTGGACGATCATGCTCAGCGCATCGACCGGCTCCTCGTTGACGAGGATGCCCATCTTGACGAGATCGCCCTCACGGTAGCCGATCTGCGTGTAATCGAAGCTCGCATAGCCCTTCGACAGCGACTTCAGCCGGTCATAGAAATCGAACACGACTTCGTTGAGCGGCAGCTCGTAGGTCGCCTGCGCGCGCCCGCCGACATAGGTGAGGTTCTTCTGGATGCCGCGCCGGTCCTGACACAATTTCAGGATCGAGCCGAGATATTCGTCGGGCACATAGATCGTCGCGAGAATCCACGGCTCGGCGATGCTCTCGATCTTGTTGGGATCGGGCATGTCGGCGGGGTTGTGGAGTTCGAGATGCCCGCCACCATGCGCCAGTTCGATCTCATACACCACGCTCGGCGCGGTGGTGATGAGGTCGAGATCATATTCGCGCGTCAGCCGCTCCTGGATGATCTCCAGATGCAGGAGGCCCAAGAACCCGCAGCGGAAGCCGAAGCCGAGCGCCGCCGAGGTTTCCATCTCGAACGAAAAGCTCGCGTCGTTGAGCCGCAGCTTGCTGATGCTCTCGCGCAGTTTCTCGAAGTCGTTGGCATCGACCGGAAACAGCCCGCAGAACACCACCGGCTGGACTTCCTTGAAGCCCGGCAGCGCCGCCAGCGCGGGGCGCTTCACGTCGGTCAGCGTATCGCCGACGCGCGCCTGCGCGACATCCTTGATCTGCGCGGTGATGAAGCCGATCTCGCCGGGGCCAAGGTCGGCGAGCTGCTCGATCTTGGGGCGGAAGCAACCGACCCGGTCGACGAGATGCTCGGTGCCGGCCTGCATGAACTTGACGTGCTGGCCCTTCTTGAGAACCCCGTCGATCACGCGGATCAGGATGACGACGCCGAGATACGGGTCGTACCAGCTATCGACCAGCATCGCTTTCAGCGGCGCGGTGGCGTCGCCCTTGGGATGCGGGATTCGCGTGACGATCGCTTCGAGCGTCTCGCGGATGCCGATGCCCGACTTGGCCGAGGTCAGCACCGCCTGGCTCGCGTCGAGGCCGATCACCTCCTCGATCTCGGCCTTGACCTTCTCGGCATCGGCGGCGGGCAGATCGATCTTGTTGATGACGGGCACGATCTCGTGATTGTGCTCGATCGACTGATACACGTTGGCGAGCGTCTGCGCCTCGACGCCCTGCGCGGCATCGACGACGAGCAACGCGCCCTCGCACGCGGCGAGACTGCGGCTCACCTCATAGGCGAAATCGACATGCCCCGGCGTGTCCATCAGGTTGAGCGTATAGGTCTCGCCATCGTCGGCCGTGTACGACAGGCGCACCGTCTGCGCCTTGATGGTGATGCCGCGCTCCTTCTCAATGTCCATGTTATCGAGCACCTGCTCGGACATCTCGCGCGCGGTGAGGCCGCCGGTCTGTTGGATCAGGCGGTCGGCAAGCGTCGACTTCCCATGATCGATATGGGCGATAATGCTGAAATTACGGATCTTTTCGAGTGGAGTCGTCACGTCGGCCATTCTGTGATGCAGGGTGTGACCGCGCCGATAGCATTGCTTGGACGATAAGCCAAAGCATGCGCCAAGAGACTGGCGATTGCGCCTGTGAAATGGTACGCGATCGGCGTTTGAGGTCGCGGTCTAACTTTCCAGGAGTGCCCACAGCCGAAGCATCGGCGCGGGCGAAATCAAGACAGGGGTAATCGATGCGTAAACTGATTTCGGCGGTGCTCATGGCAGGTGTGGCGATGGCGCCCGTGGCAGGGTCCGCGCAACGGCTCGCCCGGCCTTCGGGCGCGCAGAAGCTTCAGGAAGCAACGGCGAATGACGTGCCGCATTGCTACAAGAAGCTCGGCACGCTCTCGATCGTCGATGGTGATGATCCGCGTGGCTGGACCCAGTATAGCCTCGCGCCGCCTCAGAAATTGCTCAAGGTGCTGGTGCAGCGTTCGGGCTGCTTCAACCTGGTCGATCGCGGCACCGGCCTTCAGGCGGCGCAGCGTGAGCGCGATATCGGTGGCGGCCTCGGTCTCCAGCGCGGCTCGAACGTCGGCGTCGGCCAGATCAAGGCGGCGGATTACGTGATGCAGGCCGAAGTGCAGTCCGCCAACAGCAACGCCAGCGGCAGCGGCATCGGTGCCGGCATCGGCGGGTTGATCGGCGGCCCGGTCGGCGGGCTCGTCGGCGGCCTTCGCAGCCGCAAGCAGGAGGCGAACGTCGTCCTGTCGATCACCAACGTCCGCACCACCGAGACGCTCGCGACCGAGGACGGCTATGCCGCCAAGAACTCGTTGAGCTTCGGCGGCGGTGGCGGCGTGTTCGGCGGCTTCGCGGGCGGCGGCGTGGTCGGCGGCGGTTACGACAACACCGATATCGGCAAGATCGTCACGCTGGCGTTCATCCAGGCCTATTCGAAGCTGGTCCGCGATCTCGGTCTCGTCACGCCGGGCGATACCGGCACCGCGCAGGCCGCCCCCTCCAAGACGTTCAGCGCGCTCGCGCCGGTAACGATGCGCGCGACCGCATCGGCGGGCGGCAAGGTGGTCCGCACGCTGACGCCGGGATCGATCGTCTATCCCACCGGCAACAAGAATGGCCTGTGGTGGGAAGTCGCCGACGAAAACGACAATGTCGGCTGGGTGCTCAACACCAAGCTCGGCCCGACGCAATAACCGCCGTTTCTCCGCCGGTGCGCCACTGTGCCGGCGGGGATCGACACCTCGGTTCCTGTAGGAGAACAATGATGCTCAAGTTTCTGACTGCCTTTGCCGCCGGTTCGCTCGCGCTCGCCGCGCCCGCGCATGCCGCGCTCGCCGTCGGGGCGAAGGCGCCGTTGTTCACCACGCAGGCGGCGGTGGGCGGCAAATCCTTCTCCTTCACGCTGCAAAGCGCGCTGAAGAAGGGGCCGGTCGTGCTGTATTTCTTCCCCGCCGCGTTCACGCAGGGCTGCACGATCGAGGCGCATGAATTCGCCGAAGCCGCCGACGAGTACAAGAAGCTCGGCGCGACGCTGATCGGTTTGACTGCGGGCAATGCCGAGCGGATCAAGGAATTCTCGGTCACCGAATGCCGCAACAAATTCCCGGTCGGCGTCGCGACGCCTGCGACGATCACCGGCTATGACGTGACGTTGCCGCAAAAGGCCGGCTGGTCGAACCGCACCTCGTTCGTGATCGCGAAGAACGGCACGATCGCTTACGCGCTGACCGAGCCGAGCCCCGAGGGCCATGTCTCGGGCACGATGGCGGCGGTGAAGGCGCTGGCCGCCAAGAAAGGCTGATCGCGCCGCAACTCGCCGCTTCCGCTAAGGGGCGGCGAGAAACGCGCTGACATTCGACAAGCGGATTCACGCCGAAACACGGCCCGCGTCCTTCGACGCAGCCGATGCTCAGGGTCTCTCGATCTTTTCGGGGGATTTGCTGCAATGGTCGGGGCGATAGGATTCGAACCTACGACCCCTGGACCCCGAGACCAGTGCGCTACCAGACTGCGCCACGCCCCGACACATTGCAGGGGAGTGCGCCTAGCGGCGAGATCGAGCGCTCGCAAGCCAAAACTGCGCATCGCGACCATTTCGCCGCGGTTTTCTGCTGCACGCGGCGGTGCGCCGCGATGAACGTTTTGTCATCGGCGTACCCGCTTCCGGGTAGGCGATCGCGCTGGTAAGGGAAGGTCCGTAACGGGGACTATTTCAGATATGGCGAATTCGCCGGTTTTTTTCGATGCATCGGGTCGCAGGCGGCGGCGGTTCGCGTTGGCGGTCGGCGCGTTCATCATACTGGCGATCCTGTCGATCGTCGCGCTGGGGCTGTCGATCGGCATCGTGCCGCCCGCGCCGCTGCTGCCGGTCGAATCCGAACATGCCGCGCTCGTCCGCTTGCCCGCGCCGCATGAGCCGTTTCTCAAACGCACCCGCCGCGAACTGCTCGATTACGCCCGGATGCTCACCGGCGCACCGCCGCGCGGCGTCAAGCCAGCCGGTGACGTACCGCTCGCCATCGCCTTCCATGTGCCGTGGGACCCGTCGAGCGCCGCGTCGCTGCGCCGCCATGTCAACGAACTCGACTGGCTGATTCCGGGTTGGGTGAGCGTCACCGGGCCGACCCACCACATCACTGTGTTCCGTGATACCGCAGGCAAGGCGATCCTCAACCGCGCAGTGCGCCGGCCGCTGCTGCTACCGATGATTCAGAACGCCGAACAGGGCAATTGGGACGGCGCCGGCATGGCCGCGCTGCTCCACAATCCGGCCACCCGCCGCGCTTTGCTCGACAAGCTCGAACCGTGGCTGGTCGCCAACCAGGCCGGCGGCGTGTTCTTCGATTTCGAGGAACTGCCGCGCAAGACCCTGCCCGACTACCGCGCATTCCTGCGCGAAGCCAAGACGCGCTTCGCCAAGCGCGGCTGGGTGGTGGCGATCGCGGTGCCGGTTGGCGAGAATGCGTGGGATGTGAAGGCGTTCGCCACCGTGGTCGATCGCGTTTTCCTGATGGCCTATGACCAGCATGAACTGAGCAGCCCGCCCGGCCCGATTGCCTCGCAGGCGTGGTTCGAGAATGCGGTCGTGCGCGCGGCGTCGGGCGTGCCGCGCAACAAGATCGTCGTTGCGATCGGCAATTACGGCTACGATTGGCACAGCGACAGCAGCTCGGGTGGCGATCCGGTCGCGATCGACGAAGCGTGGGAGGCCGCGCGCGAATCCGGCGCGACGCCGGTGTTCGACCCGGCGAGCGGCAACACCAGCTTCGCCTATCAGGATGGCAACGTCCGCCATGTCCTGTGGCTGCTCGACGCGCCCTCAGCCTACAACCAGATCCGCTTCCTCAACCGCGCCAAGCTCGGCGCGGTGGCATTGTGGCGGCTCGGCTCGGAAGATCCCGGCCTGTGGTCGATCTTCGGCCGCGCACACCGCGCGTTGCCGGCGCCGTCGGTCATGAACACGATTCCCGTCGGCACCGATGTCGATATCGATGGCAATGGCGAAATCCTCAAGATAGCGGGCGTCCCCGTCACCGGCGTGCGAAACGCCACCGCCACCAATGGCACGATCGACCGTGTCGATTTCACGCGGCTGCCGTCGCCTTATGTGGTGCAGCGCACCGGCTACAAGCCGGGCTATGTCGCGCTGACCTTTGACGATGGTCCCGATCCGACCTGGACGCCCAAGATTCTCGACATCCTCAAGGCCGAGCATGTGCCGGCGACGTTCTTCGTGATCGGCGAGAATGCGTTGACCCAGCGCTCGCTGCTCGAACGCATGGTACGCGAGGGGCATGAAGTCGGCAGCCACAGCTACACCCATCCCAACATGGCGGGATCGACCGACACCGAGACCGCATTTCAGCTCAACACCACGCAGCGACTGTTCCAGGCGTTCACCGGCCGATCGCTGCGGCTGTTTCGCGCCCCCTATTTCGGCGATGCCGAGCCGACCACCGCCGACGAAATCGAGCCGGCGCTGCAGGCGCAGAACCGCGGTTACATCTCGGTCGGTCTGCACGTCGATCCCGGCGACTGGAAGCGACCGGGCGCGCCGGCGATCGTCGACACCGTCCTCTCGGAAGTGGTGCCGCCGCCGCATTGCGATGCGAATTCGGACGCGAGTTGCAGCCGCAACATCATCCTGCTTCACGATGGCGGCGGCAATCGCCAGCAGACCGTGGATGCCTTGCCGCAGATCATCGAGCAGCTTCGCGCCAAGGGCATCCGCTTCGTGCCGGTTTCCGCGCTGGCCGGAATTTCCCGCAATGTCGCGATGCCGCCGATTTCGGAGAGCGACCGGCTCGCGTCCTCGGCCGATCTGTTCGTGTTCACCGCGCTCGGCTCGATCGTGGTCGGGCTGGGATGGATCTTCTTCTTCGCGATCACGATCGGCATCGCCCGCGCGCTCACTTTGTCGGCGCTGGCGCTGATTCAGGCGCGACGCGAGGGGCGCACGGTGTTCCCCGCGATCGACCCGACGCGGTTCGTGACGGTGATGATCCCCGCCTTCAACGAGGAAACCGTGATCGAACGCGCGGTGCGCGGCGTGCTGGCGAGTACCGATGTGCGGCTCGAAGTGATCGTGATCGACGACGGATCGAGCGACCGCACCAGCGAGGTCGTCCGCACCGCCTTCGCCGACGAGCCGAGCGTGCGGTTGCTGACGCTGGAGAATGGCGGCAAGGCGCGTGCGCTCAACCAGGGGCTGCTGCTCGCGACCGGCGAGATCGTGATCGCGCTCGATGCCGATACGCAGTTCGAGCCGACCACGATCGCACGGCTGGCGCGCTGGTTCGTCGATCCCGGGCTCGGCGCGGTCGCGGGCAACGCCAAGGTCGGCAACCGCGTCAACCTCATCACGCGCTGGCAGGCGCTCGAATATATCACCGCGCAGAACCTCGAGCGGCGCGCGCTGGCGCGGCTCAACGCGATGACGGTGGTGCCGGGCGCGGTCGGCGCGTGGCGGCTCGAGGCGATCAAGAGCGTCGGCGGCTATCCCGACGACACGCTCGCCGAGGATCAGGATCTGACGATCGCGATCCAGCGTGCGGGCTGGCGGGTCGATTACGATCAATATGCCGTCGCCTGGACCGAAAGCCCGGAGAGCTTCAAGGGCCTCGCCAAGCAGCGGTTCCGCTGGGCCTATGGCACGCTGCAATGTCTGTGGAAGCATGGCGGCGTGATGGCGAGCGGCAAGCCCGCCGGGCTCGCCCGTGTCGGGTTGCCGCAGGCGATCCTGTTCCAGATCGTGCTCGCGGCGATCTCGCCGATTATCGATCTCGCGCTGATCGTCAGCTTCGTCATGACCTATATCGCGGTGCGCGCGCATGGCTGGGCGCAGACCCAGCATGATGTCGAGACGATGCTGATCTACTGGCTGGTGTTCACCGCGATTGACCTGCTTGCCGCGACGATCGCCTTCGCGCTTGAGCGGCGTGAGAACTGGAAGCTGCTGTGGCTGCTGATCCCGCAGCGGATCGGCTACCGGCAGGTGATGTATTATGTCGTGCTCAAGGCGATCACGCAGGCGCTGCGCGGGCCAAAGGTCGGCTGGGGCAAGCTCGCGCGGACCGGACGGGTGACGATGTAGCGCCGTCGCTCGAACGCTGTATATCGGCGGATATGTTGACTCGCCTGCTCGCCGCGCTCCTGTTGCTCCTGACCGGGAGCGCCGCCGTCGCCGCGCCGCCCGCACCGCCGCTGGTGCTGGCGGCGGCGAGCCTGCAGGAATCGATGACCGCCGCCGCCGATGCCTGGGCGGCGCAGGGGCATCCCCGGCCGGTGGTGTCGTTTGCCGGCTCTTCCGCGCTCGCGCGGCAGATCGAAGCGGGTGCGCGTGCTGATCTGTTCGTGTCCGCCGATGAGGACTGGATGGATTACGTCGCGGCGAAGCACCTGATCGTGCCGGCGACGCGCGCGACCTTCCTCGGCAACCGGCTGGTGATCGTCGCACCCGCCGGCAGCACCGCGCGCGCGCCAGCGGGCGGAGCGCGGCTCGGGCGGTTCCTGAGCGCGGGGCCGCTGGCGATGGCCGATCCGGCGGTGCCTGCGGGCAAGTACGGTCGTATCGCGCTGACCCGTCTCGGCGTGCTGGCGGCGGTGCAGCCGCATATCGTCTCGGCGGAGAACGTACGCGCGACGCTGGCGCTGGTCGAACGCGGCGCGGCGCCGCTCGGCATCGTCTACGCGACCGACGCGCGCGCCTCGGCCAAGGTGCGGATCGCGGGTGTGTTCCCGCAAAATACGCACCCGCCGATCACCTATCCGGTCGCGCGGCTCGCAGCTTCGACCAACCCCGAGGGCGAAGCCTTCCGCCGCTTCCTGCTCAGCCGCGCTGGCAAGGCGATCTTCATGCGCTACGGTTTCTCGGCGACGTGAGCGACGGCTTGGGAAAGGGCGCTGCCCAACACCCCCCCTTCGTCCTGAGCGAAGTCGCAGGACGTGCCCGGAACGGCGCGCTTGAGGCACGCACTTCGACATCGCTCAGTGCGAGCGGATTTGTCTTTGGAGAGGCAAGCACGCGGTTCACACCTGTTCCCCCGCGAAAGCGGGGGTCCAGAGTCACGAACGCTGCACTGCTTGGCTCTGGACCCCCGCTTTCGCGGGGGAACGGCAGAAAGTCGGCCGCGCGATGCTGACCCCCACCGAATGGCAGATCGTGGCGCTCTCGCTCCGCGTCGGTCTCGTCGCGATGGCGGTGACGCTGCCGCTGGCGTTCGCACTCGCCTGGCTGCTCGCCCGCGTGCGCTTTCCCGGCAAACTGCTGGTCGATGCGGTCGTTCACTTGCCGCTGGTCGTGCCGCCCGTCGTGACCGGCTGGGTGCTGCTGATCCTGTTCGCGCCGACCGGCCCGATCGGACACTGGCTCGATCACGCGTTCGGCGTCACCGTATTGTTCCGCTGGACCGGCGCGGCGATTGCGGCTGGGGTGATGGCGCTGCCCCTCATGGTGCGCGCGATGCGGCTGTCGATCGAGGCGGTCGACCGGCGGCTGGAGAATGCCGCGCGCACGCTCGGCGCGGGGCGTTGGCGGGTGTTCCGCACGATCACGCTGCCGCTCAGTCTACCCGGTGTGGCGGCGGGGCTGGTGCTCGGCTTCGCGCGCGGGCTGGGCGAATTCGGCGCGACGATAACCTTCGTCTCGAACGTACCGGGCGAGACGCAAACACTGCCGCTGGCGATCTACAGCGCGTTGCAGCAACCCGGCGGCGATGCGCTGGTATGGCGGCTGTCGGCGATCTCGGTCGCGCTGTCGCTGGCGGCGCTGATCGTGTCCGAACTGCTCATACGCCGGGCGGGGAGGGGGCAGGGTGGCGTTTGACCTGCGGTTAACCAAGCAACTCGGTGAGACGCGGATCGAGTTCGCGCTGGAGGCCGGGGAGGGCGCGACGGTGCTGTTCGGCCCGTCGGGGGCAGGCAAGACGAGCGTGCTCAACATGATCGCTGGGTTACTGCGGCCGACGCGGGCTATGTCCGCGTGAGCGGTGAAACTTTGTTCGATGCGCGCGCGGGCATCGACCTGCCGCCAGAACGGCGCCGCGCCGGCTATGTGTTCCAGGAACCCCGGCTGTTTCCGCACCTGCGCGTGCGCGACAATCTGCGCTACGGCGCGCCGGGCGGGCAAGTGGACATGTCGGCGATCGGCTTTCTCGGCATCGCGCACTTGCTCGATCGCTGGCCCCGAACGCTGTCCGGCGGTGAGGCGCGGCGGGTCGCGATCGGCCGGGCCTTGCTCGGCGCGCCTGCGTTCCTGCTGCTCGATGAGCCGCTGTCGTCGCTGGATCGTGCGCGGCGCGAGGAGATCCTCACCGCGATCGAGCATATCCGCGATACGGTGCGGTTGCCGATTCTGATGGTGACGCACGACGCGAGCGAGGCCGAGCGGATCGGCACGCGGATCGTTGCGGTGGAGTAGAAGACGTTGTGGAAAGGGGCGGGCGCTCACGCACCCGCCCCGATCGGCTTACTTCTTGTGCTTGCGATGCGCCTTGTGCGCGCCGCCGGCGCCTTCGCGGCACTGGTCCTTCACGCTCGCCGAGCAGACCGGATAGCTGTCCTGCGCCGCAGGCGCGGGGTTGGCGACCGGCGCGCCCATCTGCGGGGCAGCAGCAGCAGGGGCTGCGGGGGCCGCCTCGGTGGGTGCCGTCGCGGCAGCGGGGGCCGCCGGATCAGCGGCGGGCGCGGGTGCGGCCTGCTCCGCCGGCGCGGCGGGAGCGGTCTGGGCTTCGGGGGCCGGTGCCATCTGGGCGAAGGCAGCGACGGGGGTGGCAACCGCCAACGCGGCGAGCATCATCAGCTTCATCGGTTCACTCCTGCAATAACGGGCAGCTTTATCCACTGCGCGCCGGTCCAACGCACGTCGGCGCGCAAGGCTCCCTCGTTTCGCTGGCGATTCGAAATTTGCCGGGGTTTGCCGGTGAACCGACCATCGGAGACGGTTAAGCCCCCGAATCCAGCGCATACCCCGCAGAGCGTACCGTGCGGATGATGTCCGGCCGGTCGTCGCCGTTGATCGCCTTGCGCAGGCGGCGGATATGGACGTCGACGGTGCGGCTCTCGATGTCGCTGTCATGCCCCCATACCGCATCAAGCAGCCGCTCGCGCGAGAACACCCAGCCGGGATGTTCGAGGAAATGCTTGAGCAGCCGGAATTCGGTCGGCCCGAGCGGGATCACCTCGCCCGCGCGGCGGACCTTGTGGCCGACCGTGTCCATCTCGATGTCCGAATAGGTGAGCTGCTCGCCCGCCAGCGCCGGCCGCACCCGGCGTAGCACCGCGCCGACGCGCGCGACCAGTTCGCGCGGGGAGAATGGCTTGGTGACGTAATCGTCCGCGCCGGTCTCCAGCCCGCGCACGCGATCCTCTTCCTCGCCGCGCGCGGTCAGCATGATGATCGGCACGTTGGCGGTTTCGGGCATGCGGCGCAGGCGCCGGCACACTTCGATCCCCGACAGCCCTTCGACCATCCAGTCGAGCAGGACGATATCAGGCGTGTTCTCCTTGGCGAGCAGCAGCGCCTCCTCGCCGTCCGGCGTCTGCTTCACGTCGAAATCCTCGCGCTTGAAGTGCCAGATCAGCAATTCGGCAAGCGCGGCATCGTCTTCCACCAGCAACATCTTGGCCCGGGCCATGTGCTTACTCCCCTTGACGCGTTACGAAGGCGCCGCGATCGCGCTCGGCCATGTGCGTGCCGGTCGCGGCGAAATAGACCATCTCGGCGATGTTGGTCGCGTGATCGCCGATCCTCTCCAGATTCTTGGCGATGAACAGCAGGTGCGTGACCTGGCCGATCGTCGCGGGATTTTCCATCATGTGCGTGACCAGCACACGGAACAGGCTGTTGTAGAAATCGTCGACCGCGCGGTCGCGTGCGCAGACCTGTTGAGCGGCCTCGGGGTCGCGCGCGGCGAACGCGTCGAGCACATCATGCACCATCTCGATCGCCAGCGCAGCCATCGCCGGCAGCACCGACAGCGGCTCGATCTCGCTGTGCGAATCGATTAGTGGCGTGCGCTTGGCGATGTTCTTGGCGTAATCGGCGATCCGCTCGATCACGCCGGCGATCTTGAGCGCAGCCACCACGTCGCGCAGATCGTCGGCGAGCGGCGCGCGCAGCGCGATGATGCGGACGGCGAGTTCCTCGGCCTGCACCTCGAGCTGGTCGATCTTCTTGTCGTTGCGGACGATCTCGGCGGCGGTTTCGAGGTCGTGGCGCTTGAGCGCCTCGATCGCGTCGCCGATCGCCTGTTCGGCAAGCCCGCCCATCTGCGCGATCAGCCCGCGCAACTGGCCGATCTCGTCGTCGAAAACCTTGATAGTATGTTCGTAAGTGGCCATGCGCGCGTCCTTCAGCCGTACCGGCCGGTGATGTAATCCTTGGTGCGTTCCTGCCGCGGATTGGTGAAGATGTCCGAGGTCGAGCCGGATTCGACGAGCGCGCCGAGGTGGAAGAACGCCGTCCGTTGCGACACGCGCGCCGCCTGCTGCATGTTGTGCGTGACGATGACGATCGCGTAGCGGCCCTTGAGTTCGTGGATCAGTTCCTCGATCTTGGCGGTCGCGATCGGGTCGAGTGCGCTGCAAGGCTCGTCCATCAGGATCACCTCGGGATCGACCGCGATCGCGCGGGCGATGCACAGCCGCTGCTGCTGGCCGCCCGACAGCGCGGTGCCGCTGTCCGACAGGCGATCCTTCACCTCGTCCCACAGGCCGGCGCGCTTGAGCGAGCGTTCGACGATGTCGGAAAGCTGCGTGTGGTTAGACGCGAGGCCGTGAATGCGCGGGCCATAGGCAACGTTCTCGAAGATCGACTTGGGGAACGGGTTCGGCTTCTGGAACACCATGCCGACGCGGGCGCGCAATTGCACCACGTCCATCTCGGGCGCGTAGATATCCTCGCCGTCGAGGTCGATCTCGCCTTCGACCCGCGCCGTGGGAATCGTGTCGTTCATGCGGTTGAGTGTGCGCAGGAAGGTCGATTTGCCACAGCCCGACGGGCCGATCAGCGCGGTCACCACATCGCGGTCGAAATCGATCGAAACGTCGCTGATCGCCTGCTTGTCGCCGTAGAAGACGTTGACGTGACGGGCGGAAATCTTGTGGGGGGCAGCGGTCACCAGCGAGTCTCGAATCTGTTGCGGAGGTAAATCGCGACGCCGTTCATCGCGAGTAGGAAGACGAGCAGGACGAGGATCGCGGCGCTGGTCTTCTCGACGAAGCCGCGATTGACCTGATCGGACCACAGGAAGATCTGCACCGGCAGCACCGTTGCCGGATCGCGCAGGCCGCCCGGCGGTGCGGTGATGAACGCGCGCATCCCGATCATCAACAGCGGCGCGGTCTCGCCGAGCGCGCGCGCCATGCCGATGATCGTGCCGGTGAGGATGCCCGGCATCGCCAGCGGCAGGACATGGTGGAACACGACCTGCACGGGACTGGCGCCGATGCCGAACGCGGCGTCGCGGATCGAGGGCGGCACGGCTTTGATCGCGTTGCGGCTGGCGATGACGATCACCGGCATCGTCATCAGCGCCAGTGTCAGCCCGCCGACGATCGCCGCCGAACGCTGCAGGTGGAAGGTGTTGAGGAACACCGCCAGCCCGAGCAGCCCGAAGATGATCGACGGCACCGCCGCGAGATTGTTGATCGAAACCTCGATTAGATCGGTCCAGCGGTTATGCGGGGCGTATTCCTCCAGATAGAGCGCCGACAGCACCCCGACCGGGAAGGCGATCAGCAGCGTGACGAACATCGTCAGCAGCGAGCCTTTGAGCGCGCCCCAGATGCCGACCATCGTCGGATCGGTCGAATCCGAACTGGTCAGGAAGAAGCTGTTGAAGCTGGTCTTGAGCGCGTGCGCGGCATTGAGCTTGGCGACGATCGCCTCGTCGGCGGGTGCGCCTTCGCGCTTCGCGGCGATATCGATACGGTCGGCGGCGGGCACCCACACAGTCGCGCGGCGGTGGAGCAGCGACGGATCGGCCTTGAGCTGGTCGCGCACCCGCGTCCACGCGCCATCGGACAGCAGGGCATCGCCCTCCGGTCCGTAGGCCGCGATCGCGGCGGCATCGGTCGCGCCGCCGAGATCAGCGGCGGCGAGCGCGAGGTCCGCACCGGGGCCGCGCAGCTTGGCAGGGTCGATCGTCAGCCGGCTGTGCGCGAAATCGATCGGCAGCGCGATCTGCGTCTGCACGAAGCCGCTGACCCCTGCCGACAGCATCGAGACGAGCAGCACGACGAGGAACCCCGCCGACATCAGCACCGCGCCGAGGCCGAGCCAGCGGAAGCGGCGCTCGGCGCCATAGCGCTTCGCCATGCGCCGCTGGTGCGCGGCATCGCGCCAGTCGGTC
Source organism: Sphingomonas populi (assembly GCF_004208535.1). Taxonomy (GTDB): domain Bacteria; phylum Pseudomonadota; class Alphaproteobacteria; order Sphingomonadales; family Sphingomonadaceae; genus Sphingomonas; species Sphingomonas populi. The sequence continues at coordinate 79,330 of NZ_SGIS01000004.1, forward strand.
GGCGCGGGTGTGCCAATGGACGCTCGCTCAGTCATACGCCGCTCCCCAACGCCGTTCGTGCCGAGCGAAGTCGAGGCGCCCCGTCGAGCGGAGCCGAGACGGCCCCTCGACTTCGCTCGGGGCGAACGGTGAAAGCGATGGCGACCCTATTCATACGCTTCGCGATACCGTTTGACGACCGTCAGCGCGACGATGTTGAGCAGCAGGGTGATGACGAACAGGGTCAGCCCCAGCGCGAAGGCGGCGAGCGTCTTGGGGCTGTCGAACTCGGCCTCGCCGGTGAGCAGGTCGACGATCTGCTTGGTCACGGTGGTCGCGCTGGCGAACGGGTTGAGCGTCAGCGTGGCGACGCCCGAGGCGGCCATCACCACGATCATCGTCTCGCCGATCGCGCGGCTCACCGCCAGCAAGATGCCGCCGACCACACCGGGGAGCGCGGCGGGGAGCAGGACGCGGCGGATCGTCTCGGACTGGGTCGCGCCCATCGCCAGGCTGCCATCGCGCATCGCGGCGGGGACGGCGGTGATCGAATCGTCGGCCATCGACGAGACGAACGGGATTATCATGATGCCCATCACGAGGCCCGCCGCGAGCGCGCTTTCCGAACTCGCCCATCGCACGCCGATCGCGACCGCGAAATCGCGCACCAGCGGCGCGACCGTCAGCGCGGCGAAATAGCCGTAGACGACGGTCGGCACGCCGGCGAGCACCTCGATCAGCGGCTTCATCCACATCCGCACGCTCGGGCGCGCATATTGCGTCAGGTAAATCGCGCTCATCAGCCCGAGCGGGATGGCGACGAACATCGCGATCACCGCGCCGATGAAGAACGTCCCCCAGAACAGCGGCACCGCGCCGAGCGACGCGCCGGGATCGCGCGGGTCGATCACCTGCGGGCTCCAGTGGGTGCCGAACAGGAACTCGCCGATCGGCACCATCCCGAAGAAGCGCGCCGATTCGAACAGCAGCGAGGCGACGATTCCCATCGTCGTCAGGATCGCGACCAGTGCGGCGGCGAGCAGCAGCGCCATGACGAGCCGCTCGATCTGGTTGCGTGCGCGGAAATCGGGGCGGACCCGCGTGAATGCCCACGCCCCGCTGGCGAAGGCGAGCAGCAGAGCGACGCCGGCGCCGATCCAGTCGGCGCGGGTCTGCGCGGCGGCATAAGCGGGCGCGAGCGTCGCGGCGAGCGGGGTGGGCGTGCCGAAGCCGTCACCGCTTGCGATCGAGCGCGCTTCCGACAGGATCGCAGCGCGCTCGAACCCGGGCGGCGGCAGATGCGCGGCGGCGGGTTCGGTCAGCACGCGATTGGTGACGAGTCCCGGCGCGCACGACGCCCACACCGCGAGGAAGATCGCGGCCGGCAGCACCGTCCACATCGCGACGAACCCGCCGAAATGCGACGGCAGCGAACTGAAGCGCGCCTTGCTCGCGCGGCGGAAGCGTGCCGCGCGCATCCGCGCGCTCAGCCAGGCGATCAGGCCGAGCCCCGTAATCAGGAAGAAGAGGACCAAGATGGACAAGAATGGCTCGATCAGAAAAAGGAGGGTGCCCGCCGACCTAGCCGGCGGGCGGTGGCGTTACGGTAGCGTCTTGGGGTCGAGCGGGGTTTCCCAACTCACCACCGACGCCGCCTTCTTGCGGACATCTTCGGGTGAGGCGATCAGCCCCTTGGCGACGAGCGGACCACCTGGATTCCACGATGCGACGTACAACTTCAGGAACTCGCGCAGGCCGCGGATCGCGCCGAGATGCGCTTTCTTTACATAGAGGTAGAGCGGGCGTGAGCCGGGATAGCGATTCTGCGAAATCGTCTCATAAGTCGGTTCGGTGCCGTTGACGGAGATGCCGTTCAGCTTGTCCTTATTCTCTTCGAGATAGGAATAGCCGAAGATGCCGATCGCGTTCGCGTTCGACTGGAGTTTCTGGACGATCAGATTGTCGTTCTCGCCGGCGTCGATATAGGCGCCGTCCTCGCGGATGCGCGTGCATTTCTGGGCGAAATCGGCGGGGTTCTTTTCCCGCAGGTCGGCGAGATCGGGCATCAGCGCTTCACACCCGCGCGCCAGGATCAGTTCGGCGAGCGCATCGCGCGTGCCGCTGGTCGCGGGCGGGCCATAGATCTGGATCGGGGTCGTCGGCAGCGCCGGGTTTACGTCCTGCCACGTCTTGGCGGTGTTGGGCTTGCCGTCGATCGTGGCGGCCATCGCCTTGAAGAGATCGGTGGTGGTGAGTTGCATGCCCGGGCCGTTCTTCGCTTCGGCGAAGGCGATGCCGTCGAGCCCGACCTGCACTTCCAGAATGTCGCCGACGCCATTGGCCTTACAGGTGGCATATTCGGAACTCTTGATGCGGCGCGAAGCGTCCTCGATATCGGGATGGGCGGCACCGACGCCGCCGCAGAACAATTTCATGCCGCCGCCGGTGCCGGTCGATTCGATGACGGGGGATTTCACGCCCGGCGTCTTTTCGACGAACTGTTCGGCGACGATGGTGGTGAACGGGAAGACGGTCGAAGAACCGACCACCTTGATCTGGTCGCGCGAACCGGCGCCGCCGCCGCCCGCTTGATCGGTACAGCCACCCAGTACTGCCGCCAGCATCGACGCGGCGGTGATCGCAATCATCCTGTGCATGAAGACCTCCCCACGGGGCAAGTGGATCACCCCGCGCCGCGCTATCACCCGCAACACCAGCCTGTGTGACGGTTTGGTTACCGTTTTATGACTGCGCTTCCGTGAGCCGGAATCATCACCGCCACAGTGGTGCCTTTACCGATAATGCTCTCGATATCGAGGCGGCCACGATGCCGCTCGACGATGTGCTTGACGATCGACAGGCCAAGCCCGGTGCCGCCCGCCGCGCGGCTGCGGCCGGTATCGACGCGGTAGAAGCGCTCGGTCAGGCGCGGGATATGCTCGGCGGGAATGCCGTCGCCTTCGTCGCTCACCGCGAAGCGCACCATGCCGGTCGGCAACCGTTCGAGCCGGATCGTGACGGGCGCGCCCTTGCGGCCGTATTTCATCGCGTTACCGATCAGATTGTACAGCACCTGGCTGAGCTGCGCGGAATCGCCCGATACCGGCGGCACGTCGGCGGCGAGATCGGCAAGGATCGGCACGGCATCCTCGCCCTGCGCATCGAGAATGTCGCCGCGCACTTCATCGATCAGCCCGGCGAGATCGACCGCACGATCGGGCAGGCGGTATTTCTCCGCCTCGATCCGCGACAGCGAGATCAGATCCTCGATCAGCCGCTGCATCCGCCGCGCCTCATCGAACATGATCTTGAGGAAACGTTCGCGTAAATCTTTCTCGTCGCCTGCCTCCTCGCCGAGCGTCTCGATATAGCCGAGGATCGAGGCGAGCGGGGTGCGCAGTTCGTGGCTGGCGTTGGCGACGAAATCGACTCGCATCCGTTCGGCCGCATAGCTGCCGGTCTGGTCGACGAGGTGGACGATCCGCCGCCCGCCGGCCGCCCCGTCATGGGCATCGCCGATCCGCATTTCCCAGCGCTGCTCGCGCGCGCCGAGTCCGACGAGGTTGACCGGCGGTTGCGCGCCTTCGCGGGGCGGGCTCATCAGCCGTTCGGCCGCACCCGGATGGCGGATCGCGAGCCGCACGTCCTGCCCGACGATGTGCTGCCCGAGCAGAGTCCGCGCAGCCACGTTGGCGTGGCTGACCTGACCCGACGTGACGATCAGGATCGGCTCGACGATCGCGTCGATCACCGCCGGGATGTGATCGGGCGGCGGGGTGGGGTCGGCAGCGGGCGCGGGCGATGCGGCGTCTTCGCCATCGCCGATGCCGGCAGCGGTGAGTACCGCCGCGATGCCGCCGATCAGCGTGATGAGGCTCGCCTGCAGGTCGCCGATCAGGAACACCGCGACGCTCGCGACGACAATGATGCCGATCGCGGCGAGCGTGCGAAGACCGAAGCCGTTGATCATGCGGTTTCCTGCTGCCTTCCGAGCGACCCAGCGTTCCGCTCGTCCTGAGCGAAGTCGGAGGACGTGTCCACAGGCATGGGCTTCGACGTCGCCCGGCCCGCACGGATCACGCCAGTGTCCCTATCCGAAACATCGTTAACCGCGATAGCCTTGCTTGCCAGCCATTTATGATTGTGAAAGGGCTATGCCCATAAAGGACGGTCGATGAGCGAAGACGGCGAGCAGCGGAACGAGATTCCCGAGCGTGAAGGTGTCCCCACCCGCCGGCGCGCGCTGATGCTCGGCGCGGTCGGCGCGAGCGCGATCGTGTCGATCCGCCCCGCGCTTGCTTCCACAGCGGTGTCGATCGTGCATTGCCAGATCCCGGTGCCCGACGCGGCGCGTGCCAGCGGCTGGATCGCCGCCGACGGATCGGTCGTGGCGAGCGGGACGGCGGGCGCGTTCGCGCCGCCGCGCCAGCCGCTCAAGGGCGAGGACGTCAAGCAGGCGCTCGCCGGTGGCCAATTGCCCGGCGTCGAATATGAGCGCAGCCAGGCGTATATGAAGTATGTCCGCAATCTCCATTCGGGGACGAGCGGCTTCACCTGCTTCGCATCCTTGCAGATGCCGCGCGGCTGATTTCGCGTGGCGGCGGTGTACCGTGCCGCGCCGGCCGAGGCGTTGCGGATCGTGCCGCTCGACGCCTTCACCGCGATCTATCACCGCGCCTCCGGCATCACCCACCTCGTCGGCCCGCCCGTGCCGGAGATTCTCACGGCGCTCGGGCCGGACGGGCTGACGCTCCCCGCGCTGATCGCGCGCCTCGGCGACACTTATGATCTGCTCGATGCGGATGAGGCGGCGCTCGGCGCGCGGCTCGACGAGCTGGTCGCGGCGGGTCTGGTGCGAACGGCATGAAGCACGTCTTCTCGGTCCGCATCGGGCCGGTCGGCTTTCGCGTCGGATCGGACTGGCGCGCGCCGATCCGCCAACTCGCCGCGCTCTACGCGGGCTATCCCCAGCCTGAAGACGGTGTGCCTGACTTTACCGTGCGGCTGTTCGCGCAGCGCCCGTGGCGGCGGGTGATCCGCCCGGCGGTGATGATCGGCGGCGATTTCATGATTCCCGATGCGGCGCCCTTGCCGCTCGCGCAGGGGCTGCTCGCCGCCGAAATGGCGATGAACCTGCAGATGGCGCTCGGCCAGCGCCGCTATCTGCTGCTCCACGCCTCGGCGGTCGAGCGTGACGGGCGCGTGCTGCTGATGACCGGCGAGTCCGGGTCGGGCAAATCGACGCTCGCCGCCTTGCTGTCGCAGCGCGGCTGGCGACTGATGGGCGACGAATTCGCGCTGATCGATCCGGTCACCGGACTCGCCCACGCCTTTCCGCGTTTGGTGAGCCTCAAGAACGCGGCGATTGCCGTGGCCGAGGCGGCGATGCCGCAGGCACGCTTCGGGCCGCTGCTGGAGGGCACGCCCAAGGGCGCGATCCGCCATCTCGTGCCCGATGCGGCTGCGGTCGCGGCGATGGACATGCCGGGCAAGCCCGCGCTGCTGCTGTTCCCGCGCTTCGGCTTCGCGCCGGACATCCGCGACGTTGCGCCGGGCGAGGTGTTCATGCGGCTGACTCAGGCCTCGACCAACTATGTCGCAATGGGCGAACGCGGCTTCGACGCGCTGACCCGGCTGGTGCTGAGTATTCCCGCGCAGGCGATCGACTATCCCGATACCAAGCACGCGCTCGCGCAGGTCGAGGCGTTGTGGGAAGCCCTATGAGTGTTGGCGCGAACGGCTGGCTGCTCGCGCGCATCCTGCGCTCGCCCGGCGACGCGGCGGCGCTCGATGCGACGGGCTGGACCGCGCTGATCGCGATCGCGCGCGCCGAGCAGATGATCGGTACGCTCGCCTGGCGGCTGCACGGCACGGCGATGCCGCCGGCGGTGGCGCGAATCCTCGCCGATGCGCGCGCGTCCGCTGACCACGGTCGTACTTTGGCACTGTGGGAGGCGGAGGCCGCGCGGCGGGCGCTGGCGCCGCTCGGCGTGCCGGTGGTGTTGCTCAAGGGCACCGCCTTCGTCGCGGCAGGGCTGATGGCGGGGCAGGGGCGCTCGATCGGCGATCTCGACATCCTCGTGCCACGCGGGAGCCTCGACGCGGTCGAGCGCGCATTGCTCGAAAATGGCTGGGAATGGGTCAAGCCCGACGCCTATGACGACGCCTATTACCGCCGCTGGATGCACGAACTGCCACCGCTGATCCACCGCGACCGCGACCGGATGATCGACGTCCACCACACCATCCTGCCGCTCACCGCCCGCATTACCCCCGATGCGCAGGGCTTGCTCGCGGAGTCGGTGCCGCTGCGCGCCGAGGAAAAGGGGGGGCTGGCGATGCTCTCGCGCACCGACGTGATCGTCCACGCCGCCGCGCACCTGTTCGCGGACGGCGATCTCGCCGGCGGAATGCGCAACCTGTGGGACGTGCATTGCCTGATCGAGGAGTTCGGTGTCGAGGGGCTGGTCGAGCGCGCCGAGCACCACGGCCTCGGCGACGCGGTCGGTCGCGCGCTGCGGCTGGCGGCGGCGCTCTACGGCGACGGCGCGACACTCTCGCCCGGCGACCGCGCCTGCCTGCGCCGCGTCACCGCCCGCGACGGCTGGGGCAGCGCGACGCGCCCGTGGACGCGGTTGGCGTTCTACATCCGCTCGCACTGGCTACGCATGCCACCGGCGATGCTGGCACGGCATTTGTGGACGAAGTGGCGCAAGCAGTCCGGTTGACCGTTCACAGTCGCTCGGGGCGAACGGCTGTTTATCGCCGCTTGCGTCGCGCCCGAAACATCCCCGCCACCAGCAACACCGCCGCAATCGCCAGCGTATCCGCCACCCAGTCGCGGATATCGCAATCGCGGTGGAGTTCGGGGATCGATTGGACCACCTCGATCAGCGCGCCGAGGAACGACAGCCGCTCGCCGATCCGCAGCAGCGGAAAGCGCGGATAGGCGCGCGCCGCCAGCGCCGAGATCACCGCGAAGGCGGTCATATGCTCGAACTTGTCGCCGAACCGGTCGATCGGCATGTGTGGCGGATGCGGCAGCACCGCCATCGTCACCGCGAAGACGATCGCCGCCCACAAGAGCAGCCGGAACGCCAGCGTCGCCTTGGTCATGCCCTCAATCCCTCCAGTGTCGCGATCAGCGCGTCGAAATGGTCGATCACCGCATCGGCGTCGAAGCCATCGACCGGCTCGCGCCCGAAATTCACCACCACCACTGGCACGCCGGCGGCTTTCGCGGCGGTCACGTCGAACATCGTATCGCCGACGAACGCGGCGCGCCCGCCACCGAGCCGCTGGATCATCTCGTGGATCGGCGCGGGATCAGGCTTCTGTTTGCCCGGCCCCATCGTGTCGCCGCCGATCACGGTGTCGAACAGGTCGCGCAATGCGAGGTCGGCGAGCAGCTTTTCCGACAGCGCGGCGAGCTTGTTGGTGACGATCGCCACCCGCACGCCGCGCGCCCGCAACGCTTCGATCGCCGCGACCGCACCGGGATAGGGCCGGGTCAGCACCGCGATGTTCGCTTCGTAGGACGCGAGCATCACCGCCTGAAGCCGCTCGGCCTCGTCAGGCGTCGCGCCGCCGGTCGCCTCGAGCGCGAGCCGCACCAGCCGCGCCACGCCGCCGCCGGTCATGGCCACGACTTGCGGTACGGTGAGCGTTGGCCGCCCGTCGCTGGCGAGCATCGCGTTGACCGCTGCGGCGAGGTCGCCACTGCTGTCGACCAAAGTGCCGTCGAGGTCGAATCCGACGATATCGAAGGAAAAATCCGTCATGATCGGCGCGCCTGACACTGCCGGTATGGAATTGGCAACCCTCTCGTGGCAGGGCTGCGGTCATGGACGCGAAATCCCCTGCTTCGGCATCGCCTTTGGCCGCGATCATCCTTGCCGCTGGCAAGGGCACGCGGATGAAATCCGATCTCCACAAGGTACTTCACCCGGTCGCCGGGCGGCCGATGCTGCTCCATCTGCTGGCGAGCGTCGAATCGCTCGCGCCTGAGCGGGTGGTGGTGGTGACGGGCGCGGGCCGCGAGCAAGTCGAGGCGGCGGTCGCGCCGCTTGGTGCCACGACCGCGCTTCAGGCCGAGCAGCTCGGCACCGGCCATGCCGTCGCGCAGGCCGAGGCTGCGCTGGCGGGGTTCGATGGCGCGGTGCTGATCCTCTACGGCGACGTGCCGCTGGTGAGCGCGGCGACGATGCGGCGGATGCTAGACCGGCTCGCGGCCGACGATGGGCCGGCGACGGTGGTACTCGGCTTCCGCCCGACCGATCCCGCCGCCTATGGCCGCATCATCGCCGATGCCGATGGCCGCATCGCCAAGATGGTCGAGTATAAGGACGCCTCGCCCGACGAGCGCGCGCAGACATTGTGCAACTCGGGGCTGATGGCGGTGCGCTCCGCTGATCTGTTCCCGTTGCTGGCGAAGGTCGGCAATGACAATGCGGCGGGCGAATATTACCTTCCCGACATCGTCATGCTCGCCGCGAGCGAGGGCCGCACCTCGGTGGTGATCGAGACCGATGCCGTCGAGGTCGCCGGCGTCAACAGCCGCGCCGAACTGGCGGCGGTCGAGGCGTCGTGGCAGCAGGCGCGCCGCGCCGCCGCGATGGCCGACGGCGCGACGCTGATCGCGCCCGAGACGGTATGGTTCGCGCACGACACGGTGATCGGGCGCGATGTCGTGATCGAACCGAACGTCGTGTTCGGCCCCGGTACGACGATCGCCGACGGCGTGACGCTGCGCGCGTTCAGCCATATCGAGGGCGCGACCGTCGCAAGCGGTGCGATCATTGGCCCCTATGCCCGGTTGCGCCCCGGCGCAGTGGTCGGCGAGGACGCGCATGTCGGCAATTTCGTCGAGATGAAGAAGGCCGTGCTCGGCAAGGGCGCCAAGGCCAATCATCTGACCTACCTCGGCGACGCCGAGATCGGCGCGGGCGCGAACATCGGCGCGGGCACGATCACCTGCAATTACGACGGCTACAACAAGTCGCTGACGCGGATCGGCGCGGGCGCTTTCATCGGCTCGAACTCCTCGCTGGTCGCGCCGGTGTCGATCGGCGACGGCGCGCTGATCGCGGCGGGATCGGTCATCACCGCCGATGTGCCCGCCGACGCTCTCGCGGTGGCGCGCGGCCGGCAGGAAACGCGCGACGGCTGGGCACCGCGCTTCCGGGAGGCGGCGAAGGCGAAGAAGGATGCTGGGAAATGATATCGCGGTGTGATATCATGCCCAAATGCGCACGCTAATCGACTTACCCGAGGACGACATGAAGTGGCTTGATCTTCAAGCGGCTGAAAACGGCAAATCTCGCGCCGCGTTGGTACGCGAGGCGGTGTCGAAGTACCGTGCTGAGAACCAGTCAGACAAAAAAAAGGAATGGCTGGACGCTGCCTTTGGTATCTGGAAGGATCGAACGGATATCGGCGATGCGGTCGAGTGGCAGCGGCGTGAGCGCGCCAGTTGGACACGACCGTGGGACGATGATTACGAGGATGTCAAAGCGGAATTTCCTGATTTGTTCGATGAGCAGGATGATCGGGAGCGAGAATTTTACTTGAGCCGGCAGCGCGAGAAAAAGTGACCGCGATTTCCTTCGACAGCAACATTCTCATCGATGCGCTGAACGGGCACGAACTGGCGCGCGAAGAGATTCGACGTGCTGATGTGCCGTGCATCAGCCGAGTGACGTGGATCGAGGTTCTGTCCAAAGTGGAGGATGGCACGATGCCTGTCGTCATCCGGTTTTTGACTGGCTTCACGATCGATGAGTTGGACGCTGACATTGCGGATCGTGCCGCACAGCTTCGTCGGGAACGGACCAAGCTCAAGCTGGCCGATGCGGTCATTCTCGCATCGGCGCAGGCAGCGGGTCGCATGTTGGTAACCCGAAACACGAAAGATTTCCCAGAGACGACGCCAGGCATTCGGGTTCCGTACCGGATCGAGCAGTAAAGGACGCGCGCATGTGTGGAATCGTTGGAATCGTCGGCCAGGGGCCGGTCGCGGATCGTCTGCTCGATGGGCTCAAGCGGCTCGAATATCGCGGCTATGATTCGGCCGGCATCGCCACCGATTTCGAAGGGCGGATCGAGCGGCGGCGCGCGTCGGGCAAGCTCGTCCATCTCGCCACCGAACTTGCCGAGCATCCGCTGCCCGGCACCACCGGCATCGCGCACACGCGCTGGGCGACGCATGGCGGGCCGACCACCAACAACGCGCATCCGCACGCGACCGAGGAGGTTGCGTTGGTCCACAACGGCATCATCGAGAACTTCAAGCCGCTGCGCGACGAACTGATCGCGCGCGGCCGCGTGTTCACCAGCGAGACCGATACCGAGGTCGTCGCGCATCTGATCAGCGAGAAGGTCGAGGCCGGGCTTGCCCCCGCCGACGCCGTGCGCGAGGTGCTGCCGCGCCTGCACGGCGCGTTCGCGCTGGCGATCCTGTTCCGCCAGCATCCCGATCTGCTGATCGGCGCGCGGCTCGGCTCGCCGCTGGTGGTGGGCTATGGCGAGGGTGAGACCTATCTCGGTTCGGACGCGCTCGCGCTCGCGCCGCTCACGCAGCGTATCGCCTATCTCGACGAGGGCGACTGGGTCGTCATCGATAAGGATGGGGCGCAGATCTTCGATCGCGACAACAATCCCGTCGAGCGCGCCATCACCATCTCGGGCGTCACCGGCGAGCTGATCTCCAAGGGCAATCACCGCCACTACATGCTCAAGGAGATTTACGAACAGCCGATCGTCGTCGCGCAGACCTTGCGCTCGTATCTCCAGCGGATGGAGGACCAGGTTACGCTGCCGATCCCCGAATTCGACCTCAGCACGGTCAAGCGCGTGACGATCGTCGCGTGCGGAACCAGCTACTACGCCGGCATGGTCGCCAAATATTGGTTCGAGCAGTTCGCGCGCGTGCCGGTCGATCTCGATGTCGCCAGCGAGTTCCGTTATCGCCAGCCGGTAATGGAGGAGGGCGGTCTGATGATCGTCATCAGCCAGTCGGGCGAGACCGCCGACACGCTCGCGGCGCTCCGCCACGCCAAGGCCGAGGGCCAGACGATCGCCGCAGTCGTCAACGTGCCGACCAGCAGCATGGCGCGCGAGGCCGATCTGCTGCTGCCGACCCACGCCGGCCCCGAGATCGGCGTCGCCTCAACCAAGGCGTTCACCTGCCAGCTCGCCGTGCTGGCGGCGCTGGCGGCGAACCTCGCACGCGCCAAGGGCAAGCTCAACGCCGCCGAGGAAAAGGCGATCGTCAAGCATCTGTCGGAAGCGCCGGCCGCGCTCAACGGTGCGCTCGCCTATGATGAGACGATTGCCGACATGGCGCATCTCATCGCCGGCGCGCGCGACGTGCTGTATCTCGGGCGCGGCACCGATTACCCGCTCGCGCTGGAAGGTGCGCTGAAACTCAAGGAAATCAGCTACATCCACGCGGAAGGCTATGCCGCCGGCGAAATGAAGCACGGCCCGATCGCGCTGATCGACGATGCCGTGCCGGTGATCGTTATCGCGCCGTCGGGTCCGCTGTTCGACAAGACCGTCAGCAACATGCAGGAAGTGCAGGCGCGCGGCGGCAAGGTCGTGCTGATCTCGGATTATGACGGGGTGCAGGCGGCGGGCGAGGGGTGCATCGCGACCATCACCATGCCCAAGGTCCACCCGCTGATCGCGCCACTGGTCTACGCGGTGCCGGTGCAGTTGCTGGCGTACCATGTCGCGGTTGCCAAGGGGACCGACGTCGATCAGCCGCGCAACCTGGCGAAATCGGTTACGGTGGAATAATCGTTGGAGTCAGCGTCACCCCGGACCGATGTCCGGGGTGACGCAAAGCGCGATCAGCAGCCGTTGCGACGGTTCTGCGCACGATCATGGTTCTTGTCGAGCGTGCGGCCGAGCAGCGCGCCGCCGACGCCGCCCGCCACCGTGCCGAGCACACCACCACCGAGCACGTTGCCGAGCACGGCGCCACCCGCGCCGCCAGCGATCGTGCCGGTCGTGCCGCTGCTGCGCCGGCAATCCTGATAATAGCGACGGTTGCTGTTGCGATAGCGACGATCGTTGTAGCGACGGTCACCGTCACGATAGCGGCGGTTGTTGTACGACGAATCGCGCTCGGCCTGCTCGCGATGCCACTGGCTGCTGCGATCATAATCCTGGCCACCGGCAAAGGCGGTGGTCGGAATGGCGACGGTGGCGATCAACGTCGCCAGTGCGAGTTTCTTGAACATCTGCGGAATCCTTCGTTTCTATCTTGGCGTGGAACAAGAACCCGCGAAGGCACCGAGAAGTTCAATCGTGTGTGTAACGACATGATCGGGGGAAAGCGCCGCGATGTCGTTTGCCGGCCTTTTCACCGTAGCTATCCAACAATTGCCCACGAAGGCAGCTTGCATCTCTCAAGCCTCGGCAGCGCCGAGCCGGATCTTACCGCACCGCGCCAGCGCTGCTCATCTACGCGCGTCCGCCCGCCGCGAAGGGCAGCATCCCCTCGTAAACCTCCAGCGCCGCCGCGCCGATCACGCGGCCGCCGTGCCGCAGCACGAAGGCATGGCGGACGATCTCGGCCTGCTGCTCGATGCCGTAGCGCGCAAACGGCAGGCCCGGCCGGATCGCATAATCATAGCGCGAGAACGGATGCCGCCGGATAGGCAGGAACAGCCCGCATTGGTGCTGCCAGACATGCACCATCTCGTGAATGAACAGCGCCTGCGCGACCAGCGGCGCGAGCGAGAAATCGTCGCGATAGGCGGTGCCCTTGGGGTGGAAATGGATTCGCCCGCGCGGCGCCATCACCGTGTCGCGCGGCTGGAAGAACGCCCATTTGCCGAGCACGATCCGCACCGGCGCATAGTCGATCGCCTCACCGAACACGCTGCGCGCCAGCGCGATCTCCCCTTCGGTCAGCGGTCGGGAGGGAGGCGTCAAAACTTCGGTGCTGGGGCGCCAGCCGGGATCACCATCGCGTCATATTCGTAGCGCGACCCGTCCGAGAAGGTGAAGTCCAGCGTGATCGTCTTGCCGGGTTTGATCGCGGGGTTCATGTCGAACAGCATTACGTGCATCCCGCCCGGCTTGAACACTAATGTCCCGCCGGCCGGCAAGGCGACCCGGTCGAGCGGCTTCATCGCGGACATATTTCCCGTCATCATCGACTGGTGAAGCTCGGCCTTGATCGCGACTTCGGTATGGACGGAGATCAACGTCATGTCGGCAGGGCCGCCGTGCAGTGTGAAATACGCCGCTGCCGGCCGGCCCGGCGCCGCCGCGAGGCGGACGTAGCCGTGGTCGATATAGAATTGCCTGGGCTGGCTGCAGCCGCTGAGGCCCAGCAGGATCGCCATCAAAAGACCGAGGATGCGCACACGAACTCCCGCTTCGGGAAAGGATCGTGACGTTCTAGGCGCGTCGAAATCTTGCGACAAGCGAAAGCCCCCCTATATCCGGCGAGTAGAGCGCGGTGTCGCCCATTCGGGGGCGCCGCCAGTGTTGCAAACTTGAACATGACGGGGGCCGTAGAGGACCAATGGCAAAAGTAATCGGTATCGATCTGGGCACGACCAATAGCTGCGTCTCGGTGATGGAGGGCGGCAAGCCCAAGGTCATCGAAAACGTCGAGGGCGCGCGCACCACGCCGTCGATCGTCGCGTTCGCCAAGGATGGCGAGCGACTGGTCGGCCAGCCGGCCAAGCGCCAGGCGGTGACCAACCCGGAAAACACCATCTTCGCGGTGAAGCGCCTGATCGGCCGTCGCTTCGACGATCCGATCACCAAGAAGGACACCGAACTGGTTCCTTACAAGATCGTGCGCGGCAACAACGGCGACGCCTGGGTCGGCGCCGGCGGCAAGGAATATAGCCCCTCGCAGATCAGCGCCTTCACGCTCCAGAAGATGAAGGAAACCGCTGAGGCGTATCTCGGCGAGACCGTGACGCAGGCGGTCATCACCGTGCCGGCGTATTTCAACGACGCGCAGCGCCAGGCGACCAAGGATGCCGGCCAGATCGCCGGCCTCGAAGTGCTGCGCATCATCAACGAGCCGACCGCTGCGGCGCTGGCTTATGGTCTCGACAAGGACACCAACAAGACGATCGCGGTCTATGACCTTGGCGGCGGTACGTTCGACATCTCGATCCTCGAGATCGGCGACGGCGTGTTCGAGGTGAAGGCGACCAACGGCGATACCTTCCTCGGCGGCGAGGATTTCGACAACAAGCTGCTCAACTTCCTGGCGAGCGACTTCCAGAAGGCGGAAGGCATCGATCTCACCAAGGACAAGCTGGCGCTCCAGCGTCTGAAGGAAGCGGCCGAAAAGGCGAAGATCGAGCTTTCGTCGGCGGCGACCACCGAGGTCAACCTGCCGTTCATCACGGCGGACGCCACGGGTCCGAAGCATCTCGTCAAGGCGATCACCCGCGCCGATCTCGAGCGGCTGGTCGAGGACCTGATCCAGCGCACGCTCGAGCCGTGCAAGAAGGCGATGAAGGACGCCGGCATCCAGGCCAGCGAGATTTCGGAAGTCGTCCTCGTCGGCGGCATGACGCGCATGCCCAAGGTCCGTCAGGTCGTGAAGGACTTCTTCGGCAAGGAGCCGCATTCGGGCGTCAACCCCGATGAGGTCGTCGCGATGGGCGCCGCCATTCAGGCCGGCGTGCTGCAGGGCGACGTCAAGGATGTGCTGCTGCTCGACGTGACGCCGCTGTCGCTCGGCATCGAGACGCTGGGTGGCGTGTTCACCCGGATGATCGATCGCAACACGACGATCCCGACCAAGAAGTCGCAGACCTATTCGACGGCGGACGACAACCAGAACGCCGTGACGATCCGCGTCTTCCAGGGCGAGCGCGAAATGGCGGCGGACAACAAGATCCTCGGCCAGTTCGATCTGGTCGGCATCCCGCCCGCACCGCGCGGCGTGCCGCAGATCGAGGTCACGTTCGACATCGATGCCAACGGCCTCGTCAACGTGTCGGCCAAGGACAAGGGCACCGGCAAGGAGCAGCAGATCCGCATCCAGGCCTCGGGTGGTCTGTCGGATCGCGACATCGAGCAGATGGTCCGCGACGCCGAGCAGTTCGCCGAAGACGACAAGAAGCGCCGTGCGGCGGCCGAGGCGAAGAACAACGCCGAAAGCCTGATCCACACGACCGAGCGCCAGCTTGCCGACAATGCCGACAAGGTCGATGCGTCGCTCAAGGGCGAGATCGAAGCGGCGATCGCCGAGGCCAAGGCGGCTGTCGAGAGTGGCGATCCCGAGGCGATGAAGGCCAAGGCCGAAGCGCTCGGCCAGGTTGCGATGAAGCTCGGTCAGGCGATCTACGAGAAGCAGGCCCAGTCCGAAGCATCGCCTTCGGCCGGTGCTGAGGCACCGCACGAGGACGTGGTCGACGCGGAATTCTCCGAAGTCGACGACACCAAGGCGTAATCCGGTTCGCCCTCTCCCCTGAGGGGAGGGGGCAGCCGAGCGAAGCGATGGCGGGAGAGGGGCAGTCGCGAACGATCGGTTCGTGGCTGCCCCTCTCCCAATCCTCTCCCGGAGCGGAGAGGGCTTGAGGGCGGTACATGACCACCGAAGTCGATTTCTACGAACTGCTCGAATGCGAGCGCACCGCTGACGATGCCACCATCAAGGCGTCGTATCGCAAGCTCGCGATGAAATATCACCCGGATCGCAACGCCGGGTGCAAGGATTCCGAGGGTCGCTTCAAGGCGATCAGCGAGGCTTATGATTGCCTCAAGGACCCGCAAAAGCGCGCGGCCTATGATCGCTTCGGCCATGCTGCGTTCCGTAATGGCGGACCGGGCGGCGGGCATGGTGGTGCGCAGGATTTCGGCGGCTTCAGCGATATTTTCGAGAACATCTTCGGCGAATTCATGGGCGGCGAGCGCGGCGGCGGTGGCCGCAGCGGGCCACGGCGCGGCGCGGATTTGCGCTACGACATGGAAATCAGCCTTGAGGATGCGTTCAACGGCCGCTCGACCGACGTCACGGTCGATGTGTCAGCGGTGTGCGACGTCTGCGAGGGCAGCGGCGCCAAGCGCGGCACCAGTGCCAAGGCCTGCACCACCTGCGCCGGCCACGGCAAGGTGCGCGCGCAGCAAGGCTTTTTCGTGGTCGAGCGGACCTGTCCGACCTGCCACGGCGCGGGTCGCGTCATCGCCGATCCGTGCGGCGCGTGCCACGGCGAGGGCCGGGTCGAGCGCACCAAGACGCTCACTGTCAACGTGCCCCCGGGCGTCGATGAGGGCACGCGCATCCGCCTGACCGGCGAAGGCGAGGCGGGTCTGCGCGGCGCGCCGGCGGGGGACCTCTACATTTTCTTGCACGTCGCGCGGCATCCGCTGTTCGAGCGTGAGGGTACGACGTTGCTCGCGCGCGCGCCGATCAGCTTCACCACGGCGGCGCTCGGCGGCGAGATCACGATTCCGGGGCCGGACGGCGAGCAGCACCATATCAAGATCCCCGCCGGCACGCAGCATGGCCGCGAGCTTCGCCAGCGCGGCGCTGGCATGCCGGTGCTGCAAGGGCGCGGGCGCGGCGATCTCGTCGTGCGGATCGAGGTCGAGACGCCGACCAAGCTCAGCGCGCGCCAACGCGAACTGCTCGAAGAATTGCGCGCCACCGAGACGGGCGCGGAAACCCCGCAGAGCGCAGGCTTCTTCCAGAAGATGAAGGGTGCCTGGGGGTGATGCTTGCGCCCGCCGCCATGCTGGCGGCGGGCGGCATCGGCTTTGGCACTTGCCTGTGGGCGGACGGAACGTGATGTTCGACGTGCCGCCGCAAGTGCCGTTATGATCTGGAATTTCGCAGCCCTGCGGTCTTATCGACGCGGGCCATATGTAAACTTTGATCCCGCCGGCCCGTTCCGCCCCTCATGAAAAGGGGCGGGGTGGGCCGATGGATCAGAGGATGAGAACCTCGACCACCAGCGCGACACCCGCCACAGCGAAGATGCTGCCGACGAGGTTCTGAAGGATGCGCATGGTAGGGTCTCCAGCCGGTCAATTCCGGCTTGAGAGCTATTTGGAGATTGTTGCGGCATCGCGCAATTTTATTACAGACATTCGCAAGTGCAGCATTTGCACGTTGAACCGTGCAAATCTGACGATGAACTGTTTATTCTCGCGAAATTAGGTTGCTCCAAATCGTCTGATTGTCACCCCAGCGCTAGCAAATAGCCCGCGCCACCGCAGCTTACGCGGGCATGACGGTCGTGGGGCGGGGTATGCGACCCCGCCCGATCCGCATTATTCTCCGAACACGCGCGCGAAGATCGTGTCGACATGCTTGAGGTGATAGCCGAGATCGAACTTGTCCTCGATCTCCGCGACGGACAGCGCCGCCGTCACATCGGTATCGGCCTTGAGCAGTTCGAGCAGCGACAGTTCGCCGTCCGACTCCCACACCTTCATCGCGTTGCGCTGGACGAGGCGGTACGAATCCTCGCGGCTCACCCCGGCCTGCGTCAGCGCGAGCAGCACGCGCTGCGAGTGAACGAGGCCGCCCATCTTGTCCAAATTCTTCTGCATCCGCGCCGGATAGACCAGCAGCTTGTCGATCACGCCGGTCAGCCGCGCGAGCGCGAAATCGAGCGTGATCGTCGCGTCGGGCGCGATATAGCGTTCGACCGAGGAGTGGCTGATGTCGCGTTCATGCCACAAAGCGACATTCTCCAGCGCCGGCACGACCGCGCTGCGCACCATGCGCGCGAGGCCGGTGAGGTTCTCGGTCAGCACGGGGTTGCGCTTGTGCGGCATCGCCGAGGAACCCTTTTGCCCTGGCGAGAAATATTCTTCGGCCTCCAGCACTTCGGTGCGCTGGAGATGGCGCACCTCGATCGCGAGCCGCTCGATCGACGAGGCGATCACGCCGAGCGTCGCGAAATACATCGCGTGCCGGTCGCGCGGGATCACCTGGGTCGAAACCGGCTCGACCGTGAGGCCGAGCTTGGCGGCGACATGCGCCTCCACCGCCGGATCGATATTGGCGAAGGTGCCGACCGCGCCCGAGACCGCGCAGGTCGCGATGTCCGCGCGTGCCGCCTCCAGCCGCGCCTTGCAGCGGGCGAACTCGGCATAGGCTCCGGCCAGCTTCAGCCCGAACGTGACCGGCTCGGCATGGATGCCGTGGCTGCGGCCGATCGTCGGCGTCATCTTGTGCTCATAGGCGCGCGTCTTGATCGCTGCGAGCAGCGCGTCGAGATCGGCGAGCAGGATGTCGCTGGCGCGGACGAGCTGCACCGACAGGCAGGTGTCGAGCACGTCCGACGAGGTCATGCCCTGATGCATGAAGCGCGCTTCGTCGCCGACCTGCTCGGCCACCCACGTCAGGAAGGCGATCACGTCATGCTTGGTGACCGCTTCGATCGCGTCGATCGCGGCGACGTCGATCGCCGGGTTGGTCGCCCACCAGTCCCACAGCGCTTTCGCGGCCGATTTGGGCACGACGCCGAGGTCGGCGAGCGCTTCGGTGGCGTGCGCTTCGATCTCGAACCAGATGCGGAACCGCGCTTCGGGCGTCCAGATCGCGGTCATGTCAGGGCGGGAGTAACGGGGGACCATCGGGATTCCTTTGCGCGGGGTAGCTCACATCACCGCAGAATCGACACGGACTCGCGATGAGCCGCGCGTTAGCAGGGATGAGCCGAGCCTTCAAATATCGTTACGGTGAACCATTGTGTTGGATGAGGGGTTGTTACCCTGAATGTTCTCGCAGTGGAGACGCGGTGATGAGCAGAACAGTATCAGTAACTGCAATGGAGAGTTATATGAAAAAGGCAATTCTTCTGTGCGCGGCGATGAGCTTTGCTGTGCCCGCATTCGCGCAAGCGCCGCAAGCGGCTCCGCAAGCCTCGCCGATGACGCAGACCGCGCCTGCGCAATCTAGCGCACCGGCCGCAAGTGACCCATCCGCAGCCGCGCCAGCCCAGGCCGCACCCGCCGCGCCGACCGATACTGCGCAGGCTCCGGCGCAGACCACCGGCGAAACCGCACAGCAGCCCGCCTCGGGTGGCGCGCAAGTCGCGCAGGTCGTCGACACCGAGTTCGCGACTTATGACAAGAATAAGGATGGCGTGCTGAGCAAGGCCGAGTTCAGCGACTGGATGGTCGCGCTGAAGACCGCGAGCGACCCCAGCACCAAGGCCGAGGCGGCATCCACCAAGACCTGGGTTGGTCAGGCCTTCGCCAGCGCCGACAAGGACAAGAGCCGCACCGTGTCGAAAACCGAACTGACCGGCTTCCTGTCGCAGGGTAAATCGTAAGACGCTAACGAGGGGCGCCGGATCGCAAGGTCCGGCGTCGCCCCGGCGCAGGCCGGGGCCGCTGTGTGTGTGGCACTCGGTTGCCGATTACGCAGCGGCCTCGGCCCCTTCGGCTGGCTGGCAAGCCAGCCGCTCAGGACAGGCTTCGCCGGGGCGACGTTATGGGATGACGTGGAAGCGCTTCGCTTCCTCGACAATCTCTGGATAGATCGCGATCGCCGCCCACTTGTCGGCCTCCCCGGCATCTTTCTGGCCGAGCGCAATCTTCGCCAGACCCCGCCCATAGAGTGACCAGGCCAGCTTGGGATTGAGCGCCAGCGCCGCATCGTAATCGGCGATCGCGGCGGCGGGATCGCCCTTGCGCAACTGTACCAGCCCGCGACTGTCGAGGAACATCGGCTGCTTGCCGGCGCGTTTCAGGGCGCGGTTGCAATCGTCCAGCGCGGCGTCGAGATCCAGTCCGGCCTGCGCGCGCAGCCAGCAACGCGCGTTGAGCAGGCGCGGTAGCGCACTATCTTCCGTGTGGCTGGCGATCACCGGGCCGAGCAGCGCGATCCCGCGCGCCGGCTGGTCAAGCCGGGCGAGCAGGTTCGCGATCGGCACCATGTCGAGCGAGGTCGCTGGGGTTGCCCGCGCCGCCGCGTCGGCATCGGCGAGCGCGCCGGTGCGGTCGCGTTCGCGCAGCCGCAGGATCGCGCGAATTCGCAGCAGCGCGCCATCGCTCGGGGCAAGCTGGAGCGCGCGCTCGATATCGGTGCGCGCGAGGCCACGCTGCCCGGCGATCTGATAGGCAAGCGCGCGGTCGCGGTAATAATCGGCGGTGTTGGGCGCGAGCGTGATCGCCTGCGTCAGATCGGCGATGGCGTCGGCGACTGCGTGCTGGGCCATGCGCGCGCTGGCACGTCGGGCGAACTCGTCCGCCGTCTTGGGTGTGGTGGTGTCCGTCACCGGCGCGACGCGCTGGATGTCGGCAGGCAACAGCGCGCCCGGCGCAGCCGAAACCGGCACGGCGCCAATGGTGCGGAACGCCTTGCCACCGCTGTAAGTGAAATAAATGCGGTGCTGGCTGCGCGCGACATAGATGTGGTGCGCGAGCATGTAATCGGCGCCGATCAGCATGTCGGGAGCGGTGTTGCTGGCGGAGATCGGCCCGTCGATCACGTCGAGCCGCGTCTTCAAGATGGTCTCGTCGCCGATCGCGACGCTCTCGACCGGCACGGTCCAGCCCGGAGTGGAGCGCCGACCGAAGCCGCCAATGCCGCGAATCGGCGTCACGCCCGGCCCGCTCAGCGCGATCCCCGCCTTTTCGGCGGCGTGGCGGCTGAGCAAGGTGTTGGGTGCGCCGCTGTCATATTCGCCGTCGATCGCGGCACCGTTGATGCGGACGGTCACGCGGAATTTCCGGTTGTTCGGATTCTCTTCCTGCTCCAGCGCGGCGGTGAAAAACGGCTTGCCCGCCGCCCAATAGGCGATCGCCATATTCTTGCAGTCGTGCGGCTGGATCAGCTTGACCGATCCGCCGGCAAGATCGAACTCGGTGTCGGCGAGCGCGAGCAGGTTTCGGCCGATCAGCCCGTTGCCGACATCGCTGCCGCCCACCAGAAATTGCACGTTGGTGAGCGCCCTGTCGGCGATCCCGAACTTCTTGATCGTAACCAGATCGGTCGAGGAATCGCCGCCGATGCCGATCAGCCGCAGCCCGAACGGCGCGGCACCGATCTTCAGCCCCAGTTCGATCG
Source organism: Sphingomonas populi (assembly GCF_004208535.1). Classification (GTDB taxonomy): domain Bacteria; phylum Pseudomonadota; class Alphaproteobacteria; order Sphingomonadales; family Sphingomonadaceae; genus Sphingomonas; species Sphingomonas populi. The sequence goes on from NZ_SGIS01000004.1 coordinate 100,325, forward strand.
CTTTCGCCTTGGGCATGACGCTGAAGAACGCGCCGCTATCGAGCCACAGCCGGGTTTCGATGTCGTTGATTTTCACCGGCACGCTCACGCGCATGTTTTGCATCGTCACCGGCAGATCGGCGAGGACACCGAGCTTGCAGTCGGCGGCTGCGGCCGGTGCAGCGGGGAGGACGATAGCGGCGAGCAGAAGCGAAACCCGTAACATGCCGGCTCCCGGTGTCAGATCAGTCCCATCGCGCGTAAGCTACAATGCCCGTCGCTACCAATGATGATATGGTCATGTAGCGTGATGCCAAGCCGCTTTCCGGCCTCGCCGACTTTGCGTGTGATGTCGATATCGGCGCGGCTGGGGGAGGGGTCGCCGCTCGGGTGATTGTGGACGAGGATGATCGAGGCCGAGCCGAGATCGATCGCGCGGCGGATCACCTCGCGGGTATAGACCGGGGCTTCATCGACCGAGCCTTCGTTCATCACCTCGTCGCGAATCAGCATGTTGCGCGCGTTGAGGTGAAGCACGCGCACCCGCTCGATCGTATGATGCGCCATGTCGGCGCGCAGATAATCGAGCAGCGCCTGCCAATTGGCCAGCACCGGGCGCGCCGCCACCTCGGCCTTGACCAGGCGGATCGCGGCGGCATGCGCGATCTTGATCGCCGCGACCGATGTTTCGCCCATGCCGGAGACCCGCGCCAGCGCTTCGGGATCGGCGGTGAGCAGACCGCCGATCCCGCCGAATTCGGTGAGCAGCGCCTTGGCGAGCGGTTTTGTGTCGCGGCGCGGAATCGCCAGTGCGAGCAGATATTCGATCAGTTCATGGTCGAGCAGACCCTCGCCGCCCTGCTCGGTGAGCCGCTTGCGCAGCCGGGCGCGATGGCCCGTGTGATCGGAGTCGGGAACTGTCATCGCCGTTCCTGCGATTAGTCCGCGTCGCTGTCGCGTGCAATCGGCGACGATGCGACTAAAGGAGACGCATGAGCGGGCGTGCAGGCGAAGGCGTGACGGAAGAACCGAGCGAACAGCCGCTGGCCGAGCCGGCGCCGCCGCGCATCGGCTTCGCGCGGCTGCGGCGAATCCTGCTGGTGCTCGCGATCGTGCTGCTCGTCGCGTTGGTGACTGTGTGGTCTCAGCGCAAGCAGATCGCGCGCGGCTATGCCGACCGCTTCCTCGCCGCGCATCATGTACCGGCGCGCTACCGCATCGCTGATCTCGGCTTCAACCGTCAGCGGTTGACCAACGTCGTGTTGGGTGATCCCGCGCATCCCGATCTGGTCGCGGACTGGATCGAGCTCGATACGGTGGTTGGCACCGGCGGCGCGCGGGTGACGGGCGTGCGCGCCGGGCATGTCCGCGTGGCGGCGCGGCTGGTGGACGGAAAGCTGTCGTTCGGCACGCTCGACCGGCTGATCCCGGCATCGGGCGGCACCGCACCATTCGCGCTGCCGGCGATCCGGCTTGACATCGCAGACGCGCGATTGCGACTGGTGACGCCCTACGGCGTGGTCGGTGCGAAGCTGTCCGGGAGCGGCCCGCTCGATGACGGCTTCTCCGGCAAGGTCGCGGCGGTGAGCGACCAGCTCGCGAGCGGCGGCTGCACGTTGACGCAGGCGGAGCTGGCGCTCACGCTGACGACCCTCGCCGGGCAGCCGACGATCGCAGGGCCGGTGCGCGCCGCGCAGGGCGCGTGCGGCGGCATCGTCGCCGGCTTTCCGGCGGCGAGGATCACGGCGACGCTTGGCGCGCATCTCGAGCGCTGGAGCGGCGACGTGCGGCTTGCGGTGGACTCGGTGCGCGGCGCGGGCGCGCGTGCGGAAGCGATCGGCGGCGTGATCGGCTTCACCGGCACAGCGCGGGGCACCAGCGGCACTGCGGATTTGCGCAGCGGCGCGGCGAGCTTGCCCGGCGCGACCGGGCGTGGGCTGGGGTTCGCCGGCCGTTTCGCGGTCGCGGGGGCGCGGAGCGAGGTGTCGGGCACCGTGCGCGGCATCGGCATCACCGCCGACGCCGCGTTGCGGGATCGCATCGCCGCCTATCGCACCCGCGACGCCAGCACTCCGATCGCGCCGATCCTCAACGGGCTGGCGAGCGCGAGCGAAGCGGCGCTACGCTCGGCGGATGTGGATGCCGACGTCGCCGCGACGCTCGATGGCGCGACCGGGCGGGTGGCGCTGTCACGCCTCGCCGCGCAGAGCGCCTCGGGCGCGCGGCTGGTGGTGTCGGGTGGCAAGGGCATCGCCTATAACTGGCCCGGCGGCCGCGCGCTGATCAATGCCAATGCGACGCTCGATGGCGGTGGCTTCCCAACCACCCGCCTGGCGCTTACGCAAGCGCAGCCCGGCGCCGCCATCACCGGCACCGCCACCCTCGCGCCCTACACCACCGGCGGCGCGACGTTGGCACTGACGCCAGTAAGCTTCACCGCCACGCCGGGCGGCAACACCCATGTCGAGACGCAGGTCGCGCTGTCCGGGCCGCTTTCGGGCGGGCGCGTCGAGCGGCTGATCGCGCCGCTGTCGCTCTATTGGAACGGCCGCGACCGCGTGATCGTCAACCCGTCCTGCACGCCGCTTGCCGTAGCGCGCCTTACGGTATCGAGCCTCACGCTCGATCCGGCCAAGCTGACCCTGTGCCCGAGCGGCGCAGGGCTGGTGACGCTCGCCGGCGGCCACCTTGGCGGCGGCGCACGATTGTCCGCGACCAACCTGCGCGGCAACATCGGCGGCGCGCCGCTCACCCTTTCCGCGACCGGCGGCAGCGTGCGGCTCGGCGCGACCGGCTTCAGCCTCGCGGGCGTGTCGGCGAAACTCGGCCCGGCGGATCGCCAGACCCGGCTCGACTTCGCGGCACTCGAAGGCCGCGTCACCGGAAACGCCCTCGGCGGCAGCTTCACCGGTGGCGGTGGCCAGATCGCCAACGTGCCGCTCGCACTTTCGGGCGCGGCGGGGCGCTGGCGCTTCGCCGCCGGGAAACTCGCGCTCGATGGCGCGCTGAGCGTCGCCGACAGCAACGCGACCCCGCGCTTCAAACCGCTCGCCGCGCAAAATGTCGCGCTTACGCTCGCAGGCGGCAAGATCACCACCACCGGCACGTTGGTCGAGCCGACCAAGCAGGTCAAAGTCGCCGACGTGAGCATCGTCCACGATCTCGGCGACGCATCGGGCCATGCCGATCTCGCCGTGCCCGGCATCACTTTCGGCAAGGCGTTCCAGCCCGATGCGCTGACCCCGCTCACCTTCGGCGTGATCGCCGATGTCGCCGGCACGGTGAAAGGCGAGGGGCATATCCGCTGGAATAAAGTCGGCGTCACCAGCGACGGCGTGTTCGGCACCGCCGGCACCGATCTCGCCGCCGCGTTCGGCCCGGTCACCGGCATCGCCGGCACGATCCGCTTCACCGATCTGCTCGCGCTAGAAAGCGCGCCCGCGCAGATCATCACCGTCAAGACGATCAACCCCGGCGTGCCGGTCAACGACGGTACGATCCGGCTGCAAACGCTCGCCGGCGCGCGCGTGATGGTGGAGGACGGGCGCTGGCCGTTCGCGGGCGGCGCGCTTGTGCTCGAACCGACCCTGCTCGATTTCTCGCAACCCGTCGAACGCCACATGACCTTCCGGGTCAGTTCGCTCGATGCCGCGCAGTTCCTCCAGCAGTTCGATTTCAAGAATCTCGACGCGACCGGCAGTTTCGATGGCGTGCTGCCGATGATCTTCGACGAGAGCGGCGGGCGCATCGAGAATGGCCGGCTCACCGTCCAGGACGGCGGCGGCACGATCGCCTATGTCGGCGACATCAGCCAGAAGGATCTCGGCACCTGGGGCAATTTCGCGTTCCAGGCGCTCAAATCGCTGCGCTATCGCAGCCTTGGCGTGGTGATGAACGGCCCGCTCGCCGGCGAGATGATCACCGAGGTCAAGTTCGCTGGCATCGCGCAGGGCAAGGGCGCCAAGCGCAACTTCCTGTTCGATCGGCTCCAGAAGCTGCCGCTCGTCTTCAACGTGACGATCCGCGCGCCCTTCCGCCAGCTCATCGATTCGGCGCAGTCCTTCTACGATCCCAAGCGGCTGATCGAACGCAACCTGCCCGCGCTGATGGAACAGCAGCGTAAGAAGGCCGCGCAAACGCCACCCGTTCAGCCCCCCGCAATCGAGACCGTGCCATGACCGAAACAGGATTGACGAAGCCGATGCGGAGACCGACGAGTCGCAGGATGAAGAGACGGATGATGATCGCAGGCGTGGTAACGCCGCTGCTGGCCTCGGGATGCATAAGCGTCAACGCGCCGGACAAGCCGATCGTCATCAATCTCAACATCAGCGTGACTCAGGAGGTCGTCTATCGTCTCGATGGCGAGGCGAAGTCGTTGATCCAGTCGAACCCGGGGATTTTCTGATGAAGACCGTTCGTAGCCTCGTCCTGATCGCCGCCGCCCTCGCTGCGGCAACCCCAGCCTTCGCCCAGCGCGATCCTGCGTATCAGGCGGCGCGCTCGGCGGGGCAGGTCGGCGAACAGCCCGACGGCTATCTCGGCGTGGTCGGCGCGGCCAGCCCGGAACTGCGCGCGCTGGTCAACAACATCAATATCCAGCGCAAGGCGAAATACACCCAGACCGCCGCCGCCGGCGCGACCGTCGAGCAGATGGCCTTCACCTCGGGTTGCCGCCTGATCGCGGCGACCGCGCCGGGCGAGAAGTACAAGACGCCCGCCGGCACCTGGGCGACTCGCACCGCCGCGCCGCCCGAGCGTGATTCGCGCTGCGTTTGAGGAATATCGGCCCGGTTCGTTCGTCGCGCGGACAAACCGCACGCGGTTGCGAGCGCTACCATAGAAGAACCGGCGATGCCGCCGCCGGTAAATGTCGGGCGGCATAGCCAAAATCGCTACTTTGCCGTGACTGCCGTTGCGGTTGACTTGGCTGCACCCCTTTTCTAAACGCACCGGCAACGGGGGTGATGCCCCATGTTTTCGTCGTCGCGCACCGCGCGGCGGCGTTTTCTTATCAGGATGCTGGGGTGTTGGCCGACCTTCGTCACAATGACGATCTAGATCACCGTATCGCGCAAGCGAAGGCGGCGGCCGAGATGCGTGTGGCGAAGCCGGTCAAGCCGCAGCCGAAGGGGTATGCTCAAGGGTCGCGCGTGCTGATGGAGCTCATCGGCGCGCCGCTCGGCGGCGGCATCCTCGGCTGGGCAATCGATCACTGGTTCGGCACCAGCCCCTGGGCTTTGCTGATCCTGATCACGCTCAGCATCATCGTCGCTTTCCGCAACATCTACCGCATTTCGAAGGAGCGCGCCGAATGAGCGCCGGCAGAATCGACCCGATGGAGCAGTTCCACGTCGCGCCTTTGACGCGACCGATCCATCTTGGCGCGTTCGATATCTCCTTCACCAATTCGGCGCTGTTCATGGTCGTCGTCGGCGTGCTGCTCGCCGTTCTGGTGAGCGGCGGCCTCAAGCGCCAGTTGGTGCCCGGCCGCTGGCAGGCGCTGGTCGAGATGATGGTCGGCTTCATCGACAATATGGTCGGCACCAGCATCGGCAAGGGCGGCAAGAAGTTCGCGCCGTACATCTTCTCGCTGTTCTTCTTCATCCTGATCTCGAACCTGGTCGGCGTGCTGCCGCTCGCGATCGTGCCGGGGCTGCACACCTTTGCGGTGACGAGCCACATTACGGTGACGGCAGTTCTGGCGTTCTTCTCGTTCGGCATCGTGCTGGCGGTCGGTTTCGCCAAGCACGGCCTCAAGTTCTTCTCGCTGTTCGTGCCGCACGGCGCACCGGCGTGGCTGATGCCGGTCATCATCCCGGTCGAGTTCGTCTCGTTCATGGTGCGCCCGTTCAGCCTCGGCCTGCGACTGTTCGTGGCGATGACGGCGGGGCACATCCTGCTCGAAGTGTTCGGCAGCTTCGTGGTGCAGGGCCTCAACGCCGGCGGCACGCTTGGCCCGGTCGTCGCGGTGCTCAGCTTCATCATGATCGTCGGCGTCAGCGCGCTCGAACTGCTGGTCTGCGCAATCCAGGCCTATGTGTTCGCGCTCTTGACCTCGCTTTACCTTCACGACGCGGTGCATCTGCACTAAGTCTGAATCATTGACCTATCGTATTTCAGCCTTTCGTATTTCTCAGGGAGTTTAACATGACTGATCTTGGCGCAATGTACATCGGTGCCGGCCTCGCAGCGATCGGCGTCGGCCTTGCCGCGCTCGGCGTGGGCAACGTGTTCGGCTCGTTCCTCGAAGGCGCGCTGCGCAATCCGGGCGCGGCTGATGGCCAGCAGGGCCGTCTGTTCATCGGCTTCGCGGCATCGGAGCTGCTCGGCCTGATCGCGTTCGTCGTCGCGATCCTCATCCTCTTCGTCGTCAAGTAAGCGAAGAGAGACCGATATGCCGCAGCTATCCCAGATCACCGAGATCTACGCCTCGCAGCTTTTCTGGCTCGCGATCGTATTCGCGCTGATCTATTTCGGGATCGGCAAGGCGATGGTGCCCAAGATCGAGCGCACGATCGACGATCGTGACGCCCGCATCTCGGGTGACATCGCTGCGGCGGCGGCCGCGCGGGACACCGCGCGCGCCGACGAGGAACGCTATCAGGCGGGCCTCGACACTGCCCGCGCGCAAGCGTCCAAGGCGGTGGCCGAAGCCAAAGCGGTCGCTACTGCCCAGGCTGAGACCGCGCTGAAGGCGGGCGACGCGGCGGCGGCGACGCGGCTTGCGGAGGCGACCCAGGCGGTCGCTTCGGCCAAGCAGACCGCCGTCTCCGAAATTGAAACCGCGACGGTCGAGGCGGTCGAATCGATCCTCGCCAAACTGTCCGGCATCACGGTCGATCGCGCCCGGATCGAACAGCAGGTGAAGGCGGAACTGGCGCATGGCTGAAGGGCACCCCACCATGACGGCACGCACCGGCACCGTAGAACTCCACCATGAACTCGCGTTCATGGGCATCACCCCGCCGATGTTCGTCGCTTTGTCGATGCTCGTCGTGATCGGCATCATCATCGTCGCCAAGGTGCCGAAGATGATCGCCGGCATGCTCGACGCGCGCATCGCCACGATCAAGACGCAACTCGAAGAGGCGTCCAAGCTGCGCGCCGAAGCAGAGGCGGAACTCGCTCAGGCCAAGGCGCGCAACGCCGCCAGCGCCGGCGACGCCGCCGCGATCGTCGCGCACGCGCAGGCCGAAGCCAAGACGCTTCTCGCCAAGGCTGAGACCGACGCCGCCGATCTCGTCAAGCGCCGTCAGCAGATGGCCGAAGACAAGATCGCCGCCGCCGAACGCACCGCGATCGCCGAAGTCCGCGCCATCGCCGCCGATGCGGCGGCGCGCGCGGCCGCGACGATCCTCGCGGAGCAGCACGGCGCCGACGCGGATCGCGCGCTGGTGGACCGCACCATCGCCGGGCTTGGTCGGCTGAACTAAGCCCTCTCGCTCCGTTCGTCCCGAGCGAAGTCGAGGGATCGGCCCGGAGCGCAGGTGCCTCGACTTCGCTCGGCACGAACGGGGAGGGGATGCGATTACGCTCGCATGTCGCGCGCAAGCCAACCCTAACCCGTTCGCATCGAGCTTGTCGAAGCGCGTGGCAAAAGCGCTGCGTTCGGGCGACGTGCTTCGACCAGCTCAGGACGAGCGGGTTAGGGCGTGTCTACCCTTAGGTCAGCGGTATCATCACCTGCGTGGCGAACCCGGGACGCGCCACCAGCTTCTCATACCAGGCCCGCACATGCGGCAGCTCAGGCCGCGCGATATCGAGCATGAACCAGGTGTGCGCGTAAACGCCCATCGGAATATCGCCGATCCCGAACTCAGCACCTGACAGCCACGGCGTCTCGGCGAGATACCGCTCCAGCACCGCCATCTGCGCCGCGCACGCCTCGGCCGACCGAGCGATAACTGCCGGATCGCGCGCTTCGGGCGCGCGGCGGACGAGGTGGAGGAACGCATCGCGCTGTGCGTCGGCATAGCCGAACTGCCAGTCCATCCAGCGATCCCCGATCGCGCGCACCGCCGGATTGGCGGGCCACAGCGCCGGCGCATATTTCGCCGCGAGATAGCGCAGGATCGCGTTCGATTCCCACAGCACGACATCGCCGTCCTCGATCGTCGGCACGAGCGCATTGGGGTTGATCGCCAGATACGCCGCCGACATGCCGAACGCGCCGCCGACATCGTGGCGGACGTAGCGCAGGCCGATTTCCTCGGCCAGCCACGCCACCTTCTTGACGTTATGCGAGTTGAGCCGGCCCCAGATCGTCAGCATGACTAGCTCCGGTAATCGGCGTTGATCGAGATGTAGCCGTGCGTCAGGTCGCAGGTCCACACCGTCGCGCGGCCTTCCCCGAGGCCGAGATCGACGCCTATCTCAATGTCGCTGCCCTTAAGATGCGCCGTCACTGGCGCCTCGTCATAGCCTTCCACCGCCAGCCCGCCGGTCGCAACCTGCGTGTCACCGAAGCGGATCGAGAGCAAATCTCGCTCGGCCGGCTCGCCTGCCTTGCCGACCGCCATCACCACGCGGCCCCAATTGGCGTCCTCGCCGGCGATCGCGGTCTTCACCAGTGGCGAATTGGCGATCGACAGCGCGACGCGGTGGGCGCTGCGGTCGCTCTCGGCGCCGGTCACCGCCACCTCGATGAACTTGGTCGCGCCCTCGCCATCGCGCACCACCAGATGCGCGAGCTGGAGGCACAGGTCCGACAGCGCCGCGCGGAAGGCGTCCGCACCGTCATCCTCGGACGCGGTGAGCGGCGCGTTGCCAGCCTGCCCGGTCGCGAACGCCAGCACGGTGTCGCTGGTCGAGGTGTCGCTATCGACGGTGATGCACGAAAAGCTGGCGCGGTTCGCTTCGGCAAGTGCTGCCTGGAGGAACCCCGGCTCGATCGCGGCATCGGTGAAGATAAAGCCGAGCATCGTCGCCATATCGGGCGCGATCATACCCGATCCCTTGATGATCCCGACCAACGTCACGCTGCGGCCATCGACAATCGCGGTCGTCACCGCGCCCTTGGTGAACGTGTCGGTCGTGCTGATCGCCGCCGCCGCGTCTTCCCATGTGCAGGGGGGGGCCACCAACGCGGCGTCGATCCCGGCTTCGGCCTTGTCGATCGGCAGCGGCACGCCGATCACGCCCGTAGAGGCGACGAACACGTCCGACGGCAGGCAGCCGAGCCGCCCCGCCGCGCGCGCCGCGATCGCTTCGACTGCGGCGCGGCCACGATTGCCGGTAAACGCGTTGGCGTTGCCCGCATTGACGACCAGCGCGCGCGCGCTGCCCAGCGTCAGTGCCTTGCGGCACCATTCGACCTCGGGCGAGGGGCATCGGCTCTGCGTCGTCACGCCCGCCACCACGGTGCCGGGGTCGAGCGCGACGAAGGTCAGGTCGCAGCGATCCCAGCTCTTATACCGGGCGCGCGCGACATGCGCGGTCACGCCGGCAATGGCGGGGAGGGTGGGGAAAGCGGCGGGCGCGAGCGGCGAGCGGGCATGGGTCATACCCCCCGCCCTTAGATCGCACGCCGCCCAAGGCAAGACCCCGCACGCGATGGACCGGGCCGCGAAGGCGACCAAAGCCGTTTCCATATCGTATCAATGGAACTACTGCACTTGGTCAATCGTATCGGACGTGAACGGGGGTTCTGACGAGGCTTGCACCGCAGACCCGCATCTGATGCCAATCGGAGCACAGCTTGCCAATGTCGATCACACGCGAGATTCTTGATCCCGGCCTCGTCTTTCTTGCCGCGATGGGCGTGAGTACGGTGATTCTGATGGTCATGACCATCCACCGCCCCTTCGTCGTCAAGATCGATCTCCAGCGTGAGCCTGCCGAACTGGCCTTGTCGATGGTGCTGTGCGGTGTCGTCGCCAGCATCGCCACCGGCGTCATTGCCGGATCGGTGCTTGTCACCGGCGTCGCCACGCTCGTCACGCTTGCCCTGCGCTTCGGGTTGCCGCGGTTGACGATGGCGGGCGCGCAACAACTCGCGATGTTGCCGCTCGGCTGGATCGTCGGCACCGCCTGGACGATGCGGCTGCTCGCCGAGGGGCATATGCCGACCTGGATGATGGTGATGGCGGTGATCGCGAGCGTGTTCTCGGCGGTCTGGCTGGTCATCTCCTTCGCGGTCGCGCTGTCGCGGCAGGCGCTGATGACGCACCGCGAATGGCAGCGTCCGGTCGAGCCGGCCGACCCGCTCCACCCGCGCCGCGCGCCGAAAGTGTCGATCCATTTGCCCTGCTATGCCGAACCGCCCGAAGTGGTGATCGCGACGATCGATGCGCTCGCCGCGCTCGATTACCCCGATTACGAAATCCTCGTCATCGACAACAACACCAAAGACCCGACGCTGTGGATGCCGGTGCAGGACTATTGTGCCAAGCTCAACGCCGGGCGCAGCGACAACCGCTTCCAGTTCTTCCACGTCGCCCCGCTCGACGGCGCGAAGGCGGGCGCGCTCAACTATCTGATGAAGGGCGGTTTCGTTTCGCCCGACGCCGAGCTGATCGCGGTGATCGACGCGGATTATTTCTCAACCCCCGATTTCCTGTCGCGCCTCGCCGCCTTTTTCGAAAACCCGAAGATCGGCTACGTCCAGACCCCGCACGATTACCGCGAGCATGAGGAAAGCGCCTATCTGACCGCCTGTTATTGGGAATATATGCCCAACAACAAGATCGAGATGGCCGGGCTCAGCGAGTATAATTCGGCGATCACGATCGGTACGATGTGCATCATCCGCAAACAGGCGCTGGTCGATGCCGGCTTGTGGGCGGAATGGTGCCTCACCGAAGATTCGGAAGTGTCGGTGCGGATTCGCGCGCTCGGCTATGACGGCATCTATCTGCGCGAGACCTTCGGGCGCGGGCTCATCCCCGAGACCTTCGAGGATTACAAGAAGCAGCGCTTCCGCTGGATCGCCGGTCCGGTGCAGCAGTTGCGCCGCCACTGGCGGCTGTATCTGCCGATCCGCTGGGGCGGCTCGCCCAAGATCAACTGGTGGTCGAAGCTGCTCGAATTCCAGCGCGGGGTCGAGCCTTTGCTGGGCGCGTTCGGCACGATCTTCGGTTTCGGCAGCGCGGTGGTCAGCGTCACGCTGATCGCGCTCGGCGAGGTGCCGACGCTCAACCTGCCGACGCCGTTCTGGGTCGCCGCCTGGCTCGCGCTGGTCGGTACGCTGGCGAGCACTTGGTTCCGCTACCGGCTAAGCGATTGTCACAGCATCCGCGACATGGTGCTGGGCGAGATCGCGCGCAGCTCGCTCACCTGGATTCAGATGCTCGGCGGCATCGCCGGCCTGTCGCCGCGCCCGCTCGGCTGGCGCCGCACGCCCAAGTTCCAGGGCAAGGCCGCCGGCGTGCGCGCTCTGAAGGAGACCCTGCCGGAGACGCTGATCGGCCTCGCGCACATCGTCCTGATTGTCGCCGCGCTGGCGCTGCGCAAGAGCAGTGAGGACGATGTCGGGCTGCTGGTGGCGATGGCCGCCGCCGCCTCGGGCATCCGCTTCCTGTGCGCGCCACTGATGGCATGGCTGAGCGAGAAGCGGCTGGCCGCCCTTGCGGAGCCCGCCGCGACCGCGCCGAGCTTCCCTGCGGTTAAAGAGGCGGCGTAACGGCTCGTCGCGCGCTTCGTCGAATGGATGGACGGGTGCGACGAACCGCATTACAGCGCACATCGACTATGGAGTTCGTGCTTTTCCTCTGTGCCGCGCTGTCGGCGCTGACCGGTGCCATCACCGGTACGCGCGCGCCGGATATCGCGGTTCAGATCGAGCGCGTTTCGGCCCGTGGCAGCATCGCGGCGCCGGTCACCACGCGCGCGGTCGCGGCGATCGTTCGGGCGCAGCGTCCGCCTGCGATCAGCGCCGTGCTCGCCTACATCGCCGCACGCCCGTTCGTGCTGAGCGCGGCGATTCCCGTTCGCGGCGAGCGTCGGCGCGAATAACCGCGCCGACCGGCGCCCGCTCGTATTTCTGGCGGCGCGCCACCATCTTTTCTCCGACAGTACCGCAGCCGGGCTGATGTCCGCGCGCGATCCTCTTGAATATACAGGACATCCCCATGCTCGGCGGCCTTGCCAAATCCCTGTTCGGTTCCTCGAACGAACGCTACGTCAAATCGCTCGGATCGATCGTCAACAAGATCAACGGTTTCGAGCCGACGATCTCGGCCATGTCGGACGATCAACTCGCCGCGCAGACCGTCGCCTTCCGTGAGCGGCTCGGTAATGGCGAGGCGCTCGACAGCATCCTCCCCGAAGCGTTCGCGACCGTCCGTGAGGCGGCCAAGCGCACGCTCGGCCAGCGCCATTACGACGTGCAGATGGTCGGCGGCATCGTCCTCCATCGCGGCGAGATCGCCGAGATGCGTACCGGCGAGGGCAAGACGCTCGTCGCGACGCTCGCCACCTATCTCAACGCGCTGCCCGGCACCGGCGTCCACGTCATCACCGTCAACGATTATCTCGCCGCGCGCGATGCCGGCTGGATGTCGCAGGTCTACAGCTTCCTCGGGCTGACCACCGGCGTCATCATCCCCAACCTCAGCGACCAGCAGCGCCGCGATGCCTATGCCTCGGACATCACCTACGGCACCAACAACGAATTCGGCTTCGATTACCTGCGCGACAACATGAAGTATGATCGCGCATCGATGGTGCAGCGGCCGTTCAACATGGCGATCGTCGACGAGGTCGATTCTGTGCTGATCGACGAGGCGCGCACCCCGCTCATCATCTCCGGCCCGACCGACGACAAGACCGATCTGTACCGCAGCGTCGATCTCGTCGTGAAGCAGCTCACCGCTGAGGATTATGAGAAGGACGAGAAGCAGAAGTCGATCATCCTGACCGAAGACGGCACCGAGAAGGTCGAGCGGATGCTCGAAAACGCCGGGCTGCTCGAAGGTGCGAACCTCTACGATTTTGAGAACACGCAGGTCGTCCACCACGTCAACCAGTCGCTGCGCGCGAACATGATGTTCAAGGCCGACACCGATTATATCGTCAAGGACGGCAAGGTCGTCATCATCGACGAATTCACCGGCCGCATGATGGACGGCCGACGCTGGTCGGACGGTTTGCATCAGGCGGTCGAGGCGAAGGAAGGTGTCGATATCGAGCCCGAGAACCAGACGATGGCCTCGATCACCTTCCAGAACTATTTCCGCATGTATCCCAAGCTCGCCGGCATGACCGGCACGGCGGCGACCGAGGCGGCGGAATTCTACGACATCTACAAGATGAACGTCGTGACGATTCCGACCAACGTCGCTGTGAAGCGGGTCGATGAGGAGGACGAATTCTACAAGGATACGCAGGACAAGTTCCAGGCGATCGCCAAGAAGATCCGCGTCCATGCCGAACTCGGCCAGCCGGTGCTGGTCGGCACCGTGTCGATCGAAAAGTCCGAACTGCTGAGCGAATTCCTCGTGCAGGAGCAGGTGCCGCACAAGGTTCTGAACGCGCGCTTCCACGAGATGGAGGCGCATATCGTCGCACAGGCCGGCCGCAAGTCGGCGGTGACGATCGCGACCAACATGGCGGGGCGCGGCACCGACATTCAGCTCGGCGGCAACCTCGAATTCCGCATGCTCGACGAACATCCCGACCTCGTCGAAGGCACGCCCGAATTTGACGCGGCCGCCGCGCGCATCAAGCAGGAGATCGCCGCCGAGAAGCAGGCGGTGCTCGATGCGGGCGGTCTGTTCGTGCTCGGCACCGAGCGCCACGAGAGCCGCCGCATCGACAACCAGCTTCGCGGCCGGTCGGGTCGTCAGGGCGATCCCGGCTTGTCGCGCTTCTACCTCAGCCTCGACGACGATCTGCTGCGCATCTTCGGGCCGGACACGCTGTTCGCCCGCATGATGCGTTCGAACATCGGCGACGGCGAGGCGATCGGCTCGAAGTGGCTGTCGAAGGCGATCGAGACCGCGCAGAAAAAGGTCGAAGCGCGCAACTACGATATCCGCAAGCAGGTCGTCGAATATGATGACGTGATGAACGATCAGCGCAAGGTGATCTACGAGCAGCGCGCCGACATCATGGATGCCGACACCGTCGGCGATGTCGTCGAGGACATGCGCGCCGAGACGGTCAACGCGATCGTCGGAGAGGCGTGCCCGCCCGGCACCTATCCCGAACAATGGGATATCGCCGGCATGAAGGAGAAGCTCCAGACCCAGCTCAACATCGCGCCGCCGATCGATGACTGGCTCGCCGAGGAAGCGATCGATCCCGAGATCGTCGTGGAGCGCGCCCGCGCCGCCGCCGACGCGCATGTCGCCGCCAAGGCCGAGGGGCTTGAGCCGGAGACGTGGGTGCAGATCGAGAAGTCGATCCTGCTCCAGAACCTCGACCATCACTGGAAAGAGCATCTCGCCACCGTCGAGGCGCTGCGTCAGGTCGTCCACTTGCGCGCCTATGCGCAGAAGACGCCGATCAACGAGTATAAGCAGGAGGCTTTCCAGCTCTTCCAGCGCATGCTCGATATGATCCGCGAGGAAGTGACGCGGACGATCGCTTATGCCGAGTTCCAGTTCCAGGCGCCGCCTGAACTGCCCCAACTGCCTGACTTCATCACCACGCACTTCGACCCGTTCACCGGCGAGGACGACACCTACGATTTTGACGGCGCCGGCATGGTGACGAGCGCGATCCCGACCTTGTCGATCCCGCGCCCGGACGGCCACGAAATCGGCCAGGACCCGGCGCAGTGGGTCGGCAACGTCAGCCGCAACGCGCCATGTCCGTGCGGGTCGGGGCTGAAGTACAAGCACTGCCACGGCGCGGTCTGAGGGGCTAAGCGTCGCCCCGGCGCAGGCCGGGGCCGCTGTGTAATCTGGTGGGCCGGCTGCCCCAAACATGACGGCCCCGGCCTGCGCCGGCGCGACGGAGTTATTTGGCGGCCCCGACCGCCCGCGCCAGAGCGACGAAATCGGCGACCGACACGGTCTCCGCGCGCCGGGCCGGGTCGATGCCGATCGTGTCGAGCGCCGCGAGCGCGCCGGGCACGGGCTTGAGGCTCTGGCGTAGCATCTTGCGGCGCTGCCCGAACGCCGCCGCCGTCAGCCGTTCGAGAATACCGAGATCGACGCCCTCGGGCGCGTCGCCGGGCACGATATGCACCACCGCCGACATCACCTTGGGCGGCGGTGTGAAGGCCGAGCGATGCACCGGCATGGCGAGCCTTGCGGTGCTGCGCCACTGCGAAAGGATCGCGAGCCGCCCGTAAGCGTCATCGCCCGCGCTCGCGACGATGCGGTCGGCGACTTCGCGCTGGAACATCAACGTCAGGCTCTGCCACCACGGCTCCCACGGGGCGCTCAGCCACCGCACCAGCAAGGCGGTGCCGATATTATAGGGCAGGTTGGAGGCGATGTGCGGCTTGCCCTCGAACAGGGCGGGCGCGTCGATCTCCAGCGCATCGCCCTCGATCACGCGTAACCGCCCAGGAAACGCCTCACCGAGTTCGGCGAGCGCGGGGATGCAGCGATGGTCGCGCTCGATCGCGGTCACCCGCGCACCGGCGCCGAGCAAGGCACGCGTCAGCCCGCCGGGGCCAGGGCCGATCTCCAGCACCTCGGCATCGGTAAGATCGCCCGGCACCCGCGCGATCCGCGCCAGCAATTGCGCGTCGAGCAGGAAATTCTGCCCCAGCGCCTTGCTCGCGGCGAGCCCGTGGCGCGCGATCACCTCGCGCAGTGGCGGCAGGTCGTGGACGGGTGTCACGCGCGTACAGCGCGCCGCGTCGCCGCTTCGCCCGCCATTGCGATCGCCGCGATCATCGCGCCCGGCTCGGCGACGTCCTTGCCGGCGATGCCGAACGCCGTACCGTGATCGGGCGAGGTCCGCACGATCGGCAGGCCGAGCGTGATGTTCACGCCGTCGTCGAAGTGCAGCGTCTTGATCGGGATCAGCGCCTGATCGTGGTAGCAGCACAAGGCGACGTCATAGCCGGTGCGCGCGCGGCCGTGGAACATCGTGTCGGCGGCGAACGGCCCGCTCGCATCCACCCCCTCGGCGCGAAGCTGCTCGATCGCGGGCAGGATGACGTCGATCTCCTCGCGACCGATCTTGCCGCTCTCGCCGGCATGCGGGTTGAAGCCGGCGAAGGCGAGGCGCGGGTTCAGGATGCCGAAGTTGCGCGCGAGCCCGCGTGCGGTGGCGCGGCCCTTGGCGGCGACCAGCTCGATCGATAGCAGCCCCGCCACGCTCGCCAGCGGCACATGCGTGGTGATCGGCACAACGCGCAGGTCCGGGCCGGCGAGCATCATCACCGCATTCTCGCCGGAGATGCCGCAGCGTTCCGCGACGAACTCGGTTTGGCCGGGATGGCTGAAGCCGATCTGATAGAGCTGCGCCTTGGACACCGGCGCGGTGACGATCGCGCCCGCCGCACCCGACCGAACCAGCCCGACCGACATCTCCAGCGCGCGAAGCGCACAGCGCGCGCCTTCGACATCGGGGGTGCCGGGCGTGATCTCGCCGCCATCGGCGACACCGAGCACGGGTAGGCCCTCGTCGAACGCACCGGCGGCCTCGGCGGGATCGCGGATGACGCGAACCGGCCCCTGCCACACCTTCGTCACCGCGCGCGCATCGCCCACCGCGAAGAACGGTGGCAGGCCGCGCGCCGCGCGCCGCTCCCAGGCCTTGGCGATGATCTCCGGGCCGATCCCGGCCGGATCGCCCATCGAGACGGCGAGCGGCTGGATCATCCCCGGTTCCCTTCGATCAGCGATATTCGATCACGGCGTCGCGCCGCAGATCGCGCAGCATCTGCTGGGCGCGCCGGTTGACGCGCTGCTGCTCCATCTGGTTGCGGATCTGGTCGACGCCGGGCAGGCTGCTGTCCTTGGGGTCGTCACGACCGCACATCACCAGCGCGCGCACGCCATCCTTCTGCGAGCCGAACGGGGGCGTGGATTCGCCGACCTGGAGCTTGAGCAGAATCTCCTGCAACTGCGGCGGCAGGTCGCGGATCTTGACCGCATCGTTGTCGACCACGTCGGCGCCGATCGTCGCTGCGACCTTGGCGACGCCGCCGCAGCCGTGGATGCCCTGGATTTCCTTGGCAAACAGCGCGACGCGGGCATTGGCGTCGGCCTGCGTCAGATTGGGCGCGAACTTCACGCTGATCTGCTTGAGCGACAGTTTGGCGTCGCGCGGATCGGCTTCGAGTACCTTGCGCTTGTCGACGAGGTACAGGATCGAGAAGCCGCCGGGCACTTCGATCGGCCCGGCGATCTGGCCGACGCTCATCTGCCGCGCGGCTTCGGCCAGGCTGGTGGGGAGCGCGCCAAGCTGGCTCGCGCTCACCCAATCGAGATCGCCGCCGGTGCTGCGCGTCGTCGCTTCGGAATATTGCGCGTAATATTCGAACGGCTTGGTGCCCTTCTGAATCTCGGCGATCATCTGCTTTTCCTGGTCGAACACCTGCTGCGTGCGATCCGGCCCGGCCGAGAGATAGATTTCCTTGAGGTGATATTCCTCGCTACCCTTGGACTTGGTCATGCGGTCCATGATGATCTTGATCTCTTCATCACCGACGTTGACCTGCGGTTCGACCTTGCGGCGCAGGTAGCGGCTCCACGCCAGTTCCGCCTCGATCTGGCGCTTGAGCGACCGATCCGACGATCCCGACTGGCGCAGATAGGCGCGGAAATCGGTGGGCGACTTGCCGAAATTGCCGGCGACGCGGTTGAATGCCTGCGTGATCTCGTCCTGCGTGATCGAGACCTCATTGGCCTTGGCGTCCTGAATCTGGAGCGTCTCGTCGATCAGCGAGCGCAGCACCTGGAGCTTCAGGCGTTCCTTGTCCTCCGCGCTGAGGTTGAGCTGGTTCGCGGCCATGATCAGCCCGACGCGCTGGTCCACATCGGTGCCGGTGATGACGCTGTCGTTGACGATCGCGGTCGCCTTGCGGACGTTGGGATCGACCTTGCCGAAGATCTGGAGGTTGTTGGGAAGGTCGAGCGAGGTCTGCGGCGTGCTGTCGTCGCCAACCGTCTGCGCGATCGAGGATGCCGTCATCGACACCGCCGCGAGACCGGTGCCGGCAAGAGCCATGATGCGGCCGAACCGGGCCACCCCGACGGACTTTGACTTGATCGACTTCATCTTCACCTGGTCAAAATTCCCATCCCGCGCGTAGCCGCGCAACCCCGAACGTACCCCGAAATGCCGGTACGCACCTGAACCATCGCTTAGCGGCCGAGATTCTTGAACGCCAGCGTCAACAGGTAGCTGTTGCCCGCCTGTGCGTCGCCGGTGTTCTGGTAATCGCGCTTCCACGTCAATCCGAGGCGGAGGCAATCGTCTTCATATTGCACGCCGAGCCGGTGCCGCACGGGGCTGAAACCGTCGGCGCGCGACAGCGGATCTTCCGCGCGATCGGTCAGGTCGATCACGGTCGATCCGAACACCGACCAGAAGCGCTTGATCTGGACGCGCCCGCCGACACGCAATTCCTCGCGATCCTGCAGATCCTCTAGGATCGGCGTGATGTCGCGGTTGAGCCGGAGGTAGCCGACCAGCAGATAGGTGGCACGCGAGCCGACCGTCGCATCGAGCTCGTTGCGGCGCACCGTCAAAGTGTCCTTGTCGAGCCGGTAGCGGTGTGTCAGCGACACGAAATCGTGGAAGCGGACTTCGGTGCGGCCGACGATGTCGGAGAATCGGTCGGTCAGGCCGGTGCCGTTGAGGAACAGGCTCGGGCGTGCGTCGAGCCGGTAGCTCTGGCCGATGTTGGTTTTGATCGAGATGCCGGGCAAGTCGACTGCCCAGTCCGCCCCGTAGGTGACGCGGCTCGAATCCTCGAATCGGTCGTAGCCGGAGAAGCGGTTGAGCGCGAACAGGTTCGAATCGTCGAGATCGATCGCGCGGGCATCCTCGTTGGGGATGTTGATGTTGGCGATGTGCGGCGACGCGACGATCTGCACGCGCGGCGTGAACCGCTGCGTTCCGCTGAGGAAGGTGCCGATGAACGGCCATTTCACATCGACCGCCAGCGCACCGATCGCACGCGTCTGCCACCCTTCGAGGCCGCGATAGCTCGCCACGTCGGTCGCGCCCACGTCGCTCGCATGGTAGACATCGCCGCGGCCGTAGGCGGTGAACGTCACTTCCTGGCCCCACGGCGTCAGCCGGCGCAAATCCCATTGGAAGCTGGCGAAGGCGCGCTGGGTATCCTGGCCCTCGGTCCTGGAAATCGCGAGGCTGTTCGCCTGCAACTGCACCTTGCCGCCGAGGATGCCGTCGTCGAAGCGGTAGCGCCAGTCGATCTCGGGCAGCGCGATCGGCTGGAGGCCCTGCTTGTCGGTGACGCGCAATGTCTGAACGTACCAGCCGCTGATCGCGAAATACGCGTTCTGGCTGATCCGCTCCAGGCTGACGGTCGAGCGCAAACGCGCGTCGCGCGAGAGGTCGTAACGCCGCAGGAAGGTCTTGTCGCTGGCGTAGCGCAGCGAGCCGCCAAGGCTCCAGTTCGGGCTGAGCTGGAAGTGCGCGACGCCATCGACATAGCCGCGCAACGCATTCTCGGTGGGCACCGGCGTCGCCGACTGGAGATCGTCGCTTTGGCGGCTGACCGTCACATAGCCGCCGATCCGGTACGCGCCGGCATCGGTCAGCGCGCGGAAATCGGTGTGCAGCATCGGCGACGTGGCCGTGAACAGCATCGGCGTGACGATGAGGCTGCGATTGGGGCCGAGCGCGACGTTATAGGGCTGCGCGAACTCGAAGCCGTTGACGCGGTCGTAGCGGAAATCGGGGCTGAGCAGGCCGCTCTGGTTGCTGCCGCCAACCGGGTTGGAGAAGGCCGGCAAGGGCAGCGTCGGCAGGCCGAACAGGTTGATCCGCGCGCCCTTGTAATAGATGCGCTGCTTGTCGGGCCGGTAGGTGACGCGCACCGCCGTGATCTTCCACGACGGCTCCTTGGGGCAGCCGGCAGCGCTCGACACCGCGCATGGCGTGTAGGCGGCGTCTTCCATCGTCACGGTTTCGTCGAGCGCGCGCGTGCCCTTGCGTGCGGCAAGGCGGCCGCCGTGTTCGAGCACGATCAGCATGTTGTCGATCATGCCGTCCTTGAGCGAATCGGTCAGTTCGATCGAATCGCCATAGGCGGTGTCGCCGCCCGGATTGGTGACGACGATGCTGCCGATCGCCATCACCTTGCCGGTCTTGCGGTTCCACACCACCTTGTTTGCGCGCAACCGGTCGCCCGAGCGGTACATGCGGACATCGCCGGTCGCGGTGACGGTCTCGCCGTTCACCTCGTAATCGAGCGAATCGGCGCTGAACTGCACCTGATCGTCGCCGACGGCGGGCGCCGAGGAGGGCGGCGGCAGCGCGACATCGGGGGTCTGGAGATCCTGCGCGTGCGCCGCGCCGACCGAACAGGCGAACGGTAGCACGCAGGATGCTAGGAACAAGGAACGCTTCACGTCGGCACTGCACCCCGGAGTCCGCGCGAAAGGCGGTGGCTGAATGCCGCCCTATCGCACTGGCGAGGCGATGCTGCAACGGCGCTGCTTTGCCAGCACCGCGCGGCTGGCCTAGATACGCCCGACTCACCGCATTTGAACGAACCCGAGGGCCATTCCCGATGAAGATCGAATTTTCCGCCGCCGTGCCCGATGTGGCCGCGCCGCTCGCCCTCACGGTCGAGAAGGATGCGCTCGCGCGGCTCGCCTCGCCAGCGCTCGACGCGGCGGGGATCGCGCTTGCGCAGGCGGTGGCGCGCGCCAGCCGGTTCGAGGGCGAGGCCGGTAGCGTGGTCGAACTGTTCGTAGGCGCCGAGGCGCGCCGCGTGCTGCTGCTCGGCGTCGGTGCGGGCAGCGAGACCGATTACGAGCGTGCCGGCGGCGCGCTGACCGCCAAGCTGCTGACCTCGGGCGCGACGCACGTCTCGGTCGATCTCGGCGGCTCTGCACCGACTGCGATTGCGGCCGCGCGGTTCGCGGCGGCGGCGGCGCAGCGCGCGTGGCGGTTCGACGTGTACCGCACCAAGCTCAGCGACAAGGCCAAGCCGACGCTCGCCGCGATCACGCTGCACAATGCGCCGGACGGCACCGCCGCCGCCTGGGCGCGGCAGGATGCGGTGACGCAGGGGCTCGAACTGACCCGCACTTTGGTCGCCGAGCCGGCCAACATCATCTACCCGGAGAGCTTCGTCGATCGCGTGCTCGCGTCGGTGGAAGGTCTCGGCCTCGACGTCACCGTGCTCGGCGAGGCGGAGATGACAGACCTCGGCATGGGCGCGCTGCTCGGTGTCAGCCAGGGGTCGGTGCGCGAGGCCAAATTGCTCGCGCTCAAATGGAACGGGGCAGGGGACGGCGATCCCGCGCTCGCCCTGGTCGGCAAGGGCGTGACCTTCGATACCGGCGGCATCTCGATCAAGCCCGGCGCGGGCATGGAAGACATGAAGTGGGACATGGGCGGCGCGGGCGCCGTCGTCGGCGCGATGAAAGCGCTCGCTTTGCGCAAGGCCAAGGCCAATGTGATCGGCGTCTGCGGGCTCGTCGAGAACATGCCCGACGCGGCCGCGCAGCGCCCCGGCGATGTGGTGACGTCGATGTCGGGGCAGACGATCGAGGTCATCAACACCGATGCCGAGGGGCGGCTGGTGCTGTGTGACGTGCTGACCTGGGTGCAGCGCACGCATCGGCCCAAGACGATCGTCGACCTCGCCACCCTGACCGGCGCGATCATCATCAGCCTCGGCACCGAACATGCCGGCTGCTTCGCCAACGACGATGCGCTGGCCGATCAGTTGCTCGCCGCCGGCAAGGCATCGGGCGACCTGCTGTGGCGCTTTCCGCTCAGCGATGCGTACAACAAGCTGATTGATTCGCCGATCGCCGATATGAAGAACGTCGGCCCGCGCGGTGGCGGCTCGATCACCGCCGCGCAGTTCATCCAGCGCTATATCGACGCCGGCGTGCGCTGGTCGCACCTCGACATCGCCGGCATGGTGTGGGCCGACAAGGCCGGTGCGACCTTCGACAAGGGCGCGACCGGATATGGCGTGCGGTTGCTCGATCGGTTTGTGGCCGATAACTTCGAAGCGTAATTCGTCGCCCCGGCGCAGGCCGGGGCCGCTGGGTTTGATGCGCTCGGTTCGCCAATTTACGCAGCGGCCCCGGCCTGCGCCGGGGCGACGAGGGTTATGAAGGTCGATTTCTACCATCTCACCGTCACCCCGCTCGAACGCGCGCTGCCGCAGATCGCGGAGAAGGTGCTGGCGAGCGGCGGCCGGCTGCTGATCGTCTCCGACAGCGAGGCGCAGCGCGCCGCGCTCGATCGGCTTTTGTGGACGTATACGCCCGAGAGCTTCCTTCCCCACGCGCAGGCCGGCGCGGGCGATGATGCCGCGCAGCCGGTGCTGATCGTACCCGTGCCCGAACCCGCCAACGCCGCGCGCAACGTCGCCATCGTGGACGGCGTGTGGCGCGACGCCGCGCTCGGGTTCGATCGCGCGTTCCACTTCTTCGACGAGGACCGCATCGTCGAAGCCCGCGCCGCCTGGCGTGCGCTCGGTGACCATGCCGGGGTCGAGCGGCGCTACTGGAAGCAGAACGACTCGGGCCGCTGGGAACAGGCCGCGTAACGCGCGGCCTTGCGCTGGTTTCCCCACCCGACTAGGGAGCCGCGACTTCCCGCTATTCAAACACAGGAGCTTCACGGTCATGGCCGCGAACCGCACTTTCTCGATCATCAAGCCCGACGCCACCCGCCGCAACCTGACCGGCGCCGTCACCAAGATGCTGGAGGAAGCCGGCCTGCGCGTCGTCGCCTCGAAGCGTATCCACATGAGCCGCGAGCAGGCCGAGGAATTCTACGGCGTCCACCGCGAGCGCCCGTTCTTCAACGATCTGGTGACGTTCATGATTTCTGGCCCGGTCGTCGTGCAGGTGCTCGAAGGCGAGAACGCCGTGCAGCGCAACCGCGACATCATGGGCGCGACCAACCCCGCCAATGCCGATGCCGGCACGATCCGCAAGGAACTCGCCGAATCGATCGAGGCGAACTCGGTCCACGGTTCGGACAGCGACGAAAACGCCGCCACCGAGATCGCGTTCTTCTTCAAGCCGGAAGAAATCGTCGGCTGATCGACGGCTTCCCGGGTGACGAAACGGGCGGCATGCGTCGCCTCGTTTCGTCACCGGCGACATCGCCGGCGCCCCCCACCAAGCTTGACCGCGCGTCCTGACGTCAACCGACGCCGAACGTCCAGCCCTCGGTGCGCGCGATCAGCGGGGTGAGCGCGGCCGGTCGCCACAGCTCTGCACGCCCGGCCTGCGCGCGCAACCACGCGGAAGCGAGGATCGCGTCCGTGGCATGATCGGTATAGCGCGTGAGCGCCGCGTGCGGGCGTGACCCGATCGCCGCAAGCGCGGTATCGAGCGCGGCGGCGTCGCGCAGCTTGCTCAGTCCTTTACGCATCCCCGCCGCGCGCGCCGCGATCGTGGTGTAGATTTCGACGACGAGCGCGCCGCTCCTGGGCACCGGATCGAACGGCCACACCGGAATCGCGGGGCCGAGATGGTGGAGCAACCGCATCCCCGCGAAGCTCGCCTTGGCGACCTGCGATGCGCCGATCGCGTCGTACAGAGTCGAGAGCTTGCCGCCGCCCTGCGCCTTATACGCCATCTCGCAGCGGCGATGGTGCAGGAACTGCGCCTTCGGCCCGTCCGCCGCGCCGAGGTAGAAATGCGTTCCGCGCCGGCTTTCGAGGAATGAGGCCGCGCCCAGGTCCGCATCCGGGCTGTGCGAATCGACATAGCCCCAAAAGGCGCGCGCGGTGACGGGGGTGTCTTCGCCAGGCAGATAGGCGCGGCGTTCGACGAACGGCGGCGCGAAGCTGAAGTCGAAGCCGATCAGCATCGGCTTCTCAGCATGCGCCTTCAACCACGCGAGGATTTCGGCGCGCGACCACGCGCTGCCCGGCGGATCGACCAGCACCGGCGCGGCATCGCTCGCCGCGCACACCGCCAGCGCGATCCCGGGATGCCGCGCGCCCTTCGCGCCCGACCAGTCGATCGCGGCGAATGTGGTGAAATGGGTAGGGCTCACGGCCGCGCCCCGAAACCCTTGCGCTGCGCCTTGCTCGCCTTGTCCCACCACGCGCGGCGAATGACGGTCGCGACACGCTCGGGATCGGCGCTGCCGTAGCGCACCAGCAACCCCGGCCAGCCCTCGTAATGTTTGGTCTGCCAGAACGTCTCGGGATCGGTGTCGAGCAACACCGCCTTCTCGTCATGCGGGCTGGGAACGTGAAAGCTCCCTGCCTCATGCCCCGGCGAGACGAACGCCTTCTTGTTCACCTTGGGGCAGGGCGTGCCGTAATACGGGTCCATAGAGCTGTCGGGCAAAGTCAACGCGAACGCCACGACCTGCTCCCAGCTATCGAACGTTCCGACGCTCACGGCTTGCCCTTCAACTCCGCCCACCATGCCATCCGCTCGGCGATACGCTTTTCCAGGCCGCGATCGGTCGGCGTGTAGAAGGTCTGCGGCGCCATCTCCTCGGGCCAGTAGTTCGATCCCGAATAGCCGGCGTCGGTATCGTGATCGTAGGCGTAATCCTTGCCGTAGCCGATGTCCTTCATCAGCTTGGTCGGCGCGTTGAGGATGTTCTGGGGCGGCATCAGCGAGCCGGTCTCCTTCGCCACCCGCCACGCCGCCTTCTGCGCGGTGTAGGCCGCGTTGGATTTGGGCGCGGTTGCGCAATACAGGCACGCCTGCGCGATCGCGAGTTCGCCCTCCGGGCTGCCGAGGAACTCATACGAATCCTTGGCGGCGAGGCACACCACCAGCGCATTCGAATCGGCGAGGCCGATATCCTCCGAGGCGAAGCGCACGATCCGCCGCAGCACGTACAGCGGCTCCTCGCCGGCGGTGAGCATCCGCGCGAGATAATAGAGCGCCGCCTGCGGATCGCTCCCGCGCAACGATTTATGCAGCGCGGAGATGAGGTTGTAATGCCCCTCGCGATCCTTGTCGTAGACAGCGACGCGGCGTTGCAGGAACGCCGACAGCCCGGCCGCGTCCAGCGGTTCGGGCAGATCGACCGAGAACAGGGTCTCCGCCTGGTTGAGCAGGAACCGCCCGTCGCCATCGGCGCTGGCGACGATCGCCTCGCGCGCGTCCGGGGTGAGGGGCAGGGGCCGTTCCTCCAGCGCTTCGCCACGCGACAGCAAGAGTTCGAGCGCGGCGGCGTCGAGCCGGCGCAGGATCAGCACCTGCGCGCGACTGAGCAACGCGGCGTTGAGCTCGAACGACGGATTCTCGGTGGTCGCGCCGACCAAAGTGACCGTGCCGTCCTCGACATAAGGCAGGAAGCCGTCCTGCTGCGCGCGGTTGAAGCGGTGGATCTCGTCCACGAACAACAGCGTGCGTTTGCCGATCCGGGCATGCTCGCGCGCCTCGGCGAACGCCTTCTTGAGATCGGCCACGCCCGAGAACACCGCCGAGATCGCGACGAAGCGTAAGCCCACCGCATCGGCGAGCAGCCGCGCGATCGTCGTCTTGCCGGTGCCGGGCGGCCCCCACAGGATCATCGACGAGAGCCGCCCCGCCGCCACCATCCGCCCGATCGCGCCCTCGGGGCCGGTCAGGTGATCCTGCCCGACGACATCCGCCAGCCGCTGCGGGCGCAGCCGGTCGGCGAGCGGCGCGGTGTCGGGCACGTCCGTCGTGGCGGGGGGATCATAAGCGGCGAAGAGGTCGGCCATCCGCCCAAGATAGGGCGCGCGGAAAAAAATGCACGACGGCTCTTGCGTAAAACGACTCAAGATATATCTTAGAGGCATCGTGTTATAGAAAAGGAACGATATGTTTGGTTTTAACAAACGCGCCGGGGGCTTTGGCCACGGCCATCATCACCATCACGGCATCGGCCGGGGTGGTTTCGGGGGCGGCTGGGGCGACGGTCGCGGCGGTGGAATGGGCGGCGGGCGTGCGCGCCGCATGTTCGACGGCGGCGAGCTCAAGCTCGTGCTATTGAAGCTGATCGCGGACTCACCGCGCCACGGCTATGATCTGATCCGCCAGATCGAGGAGATCACCGGCGGCGCCTATGCGCCCAGCCCCGGCGTGGTCTATCCCACGCTGACGCTGCTCGACGACATGGGGCTGATCGAAGCCGGCAAGAGCGAGGGCGCCAAGAAGCTGTTCACCGCCACCGAGGCGGGCATCGCCCACCTCGCAGAGAACGCCGAACTGGTCGAAATCCTGTTCGCGCGGCTCGCCGAAGTCGGCAAGCACAGCGCCCGCACCGATGGCGCGCCGATCCGCCGGGCGATGGGCAATCTCCGCATGGCTTTGCAAAACCGGCTGACGGCGGAGGAGGTCGATACCGAGACGCTCCACCGCATCACCGCGCTGCTCGACGAGGCCGCGCAGAAGATCGAGCGCCTCTAAAAATGACCCGGTTGCAGATGCTGCGCAAGCGGCTCGCGATCGTTACGCCGGGGCATGACGCCCCGGCGAGAAAGGACTTGAACATGACCATCAGCGCAACCGCCACCGTGCCGACCGAGAGCGCGAGCAAATATCTGCAACAGGTGTGCAAGCACTGGCAGCACAATCTCGCGGTCGAATTCACCCCCGATCACGGTACGATCGTCTTCCCCAAGGATGCGCGCGGCGCCGACTGGCCGGCCGATGCGCTGGTGACGTTCGATGCGCGCGACGCCGGCCTCGACGTGCGGATCGATGCGAGTTCGGACGAACAGCTCGAAGGGTTGAAGGGCGCGGTCGCGCGCCACGTCGACCGCTTCGCCTTCCGCGAGGCACCGCTACCGTTCGACTGGAAGCCGGCCTGACCTGACCCTATATTTGGCGACGAACGGAGATTCATCATGGCACGTTATGAAAAGACCGACGCCGCCGTCGCGGCGCTAACGCCCGAGCAGTTCCGCGTGACTCAGCAATCGGGCACCGAACGCCCCGGCACCGGCCCGTTGCTCTACAACAAGGAGCCGGGCATCTACGTCGACATCGTTTCGGGCGAGCCGTTGTTCGCCTCGTCGGACAAGTTCGAATCCGGCTGCGGCTGGCCGAGCTTCACCAAGCCGATCGAGCCCGCCAACGTGGCCGAACTGCGCGACGCGACGCATGGCATGGTCCGCACCGAAGTCCGCTCGGCGAACGGCGACAGCCACCTCGGCCACGTCTTCGACGACGGCCCGCGCGATCGCGGCGGTTTGCGCTACTGCATCAACTCGGCGTCGCTCCGCTTCGTCCACCGCGACGACATGGTCGCGCAGGGCTATGGCGACTATCTGCCGCAGGTAGAAGAGGTGGCGTAAGTTCGACCAATCCGTTCGTCCCGAGCGCGTCGAGGGGCACGCGATACGCATGGTGTCTCGACGTCGCTCGACAAGAACGGATTGGGATTGTCCGTCCACCTCTAACCGTTCGTGTCGAGCGTAGTCGAGACACCTGCGCTCCCGTCCCCTACTACGCTCGGCGTGAACGGCTGGCAGTGAGGACATCCTGAACCCGTTCGCCCTTCGACAAGCTTAAGGCGAACGGTGCGGGGGCGTGGCGATCCGAACCGGCGCGCCATCATCCGCAATCACCAGCGCGCCCGAATAGCCTTCCGCCAACGCAAAGCCAGCGATACGCCACCCTTCCGCTCCCGCGAGCAACCGCGCCTCGGGCGTCACCGAAACCGCGAACGCGTCGAGCGGATACGACAATCCCATCCCGATCGCCTTGACGAATGCCTCCTTGCGCGCCCAGCAATCGAAAAAGCCGCGTATCGCGTCATCCTCTGCAAGCGCATCAAGCGCCGCGCATTCGCCCGCTCCGAACAGCCCCGCCGCGAGATCGCGCCAGTCGATTTCGGGTTGATGATATTCCAGGTCCACACCCAGTTCGCGATCGGACACCGCGACCACCCACAACTCATGCGAGTGCGAGGCGCTGAATTTCGGCCCACCTGCCAGCGCCGGCTTGCCATAGGCATTCTCGGTGTAAACGAGACGCTCCGCCGCCGCCCCGGTCGCCATCGCCAATGTCTCGCGCAACCGCGCGCGCCGCACGATGAAGCGCCGCCGGTCGCGCGCGAAGGCGAAGCGCGCCGCGCGCGCGCGCTCGGCCGGATCGAGCAGCTTCGCCAGCCGCTCGAGCTCATCCTCCGCGACATCGAGGCTGCCGAAATATAGGTCGGCAACCGCCACCCGCTCAGGCGCTGCGCTGGAGCGCCGCCTCGGCATTCGCCCGCGCCAGCCGCGCGCGCAGCAGATCGGCGAAGGTATCGACATTGGGCGGTTCGAGCATCGTGCGGTGCCCGCCGGGGATGATGTGCGCGTCGAACTGGCCGCGCACCTGCGCCCGCCAATCCTCGACGAAATCGAGCACACCCGGATGGTCGTCGGGCTGGAACAGGATCGCGTCGCCATGATACGCGGGCGGCGTGTAGTGGCTCGCGGCATAATCGAGCCGCGACTGGATCTTCGGCTGCAACACCGCCTCGCGCCCGCCCGCCAGCGCCGCCGCGTCGGACAGGCCGCGCAAGCGATCGAGGAAATAATGCCAGCGCTTGCCCTTGGGCTGCGCGAACGTCTTGTCGAGGTGATATTTGAACTTGCTGAGGAAGAACCGCGCCGCCCCAAGCTGCCGCGCGCGCACCGGATGGAATGGATGCGCGAGCATCAGCAATCGCACCTCGTCGCCCGCCGCCTCAAGCTGCGTCGCGACCGCATAGGCGAGGATGCCCGAGGTACACCAGCCGCCGATCCGGTACGGCCCGTTCGGCTGGATCTGCCGCAGCGTCGCGATGATGAGATCGGCGGTCTTGCGGAAATCCTTGCTCGGCGTGCCGCCCGCCGCCTCGATGATCGCAGCGGTCGAGACGCCGTAGAACGGCTGGTCTCTTCCGAGCCGCTCGGCGAGCGGGCGGAAGGTCGAGCCGCCGTCGAGCCAGATGATCGGCGGTTGTGAACCATTCGGCTGGATCTGCGCGACCGCAGGGTTCTCGATGCCTTTGCCGCCCGAGATGATCTCGGCCATGTCGGCAAGGCGCGGCGCCTGGAACAGCGCCGCCATCGGCAGCTTGACGCCATAATCCTTGGCGATCCGCCGGATCAGCCGCGCGATCAGCAGCGAATGCCCGCCGAGTTCGAAGAAATCGGCGTTGCGCGATGTCACATCCGCCTTGAGCACGTCGCTCCAGATCGCGGCGAGCCTCGCTTGTTCGGGCGTCTCCAGCGGCGCGTCGTCGGTGATCGAGGCCTTGCCCGGCTCGGGCAGCGCGTTGCGATCGATCTTGCCGTTGGGGGTCTGCGGCAGGTCTTCCAGCACCACGAACCGCGTCGGGATCATATAATCGGGCAGGGTGGCGCCGAGCAGTTCGCGCCATTCCGCGACTTCGCCGGTGCCGACCAGATAGCCGACCAGGGCACGCTCCCCGCTCGGATCGGGCCACGCCTTCACCACCGCCGCCGAGACGCCGGGCAACGCGGCCAGCGCGCCTTCGACTTCCTCGATCGCGACGCGGAAGCCGCGGATTTTCTCCTCATGATCGGTGCGGCCGAGGCATTCGAGCATCCCGTCGGGCCGCCAGCGCGCGAGGTCGCCGGTCTTGTACAGCCGCTCTCCCGCATGATCGATGAACTTGTCTCGGGTCAGATCGGGCCGCCCGCGATAGCCGATCGCGACGCCGCGCCCGCCGATGCACAATTCGCCGACCGCGCCGAGCGGGCGATCGTTGCCGTGGCTGTCGAGGATGCGGATCGTGGTGTTGGCGATCGGCCGGCCGATCGTGATCGGGCCGCGCTCGACTTTGGCGACGGTCGACCAGATCGTCGTCTCGGTCGGGCCGTACATGTTCCACAAAACGCCGACACGCGGCAGCAATTGGTCGGCGAGCGCGCGCGGCAATTTCTCGCCGCCGCACAAAGCGGTGAGGGTCGGCGAACCTTCCCAGCCCGCCTCGATCAGCCCGCGCCAGGTCGCCGGGGTCGCCTGAAGGATATCGGGCTTGAGCCGCGCGACATCCTCGGCGAGCGCGATCATGTCGGTCGCGGTCTCGCGCGTGGCGAGGTGGACCTTGCCGCCCGTCACCAGCGGCAGCCAGATTTCCAGCTCGGCGATGTCGAACGACAAAGTGGTGATCGCGAGGATCGACTGGCGTGGCGCGAGGCCGAGGCTGTCCTCCATGCCGACGAGGAAATTGACCAGAGCCGCGTGGGGAATTTCGACGCCCTTGGGCTTGCCGGTCGATCCCGACGTGTACAGCACGTAAGCCGGCGCCTCGGGATCGATCGCCGGCGCCACGAACGCGCGGTGCGGCCAATGCCGGTCGAGCCGCACCAGCGGCGCGGCATCCTGTGGCAGCGCGTGTTCGGTGGTGGGCTCGACGAGGATCAGCACCGGCTGCGCGCTCTCGACGATCATCGCCAGCCGCGCTTGCGGAAAGCCGGGGTCAAGCGGCAGATACGCCGCACCCGCCTTCACCACGCCGAGCATCGCCGCGATCATATACGGCGTGCGTTCGAGCGACAGCCCGACCAACGCGCCCGGCCCGACGCCGCGCGACACCAGTTCGGCGGCGATCGCATCCGACGAATGCGCGAGTTCGGCATAGGTCCAGCTTTCGCCGGCCTGCTCGATCACCACCATGTCCGGCTCGGCGGCGGCCTTCGCCGCCACCCAATTGACCACGCTCGCATAGGGCAGCGCGCGCGTCGTCTGGTTCCACTCGGCCGCAAGTCGGTCCTGCTCGTCCGCCGCCAGCATCGGCAGCTTGGCGAGCGGCGTCTCGGGATCGGTGGCGACGCCCTCCAGCAGCCGCACCCAATGGTCGGCCATGCGGCGGATCGTCGCGGCGTCGAACAATTCGCTCGAATAGAGGAAGCGCCCGGCCATGCCGCCCTCGGGCCGCTCGTCGAGTTCGAGGTACAGATCGTATTTCGCCGCGCCGACGGTCACGTCCATCTGGGTCAGATCCCAGCCCGCCGGGAACGGATCGACCGGCGGCTCGATCGAGAACAAGGTGTTGAAAAGCGGATGCGTGCCGGTGCCGCGCTTGATGTCGAGCGCGCGGACGAGCTTGTCGAACGGAATGTCGCTCGCCCCCAGCGCGCCGATCACGCTACGCTTCACCTCGGCGAGATAGTCGCGGAACGGCGTGCTGCCCAGCGGTCGGCTGCGGATTGCCATCGTGTTGAGAAAATAGCCCATCAGCGGCTGAAGCTCGGGCCGCCGCCGCGTGTCGGTAACACCGCCGACGATGATGTCCTCGTCGCCGGTATAGCGGAACAGCATCGCCTTGTAGCCGGCGAGCAGCACCGAATAGAGCGTGGCGTTTTCCGCGCGCGCGATCTCCTTCAACCGCTCGACCAGCGGCGTGTCGAGCTCGAACACCTCCATCGATCCGGCATAGGTCGGCAGCGCCGCGCGAGGCCGGTCGCCGACCACTTCGAGGCGCGGGATCGGCGCGGCGAGCAGCTCACGCCAGAAATCGAGCTGGCGGCGATATTCGTCGCCCTGCTCGCGGTCGGCCTGCCACACGGCGTAATCGGCATATTGCAGCGCCGGCTCGGGCAGCGGCGAAGGCCGGCCCGCCTCATAGGCATCGACCAGCGCGGCCAGCTCGGGCACCAATGTCTTGTAGATCGAGACGCCGTCGAAAATGACGTGGTGCAGCGTCAGATACAGCCGATGCTCCTGATCGCCCAGCTTGACGACGCGTGCGCGGAACAGCGGCGCCACGTCGGGCGCGATCGGCGCGCGGGCATCCTCGGTGGCGAGCCGCACTGCCTCGGCCTCACGCTCGGCTTGCGGGAAGTGGCTGATGTCGATGATCGCCAGCGAGATCGGCGTCGAGGGCGCGACTTGCATCACGTAATCGCCCTCGACCTCGACGATCGCCGAGCGCCAGATCGCATGGCGGCGCACGATCTCGGTCAGCGCGCGCTCCATCGCGGCATGATCGTACCGGCCGAGCCGGTGGATCGTGATCGACTCGTTGTAGAGCGGCATCTCCGGCGCCATCTGCGCGTGCAGCCAGAGCTGGTTCTGCTCGGCGGTGAGCGGGATGGTCCGCGCCGGGTCGCGCGGGCGGATCGGCTCGGGCACCGACGCTGCGGTCGCGGCATTGCCGGCGAGCATCCTGGCGAGCAGGTCGCGACGCGCCTGGGCGGCATCGATCTTGGCAGGCATGTTCATGCGAAGGTCACCCGTAGAGCCTTGAGGCCACGCAGGCCGAGGTTCTCGCGCCATTCGAGCTTTTGCTCAGGGAGCGAGAGGTTCTTGAGCCGGTCGAGCAGCAGGCGGAACGCGATGCGTCCCTCCATCCGCGCGAGCGGCGCGCCGAAACAGAAATGCGCCGCCCAGCCGAACGCCATATGGCGGTTGTCCTTGCGCTCGAAATCGAGCGCGTCGGGATCGGCGAAGCGTTCGGGGTCGCGGTTGGCGGCGGCCATCACCGCCATCACTGGCGTGCCCTTCTTGATGAGCTTGCCGCCCATCAGCGTATCTTCGGTGGCGATCCGCGAGGTGTGCTGCGACGGGCTTTCGTAGCGCAGCAGTTCCTCGATCGCGCTCTCCATGATCTCGGGCCGGTCACGCAATTCGGCGAGCTTGTCGGGCTGGCGCAGCAACGTGAGCAGCCCGCAGCCGATCAGGTTGGTGGTGGTTTCCTGGCCCCCCACCATCGTGACGATCGCGTTGGCGATCACCTCTTCCTCGGTCAGTTTCTGGCCGTCGATCTCGGCCTCGACCAGGGATTTTACGAGGCCGTCCTTGAGCGAGCCGCTGTGGATGGCATGCTGGAAATAGGCGATCATGTCGGCGGTGCTTTTCAGCACCTGCGCGATCCCGTCGGGGTTGTGCGAGAAATTGCCGAGCATCTGCGCGTAATCAGCCGACCATTTCTTCAGTTGAAGGTGATCCTCCTCGGGCACGCCCATCAGATGCGCGAACACGATCGACGGGAATGGCTCGGCGAAATCGGCCATCACATCCATCTCGCCCTTCGCGAGCGCGGCGTCGATCAGCCGATTGGCGACCGACACCACGCGCTCCTCAAGCGCCTCGACCCGGCGCGGCGTGAACGCGGTCGAGCAAAGCTTGCGCAGGATCGTGTGGTTGGGCGGATCGAGGAACAGCATCTGCTTGACCATCACCGCCGCGATCGGCTCGATCGAGCCGAGCCCGAGCGACCGCATCAGGTCGGGCGAGGGGGTGCGATCCGCCGAGAAGCGGTGCAGCACGGCATGGACGTCGCTGTAGCGCGTCACCACCCAGCTATGCAGATACGGGTCCCAATAGACCGGGTCTTCGCTCCGCAGCCGCGCGTAGAGCGGATATGGATCGGCCAGCACATTCGGGTCGAGCAGCCGGAACAGGCTGAGCGACGGATCGGATACGGGGCGCGTCGCCATTATGCCGACAGCCTCTCGATATCTGCATCGCTCATCGCTTCGATCTTCGCGAAGATCAAAGTCTCGACGACTTCGGCGAGCTTGGCGACGGTCGCCGCCTCGAACAGATGGAACAGCGACAGATCGACGCCGAACGCATCCCGCGCGCGGATGATGACCTGTGTGCCGAGCAGCGAATGCCCGCCGAGCAGGAAGAAATCGTCGTCCACCCCGAAGTCGCGGTGGCCAAGTACGTCGCCGACGATCTCGAACAGCCGCAACTCGGTCGGCGTGCTCGGCGCGCGCGCGCCGGTGCTTTCCGCCATCGCGACGCTGGCCGGATCGGGCAGTGCGCGCACGTCGATCTTGCCGTTGGCGGTGAGCGGCATCGCCTCGAGCCGCGCGAAATGCGCTGGAACCATATAATCCGGCAGTGTCTCGCCGAGCGCGGCGCGGAGCGCGCCGGCGGTCGCCTCGCCGTTGAGCGTGACATAGGCGACGAGGTCGCCATCGCGCACCAGCACATGGCTCGCGGCGATCTCGGGCAGGCGGTTGAGCGCGGCGGCGACTTCGGCGGGCTCGATGCGGTGGCCGCGCACCTTCACCTGTCCATCGACACGGCCGAGGAAGGCGTATTCGCCATCCTCCAGCCGCAGCGCGAGATCGCCGGTGCGATACAGCCGGCCGTACTGCGGATGCGTGACGAAGCGCGCCTCGGTCAGCGCCGGGTCGCCGCGATAGCCGCGCGCGACCTGCGCGCCGCCGATGCAGACTTCGCCGGGCGCGCCGGGCATGACCGCGTCGCCGCTCGGATCGAGCAGATGGATCGTGGTCCCGGCGATCGCCGTGCCGATCGAGGGCAGCGCGCTGCCCTCCGCCGCGACCACGCCCGATGTCGCGACGACGGTGCATTCGGTCGGGCCGTAATTGTTGACGAAGACGAACGGCTGGCCCGGCTTGGGGCGCACCGTCAGCTTGTCCGCGCCGGTAAGCAGGACGCGCAAGCGGGCGTCGGCTGGCCAGTCCATCGTCGCGAGCGGCTCGGCGAGCGCGGTCGGCGCGAACGCCACTTCGATGCGCTCACCCACCAGCCAGTCGCGCAACGCGACAGGATCGAGTCGCACCGCATCGTCGGCGAGGCAGAGCGTGCCGCCCGCCGCCAGCGTCGGCCACACCTCCCATGCCGCCGCGTCGAAGCCCAATCCGGCGAGGTGCGCGGTGCGCGTGCCCGCGCTGACCGCGAATGCGGCCAGATGCCAATCGACCAACGCGGCGAGATTGTCGTGCCCGACCTCGACTGCCTTCGGCTCCCCGGTCGAACCCGAAGTGAAGATGACATAGGCGAGATCACCCGCCGCGACCGGCGCGACGTCGCCCGCATCATCCGGCGCCACCGTGCCGATGGGCGAGCCGCGCGGTGCGATCACCGCCGCACAGCCGGCGCGCTCGACGAACGACGCCAGCCGCGCCTCCGGCCACGCCGGATCGAGCGGCAGATACGCCGCGCCCGCATACCAGACGGCCAGCAAGGCGACGATCTGCTCGGCCGAACGCGGCAAGCACACCGCGACGGTCGCGCCCGGCGTCACGCCGCGCGACGCGAGCGCACCGGCGAGTGCTGCGGCGCGCGCATCGAGGTCGGCATAGCTGAGTGACACGCCGGCCGAATCGATCGCCACGGCGGCGCCAGCGCGACGCGCGATCTCGCGCACTCGCAGGCTGATAGGATGCGACAGGATAGTCGTCGCCGGCAGGTCGCGCATTGGTATCTCCCCAGGTTGCGCGCACCAAACCAAAAAAAGGTGAGTTATCCCTTAACCTGCTGGCAGTTTCACCAAATCGGGCAACGGCGGCATACCCAATCCCGGCCACCGGTCTTCGCGGAGTCTGGCCAGATCGGACGGAAAAGGCTGGACCGTATCTGCGGTGTCGATACACGCCGCATTCATTGCTGGGGCGCGAAAGGCGTGCGCTTGAATGCGGATCATGGAACAGGATCGAACGTGACTTCGGGTTTCGGCACAGTGCGCGCGTGGGCGACCTTGGCGGTCTTGGCGATGTTAGGCACGCCGGCGCTGGCCGGCGGCGCGACCGGCACGGGCATTTTGCATGTCCAGATCGGCAACGTCCGCACCGCGCACGGCCGCGTCCATATCGACGTCTGCACGCAGGCGCAGTTCCTCAAGGACTGTCCGATCTCCGCCGAAGCGCCCGCGCGCGTGGGTATCACCACGGTGTCGCTCACCGGCCTGCCGCCGGGGCGCTACGCGGTTCAGGCTTTTCTCGATGAGAATGGCAACGGCAAGGTCGATCAGGCGTTGTTCGGCATTCCCAAGGAAGGCGTCGGCTTTTCGAACGATGCGCGGATCAGGCTTGGTCCGCCGAAATGGACGGATGCGATGTTCGATACGACTGGCGGTGAACAGACGATCAGGTTCAACCTGCGCTATTTCCTCGGCGGCGACGCAAAGCGTTGATCGCCACCCTGATCCAGCGGCTGGTCGCGGCCAGCGTGCGCCGCCCCGTGCTCGCCGCGCTGGCCTGCCTCGTGCTGGCCGGAGTCGCGCTCGCCTATGCGGCGACCGGCTTTTCGATGACCACCGACACGGCGGCGCTGATCTCGCCTAAGGTGGCGTGGCGGCAGAACGAGAAAGCGGTCGAGACCGCCTTCCCGAACCTGACCGACGTGCTGCTCGTCATCGTTGACGGCAAAACCCCCGAACTCGCCGAAGCCGGTGCCGCCAAACTCACCGACGCGCTCGCCGCCGACACCAAACACTTCCGCCGCGCCGAACGCCCCGACGGTGGCGCCTATTTCGCCAAACAGGGCCTGATGTTCGGCTCGGTCGCCGAGGTGAAGACCGCCACCGACGCGCTCATCAAGGCGCAGCCGCTGCTCGGCCCGCTCGCGCGCGATCCGTCGTTGCGCGGCGTCGCTGGTGCGTTCGGCACCGCGCTGATGGGGGTGGAGCAGGGCGCCGCCAAGCTCGGCGATTTCGATAAGCCGATGCGCTCGCTCAGCGACGCGCTCGACGCGACGCTCGCCGGCAAGCCCTCCTATTTCTCGTGGCAGGAGTTGATGGCCGCGCCCGGCAGCGGGCAGGCGCCGCCACGCCGCCGCCTGATCCTCGCCCAGCCCAAGCTCGATTACGGCGCGCTCCAGCCCGGCGAGGATGCGGTCGCGGCGATCAACCAGCAGGCGGTGAAGCTCGGGCTCGACGCGGCGCATGGCGTCTCGGTGCGGACCACCGGCGAAGTGCCGCTCGCCGACGAGGAGTTCGCCACGCTTGAAGAGAATATCGGCATCGTCGGCCTCATCATGGCGCTGGCGATGCTGGTCACGCTCTGGCTCGCGACGCGATCGGTGAAGATCGTCGCGGCGATCGTCGTTACCATCATCGCCGGCCTCATCATCACCACGGCGGCGGGGATGCTCGCGGTTCACACGCTCAATCTGATCTCGGTCGCGTTCATCCCGTTGTTCGTCGGGCTGGGCGTCGATTTCGGCATCCAGATCAGCGTGCGCTTCAACGCCGAACGGCTCGACGGCCACGCCACGCCCGAGGCGCTGCGCCGCGCCGCCACCGCTTTGTCCGCGCCGCTGGCGCTGGCGGCCGGCGCGGTGTTCCTCGGCTTCGGCGCGTTCCTGCCGACCGACTATATCGGCATCTCCGAACTCGGCATCATCGCCGGCATCGGCATGGTGATCGCGCTGCTGCTGTCGATCACCTTGCTGCCCGCGCTGCTCACCTTGCTCAAGCCGGGCACGCCACGCCGCGAGGTCGGGTTCCGTGAAGCAGCCCCGCTCGATCGCTGGCTGCATACCCATCGCAAGGCCGTGCTATGGGCGTTCGCGCTGTCGATGCTGGTCAGCATCGCGTTGCTGCCGTTCGTGCGGTTCGACTTCAACCCGCTCCACCTGCGCAACCCGAACGGCCCGGCGATGCGCGCGCTCGCCGATCTGATGCACGATCCGCTGCGCACACCCAACACAATCAACCTGCTCGCCGCCAACCCGGATGCGGCGAAGGCGCTCGCCGCGCGGCTCGCGAAGCTGCCCGAAGTCGACGCGGCGGTGACGGTCGATGGCTTCGTCCCCGAGGACCAGCCGCAAAAACTCGCGCTGCTTCAGGACGCATCGCTGCTGCTCGATGCGACGATCAACCCGTTCGACATGGCGCCCGCGCCCTCCGATGCGGAGAACGTCGCCGCGCTCAACACCACCGCCGCGCAACTCCGCAAGGTCGCCGGCACGACAGCGGATACGCCTGCGCAGGACGCACGCCGACTCGCCGGTCTGTTCGCGCGACTCGCCTCCGCACCGCCGCAAACCCGCGCCCGCGCGCATGACGTGCTGGTGACGCCGCTCGGCGTGATGCTCGATCAGGTCCGCGCCACCTTGCAGGCCGAGCCCGTCACCCGCGCAACCTTGCCGCCCGAGATCGCCGGCAATTGGGTCGCCAAGGACGGCCGCGCGCTGATCCAGGTCTTCCCGCGCGGCGACAGCAACGACAACGCCGTGTTGCGCCGCTTCACCAAAGCCGTCCGCACCGTCGCGCCCGACGCCTCCGGCCTGCCGGTCGCGACTCAGGAAGCGGCGGGCACGATTGCCTGGGCGTTCATCGAGGCGGGCGTGCTCGCGTTGGTGCTCATCAGTGGCTTGCTGTTCATCGTGCTGCGCGATGCCCGCGAAGTCGCCTTCACGCTCGCGCCGGTAGTGCTATCGGGCTTCCTGACGCTGGGCAGTTGCGTGCTGATCGGCCAGCCGATCAACTTCGCCAACATCATCGCCTTTCCGCTGCTGTTCGGCGTCGGCGTCGCCTTCCACATCTATTTCGTGATGGCATGGCGGGCAGGGGCGACCGACCTGCTGCAATCGAGCTTAGCGCGCGCGGTGCTGTTCAGCGCACTCGCCACCGGCAGCGCGTTCGGCAGCCTGTGGCTGTCGCACCACCCCGGCACCGCGAGCATGGGCAAGATCCTGATGATCTCGCTGGCGTGGACATTGGTGTGCGCGCTGATCTTCGAGCCGGCTTTGCTTGGCCCGCCGAGGAAGACGAAGAAGGCGTAACGGGTCAGCGCAGCAATTCGCTGACCAGAGAAGGCCGCTTCGCCAGCATCGCCAGCAACACCTGTGCCGGGCCGGTCGGCTGCCGACGGCCATGTTCCCAGTTGAGCAGAGTGCCCTTGGCGACACCGATGCTGCGTGCGAACGCGCCTTGCGACAATCCGGTGCTGGCCCGGATCGCCGCGACATCCACCACGGGAACCTCGACATTGTGGACGACGGCACTCGTCGTTTCGCCGCGTGTGAACGCCAGCGCCTCGTTCAGCCCCTCGACGATGCGGTCATATGCTTCGCTCATGATGCGTCTCCGTATGCGGCGAGCAACGCCTTGCTCAGCGCCACCGCCGCTGCCTGCTCGGCCTTGGTCAAATTTGCCTTTTCGTTCTTCGCGAACACCGTCAGCAGGAACAGCGGCATCGTGGTCCCACCAAACACGTAGAGCGTGCGATATCCCCCGCTCTTTCCGCCGCCTTCGCGCGCGATCCGAACCTTGCGCAAACCCCCGCCCAGCGAAACGCCGGCCTCGGGGTTGGCGGCCAGAAACGTAACGAGCGCGATCCGTTCATCATCGGACATGATCGCGCGGGCGCGCTTCAGGAACGACTCCAGTTCGACGACGGTTTGAAGCGGCACGGATAGATTTTATATGCCAGTGGCATATACGTCAACGGCGCAGGCGAAACCACGACCTGCTCAAGGTTTGGCGGCGGGGTCCACCAACGGATCGCTAAAATCCGGCGTGGCCGGCTTCGCGGCCGGTGCAGCGGAGGGCGCGGCTGGATCGACCAGCGGGTCGCTCAACGCCGGTGACGGCGCCGCCTGCTCGCCAGCCGGCGCCGCCGGATCGGTAAGCGGATCGATCATCTCCGGCGATGTCCCACCGCCGGCGGCTGGATCGGCCAGCGGATCGTCGAGTGGATTGGCGCTCGCGCCGCCGCCGTGGCGCAGCGCATACACTTCCGCCGCGCGCGTCTGCAAAAACGCCGATCGTAGCGTCGCATACGGATCGACCGCGCCGCCGAGCAGCGCGTTGAGATCGGAATCCGATTCAGCGCGCAAGTCCAGCCCGACCAGCACCCCCTGCGGGATCTGATATTCCACCCGGTTGAACGGAAAACCGATCCCGACCGGCAGAACCGCGCCGTCGACCGGCGCGGCGCCGAGATCGCGGAAGTCGGTCGGCCCGAGGAACGGCAGGAACAGGTACGGCCCCGGCCCGACCCCATAGCGGCCGAGCGTGTTGCCGAAGCCGTTGGAATGGTGCGGCAGCTTGAACCCGTCGGTCTTGGCGACATCGACCAGCCCGCCGACGCCGATCGTCGTGTTGATCGCGAAGCGCGCCACCGTCCGCACCGCCCGCTTGGGCTTCAATTGCAGCATGTCGTTCACGAACACCACCGGCTCGCCGATGTTCGAAAAGACGTGGCGGATGCCGCCCCGGATGATCCTGGGAACCACCGCCTTGTATGCCATCGCGACCGGACGGAAGAGGATACGATCGAAAAAATTATGGATCGAGAACAGCTTGCGGTTGAGGCCTTCGAGCGGATCGCCCTTGAAGTGCGCTGGCCGCGCCGCCTTTACCGCAGGCGACACGGCGGTCGGCGCGAGCGGCTTGGGCGCGATCACCCCCGCCGGCGGGGCGTGCTGCTGCGCGCCCGCCATGACCGGCGTCATCAGCGATGCGGCGAGCGCCAGCCCGCTCGCCCCCCCGAAAATCCTCATGCGGATCAGTTCGCCGCTTTGGCGGAGAGTTGGTCGAGGTGAGTCACCAGCGCCTTGGCGCCGCCCTTGGCGAGAATGCCGGCAAAGTCCGACCGGCGCGTGGCGAGCTGGCTGACCGAATTCTGGTAGAACACGTCGATGATCTTCCACTGCCCGCCGCTTGCACGCAGGCGATAGGCGATCGCGGTCGGCTCGCCCTTCGGCGCGACCAATGTCGTGCGAACCAGCTTGTCGGTGCCGCGCGTCTCGACTTGCGGGGCGATCTTGAAGCTCTCGCCCGACCAGCCATCGAAATTGCCGGCATATTGCGCGATCGTCAGCTTGCGGATCGCGGCGACCAGGGCGGTCTGGTCAGCCGGCGCGGTCGTCGTCCAGGCGGGGCCGACCGACAGCCGCGTCATCAGCGGAATGTCGAACGCGCGATCGACGACCGGCGCGATCTTGGCCGAACGCCCCGATATGCCGAGCGCCTTGCCGCCCTTCATGATCGCGAGAAGACCGTCGTCGAGCGTCTGCACGGTCGCGCCAGCGGGGTCGCTGGTCTGCGCGGTGGCGGGGGCTGTGATCGAGGCTGCGAGCAGCAGCGCCGCCAGGCCGGAAACGCGGATCATGCGATACTCCATCATAATGGGCCGTCAGATAGGGACGCCGTGGCCCGATACCAACCACCATCGATAAGCACAAACCGCTGACGCGTGGCTGAACGGGCACAGTTCAGTACCGATCGGTACGGTCTGCCCTTTTTCCGCTTCATTTTTCGGGCATCCCTTCGCATATGCAGCGTACAGGGGCGGCGATGCGGGATTTCAGACCGCCTGTCTCGTCGCATGAAATGGTCCAATTCGGAAAGGACGGCGCCTTGCGCGTGATCTTGGCGAACCCGCGCGGATTTTGCGCGGGCGTGGTGCGGGCGATCGAGATCGTCGAACGGGCGATCGAGCGCTATGGCGCACCGGTCTATGTGCGCCACGAAATCGTCCACAACAAGCATGTCGTCGATACACTGCGCCGCAAGGGCGCGGTGTTCGTCGAGGAACTGTCGGACGTGCCGGCCGGCGCGATGACGGTGTTCAGCGCACACGGCGTCGCTCGCACCGTCGAGGAAGAGGCTGCGGCGCGCGGTCTGCCAGTGCTCGACGCGACGTGCCCGCTCGTCACCAAGGTGCATGTGCAGGGGCGCCGCTATGCTCAGGCCGGTCGTGCGCTCGTGCTGATCGGGCATGAGGGCCATGCCGAAGTGGTCGGTACGGTCGGCCAGGTCGATGCGCCGGTGCATCTCGTCTCCTCGGCGGCGGCGGTGGCCGATCTCGATCTGCCCGACGATGGCGAGATCGCCTATATCACCCAGACGACGCTCAGCGTCGACGATACGCGGTCGATCATCGCCGCGTTGAAGGCGCGCTTCCGCAACCTGATCGGCCCCGACGTGTCGGAAATCTGCTACGCCACGCAGAACCGCCAGACCGCCGTGCGCGACCTGTGCCGCGTCGCCGACCTGTTGCTGGTGGTCGGCGCAGCGAACAGCTCCAATTCGAGCCGCCTGCGCGATCTCGGCGTGGACGAGGGGCTGCCGAGCTATCTCGTCGCCGATGGCAGCGCGATCGATCCCGCCTGGTTCGATGGGGTGATGACGGTCGGCCTGACCGCCGGCGCGTCCGCACCCGACGCGCTGGTCGATGATGTCATCGCGGCGCTGCGCCGGATCGGCCCGGTCGAGGTCAGCCAGCTCGACGGGATTGAAGAGACACTGGAATTCGCCCTGCCGCGTGAGCTAAGAGGGCCGATCACTGCCGCGCCGCGCGCGATGGCGAACTAGGACGTACAGACCATGAGCCTTCCGCTTCCCGCGCTCGCCCGCATCGGCAGCTATACGCTGCGCAAGCATATCGGCGGCGGCAAATATCCGCTCGTGCTGATGCTCGAACCGCTGCTGCGCTGCAATCTCGCCTGCCCCGGCTGCGGCAAGATCGATTATCCCGACGCGATCCTCAACCAGCGGCTGAGCTACGATCAGTGCATGGAAGCGATCGACGAATGCGGCGCGCCCGCCGTGTCGATCGCCGGTGGCGAGCCGCTGCTCCACCGCGACATGCCCAGGATCGTCGAGGGCTATATCGCGAAGAAGAAGTTCGTGATCCTGTGTACCAACGCGCTGCTGCTCAAGAAGAAGATCGACGACTACAAGCCGTCG
Organism: Sphingomonas populi; assembly: GCF_004208535.1. Taxonomy (GTDB): domain Bacteria; phylum Pseudomonadota; class Alphaproteobacteria; order Sphingomonadales; family Sphingomonadaceae; genus Sphingomonas; species Sphingomonas populi. The sequence continues at coordinate 142,673 of NZ_SGIS01000004.1, forward strand.
AACTTCTTCACCTGGTCGATCCATCTCGATGGCGACAAGGGCATGCACGATCACGCGGTCGATCAGGACGGCACCTATGAGGTCGCGATCGAGGCGATCGAACTCGCCAAGTCCAAGGGCTTCCGCGTCCAGGTCAATTGCACCGTGTTCGACGGCGCCGATCCGGTGCGGCTGGCGTCGTTCTTCGACGAGATGGAGAAGCGCGGCGTCGAGATCACGCTGTCGCCTGGTTACTCCTACGAACGCGCCGCCGATCAGGAGCATTTCCTGACGCGCGAACGCACCAAGACCTTCTTCCGCGACGTGTTCCGGCGCGGCAACGGCGGCAAGGCGTGGACCTTCACCAACTCGCCGCTGTTCCTCGATTTCCTCGCCGGCAACCGCAGCTACGAATGCACGCCCTGGTCGATGCCGCTGCGCACCGTCTTCGGCTGGCAGAAGCCGTGCTACCTCGTCGGCGAAGGCTATGTCGAAACCTTCACCGAACTGATGGAGGGCACTGACTGGGACCAGTACGGTGTCGGCAAGTACGAGAAATGCTCGAACTGCATGGTCCATTGCGGCTTCGAGGGCACGGCGGCGAGCGAGTCGATCCGCAACCCGCTCGCGATGTTCAATGTCGGCCGCAAGGGCGTGCGGACGGAGGGGCCGATGGCGCCCGACATCGACCTGTCCAACGCGCGCAAGGCCGAGGACGTGCATTCGACTCACGTCGAACGCGAACTGGCCAAGATCAAGGCGGCGGACCCGGACGGCTTCCGTCGGACGCAGCGGGCGGCCTGAAGCTGAGCTAGGTGCCTCTGCCCGACGATCTGCGAGGGCTACCCTATAAGGTTCACACGAATAGCGAACTTGGCCTGATGCTGAAGGGCATCAAGCCGCTCGCGATCTTCGCAGATGTTTATGAAAATTTCCCAGATGTTGTAGTTCGATATCTTCGATGTTTCGATCGATGTGTGTTGGCGGGGCGATTGACCAAGCGCGATTTTGTAATCCCGCTTGCCATTCCGAACCGACCTGAGGTGCGTGGGATCCATCGCATTTATTACACATTGCCCGGCGAAGAGTGGCGTGTCGATGAGATGATGGCGCTGATGCAACGGGCGGGAGGATGGTCGCCCGCGCGTGAACGCGAGTTCGGTAGTCTGTTGGGTTACACTGATTGGCAAAACGACGTGTGGGCGCAGCGTTTCCCGTACCAACCTACCTAGTTCCAGTCGAGCCGGAGTCGAAAGCCCGGCATGCCCGCTTCAGCGCCGTGAACGCCCGGCCCGCATCACGCCCGGTGCGGATCAACGCTGGCAACTGCCCCGGATGCCGCGCGAGCGAGCCGAGCACCGCGCCGAGCGCCATGCCGCCGTCTGGCTTCATGCCGACCAGCGCGGCCGGCGGCAGGACGTGGTCGGCGCCGTCGGAGATCGTGCGCAGGATCGCGAAGGGCAGGGCGTGGCGCGCCGCGACGCGCGCGGCGATGTGCGATTCCATATCCACCGCGAGCGCGCCGGTGGCTTCGTAAAGCGCGCGCTTCTGGGCGAGCGTGGCGACGATCGTGTCGCTGCCGACGATGCAGCCGAAATGCGCGTCCGGCAGCGACTCCCGTGTTCTCCCGCGAAAGCGGGAGTCCAGGGCCGCGAACGCTGCGTCTAGTTGCTCTGGACTCCCGCTTTCGCGGGAGAACAGGGTGCCGATCACCACATCGCCCGGCCTGAGCGCCGGGTCGAGCGCGCCGGCGATGCCGCCCGACAGGATTGCGCGCACCCCGCCCGCTGCGACCGCCACCTCAAGCCCGGCCTCGAGCCGCGCCGCATCGCCACCACCAGCGACCGCCATCACACCATCCCGCGCGAAAATCCGCGCCTCGCGCGTCAGCCCGCAGGCGACGAGCAAGGTCACATTCCCACCGTAACCCGCCGGTCGTTCGAGCGCTTCAGATTGCGATACCGCGCCAGCGCCCAAAGCGGGAAATACTTCGGATAGCCGTGATAGCGCAGGTAGAACACGCGCGGGAAACCGCCGCCGGTGTACATCTCCTGCCCCCACAGCCCGTCCTCGGCCTGCGTCTCGGCGAGATAGCGCACGCCGCGCTCCACAGCGGGCAAATCGACTTCGCCCGCCGCCATCAGCGCGAGCAACGCCCAGCCGGTCTGCGATGCGGTCGATGGGGCAGGGGTGTGGCCTGTGTAGGCAAGGTCGTAGCTGTCGCAATCCTCGCCCCAGCCGCCATCCTTGTTCTGGATCGCGACCAGCCATGCCACCGCCTTGCGCACCATCGCCGACTGCGCATCCACGCCGGCAGCGTTGAGCGCACACAGCACCGACCAGGTGCCGTAGATGTAATTCACCCCCCAGCGCCCGAACCAGCTTCCGTCCGCCGTCTGCTCGCGCTCGAGAAAGCCGAGCGCCTCGCGCATCCGTGGGCTATCGAGCGGCTCGCCCAATTGCCCGAGCATCGACACCACCCGCGCCGACACGTCGCTGGTCGCGGGATCGAGCAACGCGCCATGATCGGCGAACGGGATGTTGTTGAGGTAATGGTGGTGGTTGTCGGCATCGAACGCGCCCCAGCCGCCGCCCTTGCTCTGCAATCCCATTGTCCACTCGACCGCGCGCTCCACCGCCGCGCGATAATCCGCGCCCGATCGCGGCGCGGCGCGGTCCATCGCCATCACCACCACGGCGGTATCGTCCAGATCGGGGTAATGCGCGTTGTTGTACTGGAACGCCCAGCCGCCCGGCCGCACGTCGGGGCGCTGCTCGGCCCAGTCGCCCTTCACGTCGAGCACTTGCAACGGCCGCAGCCATTCAAGCGCGGCATCGGCACGCGCCTCATTCTCCACGCCGCCTGCCTCCAGCATCGCGTGCGCGGCGAGCGCGGTGTCCCACACTGGCGAGACGCAGGGCTGGCAATAGGCCTCGTCGTCTTTCACGACCAACAGGTTCTCGACCGATTTGCGCGCGATCGCCCGGTGCGGATGGTCCTCGGCATAGCCGAGGCAATCGAACATCATCACGCTGTTCGCCATCGCCGGATAGATCGCGCCGAGGCCATCCTCGCCGTTCAGCCGCTCGACGGTGAAATCGACGCAACGCTGAATCGCCCGCGCCCGCAGCCGCTTCGGCCAAAGCCCCTCGACGCCCTTCAGCACCACGTCGAGGCCGTTGAAAAACATCGTCCAGCCGCGCTTGGTGTCGGCGGCCTTGCTCTCGGGCGGCTTGGCGCGCCCGGTGTACAACTCATCCACCGTGATGCCGAGCGGATTGCGCGCCACCGGCTGCTTGGCGGCAAGCACCAGCAGCGGCACGATCACCGTGCGCGCCCAGTATGACATCTTCGACAGATGCACCGGGAACCAGCGCGGCAGCAGGATCAGTTCGACCGGCAGCGTCGGCACCGCCTTCCACGGCCCCGCGCCAAACAGCGCGAGCTGGATTCGCGTGAAGACGTTCGCCGCCTCCGCCCCACCCGCCGCGAGGATCGCGCGGCGCGCCGCCGCCATATGCGGCGCATCGACATCGTCGCCGATCATCTTGAGCGCATAATAGGCCTTCACGCTCGCGCTGATGTCGAATGCGCCGCCGTGGAACAGCGGCCAGCCATGATGCGCGCCCTGGATGCGGCGCAGGTAACGGCCAATCTTCGCCTCCAGCTCCACCGCGCGCGGCTCGCCGAGATAGTGGCGCAGCAGCACATATTCGGCCGGGATGGTGGCATCGGCCTCAAGCTCGAACACCCAATGCCCGTCGGGCCGCTGCGCATCGGCGAGCGCGGCGGCGGCGCGGGTGGTGGCGGCGTCGGCAAGCGCGACGAGATCGGGGGTTTCCAGCAGGGTGGCCATCGCCGCGCCTATACCAGCCGTGCGTCCCGCGCCAAGCGCGCGGCGGTCGCGCCAGACCGCAATGCCCCCTCGATCGTCGCGGGCAGGCCGGTTTGCGTCCAGTCTCCGGCGAGGAACAGGTTGCGCCAACGCGTGCGCGACGGCGGGCGGCGGCGTTCCTGCGCCGGCGTCGCGGCGAAGGTCGCGCGCTTTTCCTTGACGATCTGCCAGCGCGGCAGCTCGGGCGGCAGGTTGTGGATCGCGGCGATATCGGCCCAGAACGCGGCGGCAAGTTCGGCGCGATCGGCATCGATCAGCCGGTCGGCGCCGCTCACCGTCACCGACAGGCGATCGGGAAAAGCGAAGATCCACTCCGCCGCGCCACCGACCACGCAGATCATCGACGGCGTGCCCGGCGGCGGCGTGAACGCGAAATGCGCGTTGACGATCGCCCGGAAATCGAACGGTACGACGAGATCGGGGACCAGCGTCTCGGCGATCCACGGCGGCACCGCGAGGACCACTGTCTCATCGGGCGCGACCGCTTCCGCACCCCTGCCGAAATCGAGCGTCGTCACGCGGTCACCCTCGAAGCCGATCGCGCGCAACCGTTGGCCGAGCGTGAGGCTCGCGCCTTGCGCGTCGAGCCATTCGGTCGCCGGATCGACGAACGCGGCGGCGAGCGTCGGCTCGGCGATCCGCGGCTTCATCGCTCGCCCGCCGCGCCCGAGCGTCTGGTTGATGATCGCGGCGGTCAGCGTCGCGTCGCCGCCATGCGGAGCGGTGTTGAGCGCCGCGAGCAGCACCGGCTCCAGCAGCCGCTCCCACAGCAGCCCGCCCGTGTCGATCCGGTCGGCGACGGTCTGCCCGGCCCTGCCCGAGGTCAGCCCGGCGAGCCGCAGATAGTCGCGCGCGCGCGTGCCTGGCACGCGCCGCGCCTTGGAGAAGATCCACCACGGCAGCCGCCCGTCATTGGGCCGGAAGCTCCAGCGCTCGCCGGTGCGGCGGTCGGCGAAGACGAATTCAGCCTCGTCCGGCCCGGCCAGCCGGTCGCCGGCGCCGATCGTCGCCAGAAAATGCTCGACCGCGTCGTTGCCCGACAGGACGAGATGGTTGCCATTGTCGATCATCTGGCCAAGCTGCGGATCGTGGTAGCTGCGGCAGCGCCCGCCCGCCTGCGCCGCGCCTTCGGAGATCGACACGGCGAAGCCGGCGCGGGTCAGTTCCACCGCTGCCGACAGTCCGGCCATGCCGGCGCCGATTACGCGCGCGCGCCGGCTCATCGGAACAGCCAGAGCCGCAGCGCGGTCAGGATCAGCGCGGGCTTGTTGGTGCGGATTCGCGTGCGGGGTGCGGTCCAGCCGGCTGTCTCCATGCGCGACAGGATCGGCGCATAGACCGCTGCCATCAGTCGCGGCGCGATCAGATGGCCATGCGGGCGCGTGGCGAGGATCGCGTTGGCCTTGGCATAATGGTCATGCGCGATCGCCGCCAACGGGCGGCAGGCGGCGTCGATGCGCGGATCGTCGACCACTTGCCGGGGCGTGGTGAAGGCGATGCCCGCCGCACCGAGATGCTCGCCGGCCAGATAGACCCGGCCGATTTCGGCATCCTCGTCGATATCGCGCAGGATGTTGGTGAATTGCAGCGCCCGGCCAAGGTGGTGCGACAGCGTGACGCCGGTCGCGCGCTCCATCCCGAAAATGTTGACCGACAGCCGCCCCACTGCTGACGCCACCCGGTCGCAATACACATCGAGCGTCTCGAACGGCGGCCAGCGGACATCGCCGGCGACATCCATCGCCATGCCGTCGATCACCGCGACGAAATCGTCCTTTTGCAGATCGAACCGCCGCACCGCATCCGCCACCAGCGCCGCCTGGCCGGGATCGCGGCCCGCATACAAAGCCTCGATATCGTCGCGCCACTGTTCGAGCGCGACCGCCCGGCCGGCTCGCTCGCCCTGCTGGTCGTCGGCGATGTCGTCGACCGCGCGGCAGAACGCATACACCGCGTACATCGCCTCGCGCTCTGCCTTGGGCAGTACGCGCATGCCGGCATAAAAGCTGCTGCCCGAGACTTGCGCCTGGAGCGAAGCGGGTGTCGCCTTGGGGTTCATGCCCGGCCCACCAGATAGGACAGCATTGCGCCGCCGGCGATCCGCGCCATCTCGATCTTGCCGTGGTGAACCTTGTCGCACAGCGGATCGCGCTTTTTCACCCGCCGCGTAAGGTCTTCGGCCAGCCGTTGAATGATCGCCACCTCCATGCCGAGCCGCCGGTCGCGGATGCCGCGCGCGAACCGCTTCGATTCGGCGAGCAGGCCGAGCGTCTGGTTGCCGATGTCTATGATCGTGCCGTGCAATGCGGGCGTCGAGGCGTCGTGCCCGAGATCGCTCACCGGCGCGCCGCGCCGCGCCAGCGCCGCGAGCGGGATATAGACGCGGCCGATCGCGCGGTAATCCTTCCCGCAATCCTGCAAATGGTTGATGACCTGCAACGCTGCGCACAGGGCGTCATTCGCGGGCCACAACGCGCGGTCCTCGCCGTGGACGTCGAGCACGTAGCGCCCGACCGGCATCGCCGAATAGCGGCAATAGTCGATCAGATCATCCCAGCTCTGATAGCGGTCGATCGTGCAGTCGCGCTCGAACGCGGTGAGCAGGTCGAGCGCATGGACCGGATCGAGCCGGTGCGCCGCCATCACGCCGCGCAGCTCGACCGAAACCGCGTCGGCGTCGCTCGTGCCCTGTATGCTCGCCCGCATCGCGCCGAGCAAAGCCAGCTTCTCGTCCGCGCTGGCGGCTGCATTGTCGGCGACATCATCGGCGGCGCGCGCGAAGCGGTAGAACGCCAGGATCGGCGCACGGTGCTGCGGCTTGAGCAGTGACGCGACTGGGAAATTCTCGTCCTTATGCCCCTTGCCGGACGCGAGATCGGTTGCTTTGCTCATGCGTGCAAGTCCGCCTGAGCGCGGCCTTTCCACATGCCGCCGCGCCCGCGCGCATGTTGCCACGCCGACAGCAAGGTGCAGCCGGCGTAGAAGCTCGCGATGCCGGGCAGCGCCGCGCCCCACAACGGCGAACGGCGGTAGAATCGCAACATCGGCTGAAACAGTATCGCCATCAAAATCCAAGCCATCATCCCGAGCGTCTGCGCATAGCCTCGCGCGAACACCGCAAGCAATGGCGGCGCGAGATAGGTAAGCGCGAGGCCGATCGTTGTGCCTGCCAGCAGCCAAAGCGAATAGCGTAGTTGTGCGTAAGCCGATCGGGAGATCATCGCCGCGACCGACTCGGCGGTGTCGTAGACGCGGATGCTGCGCGCGCGGTTGGTCAGCCCGAGCCAGATCGCGCCGTGGCGCTTCATCAGCGCGCCGAACGCGCAATCGTCGATCAGCGCGCCGCGCACCGCGCCGATCCCGCCCGCCGCTTCGAGCGCGGTACGCCGCACCAGCATCACGCCGCCCGCCGCCCCGCCAAGTCCGCGCCCGCGTGCGTTCACCGTGGCGAACGGGTAGAGCATCTGGAAGAACCACACGAAGGCGGGGATCAGCGCGCGCTCGGCGAAACTCTTGCACCGCAGCCGCGCCATCAGCGACACCAGCACCCGGTCGTCGCCCTCGGCGCGGGCGACGAGGCTGGCGAGCGTATCGGGCGCATGTGCGATATCGGCGTCGGTGAGCAGCAGATACTCGGCATCCCCCGCCGCCGCGATCCCCTGCGACACCGCCCACAATTTGCCCGTCCACCCCCGCGCGAGCGGAGCACCCCGCAGGATGGTGAGCCGATCCGACCCTCGCGCGGCGGCGCGGGCGATGGCGGCGGTGCCATCGCCGCTGCCGTCATCGACGAGGATGATGCGGAAGTCGCCCGGATAGTCCTGCGCGACAAGGCTGCCGATCGACTCGGCGATCACCTCGGCTTCGTCCCGCGCGGGGACAACCGCGACGACGGTGGGCCAGCCTGCTTCTTCACCCCTCCCTGGAAGGGAGGGGCCGGGGGTGGGTGGGTATGGGGCGAGCGCCGCGTTCCCACGAGAGGAACCCACCCCCAACCCCTCCCTTTCAGGGAGGGGAGTGCGGTCACGCACGGGGACAGGTTGCGTATCCCGCTCGCGCGCCAGCCAGAACCCACCGCGCCCGAGCGCGATGCCCAGCCAGATCGCCACCGTCAGCGCGCCCAGCCAGATCACCGGATCATCCCCGCGCCCCGGAACCAGTCGATCGCATCGCGCAAAGCCTCGACATGCGGCCGCGCATGGTAGCCAAGCTCGGCCTCCGCGCGCGCACTCGAATAATACATCGCATGCCCCGCCATCTTGAGCGAATCGATCGTCAGGAACGGCTCCTTGCCCGTCACCCGCGCGAGCAACTCGTTCGCCCACGCCAGCGGGTACAGCGGCCCACGCGGCAGCGCCACGGTCGGCGCCTTGCGCCCAACCAACGCCGCGATCTCGCCGAGCATCGCCCCCAGCGACACGTCCTGCCCGCCCAGAATATAGCGCTCGCCGATCCGCCCCTTCGCCAGCGCGAGCAAATGCCCCTCCGCCACGTCATCGACGTGAACGAGGTTCAGCCCGCTATCGACGAACGCCGGCATCTTGCCCGACGCCGCCTCGACGATGATCCGCCCGGTCGGCGTCGGCCGCACGTCGCGCGGGCCGATCGGGGTGGAGGGGTTGACGATCACCACCGGCAGCCCCGCCGCCGCCATCGCCTCGACCAGCCGCTCGGCGACCACCTTGCTGCGCTTGTACGCGCCGACCGCCTGTTCGGGCGTGGCGGGCCGGGTTTCGTCGGCGGGACGGGCAGGGTCGGGCAGGAGGGTGGCGACGCTGCTGGTATAGACGATCCGCTCGACCCCGGCATCGCGCGCCGCTTCCATGACGGCACGCGTGCTGGCGAGATTGTTGCGGACGATCTCCTCCGGGTCGGGCGCCCAGATCCGGTAATCGGCGGCGACGTGGAACAGGTGCCGCACCCCCGCCATCGCGCGCGCCATCGCGTGCGGGTCACGCGCATCGCCCTCGACCAGTTCGCCCGGAAAATCGACGAGATTGGCGCGCGCGCTGCTCGCGCGCACGACTCCGCGCACGCTGCGACCCTGTGCCGCCAGCCGCCGCGCCACCGCGGAGCCGACGAACCCCGAGACGCCGGTGACGAGAACCAGATCGCTGCTGTCCATCCGCGCCCCTTTACCCAAAGTCATGGCGGAAGGAAGGCGCTGACATTCGCGCGTGAGGCGGGTAGGGGGCGGCACGGATCGAACGCTCCCCAGCCGTTCGTGCCGAGCGAAGTCGAGGCACATGGCGAGACGTAACCGCGTGTCCCTCGACTTCGCTCGGGACGAACGGCTGGGGCGTTTGCGGCGCGCGGCGATTGGGACGTTCTGACGTGGGGTACATCACCGCAATCCTCGGCTCGCTCGCGGTGCTACTTGCCGCGATCGGCATCGGCTGGATGCTTGCGGCGACCTTCGTGCTGCGCCGCTTCTTCGCGCACCCCGCGCCGGCGGCCGACGCGATCGTCGGCGTCACCATCCTCAAACCGCTCCACGGCACCGAACCGCGCTTCCTCGACACGCTCGCGAGCTTCCTCACCCAGTCGCACACCGGCCCGGTCCAGTTCCTGTGCGGCGTGCAGCGCGCCGATGACCCAGCGATTCGCGCGATCGACGCGCTGCGCCGCCGCCACCCCGAAGCCGTGATCGATCTCGTCATCGACTCGACCCGTCACGGATCGAGCGGCAAGATCTCCAACCTCGCCAATCTCGAACCGCACATCCGCCATCCGGTGGTGATGCTCAGCGACAGCGACATCGCGGTCGGCCGCGATTACATCCGGCAAGTGCTGGCGGCGCTCGACCAGCCCAATGTCGGTATCGTCACCTGCGCCTATCACGGGCGCGGCGACGCCGGCTTCTGGTCGCGCCTCGGCGCGGCCGGAATCGACTGGCAATTCCTGCTCGGACTGATCTTCGGTGTCGCCAATCGCCTCGCGACACCGTGCATGGGTTCCACCATCGCGATGCGCCGCGACACGCTGGAGCGGATCGGCGGCTTCGCGCGCTTCGCCGACGTGCTCGCCGATGATTATGCGATCGGCGCGGCGGTGCGCGATCTCGGCCTCGCCGTCTTGGTGCCACCGCTGCTGGTGACGCACGCCTTCGACGAACGCTCCGCTCGCGCGCTGTGGCGGCACGAACTGCGCTGGGGCGTCACGGTACGCGATCTCGGCCTCGCGCCGTACCTCGGGTTGATCGTGACCTTCCCGCTGCCGATCGCGCTGCTCGCCGCTTTGTGGTGGCCCACCGCAGGGCTAACGCTCGCCGGAATCGCGCTCGCCGTCCGCCTTTTCGCCGCAATTTCGGTGGAACGGATCGCTGGCGCGCAGGCTGCGCCGCTCTGGGTGTTGCCGATACGCGACACTTTCGGATTTGCGGTCTATTGCGCCAGCTTCTGCGTCCGCTCGGTTGATTGGCGCGGCGCGACGCTTAGAATAGGACCACACGGCCGCATCGCTGCGGCCCCGGAGACTTTACCATGATGCGTTCGCTTTTCCTGCAAGGCCCCTCGTTCGACGGATATGACGGCGGGGCCGGCGCGCGCTATCAGATGAAGCGCGAGGTCAAGTCGTTCTGGTATCCGACCTGGCTCGCGCAGCCCGCCGCGATGGTGCCCGGATCGAAGCTGATCGACGCGCCCGCGCATGACCAGTCGTGGGACGACATCAAGCACGAGGTCGATGGCATGGAGCTGATCGTCCTGCACACCTCGACGCCGAGCTTCGCGCAGGACGTGAAGTGCGCCGAGCTGATCCGCGCGCGCAACCCTACCGCGCTGATCGGTCTCGTCGGTGCCAAGGTCGCGGTCGAGCCGGACAAGAGCCTCGCCGCCACCGCCTCGGTCGATTTCGTCGCGCGCGAGGAATATGATTTCACGATCCTCGATATCGCCGAGGGCAAGCCGCTTGCCGAAGTCGACGGCATCACCTGGCGCGCGCCCGACGGATCGTTCGTCCGCAACAAGGACCGCGCGATGATCGAGAACATGGACGACCTGCCGATGGTCTCGCCGATCTACAAGCGTGACCTCCAGATCGAGAAATATTTCGGCGGCTACCTCAAGCACCCGTATGTCAGCTTCTATACCGGCCGTGGCTGCAAGAGCCGCTGCACCTTCTGCCTGTGGCCGCAGACCATCGGCGGGCACAACTACCGTGGCCGCTCGGTCGCCAAGGTGGTCGAGGAAGTGAAGTACATCATCGAGAACATCCCCGAGACCAAGGAGATTTTCTTCGACGACGACACGCTGACCGACATCCACTCGCGCGTCGAGGAAATCGCCGTCGCGCTCGGCGAGCTGGGTTTCGGCAAGCCCGGCTTCCCGATGACGTGGAGCTGCAACGCGAAGGCCAATGTGCCGCGCAAGACCTTGGAAATCCTCAAGGCGAACGGCCTGCGCCTGCTGCTCGTCGGCTATGAGAGTGGCAACCAGCAGATCCTCCACAACATCAAGAAGGGCCTGCGCGTCGACGTCGCCAAGCAGTTCACCAAGGACTGCCATGAGCTCGGCATCGTCATCCACGGCACCTTCATCCTCGGCCTGCCGGGCGAGACCGAAGAGACGATCGAGGAGACGATCAACTACGCCAAGGAGATCAACCCGCACACCATCCAGGTGTCGCTGGCGGCGCCCTATCCCGGCACCTTCCTCTACAAGCAGGCGACCGAGAACGGCTGGTTCGACAACAGCAACAGCCTGTTGACCGACGACGGCAACCAGATCGCGCAGCTATCCTACCCGCATCTCAATGCGACGGTGATCTTCGACAAGGTCGAGGAATTCTACAAGCGCTTCTACTTCCGCCCCTCCAAGATCGGCTCGATCGTGTGGGAAATGCTGCGTGATTGGGACATGATGAAGCGCCGTCTGCGCGAGGGCGTCGAGTTCTTCGACTTCCTGCGCCGCCGCAAAGAGGCCGCGTAAACCCCTGATGACAAGGCGTTTGTCGTGAGCACGGCTTCGGATATGACGGTCAACGAACGGCTCGCCGCGCGCGGGCTGTTCGAGGATTGGGAACGCGCGGTGCGCGCGGGCGACCGCGCGACGATGGTGCTGTTGCTGCGCCGGATCGGCATCCCCAACGCGCCGCGCGTCGCCGATATCGTGCTCGCCGATCCCGCCTTCTACGGCGTCGGCGCGGTGTGAGGCGGATACGTGAAGACGGTCATTCTCAATGCCGATGATTTCGGCGTGTCGGTCCCGGTCAACGATGCAATCGAGCAGGCGCACCGCGACGGCATCCTCACCACCACCAGCCTGATGGTGACGGGCGAGGCGTACGCGGATGCGGTAGCGAGGACGCGAACGATGCCGCATCTCGGCGTCGGCCTGCACATCGCGCTCGCCGAGGTGCCGCCCGCGCTCCCGCCCGAGCGCATTCCCGATCTCGTCGATGCGGGCGGCATGTTCCGTATCGAGGCGCTCGCCACCAGCCTCGCGATCCTGCTGCGCCCGGCGGTGCGGCGCCAGCTCACCGCCGAGATCGAGGCGCAGTTCCGCCTGTTCGTCGCGACCGGGCTACCGCTCGACCATGTCGATTCGCACAAGCACATGCACATGCACCCGGCGATCGCATCGACCGTCATCGCCGTCGGCCAGCGCTTCGGGATGCGCGCCGGGCGTGCGCCAATCGAGCCGCGCGCGGTGCTGCGCAAGGTCGAGCCGGTCAAGGGCATGGATATCGCCGCGCCCTTCGCGCGCCGCGTCCGCACCAAGCTGCGCCGTGCCGGCATGAAGGCGCCCGATCACGTCTTCGGCCTCGCCTGGTCGGGCGGGATGACGCCGGACCGGCTGCGCGGCATCCTCCGGCATCTGCCCGACGGGGTCAGCGAAATCTATCTTCACCCCGCCACGGGCGACTATCCGCTCGCCGCACCGGGGTATCACTATCAGGAAGAATTGGCGGCGCTGCTCGATCCGGTTGCACGCGACATCATCGCGCGCGGCGGCATCCGGCTGGCGCGCTTCGCCGATCTGTAGACGGAACCCGCGTATGAACTATATCCCCGGCAGAATCGAAGCCGCCGGCCCCGCGCTCGGTGAGCGCGTCAGGCTCGGCAGCCACGCGCACAAGATCCTGTTCTGTCGCGCTTTGCTCGATACCCACGATCCCTACACGCCCGCGCTGATCGACTGGCCGGTGCTGGAAGACGACGTGCGCGCCAAGATCGTGTCGCTGCCGATCTGGGACATGGCGGTTCAAACCGAGGGCAGGACGGGGCTGTTCGTCCAGACTTTCGCCGATTTCGTGCGTGATCCCGAACTCAAGACCGCGCTCGAAATGGATGCCTTCGAGGAGAAGCGCCACAAGATCGTGCTCGCCGACATGGTCCAGCATTACGGTATCGTGCTCGAACCCGAGCCGCCCTACATCAAGCCCAAGGACGCCGAATGGGCGTTCATGCGTTCGGGCTTCTCCGAATGTATCGACAGCTTCTTCGGCTTCGGCCTGTTTAAGATCGCCAAGGACACCGGCTTCTTCCCGCCCGAACTGATCGACACGTTCGAGCCGGTGATGCGCGAGGAGGGGCGGCACATCCTGTTCTTCGTCAACTGGGTGGCGTGGTGGCGGCGCAACATGCCGTGGTGGCGGCGGCCCTATTTCGAACTCAAGGTCTGGGCGGTCTGGTGTTTCCTGATTTGGGAGCGGCTGGACATGGCCAAGGGCATGGGCGAGAACACCAAGGCGCAGGAAAACAACTTCACGCTCAACGGATCGAAGGAATTGGGCGTCGAGATCGAATTTCCCGAACTCGCCGCGATTTGCCTCGCCGAGAACGACCGCCGGCTCGCGCCGTATGACGCGCGGCTGATCCGCCCCAAATTCGTGCCCGGCGCGATCCGGCTCGTGCTGAGGCTGATGCGGAAGAAGACCCCGGCCACCGCATGAACCGCTTCGCGCGCGCCGGCCTGCTCGCCGCCACCCTGATCGGCATCGCGGTCGCTGGCTGGACGGTCGGGGCGGTCGGCGCGCGGCAGGTGTTCGCGGGCATGGCGGCGATCGGCTGGCTCGGCATGGGCGCGTTCCTGCTCTGCTCGGTGGGCGTGCTGCTGCTGCTCGGCGGCGCGTGGCTCGTCACCGCGCCTGGCGAGCCACTGCGTCGGCTGCCGTTGTTCGTCTGGGCGCGCACCACCCGCGAGGCGGCGACCGACGTGCTGCCTTTCTCGCAACTCGGCGGCCTCGTCGTCGGCGCGCGTACGCTCGCGGCGCGCGGCGTGCCCGATTCGCTGATCTACGCCTCGATGGTCGCTGACATGACCACCGAAATGGCGGCGCAATTGCTGTTCACCATCGCCGGGGTCGCGACCCTGCTCGTCGTGCTGACCAGCGGCCCGGTCCACGCCGGGCTGGTGTCGCTCGCGATCGGTGGGCTGGGCGTGATGGCGGTGCTGATGATCGCCTTCATCGCCGGGCAGCGCCCGGTGCTCAGGCTGGTCGGCGCGGTGGGCGCACGGATGATCCCCGGTTCGGTCGAGGCGGTCGATGCGGTGCGCTTGCAACTCGACGCGGTCTACCGCGAACCCAGGCGGATTCTCGCCGCCTTCGCGCTCAACCTGCTCGCGTGGATCGGCAGTGCGGCGGGGGCGTGGGTGGCGCTGTGGTTCATGGGGTCGCATGTGCCGCTGTGGGCGGCGCTGACGATCGAGGCGCTGATCTTCACGCTGCGCAGCGTCGCTTTCGCAGTCCCCGGCGCGATCGGTATTCAGGAAGCCGCTTATGCGCTGATCGGCCCGGTGTTCGGCTTGCCGCCGACCACCGCGCTCGCGCTGTCGCTGCTCAAGCGCGCGCGCGATCTCATCATCGGCGTGCCGGCGATCCTCGCGTGGCAGGCGGGCGAAGTCGGCGCGCTCGTCGCCAAACGGGTCGAACCCGCCTGACCGCCCGCAGCCCCCGCATCGTCGTGGCCGCGCTGGTGCTGGCCGCCGCGCTACAGCTCGCCGCCTATTGGCCGGGCATCATGTATTGGGATGCCGTGCGCCAATACGGCCAGGCGGTGAGCGGCGCCTTCGACGACTGGCATCCGCCGGCGATGGAATGGGTGTGGCGGCAAATGATCGCGCTGCATCCCGGTCCCGCTCCGATGCTGCTGTTGCAAGCCGGGCTCTACTGGCTCGGCTTCGCCCTGCTCGCCGCGCGCGCCCGGCAGCGATGGCCGGTCGTGCTGGTGGCGCTACTGCCGTTCGCGCTGGCGACGCTCGGCTCGGTGCTCAAGGACAGTCTGATGGCGGGCGCGTTGCTCGCGGCGGTGGGGTTGGCGGCATGGGCCGGTCGCGAAGGCCGCTGGGGCCTGCGCATCGCCGCCATCACCTTGCTGCTGTTCGCCGCGACCTTGCGCTTCAACGCCTTGCTCGCCGCGCTGCCGCTGCTCGTCGCGGTGCTGCCGGCGAGCTGGCGACGCACGCCCGCGCGATTGGCCGCCTGCACGCTCGTCGGCGGCTTCGCGCTGGCGGCAGCGATGCCGCTCGCCAACCACGCGACCGGCGCAAAACCCAGCGGCGTCGCGCTGTCGCTGGTGATCTTCGATCTCGGCGGCATCACCGAACACAGCGGCGTCGACGCCTTCCCGCCGCTGCCGGTCGCATCACCGGTCGCGGTCAACCATCGCTGCTACGACCCGGTCCGGTGGGACAGCTACGCATGGTGGGTCGCCGAGCCATGCCCGATCGGCTTCGCGCTGATCCGCGACACCTTCGCCGCGCACCACCAAAGCCCCTATGTCTTCTGGCTAAAGGCAATCGCCGCGCACCCCATCGCTTATGCCGAACACCGCCTGCGCCACGCCAACCAGAACATGCGCTTCGTGATCGGCCACGAAATCGAACGGCCCGTGCAACCCCAATCCGCCCCCAACGACTGGGGCTACCGAATCACGCAAAACCCGCTCCAGCGCGCGCTCGACTGGCTGGCCGTGCAGAGTTGCCGCACCCCGCTCGGCTGGCCGATTTGCTGGATCGCGCTCGCGCTCGGCATGGTGTTCGCAAGCCGTGGCGTGCCGGGCATGGCGATGCCGCTGGCGCTATCCGCAGCGCTCTATGGCGGCGGCTATCTCGTGCTGAGCGTCGCCTCGGACCTGCGCTATCACCTCTGGACGATGCTCGCCGCCGGCCTCGCCGTCGCGTTCCTCGTCGATGCGGGCGTGCCCCGGCGTCGGCTGGTGCTCGCAACCGTGCCGGCGATCGGCGTGGCGCTGATCGGCACCGCCGCGCGCCTGCTCTGGTAACGCGCTAACCCAGCACCGACTCGCCCGCCTCCAGCACCTCGACCCGGTCGCCCGGCACGATCACCCCGTCGTTCTCCGGGATGGCATTTTGCCCGAACACCACGCCGCTCTTCGCCATCCGACCGAGCCGCCGCAATGTAGTGAGCGGCTCATTCCCCTCCAGACGCTCCCCGGTCAGAGGCTGCTGGGTGACGATGACGCAGCGCGAGCACAGCTTCGGTGTGCGAAACGTCACCGCGCCGATGCGAATCCGCCGCCAGCGATCTTCGCCCCACGCGTCACCGCCATCGACGACGAGGTTCGGACGAAACCGCGCGATCGGCACCGGCACCACCAGCGCGGCGTTGAGCGCGTCGAGCGAGGCGCGCGTCACGATCAGCAAAGGATAGCCGTCCGACAGGCTGACATGATCGCCCGGCACGGCATGTTTGGGGCTGACCGGCCGCACGCCCTCGTTGCCCTGAAACACCACCCGCACCGGCCTCCCCAAAGCGCGCGAGAGATAATCGTTGGTCTCCGCATCCGCCATCCGCACGCTGACGCTATCGTTCCAGATCCGCGCATCGATCCGCAAAGCGGTCTCGGTGGGGCAGGGCGCCCGATGCGTACCGACGAGAGGATGATCGAACACCAGCGCATCGCCCTCGATCCGCACGTCGAACACCGCCATGTCAGGCATCTCGCGGCGTGTGAGGAAGCGCCCGTCCGCATCGACGATCATCCACCGCCGGTCGCCGTCGATCCCGCGCGCGCCGATCGTCGCCGCATCCAGCGCATGGCCACGCAGGCTCTTGACCGGGTAGCGGTACAGGGCGGTTACAGTCGGGAGCGTCGTCACGACCGACCCTTAGGACACGATAGCCCCTCGCGCGAAGGGCTTTCTGTCAGGGGCGCGCCAGCAGGGGCAGCGCGTGGAAGTGGAGGCCCGACCGGGAATCGAACCCGGGTGCGAGGATTTGCAGTCCTCTACGTCACCACTCCGCCATCGGGCCGGAGGCGCGCATTTGTGCGGATTTTGGCCCGCCGTCAACCGAGAGTTCGCACTTTTTAAATACGAGTTCGCAGTTTTCCGAAAATCAGGATGCATCACGCGCCTCCGTTTTCTCGACGGCCGACTTCGCGCGCAGGCGCTGCGATGCGTATTTCATCGCCATAGCATGCGTGCGGTGGCCTAGGACCGCCTCGATCTCAGCGATCGTGCAGCCAGCTTCATCCATGCGCGAGCCGGCGGCGTAGCGCAGGCCGTGCATGGAGCGATCGGCTGGCATACCTTCGATCATGGTTACAGCCCGCCGCAGCGCCTGTGACAAACTGCTTACCGTGTACGCCCGCCCTTCGATCGACGTGCAGATGACAATGCCCTTGGCATTGCTCCGCAGCGCCTCCAGGTGGCGTCGGAGCGCGCTATGGCATCCGATATCGAGCAGCGTGCGCGTCTTGCTCTGACGCACTCGCACGACGCCCCCCTGAAACTGCTGCCACGTCATGCGCACAACATCCTCACGGCGCTGACCGGTGTAGAGCGCGAGCAATACCGGCGTCAGGACATGCGGCGGGCATTTCGAGCAGAACAGGTCTATCTCGTAATCAGACCAGACGGTAATTTCGCGCACGCCGCCCTTTGGTTTCAGTTCTTTGATGCCGCGTGCCGGGTTGAAGTCGTCAGGGACGTAGCTGTTTTCACCAGCCCAACCGTATAGCCGGCTGACCATCTGCTTGATTTTGTGAGCCTTGCGAGGCGTGGTTGCGGCGTATTTGTCGCGCACCGCCTTTATCATCGCGCGCGTCGTAATGCGGAACTCTTGGTCGCCCAGCTCAAACGCGATCAGATCTAGCGTGCGTTGATAATCAATCTGGGTAGGATCAGAGAGCCGCTTGAACTCGACGCTTTTTGCATATTGCTTGGTGAGCCAGGTGAAGCTGCGTTGATTGACCTCAACGGTCGGCCGGCCAA
The DNA here is from genome assembly GCF_004208535.1 of Sphingomonas populi. Taxonomy (GTDB): domain Bacteria; phylum Pseudomonadota; class Alphaproteobacteria; order Sphingomonadales; family Sphingomonadaceae; genus Sphingomonas; species Sphingomonas populi. Next base: position 160,728 of record NZ_SGIS01000004.1, read on the forward strand.
TTTTCTGTAGCAGTTGGCCGTACTTGATGTGGAAGTCGGCGCTTTCGGGCGAGCCGGGCAGGGGGACGTCACCGACGAGGCGATGCCGAAACCGCCAGTAGCGTCCGCCCTTCACCGCGTATGTGTATTTGGGGTGCTGCCTAGCCACGGGAGAACTTCGCTAAGAAAGCGCGTTCTTGCTCAGCGGCCGCCCGCTCGGTGTCGTGATCCGAAAGAGGCTGGCCGGAGATGCGGTTCACGTAAATATCTAGCGAGATACGATCCCACAAAACGCGCTTGCCGATGTTAAGCGGTACGATGCCGAGGGTGCGGAATGTGGATGCGCTGACGCCGAGATAGCTCGCAGCGAGTTCGACCGCCATCAGTCGAGGCCAATCGGGGAAGGACGCGGGATCAGCCATGACGCGCCCCGGACCCACTTGGAGGTTGCGGGGCTGATGGTTCCATTGTGGAAGGGCCGGCTTTGTACCCGGAATCAGGCGCGTCCGCGAAGTCGTTCCGCAATTCGCTCGGTGAATGTCCAAGCACTCCCGCCAGTCGGTCGCGGGCCGCTCGCACGACTTCGCGGAGGTCCATTTGGAATTCACCCATGAGGCCACGAGCGCTTTCGCGATCTGATGTCTCATCGGGGTCGTTGAAACGGCGAATAGTTGGATTGGTCTGCGTCTTCATCGCCGACACTGGCAACCGAAGGATGTAGCGAGCGCATTTGGGAGCGCACCCGCTGTCGATCGCTGCAAGCTCAGCCTCGGCGATGAGCGCAATGTGCGTGTAAGCAGCATTGGTTGCCCATATAGCCGAGGCCGCAGGCATACCGGCCTGTATCACCAAAAGGTCAAGCATCACCATGCGCGCGCAATCCGCTAGATCATAGCGCGGATTGCCCGCGTCGCGATCTGCTCGATCACCAATCCTCAGGTTGTGGACCTTGACCCATGTGCGCAGCGTGCCGTCGTTCATCGCCGCGGCTTCCGCCACAGGGCCGACACGGAGGTTGCGAAAGCTGCTGGAGGATATCATGACGACCTTTCGAGTTGCCCAACACGATATGACGCATGCATTTCGTGTTGGCAACGACGAAATCGCGGTCATGACATCCGCTCCAATTGCGCAAGCGTCGTTTTGACAATCTCATCGCCCAGATCCGATTGGATATCGATGCCGTGCCGTATCTTAGCCACGATCCCCTTTTTCGTGCTAGCGGGCGTCCAGCGCAGCTTTCGCACCTCCGCATCCCGGCGATCTAGCCACGCTGCGTTACCTGCAGGATCGTTTGCCTCGCTCACAAACTCGCGATCCACCTGTTCGAGGCGGCGAACGGCGACGAGAGCTGCGTCTTCCGCCGGTTGCGTCCAAGCAAGCTCTCGTTCCCACAAATCAATTACCGCTGTTTGCCGGTCCGCCGGCGCGATCTCAATCAGCATCGCACCGATCGCGGCTCGGTCGCCGTTGAGCCGCCCCTTGAGGCTCAAAGCGTTGCCGCCGACCGTCAAGCCGCACCCCAGCCTGTTCCAACGCCGTATCCAGTCCGCAGCGTCCCATTTCGGCGCAGCAATCGCCGGCATCACAGCGGCGGCGGAAGCGGCCATGCCGCCAGCGAGCATGAGCCGCCGTGTTACACGGCGGCTCATGCTGCCCGCCTCGGGTACGAATGGCTATGCGTGGTATCATCAACCACGGTGACGTTCTCCGCCATCCGCTCGATCTCACCGTCGGCGATCGAAGCCAGCGAACGGATATGGGCGAAATGCGGTTTGAAGAACAACGCGCCCGGCAAATCTGGGACACAATCGCAGGCGTTCTGAATGGCGACGATCAGCGCGGCGACATTATCGAGCCCGCAATGCACTGCGTGGATCGGCTCGGCGACGTCCTCCAACGGCAGATCGACGATGTACACGGTAGTAGGGGAAACCGGGTCAGCTTTTCCCGCTGACGAATGCGGGTGGCGGGTGCTATCCGCCCCTTCAGCCTGTTGCATGGGTTAGTTCCTTGCGATTCGGTTAGGCCCGGAGTGAGGTTGCCGCCTTGCTTCGGGTCGTCGTTTGTGTGACACCATAAATTACACATGTCAAATCGTGACGTCATAAAATCGCGGGGCCGTCCGGCGACCGGAAAGGGAGCGCCGATAACGGTGCGGCTTCAACCCGATTTGTTGGCCACGGTCGACGCTTGGATTGCGGCGCAGCCAGGTGGTCTGTCCCGCCCCGAAGCGATACGGCAGATCGTCGCGGCGCATTTCGAACCCAAGACGGACTGAGAATCGGTCGTGTCATATCCGTCGAAGTTTCACATAAAACGTGCCGTGGAAGCGGCGCGTGAATGCGGCATCGACGTCGGCGGTTTCGAGATTTCAGCAGAGGGCGCAATCCGGGTCTTCGACAAGCGGGGCGAGGACTTGATAGAAGCGGTTCGCTTGGTGGCTGGCGCTCAGCAAAAACCCTTGAACGACTTCGATCTTTGGAAGGATCGGTTGTGACGCGTCGAACCACACCCGCCTGAGAGCCGCCTTGTAACACGGCGGCTCTCAGGCGGGTTCTCAGGCAGTAGTAAACCGACCAAGGGTATGTTCACCTAGGACCCTAAGCTCACCCGCGCAGGGTCCGTGCCTGCCGGGTCGCCACCTTCCCCGCATAACCACTGACCGTCTGCACCGAGACGTTGCCCGAGATCGCTTGGACAGTTGGCTCGAATAGCTGGCCCGGCCCGACCACCAGTTGCACCACCGATGGCGTCGAGGACGGCCCAGCGCCGCGACCACCGTTCGGCACGACGGTCCCGCTGATGCCGGGATAGAACCGTTCCGGTCCCCGCTCGCCGACAGTGTACCAGCGATCCGCCTGAATACTGCCGCCGGTCGCACGCCCGCCGCCGAACGTTTGGCCGAGGAAGCCACTGATGCTGCCAATCAGGCCACCGCCGCCGCCCATGCCGCCAAACAGTGTGTTGGCGAGCGGCTTGATGAGCGCTTGTTGAATCGCGATGTCGAGCAGCGACGCGATGATGCGCTTGCCCATGTCGGCGAACGCATCGCCCAGAGACTTCGCGCCGAGGATGGCGTCGGAAAGCCCGGTGTTCAAATCCTTCAGCGCGTCAACGGCGCCGCTCTGCACCGTGTCCGCGATCTGGCCCGATGTCTGGTTGAGCGAGCGCATGTAGCTCGCCGCCGGGCTTTCGTTCTCCCGGTCCTGCTTCGCCTGCTTGTCGGCATAGACCGCATCGAGGCGGTCTTTCGCGCGCGCCGCGTTTGTCCATTCGGCCGAGCTGGTCGGCGCGGTCGCGAGAGTGAGGTCGAGCTTCTTTAGCTCCGCCTCTTTCTGCTTGGCGAGGATCTGGTCACTCAGCTTGCGCCGTTCCTCCGTCGATTGCGCCAGGTCGAGCATCGCGGAGAGGTGCGTCTGTTCGGCATCGTTCACGGCGATGGCGAGGTCATATTCTTGCTGATTGACGGCATCGGATAGACGCTGGTTGGCGATGCCCTTTCTGTATTCAAAGGCCTGCTCTTTTATGGCTATGAGCTTGTCGGCCTGCGCGCTGGTAATGGCTTGGTCGGTGGCAAGCTGGTGAGCGTATTCGGCGCGCTCCTTCTCGATCGCGCCCATGTCGGCTTTGTACCGGGCGCGGGGATTGTCGGTCATATCAGCATTGGCATCGAGAACGTCCTGCCGGGCATCCGCGAGCTTCGCAGCATAGTCATAGGCGTCGGCTGAGGTATCGCGGCCCTTGGGGCCGTTCCTCGTTCTCTCCGGCCTGTCAAAATTCGGGTCTAGCTTCGGTCCTACCGGCGCTTCGGCGATCCCGATGTTGTGACGGATCGTGTTCAGCTTCTCGATGCGCTGCCCGACCGTCTTGATGTTCGCCTCAAGGTCGGCGCGCGCCTGCGCAAGCTTCTTTCCGGTGCCATATACCGCGCTACCGACGGACATGGCTGAACCACCGATCGCGGGGTAGTTGCCAGGGTCTCTGCTCTCCGCCTTCGCGCGGGTATACGCGGCGTGCGCGGCCTCTAGGTCCGCATCGGCCTTCTTGAGCGCGTCGGCTGCCGCCGCTCGATCCAGCTTGGCCTTTGCGAGTAATTCCACCCGCAGCTTTCCGGTCGCGGTGATTAACTGGTACGTCGAATCCGTTGCTTCTTTGTTCGCTGCGGTCGCCGCGTCCAAAGAAGCCTTTGCCGCGTCGGACGCCTCGGGAACCTTCGAATATTGCTGGTAGACGAGGTAGACCCCCGCCGCCAATGCGAGCGCCCAATTCGACATGATCGCTGCATTCATCGCCATCGCCGCAAGGCGCGTGGCCCCCATCTGTAGCGCCAACGCCCCGAATAGCCGGATCGCGACGCCGATCGGGTTTACCAGCGCGGCGAGAGCGGTAGCGATTGGCCCAAACCGCATCAGGATGCCCGTTGCCACGACCTTCGCCATGAACGGCACCAGCGCGAAGAAGGCCGCGCCGAGAGTTTGTACCGCCGCCGCCGTGATATAGACCCAAGGCGGGAAGCTGGCGAGCCAGTTGATCGCATCGGCAAAGGTGTTTTTGATCCAAGTCATTGCCTGTATCAGCCCCGAGTCGCCGATAACAATCTTGAGCTTCTCCCAAGCATTCGCCACTCGCATCGTGGCATTTGCCTCGCCCTGCATCAGCGCTGACAACTTCTGATCGGCAGATGCCTTGTCGATCTGGCTGCGCATCTCGCCGACTTTTTTTGCGCCCGCATCCATCAGGGCAATAGCTGCACGCATCCCATCAGTGCCGAATACATCCGTGAGGAATTGCCGCTTCTTCATATCGTTGAGGTTGGCGACTTTTTGATTCAAGATATCGGCGATTTCGGATAGCGATTTGGCGCTCTTGTCGCCATTCTGTGCCACGTTAAAGAACGAAATCCCGAGAGTGTCCAAATCTCGCTTTGCTTGGTCCGACGACGGATTTAGCGAGAGCAGGAAAGTCTTGAAGCTCGTTCCAGCGTCTGAACCACCCCCCATCAGGGGAATGAGCGTGGCAAGCGCCGTGTTCATATCGTCGAAGCTGTAGCCAAGGCCACCGGCAACGCCGCCCACCTGTGCGATAGCGTCGCGGAAGTCGTCGAACGACAGCTTGGAAGCATCGAGCGAGCCGCTCACCTTGTTGACGAGGGTCGGCAACTGCGAAACCGGGAGGTGGAATTGCTGGAGGATGTCGCTCGTGACGTCCACCGCTGACGAAAGATCGGTCTGCCCCAGGGCGGCGAGCTTCAGCGACGCGACCAAGCCACCGTCGAGAATGTCCGCCGCCGACATGCCGTTGCGCGCCAGCGCGGCGATGCCCCCGGCCGCCTCCATCGCGCTGCGTCCAAATGCGGGGCCGAGCGCCATCGCCGCGACGCGCAGCTTGTTCAACTGGTCCGGCGAGGCGTCGAGCATAGCCGCATGAACGTCGTTCATCGCCTTCTCGAAGTCCGAGGCGGCGTCGTTCGATTTCTTACCGATCACTGTCAGTGGAGCTAGCATCGCCGCCGACATCGCAAGGCCAGCCATTTGAATCTTGTGCGCGGTTTCGGTCGCCGTAGCCGCGATGCTCACCAGCGCCAAGTTGGCTTGCTCCGCAGCGCGGTTCATCGCGTCCGACATGGTGCGACCGGCCTTGTCGAAGTCCTGCCCTGTTCGGCGCGCTTCATCCCTTGCCGCCCCCATGCCCGACTTGAAGGCCGCGTCTTTCACAGCAAGCGACACGGTGAGCGAGGCGAGCATTCCAAGCATGGTATATCCTATTCGTTGCCGACAGGTGGCGCATTGATAAGGAGGTGGGACAGGATCAAGACACGCCCCAAGGGCCGGGATGGGCCAATCGCCGAGCGTTATCGGCAGCTAGGTCGGCGACCTTTTGAAGCTGCAACCAAGCTTTGTGCTTGTCGGTGGCATCTTCGGCCAGTTTTAGCGCGGCTTTCATCATCACGACGGAAAGGCGCTCAGCGCCGAGATCATTGCCGAGAGAATCGATCATCGATGCCGCGATAGCGCCGGCAATGTGATCATCTGACAATTTGGCTTTATTCATTTTCAACACCTTCCGGAAGGAACAATGCACCTCCCTCTGTTTCCTAATTGGGAGCATGCAGGTTCAGATTGGTTGCGGTGCGCTATGGGCGCCCCTCCGACGAGAGGATCGTCGGAGGGGCTACGGCATCCCTAAGCCGCCGCGACAGGATGATGCCGGTCAACCAACCGAGCGCGGTCCTGTTTGATCGCGGACATCCGCGCTTCGCTTCTCTTTATTGGCCGGGGTTCTGGTAGGTGCCACGCCAGTCGATCGCGGCGGCACCGATATCAAGCCGTGCTTTCGTGTCCACGCCATCGACGTCGAACCCCGCCCGCGTCTCGACATAGACATCTTCCTGTCCGGCCAGCCGCGCGATTTCCAGCGTAGGCCATGCCGATGGATCAGCGAAGAGACGCCACGCGTTGCCGGTGAGGCGAGAATCGACGACTAGCTCAAGCTTGCCGCTGAACGGGTTAACGTCCGCAGTCGTCGCCGCCGCGAGCTGCGCGAGAACCTGCTCGGCTTCCGTCTCCTTCGCTGCGCCGACCACCAGATACTTCGGCGCGATGTTGAGCGGGGTTGCGCCGTCGATATCGGTCTGCTGGCGCATGGCCTGCCGGCCGGCCGAAAGGGAGCCGACTGTGATCGGCAATCCAGCCGGGGCAAGGTTGCCATGCGCTGCGCTGTAGAGCCAATTCCCGTCATGCATGACCGGGCCGTTTCCGTTGATGAAGCCAGCCAGCAAATTCGCCTCCAACTCGCCTGCCGCTCGGCCCCACGCACTGAACACCGATGTGAAGCCTGCGAGGTCATCATTGATGATCGCCTGCCGACTGATCGAGAAAATACGGCCATAGGTTTGCAGGGCGTAGCTTTCTGCCGCCTCTACGACGGTGCCGCGCTTGAACTCGGCGTTTTCCGGCACAAGCAGCAAGGCCGGGTTCGCCGAGAGACGCGCGATGGTGAGCGCCTTGAAGTCGTTGGCGCTACGCGGCTTCGCCAGGACCTTCAGGGGAGAGGGATAGCCCTGAAAAACGTCGAGCAGATACCGCGCGGCGGCATTGCCGAGGATGATCGGGAAATCGCTGGTCGTGTGCTGCCCGAGGCGCTGAACGATCTTGCTCGGGCTGTCCCACCGCGCCGTTTCCCCGCGCGCTTCCATCAACCCGCGAGCTAGATCGACCATGCGCGCGCCCATGAACTCGCGCGCGTCGTCGGTTGGGGCGCGACCGCTCATACGCGCATATAGGGCGTTCTCCATCCGCGCCATCAGGCTGGACTGTCCAACCTGCTGGTCGGCGAGTACCGCGTCGAACTCGCCGCCCGTGCGGCTGCTGACGCTTCCGCGTTGCCGAACGCGGTAAAGCTCATCCCGGCAACGCTGCTCAAGTTCACGACGCGAGAACGGCTCGCGGGCGTGATCCTCGATCAATTGACGCTCGAACGACCGCGAATAATCGTCCGATCGACCGCAGAGGTCACGAATGTAATTCGTCGTGATCGAGCGTTGCCCGCGAGGCGCGGCGCGGACTTCGCCCTCGTCAGCATCGTCAAGATCGTCCACTACCTCGCCGATGGGTAGCGCGCCGCCAGCGCCGCGATTTTGCACCCCAGCCGGTGCCGACGATCGGCTCGCGCGCGAACCACCTTCAACGATACGTGCCATGTTACTACTCCCGGAACGAACTTGTGCGCCGGGGTCCGCCGGCACGGTTACAAAGGAAATCTCAACTGGTTCCCAGTCGATTGCGTGCAGCTCGTCCGGCCCACCATCATTGGAGGTGAAGCGCTCGAAGGTGTGCACTTCGTACCCGACGCTGATATTGCGCAGGTGACCAGCGCGAATTTTAGCTACAGTGTCCGCAACATCCGGCGTATCGGAGAGGCGGAGCTTAGCGATCCCTTTGCCGCGCTCGATCTTGGCCGAACCCGCGATAACCGACCCGATCGCCGCAGCGAGCGGCACACTTTTATGAGAATCTAGAACGCAGGCGCCAGAATTGAGGCGTCCCAGCCGCACTGACGCCGGGTTAAGATCCAGCGTCTCAATCACCTGTTCGAACGAATAGAAGTTGAACCGCTTTACCGGCGCGCCGGTGGTCCAGATAACGTCGATGGTGCTGTCAGCCTCGCTCCATGAACCGGGGTTCAACTCCGCTGCTCGATGGTGGATCGCGGTCTGATCGGCGCTGTTGCGGGTCTGGATGCTCGTCATGGCCGCGTTACTAGCCACATGCTTTCACAAGCGCGTCCGGCGTGTGAGGACATACGGGGCGAGTTAGGACGCGGACGGACAACCTGTGCCAAGCGAGGGCATTACGCGCATGTTCAACTGCAAACGACGGATATCCTCGAAGCCGTAGCGCACCCTCCCGCCCGGAGTGAGGCTATACCCGATCGCGCCGTTACCCCGCCAACGGCGCAGCGTCCGATCGGAGATACCCAGCACCCGCGCCGCCTGCGCCTCGGTCATCCAGCTGTCATTTTCCATCGGGTTGGCCCTCTCGTGCTGCCACCATTTCAAGACCAATCTGGCGGATCAGCGCATGCCTAGCTTCGGGATCTGCCCCACGGCATTCCGCCAGCCTCAGTACGAACGCTTCAGCCGCCTCAATGTCGATCTGATATTTTCTGCCAAATGTGCCGTGGCGTAAGACCGGGAAGTCGGCGTGCAGCGCGATCAACCTACGTAAAATCGCCTCTCCAGGCATGCTTGGCCGGCGCGCCAGATCAGTTAAACTGCCGATCGAACCCAAACCGGAAGCACAAGAATAAGCCTTCTGAAATAACGGGTCACTCGCACGCATCACGCCTTTACACCCCGTAAGACAAGAATTGGCCGGAAGGACCCAAGCCCACGGTCAACACCTTCACGAAAGCCCAAGAGTGAACTGGACGGCTAGATGCGGTTCACTTGGTTCGGCAAGCGCACTAAGCGCCTTGCGTATCTCCAAGAGATCGAGGAGCGCCGCATCTACCTTCGCAATCAAGTCTGGCGACTTCTTGCGACTACGCCGTGACGCAACGGGCGGCAGCGATCCGACGAACGGGCTTGGTAGCGTATCAGTTACTTGAGCATGGTCTGCGACAAAGCCAACATCGGTGAAATGAACGCCGTTGCTCGTTACCTTCCGGTGTCCCGTCGCCGCCATCAACCGCGCGAGCATGAGATAATTGATGCTGCACTCACCATTCGCGAGCGCCCAGCTTTGGTATGCCCGCATGAGATCGCTTGATCTGATGCGTGCGCCGGTAATCCTACGCAGGTTGGTGCGGTAGAAGCGCTCAAAAAACGAGGGCAGGGGTTCTGGAAGGGGCACCCCTTCCAGTTGGAGGGGTGCGATCAAGGGTGGTCCTTCCATATTTTTCGAAAATCTACGGCGTGAAATCTCATCAAATCAAAGACATGCCGAGACGCTGTGTTGTCAAAATATGAGTTTGGAAGGGGTGGAAGGGTAAAACAGGGTATTTGGCTATAGAGATTTATTGCAGAAATTAGGAAATCGACCGCCCGAAGTTTTGCCCTATACGCGGCGGGTCGAATACCCCTTCCACCCCTTCCAAAGCCGCAGAAAACCGTTGTTTTGCCCTTCCAAACCGCTGCTTCCAGTGGAAGGGCAACCCCTTCCACTCTCGGGTCCGGGTACGGGCTTGCTGCCAAGTCATCCCATCGGCCGCCTTGGCAGAACTTATAGATCGCACCCGGAAGGGCGTGGCAATCCTCGTGCCCCCGCACGCCCGGGTGCGGGTGAGGGGCATCGACGCGAGCCGAGAGTTCGCACTCTTCTCGTAAGCTATTGAAATGTAGTGGTCCGGAACCGCAGGCATAAATGCGAACAATCGCTGTTTTCTGCCGATTTGCTGTGGTTTTGCAGTCCTCTACGTCACCACTCCGCCATCGGGCCGGAGGCGCGCATTTGTGCGGACAATGCGCGCAAGTCAACCGCGACATGCGAAAAATCCGTGCGTGGCTTGGCGGCGCCCTGCCACCACGATACAAGCGGCAATCTCGACAAGTGCATTGCATAAGCAACACAGTTATGCGACAGGGGCGTTATGACTTCGACGGCATCTCAACCGACCCACGAAACCATGCGCCGCGCGATGGTCGCCAGCCAATTGCGGCCCAACGCGGTCAACGATCCGCGTGTCGTCACCGCGATGGACCGGGTGCCGCGCGAGGCGTTCCTGCCCGCCGCCGCTGCGGAGATCGCCTACCGCGATACCGCCGTGCCGCTCGGTCACGGCCGTTTCCAGAACGTGCCGATCGCCACCGGCCGGCTGCTCACCGAAGCCTATCTCGAACCCGCTGACCGCGTGCTGCTGATCGGTGCGGCGGGCGGCTACACCGCGGCGGTGCTGGCGCAGCTCGTCGCCTCGGTCGTTGCGGTCGAAAGTGATGCGACGCTCGCCGCCGATGCGCGCGCCGCGCTTGCCGGCTATCCGAACGTCACCGTTGTCACGGGGCCGCTCGAAGCAGGCCACGCCGCCGGCGCGCCCTATGACGTGCTGGTGATCGACGGCGCGGTCGAACAAGTGCCCGACGCGATCGTCGCTCAGGTCCGCCCCGGCGGCCGCGCCGTCGCCGGCATCAGTGATCGCGGCGTGACCCGGCTCAGCGCGGGCCGGCGCACCGCCGGCGGCTTCGGCCTGGTCGGGTTCGCCGATATCGAATGCGTACCGCTGCCGGGCTTCGCACGCCCGAAAACCTTCTCCTTCTGACGGGATACTCCGCCGGCAATGCGATATTCTCTATCTGTTGCCGGCGCGGGGCTGCTGCTCGCCGCTGCGCCGGCTGGTGCCGAAACGCTCCGCGAGGCGCTCGCCAAGGCGTATAACACCAATCCCACGCTCACCGCCGATCGCGCCAATGTCCGCGCGATCGACGAGACTGTGCCGATTGCGCGTGCGCAGGGGCTGCCCGCCGCCAATGCGTCGGTTCAGTATAGCGAAAACGTCTACAACGACGCCAACACGCTCTCCAACCCCAAGCGCCAGATCGGCATCCAGCCGCAGCTCACAGTGCCGCTCTACGCGGGCGGTGGTATCCGCAGTTCGATCAACGCGGCGAAGACTCGCGTCGATGCCGGGCGGTTGTCGCTGCGCGATACCGAAGCGAGCGTGTTCTCCTCGGTGGTCGGCGCCTATATGGACGTGATCCGCGACGAGGCGATCGTGTCGCTCAACGCGCAGAACGTCCATGTCCTCGATGTCAATCTTCAGGCCAGCCGCGATCGCTTCCAGGTCGGCGACCTGACCCGCACCGATGTCGCCCAGTCCGAAGCGCGGCTCGCGCTCGCCCGCAGCCAGTTACAGAGCGCGCAGGCGCAGTTGATCGCGAGCCGGGAAGCCTACATCCGCTACGTCGGTACGCCGCCCGGCACGCTCGAAGAGCCGCCGGCGCTGCCCAATCTGCCGGCCGACCCGGAAGTCGCGGTCGATGTCGCGCTCAAGGACAATCCCGCGCTGCTCGCCGCGCAGAAGAGCCGCGATGCGACCGTGTTCGATGTCGGCACCGCATCGGCGGCGCGGCTGCCACGCGTCAGTGCGGTCGTCGGCGGCAATTATTTCAACTATTTCGATTCGCTCGGGTCCGCCACGCAGTTCGGCCTGACCCAGACCGGCAAGTCGGCCACAGTCGGCGTCCAGCTCAACGTGCCGCTGTATCAGGGCGGTGGCCCGACCGCACAGATCCGGCAGGCGCAGGCGCGGCGCGGTCAGGCGATCGAACAGGTCACCGAGGTCGAGCGCAGCGTCATCGCGCAGGCGCGATCGGCGTATGCGATCTGGAAGTCCTCGCTTCAGGTGATCGCGTCGAGCGAGACCGCGGTCAACGCCAACAAATTGTCGCTCGAAGGTGTCCGCGCCGAGAACAGCGTCGGCAGCCGCACCATTCTCGACATCCTCAATGCCGAGCAGGAATTGCTCAATTCGCAGATCACGCTCGTCTCCGCCCAGCGCGATGCCTATGTCGCCGGCTTCTCGCTGCTCGCGGCGATGGGCAAGGCCGAGGCGCGCGATCTCGGGCTGGACGGCGGCGCGCTTTACGATCCGGTCGTCAACTACAGGCACGTCAGCCATACGATCTGGGATTTCGCACCGGCGCCCGCGCCCAAGCCGGTCGCGACCAGCACCACCGCCACCCCGCCGCAAACCGCGATTGTGACCAAGCCGCTTGACCCGTTTCTCGATACACCAGTTGACAGCCCTGCTACAAATCCCACAGACAGAGCGGTCAGAACACGTTAACCAAGATGCCGGGGCGAAAAGGTTGATCGCAATGGGGGATATCAGCTCCGAACCGTCGATGGAGGACATCCTCTCCTCGATCAAACGGATCATCGCCGAAGAGGGCGATGTCGGCGCCGGCCGCAATCGTCGCCCGCTGCGTCCGGCCGGCGGTCGTCCGCTGCCGCGTGACGTGCTCGAACTGAGCGATCCCGTCGAGTACGACGCCGAAGACGAGGCTGAAGAACCGATGCCTGCCAAGATGACAGCGCCCGAGCCGACCCCCGTCCAGTCTGCGGACGTGATCGCCAAGGCTGAGGCGCCGACCGAACCGTTGCTGTCGCGCGGTGCCGAGAACGCGACGATCGATGCGCTCTCGCGGCTGATCGTCAAGCCCGAGGTGTCAGGCTCCGACACGCTCGAAGGCATGGTGCGCGAGATGCTTCGGCCGATGCTGCGCGAGTGGCTCGATTCGCACCTTCCCGCGATGGTCGAGCAGATGGTCGCCAAAGAGATCGCCCGCATCACCAGCCACGGCCGCTAAAGCCGTTTGCGATCCCACCATCCGTTCGTGCTGAGCTTGCCTCAAACGCAGGCGCGCGTAGCACGCCCTTCGACAAGCTCAGGACGAACGGTTCTTTTGGAGGATCGTTGCGATCACAAATTGGTCTGGAGCGGTACGACTTCATTATAACCGTTCGTGCTGAGTAGGGATCGAGTAGGGCCAAAGGCCCGTATCGAGAGCACGTATCGAAGCACAGGTGATCGCGCGGGTGCTGTCCTTCGATACACCGCGCTACGCCCTGCGGGCTACTCGGCGGTTACTCAGGACGAACGGAATTCTTTGAATCCATCCCGCTCCAACCCCGGTTGCGGAGCGCCCGGCGCTCTGCTTTATCTCGCGCATGAAGACGCTCCTCGCTGCGAGCACCGCGCTGCTCGCCGTAACCGCGACTCCGGTCGCTGCCCGCCAACTCACCATCGATGACGTGATCGCGCTGTCGCGCGTTTCCGCGCCCGCCGTCTCCGGCGACGGGCACTGGCTGGTGTGGCAGCAGCGCGAGACCGATGTCGACGCCGATACCGGCCATTTCGATCTGTGGCGGCTCGACCTGAGCGTGCGCGGTGCCAAGCCTGAAAAGCTCGTCGCCGAAGCCGATGTGAATGAAACCGCGCCGCAAGTGTCGCGTGACGGCAAGACCGTCTATTTCCAGTCGGACAAGGGCGGTGGCGATGCCGTCTGGTCGGTGCCGGTGGCGGGCGGAACACCTGTGCGACTGACCGATTTCAAGGGCGGGATGGGCGGGTTCCTCGTCGCGCCGACCGGCGACAAGCTGCTGATCTACGCCGATCGCCGCATCGGTGCGCCGAGCCTCGAACTGCCGATGGTCAAGAAGGATTCGCGCGCCGGCAACGGCCGCACCTTCGACCAATTGTTCGTGCGCCATTGGGCGAGCTGGTATGAGGGGATGCGCTCGCAACTCTTCGTGCTGCCGCTGACGGCAACGGGGGCGAAGGGCAACGGCGTCGCGATCGAACACGGGCTGGTCGGCGATGCGCCGTCCAAGCCGTTCGGCGACGGCAGCGAGATCGCGTGGGGCGCGGACGGCAAGACCGTCTATTTCGCGCTGCGCAAGGGCGACGCCAAGGAACCGCTCTCGACCAACCTCGACATTTATGCCGCGCCGGCGGACGGCTCGGCCGCGCCGGTCAATCTGACCGAAGCCAATCGCGCGACCGATACGATCCCGAGCGTATCGCCCGACGGCAAATGGCTTGCCTATGCGGCGATGAAGCGCGCCGGCTACGAAGCCGACCGGCAGGTGCTGATGCTGCGCGATCTCGCCACGGGGCAGGTGCGTGCGCTGACCGAGGGCTGGGATCGCTCGATCGAGTCGATCGCCTGGGCGCCCGATGGCAAAAAGCTGATCGTCACCGCCGAGGATACGCAGGAAAACCCGATCTGGTCGGTCGATGCCGTCACCGGCAAGGTCACGCGGCTGACCGTGCAGGGCAATGTCTCCGCCGTGGTGCCAACCGCCAAGGGCCTCGTCTATGCGATGAACAGCCTGACCGCGCCCGACGATTTCTGGATGCTGACCGGCAAGACGCCGGTGCGGCTCACCAGCGTCAACGCCGACAAGCTCGCCGGCATCGACATGCCGAGCGTCACGCGCTTCAGCTTCACCGGCGCGAACAACGATACAGTCTGGGGCTATGCGGTGAAGCCGGCTGGCGCGACCGGCAAGGTGCCGCTCGCCTATATGGTGCATGGCGGCCCGCAAGGGTCGAGCAACAATAGCTGGTCGTACCGCTGGAACCCGGCGCTGTTCGCGGGCGCTGGCTACGGCCTCGTCGCGGTCGATTTCCACGGCTCGACCGGCTACGGGCAGGGCTTCACCGATGCGATCCGAAACAACTGGGGTGGCTGGCCGCTCGAAGACCTAAAGGCCGGGCTGAAAGCCGCGACCGACAAGTTCGCTTGGCTCGACGGCGACAATGCCTGCGCGCTCGGAGCGTCTTATGGCGGCTATATGATGAACTGGATCGAGGGCAATTGGCCCGATCGCTTCAAGTGCATCGTCCAGCACGACGGCGTCTTCGATGCGCGCGCGATGGCCTATGAGACCGAGGAGCTGTGGTTCGACGAATGGGAGCACGGCGGGCACCCCTATTACGAAGACCCGCAGGCGTTCGAAAAGTGGAACCCGGTCAACCACGTCACCGCCTGGAAGACGCCGCAGCTCGTCATCACCTCGGAAGGCGATTACCGCATTCCCTACACGCAGGGCATCGCCGCCTTCACCGCGCTTCAGCGCCGCGATGTGCCGTCACGGCTGGTCGTGTTCCCCGGCGGCAGCCATTGGGTGCAGAAGCCCAAGGAAAGCCGCCAATGGTATCATGAGGTGCTCGGCTGGCTTGGCAAATGGACCGGCAAGGCGGCGCAATAAGGTTCAGAGCGTCGCCGCCAGTACCGGCCACAGCATCATCACGATTCCCGCCACGCTGACGAGGAAGACGAGCGAGCGGATGTAGGGAATCCCCGCCGCATACAGCGGCACGTAGATGATCCGCGCGACCAGCCACACCACCGCGCCGATCGCGGTCCAGCGCGTGTGGATGTCGGCGATACCGAGCAGCGCCACCGCCGCGACGACGATCGGAAACGTCTCGAAGAAATTCGCCTGCGCCCGCGCGAGCCGCCCGCCCAGCGGGGTGGGCGGCGGCATCTCTGCGTCGCGCGGACCTGCGTTCCAAGCGGTGCCAAGCTGCGCCGTCCGCACCTGCGCCGCGCCAAAGATGTGGACGAAGCCGAGGACGCAACCCCAGGCGAGAACCGCATATTCGACGTGCATTGGCTGTCTCCTTAGATCGCGGTGAGAGTGCCACAACGTGCGGCAAAGCGCGACGTTGCTTTCATCCGCGGTTCAGCTTCGCCGAATAGATTCACCGCCGTTCTTCAAACGCTGAGGAGGCATGTCATGAACCTGTTCGCAAAGATCGCCTTGGCCGGGATCGGCACCGCCGCGCTCGCCGGCAGCGCCCTCGCCGCCGACCGCGCGATGCACCTGTTGGACGTCAACCTGCCCGACGGCTCCGTGGCTCACGTTCGCTATTTTGGCGACGTCGCGCCCAAGGTCGTCCTCGTCCCCGTCGCGCAGGCCGCGCCTGTGGCGATGCTCGATCCGGTCGCGGAAATGTTCGCCGACATGGATCGCCAGCAAGAGGCGATGCTCCAGCACGTCGCAGCGATGCCGCAGGATGGCAAGATCGACGAAGCCGCGCTCAAGACGATGCCCGCCGGCGGGACGGTCAGCTATTCGTTCACGTCGTACAGCAGCGGTGACGGCAAGGGCGGCGGTTGCACGCAAAGCTACCAGATGACGTCCTACGGCGCGAACGCGCAGCCCAAGGTCGTGTCGCAAAGCTCGGGCGATTGCACCAATGCGCCGAAGTTCGGCACCGCGCCGACGCCGGTGAAGGCGCCGGCCCCCGAACCGAAAACGGTGCCGCACGACGCGGTGTGAGATGAGTCGCGCGCGTCGTCAGGCGCGCGCGAGTACCTCATACGCCATCACCGCCGTCGCTACGGCGGCATTGAGGCTGTCTGCCTTGCCGAGCATCGGGATCTTCACGAGCACGTCGCAAGCCTGCGCATAGTCGGCGGGCATGCCCTGCGCCTCGTTGCCGGTGAGCAGGAACGTCGGTGCGGCGTAGCGCGCTTCCCGGTAATGCTGATCGGTGTCGAGGCTGAGACCGACGAGTTGCCCCGGTCCGCCACGCAACCACGCGAGGAAATCGTCCCACCCGCTCTGCACGATCGGCACGGTGAACAAAGCGCCCATGCTCGCGCGGACGGCTTCGACCGAGAACGGATCGACGCACTCGCCGATCAGGATCAGCCCTCCGGCACCGACCGCGTCGCCGGTGCGCAGGATCGTGCCGAGATTGCCCGGATCGCGCAGCCGCTCGGCCACCAGCCAGATTTTGGCGGTCGAGCGGTCGAGCGCGGCGAGATCGACTGCGAACTCCTCGAACACGCCGACTACCGCCTGCGGATTGTCCTTGCCGGACAGCTTCGAGAGGATGTCCGGCACCGTTTCGATCGCTTCGCCGCCAGCCGCCTCGACATCGGCGACGAGCGCGCGCACCAACGGATGGGCCGCACTGTCGCGTGCGAAGAACAGATAGACCGGCAGACGGCCGCTTTCACGCGCTTCGGTCAGGATACGAAGCCCTTCGGCGAGGAACAGCCCTTCTTCGCGGCGGTGGCGCTTTTCGCGCAGCGACCGCACGCGTTTGATGAGCGGGTTCGAATAAGCGGTGATCTCGCGCGGCATTCGCCGCCTATGCCGCAACAAAAGCCGCGCGTCGATGATTGAGCGACGCGCGCCTATTCTGCTACCGCGAACGAAACCCGTGTTGCCAAAGGCCCGTTGATGAGTGTGATTGCCGCCTATCTGTATCGTGACGGCAAAAAGGTGCGGGAGATCGAGATCGACGAGAAGGTCGATTGCGCGCACAACAAGTCCGAGTTCGTCTGGATCGGCATCGCCGAGCCCGACGAGGCCGAATTGCGTACCCTGCAAAAGACCTATGATCTCCATCCGCTTGCGATTGAGGATGCGCTCAAGGCCGATCAGCTTCCCAAGGTCGATGTCTATGGCGATCAGCTTTTTGTCGTCGCGCGCACGGCGCATCTGGACGGCGACAAGATCATTTATGGTGAGACGTCGATCTTCGTCGGGCACAGCCACATCATCAGCGTGCGCCACGGCTCACCGCGCAAACATCTTTCGCTGCGAGACAACCTCGAAAAGGCACCGACCCTGCTCGCGCAGGGCGTCGATTACGTCCTGCACGCGATCCTAGACTTTATCGCCGACGGCTATCTGCCGATCGTCGAGACGATCGAAGAGGATGTGATCGCGATGGAACGCCGCGCGATCGACTCGTTTCTCAACCGCGATGAAGTCGCGCGGATCTTCGCGCTGCGACGCGAACTGATGCGTTTCCAGCGCGTGCTGGTGCCGATGGGCGAAGTCGCGGGCAAGTTCGTGCGGCTCGATCTGCCGTGTATCGATGTCGACGCGCGGCCATATTTCAGCGACGTGCTCGACCATGTCCGCCGCGTGCAGTCGATGGTCGATGGGCTACGCGAGGTGCTGACCTCGGTGTTCGAATTCAGCAACCTGCTCGAAGGCCAGCGCACCGGCGCGATCACGCGCCAGCTTGCCGCCTGGGCCGCGATCCTCGCCGTACCGACCGCGATCGCGGGCATCTACGGCATGAATTTCGAGCATATGCCCGAACTCAAATGGATTTGGGGCTACCCGCTGACGCTGGCGGTGATCGTCGGGGTGTGCGGGGTACTGTACTGGCGGTTCCGGCGGTTGGGCTGGCTGTAAGCGGTCACCGCCGTGGGCGGCGGTTCCGCAGGATCAGCAAGCCGCCGGCCACGACCAACACCGCGCCATACAGCACCCAGCGCCGCTCATCGATCATGAAGCTCGATGCCGGCCAGCGGATCAGGCCAATACCTTGACCGATCCACAGCAACCCCATCGCCAGCGCGAGCGCGCCGGCGATGAGGAGGACGATGCGAAGCGCGTTAGCGCGCGGTGACGGCGACATAGTCACGCTGCGTCGCGCCGGTGTAGAGCTGGCGCGGACGGCCGATCTTCTGCGCCGGGTCCGAGATCATCTCGTTCCACTGCGCGACCCAGCCCACGGTGCGGGCGAGTGCGAACAGCGCGGTGAACATCGTCGTCGGGAAGCCGATCGCCGAGAGGATAATCCCCGAATAGAAATCGACGTTCGGGAACAGCTTCTTCTCTATGAAATACGGGTCGCTGAGCGCGATTTCCTCGAGCCGCAGCGCAGTCTCGAATACCGGATCAGTCACGTTCAGCGATGCGAACACTTCGCGCACCGTCTTCTGCATCACCGTCGCGCGCGGATCGTAGTTCTTGTACACGCGGTGGCCGAAGCCCATCAGGCGGAACGGATCGTTTTTGTCCTTGGCGCGCTCGATATAGTGCGGGATTTTATCGGGCGTGCCGATCTCGCGCAGCATGTTGAGCGCCGCCTCGTTGGCGCCGCCATGCGCCGGGCCCCACAGGCAGGCGATGCCCGCCGCGATGCACGCGAACGGATTGGCGCCCGACGAGCCGGCGAGCCGGACGGTCGAGGTCGAAGCATTCTGCTCGTGATCGGCATGGAGGATGAAGATGCGGTCCATCGCCTTTTCGACGATCGGGTTGACCTCATATTCCTCGGCCGGAACGCCGAAGGTCATGCGCAGGAAGTTGCCGGTGTAGCTCAGGTCGTTCTTGGGGTGCATGAACGGCTGGCCGATCGAATATTTATACGCCATCGCCGCGATCGTCGGCATCTTGGCGATCAGCCGGTGGCTGGCGATCATGCGCTGCATCGGGTCCGACACATCGGCCGAATCCTGGTAGAAGGCCGACAGCGCGCCGACGACGCCACACATAACCGCCATCGGGTGCGCGTCGCGGCGGAAGCCGCGATAGAAGGTCGCGAGCTGCTCATGCAACATGGTGTGGCGGCTGATCGTATATTCGAACGTGTTGAGTTCGTCGCTCGAAGGCAGTTCACCGTTGAGCAGGAGATAGCATGTCTCCATGAAGCTCGACTGCTCGGCGAGCTGGCCGATCGGATAGCCGCGGTGCAGCAACACACCCTCGTCACCGTCGATGTAGGTGATCGCCGAGTCGCAGCTCGCAGTCGAGGTGAAGCCCGGATCGTAGGTGAACATGCCCGTCTGCGCGTACAGCTTGCGAATGTCGATTACGTCCGGGCCGACCGTGCCCGAAATCACCGCGTTCTCAACGTCCTTGCCGGCTACACTCAGTTTCGCGGTGTCGGTCATCGATGTCTCTTCCTCTATCTCTATTCAGTTCTTTATCTGATCCGCGATTCGGCCGAGGCTTTCCTCGCGCCCAAGCAGCACAAGCACGTCGAAGATACCGGGAGAGGTCTTGCGTCCGGTCAAGGCGGCGCGCAGCGGCTGCGCGACCTGGCCGAGTTTGACCCCCGCATCCTCGGCAACCTGCCGAACCGCAGACTCGAGAGCTTCCGTATCCCAGTCGTCGAGCGCGTCAAGCGCTGTGTGCAGTGCAGCGAGCAACGGTTGCGCGTTTCCGGCAAGTAACGGCTCAGCCTCTGCCGCAATAGCGAGCGGCCGCTGGCGGAACAGGAACTGCGCGCCATCCGCCAGCTCGATGAGGCTCGCCGCCCGTGGCTTGAGCGAGGGCATCGCCCGTTCGAGCAGCGTGCGTTGATCCTCGCTCAGAGCCGGATCGAACCGCGCGGCGACCAGCGTGGCCAGCCGTGCGTCGTCCGCCTCACGGATATAGTGCCCGTTAAGGTTCTGAAGCTTCTTGAGGTCGAAGCGCGACGGCGACTTGCCGATGCCGTCGAGGTCGAACCACGCGACCGCCTGCTCGCGGCTGATGATCTCGTCATCGCCGTGACCCCAGCCGAGCCGGAGCAGGTAATTGTCCACCGCCTCGGGCAACATGCCGAGTTCGTCGCGGTAATATTCGACGCCAACTGCGCCGTGCCGCTTGGAAAGCTTGCCGCCGTCTGGCCCGTGGATCATCGGAACGTGCGCATAGACCGGCTCGGGCCAGTTCATCGCCTTGATGATCGGCAATTGCCGGAAGGCATTGTTGAGATGGTCGTCGCCGCGGATGACGTGCGTCACGCCCATATCGTGATCGTCCACCACCACCGCGAGCATATAGGTCGGCGTGCCGTCCGAGCGCAGCAGGATGAGATCGTCGAGCTCCGAGTTCTGGACGGTGATGCTGCCCTGGACGCGGTCCACGATCGTCGTTGCGCCTTCGGTCGGCGCCTTGAGGCGGACGACGTAAGGCTTGTCGCCCGCTTCCGGCGTACGATCGCGCCACGGGCTGCGGACGCGCAGGGGGCGTTTGGCGGCCTCTGCCTCGGCGCGCATCGCGGCGAGTTCCTCGTGTGTCAGGTAGCAGCGGTAGGCGTGGCCGCTTTCGACCATCTGGTGCGCGACCTCGGCGTGGCGCGCGGCGCGTTCGAACTGGAACACGGCATCGCCGTCCCAATCCAGCCCGAGCCACTGCATCGAGGTGAGGATCGCGTCGATCGCCGGCTGGGTGGAGCGCGCGCGGTCGGTGTCCTCGATCCGAAGCAGGAACGTGCCGCCCTTGGCCTTCGCGTACAGCCAGTTGAAAAGGGCGGTGCGCGCGCCGCCGATGTGCAGATAGCCGGTCGGCGAGGGTGCGAACCGGGTGACGATGTTTGCGGTTTCGGGCGTACCGGATACGGTCGCCGCGCTTTCAGATGTTGCGCCCAACCGCGCTTGCTCCCAGACATGAATATCAATGGCCAGTTCAGCCGCCGATGCCCCTAGCACGCGACCTTCGCCGCTTCAAATCGGCTGGCTGCAGGCGTGGGTTGCGGCGTTGGAGCGCTGGCTGGAGGCCGAACGCGATCAATTGGTGCTGTGGCTGCCGGTGATGCTGGGCGCCGGCATCACCTTGTGGTTGGTGCTCCCCGACCCGCTCGCATGGAGTGTCTCCGCATTAGGCGCAGGAGGCGTGTCGCTTGCCGCCTTTGCGATCGGGCGCGGCGATCGGGCAGGGCGAGCGGGTGCGGTGGCGGCGCTGCTGATCGCGGTCGGCATCGTGCTGGTCTGGTGGCGCGCCGAGTCGGTGGGCGTTGCGCCGCTTGCCGGCCCGGTGTTGGCGCGGTTCGAGGCGAAGGTGGAGCGGATCGATCCGATCGCCGCGCGCGACCTCGTGCGGTTGCGGCTGGCGCCATCGCATGTGGTTTCAGACGGGAAACGCGCCGTGCCGGTGTTGTCGCCGCATCTGCGCGTCAACCTTGCGGTTGCGGATGTGCCGCCGGGGCTGGGCGTCGGCGCGACGATCCGGCTGCGCGCGCGGTTGCTCCCACCGCCGGCGCCGGCGGTGCCGGGCGCCTATGACTTCGCGCGCGTCGCGTGGTTCGACGGGATCGGCGCGACCGGGCGCGGCATTGCGCCGGTCGAGGTGCTGACGGCGGGCGCGGCGGCGGGCGAGGGCTTGCGGCAGCATTTATCGCGCCACATTCAGGCGAGCGCTCCCGGCGGCGTAGGCGCGATCGCCGCCGCGCTGGCGACTGGCGATCAGGGCGCGATCCCGGAGGGCGATGCCGAGGCGATGCGGCGGTCCGGTCTCGCGCACCTTTTGTCGGTGAGCGGGCTGCACATCACCGCTGTGGTCGGCGCGGTGATGCTGATCGTGGCGCGGTTGCTCGCGCTCGTGCCGTGGATCGCGCTGCGCTGCCGCGTACCGCTGATCGCGGCGGGGGCGGGGGCGCTGGCGGCGATCGGCTATACGTTGCTGACCGGAGCCGAGGTGCCGACCGTGCGATCCTGTGTCGCGGCGCTGCTCGTGCTGGTCGCGTTGGCGATGGGGCGTGAGGCGATCACGTTGCGATTGGTCGCGGCGGGTGCGTTCGTGGTGCTGCTGCTCTATCCTGAGTCGCTGGCAGGGCCGAGCTTTCAGCTTTCGTTCGCGGCGGTCGCGGCGATCGTGTCGCTGCACGAACATCCCGTGATAAAGCGCTGGTTCGGCCCGCATGAGGAAGGGCGCGGACGGGCGATGCTGCGCGGGCTGGGCTCGTTGCTGCTGACCGGCGTGGTCGTCGAACTGGCGCTGATCCCGATCTCGGTGTTCCACTTCCACCGCGCCGGCGTGTACGGATCGGTCGCCAATATCGTTGCGATCCCGCTGACGACGTTCGTGACGATGCCGTTCGAGGCGCTGGCGTTGTTGTTCGATTGCGTGGGCGCCGGCGTGCCGTTCTGGTGGGTGACGGCGCGGTCACTCGATTTGCTGCTGTGGATCGCGCATTCGGTGGCGGCTTTGCCGGGGGCGGTCGCTTCGATCCCGGCGATGCCGCTGGGCGCCTATGCGTTGATGGTCGCGGGCGGGCTGTGGATCGCCTTGTGGCGGACGCGGTGGCGGCGGGTGGGCGCGGTGCCGCTGGTGATCGGCGCGGCGTGGGCGATGCTGACGCCGGCGCCGGATTTGCTCGTTACCGGCGACGGGCGGCATGCGGCGATCCGAACGGCGGGCGGCAATCTCGCGGTGCTGCGCGACCGGACTGGCGATTATACCGCATCGACCTTTGCCGAGAATGGCGGGGTCGATGCGGTGCCGCTGCTGCTGTCCGAGCAGCCCGATGCGCGGTGCGGTCGTGATCTGTGCCTGGTTCGGCGCGGGCGGTGGAGAATCCTTGCTACGCGGAGTTCTTACTTCGTGCCGGTCGAGCAGCTCGTTCCGCTCTGCGCAGGCGTCGATATCGTCATCTCGGAGCGGCGGTTGCCGCGCGCTTGCGTGCCGCGCTGGTTGAAGCTCGATGCGGCGACGTTGGCGAAGACGGGCGGGGTGGCGATCACCTTCTCGACCCGGAACATCGCTATCGTGAGCCACAGCGAGGACCGTCATCCGTGGCGGGTCAGTCGTAGCGGCGGAGCAGGCCGGCGAGCTTTCCCTGGATACGGACCTGCGCGGGGGCGTAGCGCTGGGGATCGTAGGCGCGGTTGGCGGGATCGAGACGGACCATCGCGCCCTCGCGGCGGAAGTATTTGAGCGTCGCCTCGGCCTCTTCGATCAGGGCGACGACGATCTCGCCGTCGCGGGCGGTTTCGGTGCGGCGGATGAGCGCGTAGTCGCCGTCGAGGATGCCGGCATCGACCATCGAATCGCCTGCGACTTCAAGGGCATAATGCTCGCCACCGCCCAACAAAGCGGCGGGGACGGCGAGCATCGACTGGCCCTCGAACGCCTCGATCGGGACGCCGGCGGCGATGCGGCCGTGGAGCGGGATCTCGATCACGTCGTTGGCGGGCTGGGGCAAGGTGCGGATGGTCGCGGGTGGCGAAGGTGGTGCGACATTCGCCTTCTTCGCGTTCGCGACACGCTCGGGCATGCGCAGCACTTCCAAAGCACGCGCGCGGTTGGGCAGGCGGCGGATGAACTGGCGTTCCTCGAGCGCGCTGATCAAACGATGCACGCCCGACTTCGACTTGAGATCGAGCGCGTCCTTCATCTCCTCGAACGAGGGCGACACGCCGGTTTCCTCCAGGCGATCGTTAATGAAGCAGATCAGCTCGTGCTGCTTGCGAGTGAGCATCGCGTTCCTCCGTCCGAACAGATGCGGAACCAATATGGAACGGTAGGATGCAAGTCAAGCAGCGTCCATCAGCCGAGCGGCAGGATTTCCACCGAGTCGCCGGCACTCGCGACGGGCGCGTTCGGCGCACGGATCACCAGGCAATCGGCGCGGGCGAGCGTGCGCAGCATCGAACTGTCCTGGATCGCCGCGACATACACGCGGCCACCCCGCGTCTCGGCGCGCAGATAATCGGCGCGGTGATCGTTGGCGGGCAGGTCTTCGCCGAGGATCGCGCTCGCGCGGCGCGGCTGCGCATCGGCGGCACCGCCCATGAAGGCGATCAGCGGGCGCAGGAACAGCGTCGCGGTGACAAAGGCGGAGACGGGGTTGCCGGGCAGGCCGAGCACCACCGCGCCGTTCAGCCGCCCCGCCAGCATCGGCTTGCCGGGGCGAAGCGCGATCCGCCAGAAATCGAGGACGCCGCCCGCCGCCTCCAGCGCGGGCCGCACCAGATCATGATCGCCGACCGAGGCGCCGCCGGTGGTGACGAGGATATCGGCGTCGACGGCGGCGAACGCGGCGGTGATCGTGTCGAGCCGATCGGGCAGGATGCCGAGATCGACGATCTCGACCGGCAGATCGGCGAGCATCGCGGCGAGCATCGCGCCGTTCGATTCGGGGAGAGCGCCGGGCGGCAGCGGCGCGCCGGGCGCGACCAGCTCGTCGCCGGTCGCGACGGTGGCGACGCGAAGCGCGCAGCGGACGGGCAGGGTGCCGTGCCCGCCGGTCGCCGCCACCGCGATCCGCGCAGGGGTGATCCGCGCGCCGGCGGGGACGAGCACATCGCCTGCGTGGAAATCGAGCCCGGCGCGGCGCACATTGCGGCCGGCATGGGCCGGGCCTTCGCCGGTGACGCTCAGGATTGCGCCGTCGCGCGCGGCCTCCTCCTGCACCAGCACGGTGTCGGCGCCGGCGGGCATCGTCGCGCCGGTGAAGATGCGAACCGCCTCATGCGCGCCGACCGTGCCGGCGAAGGGCGCGCCGGCGGCGCTCTCGCCGATGACGGTGAAGGGGCCGGGCAGATCGGCGAAGCGCAGCGCATAGCCATCCATCGCCGAGAGATCGGCATAGGGCTGGGTGCGCAGCGCCGCGACGTCCTCGGCGGCCCAGCGGCCGGCGGCGGCGCGGATCGGGACGGTCTCGGGCGCGACGGGGTGCGCGAGCGCGAGGAGGCGGGCGAGGGCGGTGTCTACGGAGACTAGGGGTGGCATGGGCGTACTTTTCCGGGAAGATTGGGGTTGGCCGGGCATCCCGGAAACGCGGTATATGCGGGTAATTAGAGAGAGGCTACCGGGTGCGTGTCTTGCTGCGTCCGGGTAGCAGTCAGCGGGCTCAACGCGACAATCGTCGGTAAAAGAGCATTGCTTACATACGAGTTTCGTTGAGGGTGTTTGCGAAGTGCCTGCCGGAAAGGTCAGTTTCAGGCGAAAAGGGCGATCAAATGCTACGCGGGGATCTGCCCTTTTTGGGTCGTGCCGCACGATACTAAATCAGAGCTTCGAATAGTATAAGCATCTTGCCTTGTTCTGACTGAGACACCACTTTAACCGTCAATATGGGGGTGGTATTTATGGACGTTAATTTGCACGAATTGCACGGCAATTGGGATAGAGGCTTCGCTCTTCACAAGCACGTTTTGAACAGCGTCCCGATTGGTAATAACCAATTTGGACATATGCAGTTCGATACCACCCGCTCAGAGCCGGGTGAGGCCCTGTATCAGCTCAAATATAATACCAAGTCTCGATGATCGTGACTCGCAAGGGCTTGCCAGCGGCGGTAAGCTTTGATTCAAGATGGCAAACGGACTGGAGTTTGCCATGCCTATCGCACTTCGCACCGACTTCGACGCTTCTGCGGTAAGGGCTGCGGCGCGCAGATCGAAGGATGGCGGGCAAGCTCGGCGTCTGTTGGCGCTGGCAGCGATCTATGAGGGCTCGAGCCGGACCGAGGCTGCGCGGATCGGCGGTGTCACGTTGCAGATCGTGCGGGACTGGGTGGTGAAGTTCAACGCGGCCGGACCCGAGGGATTGATCGACCGGAAGGCGCCGGGCAAGCCGGCACTCCTGAACGCGACGCATCGCGCAGCTTTGGTGGAGGCGATCGAGCGGGGTCCAATCCCCGCCGCGCACGGCGTGGTGCG